>JADGPL010000039.1 GCA_017882455.1 Solirubrobacteraceae bacterium | reverse complement strand
CGCATTGCGCAAGATTCCCCACTGCTGCCTCCCGTAGGAGTCTGGGCCGTGTCTCAGTCCCAGTGTGGCTGATCGTCCTCTCAGACCAGCTACCCATCGAAGCCTTGGTGAGCCGTTACCTCACCAACAAGCTAATGGGCCGCGGGCCCATCTCGATGCGGAGGCCGAAGCTTCCTTTCCCCTTGCGGGCACATCCGGTATTAGCCCGAGTTTCCTCGGGTTGTCCCGGTCATCGAGGCAGGTAACCCACGTGTTACTCACCCGTTCGCGGCTCTGCCCCAGGGCAAGCCCTGGTTCGTCGCTCCACTTGCATGTGTTAAGCACGCCGCCAGCGTTCGTCCTGAGCCAGGATCAAACTCTCCGTGAAGAACTTCACGAAAAGCTGTCATTGGTTTGCGCTCGCCTGCCGTGCCTAAGCACGACTGGCTCACGGCTGCCGGGACCCATACACCGTGGTCCCGACCCATGACGGGGTACTTCTCTACTTGACTCTTTGACCGCCACCGAGGGCACGTAAAGCGCTCCCGTGGCGGGTCGAACCTGGACGCACACCACGATCGAATCTCGATCGTAGATGCGCATGCTGTTGAGTTTTCAAAGACCGCCTAGCCTCACCGAAAGGGGTTCCTTCTGGAGGAGACCGATTCCGACCCAGCGCCCAGGGGCGCCCACGGGCCGACCGGGGAGTATAGCGCGATCAGGGCCGCGCTGTCTACTCGGTGCGCAGCCGGCGAAAACGGCGCCTGCCCACCTTCAGAACCTTACCGTCCGCGCGGACGGAAGGCACGTCGTGCTCGCCGGCCGCCAGTGGCTGCTCGTCGAGCGTCACCGCGCCCTGGTCGATCAGGCGCCGCGCCTCAGAGCGCGAGATCCCGAACTCCTCGGCGATCAGGCCGGGCAGGTGCAGCATCCCATCCTCGGCCGCGAAGCTCGCCTCTTGGACCTCCTCCGGCGCCGCCCCCTGCACCACCACCAGGTCGAAATGGCGCTCGGCCGCCTGCGCCTCGGCCTCGGAGTGAAGCCAGGCCACCAGCGCGCGCGCGAGCGCATGCTTGGCGTCGCGCGGCGAGAGGCCCGTCGTGTCCCGCGAGAGGCCCGTCGTGTCCCCGTCCTCGCCTGCGCGGGCGCGGGGCTCGATCAGCAGGCGGCGATACTCGGCCATCGCCTCGTCCGGGATGCTCATCACCTTGCCGTACATCTCCTCGGGCGGGTCCGTGATCCCGATCTGGTTGCCGAGCGACTTGGACATCTTGCGGCGCCCGTCCGTGCCCACCAGGATCGGCATCGTCAGGATCGCCTGCTCGGGCTGGCCGTAGGCGCGCTGGATGTCGCGCCCCAGCAGCAGGTTGAACTTCTGATCGGTGCCCCCCAGCTCGACATCCGCCGCGACCGCCACCGAGTCATAGCCCTGCAGCAGCGGATAGAGCAGCTCGAGCATCGAGATCGGCTCGCGCGCCGTCCAGCGTTTGGCGAAGTCGTCGCGCTCGAGCATCTGCGCCGCCGTGGTCGTGCGCAGCAGCCCCAGCAGCTCGATCATCGACATCTCCAGCCATTCGCTGTTGCGCCTGATCTCCAGGCGCTCGGGGTCCCGGTCGAGGATCTTCAGCGCCTGCTCCTGGAAGGTCGCCGCGTTGGCCTCGATCTGCTCCTCGTCGAGCATCGGGCGCAGGCTCGATCGTCCTGAGGGATCTCCCACGCGCGCGGTGTAGTCGCCGATGATCAACACCACGCGATGGCCCGCCTCCTGGAACTGGCGAAGCTTGACCAGGACGACCGCGTGGCCGAGGTGGATGTCCGGTGCCGTCGGATCGATCCCGAGCTTCACGCGCAGTGGGCGACCCTGCTCGCGCGCCGCCCTCAAGCGCTCCGTGAGCGCGCCCGCGGGAAGGCTGTCCACGGCGCCCAGCGCCAGCTCGGCGGCGAGCCGGGAGGCGTCCTCGGCGGCCGCATCTGTGGCGTTCGGCATCAACGCCAATGCTAGACTCTCGCGGTCCGGAGGGTCCTATCGCGCAGCCTCCAAGGGGAGCCGCGCCGAGGGTCTCGATCAGGCCCTCCCGACTCCCGGAGCGTCTCGCTCCGCCGCCGATGAGCGCGACAGTCGCCCCCGACATACCTCCCCCACCGCCCGAGCCCGCCGATCAAGGGTCCTCCAGCAAGCCCCGCCTGAAGCGGCTGCGGCTGATCTCGATCATCTTCGCCCTGCTGCTGCTCGGCCTCGTCTCCTTCGTCTTCGGGATCTTCGTCTCGATCGCCTCCGACCTGCCCTCGCTCACGCGCTTCTCCCAGTTCAAGGACGCCCAGAGCTCGCTCCTGCTCGACGACCTCGGGCACCCGATCGGCGTGCTCAGCCAGCAGAACCGGGTGATCGTCACGCCCCCCCAGATCCCCCCGATCGTCAAGGAGGCCGTGATCTCGATCGAGGACAAGCGCTTCGAGAGCAACAGCGGGATCGACATCCGCGGGATCGCGCGTGCCTTCGTCGCCGACATCCGCCACAAAGGCGGCGTCCAGGGCGCCTCCACGATCGAGCAGCAGTTCATCAAGAACGCCCTGCAGGCCCAGTCGCACAGGACGATCTTCGAGAAGCTCCGCGAGGCCGCCCTGGCCTACCAGCTCTCACACAAGTGGTCCAAGGAAAAGATCATCACGGCCTACCTCAACACGATCTACTTCGGCAACGGCGCCTACGGGATCGAGGCCGCCGCGCAGACCTACTTCGGCCACGACGTCAACCACCTCGGCTGCGGGATGCCCGGCCACCCCCTGTGCGTGGCCCAGCTGCAGCCGTGGGAGGCCGCGATGCTCGCCGGGATCATCCAGGACCCCACCGCCTACGACCCGGCCCAGCACCCCGAAGCCGCCCGCGACCGACGCGACGTGGTTCTCTACCAGATGCTCCAGCAGGGCTACCTGACCAGGCCCGTATACGGAGAAAGCGTCAAGCAGGCGGTGCCCGCGCCCAAGGAGGTCCAGGCGCCCCAGGAGCAGACCGTCGAAGGCGTCGACGCCGGCTACTTCACCAGCTGGGTCCAGCAGCAGGTGATCGAACGCTACGGCGCCCCGCGGGCCTTCGACGGCGGCCTGAGGATCAAGACCACGCTCGATCTCGAACTCCAGCGCGCCGCCGAACAGGCCGTGAGCGGCTACCTCGCAAACCCCGAAGGCCCGACCGCCTCGCTCGTGGCGATCGAAAACAAGACAGGCGAGGTGCGTGCGATGGTCGGGGGGCGCAACTACGACGAGAGCCCCTTCAACCTCGCCACCGAGGGCGAGCGCCAACCCGGGTCCTCCTTCAAGGCATTCGACCTCGCAGCCGCCCTCGAGGCTGGCATCTCCCCCGGCTCTGTCTGGACCTCCAAGCAGAAGGAATTCATCGTCCCATCGAGCCGCGGCAGGGAACGCTTCGTGGTCCACAACGACGAAGGCGCCTACTCCGGCTCCAACACCCTCACGGGGGCCACCGCCTTCTCGGACAACTCCATCTACGCCGAAGTAGGTCTCAAAGTGGGCACGCGACGCATCGCCCTGCTCGCCCACAAGATGGGCATCACCACGCCGCTATCGACCAACCCCGCCATGACGATCGGCGGACTCACGACCGGCGTCACCCCGCTCGACATGGCCCACGCCTACGAGACCATCGCCCACGAAGGCCGGCGCGTGAGCGGGACGATGGCCGCCGCCGGCGAACCGGTGGGTATCCAGGAAGTGGCCTCCTCCAGCCGTCCACTGCCCGACGGCTCCCATCTCGACATCAACGGCGTGAGAAGCCAGGCCGTGCTACCGCCGGACATCGCCGCGACCGAGACCTCGATGCTCGAAACGGTGCTCCAGTACGGCACCGGACGCGCCGCCGCCATCGGGCAGTTCGCCGCCGGCAAGACAGGCACGACCTCCAACTACGGCGACGCCTGGTTCGTGGGCTGGGACTCCAAGTACACCGTCGCCGTCTGGGTCGGCTACCCCAACAAGCTGATCCCGATGAGCACCGACTTCAACGGCAACCCCGTCCTCGGTGGCACCTTTCCCGCGCTGATCTGGCACGACTTCATGACCTCGGCGCTGGGGATCGACAAGGCGCGGGCCGAACACGCGGCCAAGCCGAAGGGCTCCAAGGAAGGCGGCGAAGCCGGGACGAGCTCGGGGGAATCGGAAACGAGCGCGCCACCCTCCTCCCAGGGCGCACCCGCCCAGAGCGGCACGCCGGGCGCCACCAAAGGCGGCGAAAAGACTGCCAAGCCGAATGCGGCCGGCGGCGAAGCCGGAGGTGGCGCGGCCACACCCGAAAAGGCACCCGCGCCCTCCACCCCGACGCCCGCCCACGAAACCCCGACGCCCGCCCACTCCACACCCCCGAGCGCCGAAACGCCGGCCTCGCCCTCGCCGACCGGCGGCGTCAGCCCCAGCGGGTAGCCCCCGGCGCCGCCGGTCGTGGACGCGAGACGTGCGCGTTTCCCGCCAGGCAGAAGCGCCAGCTCAAATCGACCGCGCGTGTGATCCCGATCCTGGTTCCCTCCCTGATCTCCGGGTCCAGCCAGCGCCCGGTCCGAGGGCCGACGCGCACCGACCCGCCCGCGAGGTGGCTCTCGTTGTCTGCCAGCGTGATGCCCAGCGCCTGCGTGAGCTTGCCCGGACCCGAGCAGAGATCCTCGTCGGGCAGCGGCCTGCCGGCGAGCCTGCCCCGGGCGCCGGCGGGGCGCCGAGCGCGCATCGCCTCGAGCCCGTGCGTGGGCTCGAGCGCTCGTATCAGGACGGCCGCCCCCACCCCCTCTGCCTCGCACACCGCGTTGAGCAGCGCGTGGATGCCGTAGGAGCGGTACACGTAGGCGTGGCCGGGTGGGCCGAACAAGGTGCGCGTCCGCGGCGTCAGACCCACGAACGCATGGCAGGCGGGCTCGCTCTCGTGGTAGGCCTCCGTCTCCACGATCACCCCGCCCGCGCCCGCATGCTCGACCGTGCAGCCGATCAGCTCGCGGGCGACCTCGACCACGGGGCGGTCGTAGAACTCAGGCGGTAGCGCCTTCATCGAGCACCGCGCGGGCCAGGTCGATCTGCTCCCTCACACGAGCCAGGGAGGTGCCTCCCTCGGATATCTTGGACTCGAGCCACGAGCTCTGCGCGAGCACCGCCTGGAAGTCCTCACGGTGCTCCGCCAGCAGATCGCTCACCGCTGCGATCTCCGCATCGGTCAGATCCGAGAGCTTCTTGCCGGCGTCCACGGCCGTGCGCACCAGGCCCGCGACCACACCGTGGGCCTCGCGGAAGGGCATTCCCAGCCGCACGAGCAGATCGGCCACGTCGGTGGCCGCGATCAGCTCGTCCGAGGCAGCCTCGCGCATGCGCGCGCGATCGAAGCGAACCCCGGCGATCATCCCCGTGGCCGCCGCGAGCGTGAGCTCGAGCGTGTCGACCGCGTCGAACAGGTGCTCCTTGTCCTCCTGCAGATCCTTGTTGTAGGTCAAGGGGAGCGCGTGCATCACGCCGTGGAGCGCAGCCAGATGCCCCACCACCCGCGGCGCCTTGGCACGCAGGAGCTCGGCGGCGTCCGGGTTCTTCTTCTGCGGCATGATCGAGGAGCCCGAGCTCCATGCGTCCGGCAGCTCGCAGAAGCCGAACTCGGCGCTCGACCACAGCACGAGCTCGGCCCCCAGCCGCGAGAGGTGCGTCGAGCACGTGGCGGCCGCGCCGAGGTAGTCGAGGATGAAGTCCCTGCCCGAAACGGCGTCGATCGAGTTGGGCGCGACCTCCGAGAAGCCGAGCTCACGCGCCAGGAAGCCTCGATCGGTGTCGAAGCTCACGCCCGCGAGGGCACCCGCGCCGAGCGGCAGGCGCCCCGACTCGGCCTCGGCGAAGGCGAAGCGCGAGCGGTCGCGGCTGAGCATCCAGAAGTAGGCGAGCAGGTGATGGCCCAGATAGACCGGCTGGGCCCGCTGGAGGTGGGTATAGCCGGGCATCGGCCAGTCGATGTGCCCCTCGGCGCGGATCAGCAGCTCCCTCATCAGGCTCGCGATGGCCGCCCTCGCCGCCGCCGAGCGCTCGCGCGTGTACATGGCCAGATCCGTGACCACCTGGTCGTTACGCGAGCGGGCCGTGTGCAGGCGCCCTCCGACCGGGCCCGCGATCTCCGTCAGGCGACGCTCGATCGCCATGTGGATGTCTTCGTCGTCCTCCCGAAACGGGAAGCGCTCATCACGCAGCTCCCGCTCGACCGAGTCCAAGCCTGCGAGCAGCGCGTCGCGGTCACCCGTCTCGATGATGCCCCGCTCGGCCAGCATGCGCGCGTGCGCGCGGGACTGCGCGACGTCCTGGGGCCACAGGCGCCTGTCGAAGGCGAGCGAGGCGTTCAGGCGGTGGAAGTCCGGGTGCTGGGGCTCGTGGAAGCGCGACACGGGGCCCAGTCTATGTGTGGTGTGCCGCGCGCGATCGCGCGCGGATCTAGCCGGCGACGGGCTGGCGCCTCTCCGCGTCGGCCTCCGAGGGCGCCCGTCTCGTGGCGATCACGAGCGCGCCGCCGTCCGGGGCGAAGGAGACCGAGCTCCTGGCCACCCCCTCCGAGCGCGCGTCCGCGGGACGCAGCTCCACCTCCCGGAGCACCGTCTGGATCACACGCCGCATCTCAAGTGGCGCGAAGCTGGCGGCCACGCAGCGCCGCACCCCGCCGCCGAACGGGATCCAGGTGTAGGTGCCGGCGGCCTCCTCGAGGAAGCGCTCCGGCCTGAACTCGAGTGGACGCGGGTAGATGTCGCCGCGGCGGTGCATCAGGTACACGCATGGAGCCACGATCGTCCCAGCTGGGATCGTGTAGCCGCCGAGCCTCAGCGGCTCCACGAGACGCCGCATGACCACTGGAACGGCGGGGCACAGGCGCAGGGTCTCGGTCACGACGGCGCTCAGATACTCTTCGCTCTCCCCCTCGAGCACCTCCTCGCGCAGGCGCGCGAGCTTCTCCGGATGGCGCAGCAGGCGCTCGAACACCCAGGCCAGCGACGTGGCGGTGGGCCCGTCGGAGAGCATCGTCACCAGTTCGTCGCGCATCTTCCTGTCGCTCTCCTGCGAGCCGGTGTCGGCGTAGGCGTGCGCGAGCATCGCGAGGATCGTCTGCTGTCCGTTGCCGCTGTCGCCGCCGTCGAGCGCCCGCTCGCGGACCTCCTCCAGCACCAGCTCCTCGACCGGCTTCATGACCTTCTCGAATCCCGATCCTGTCGTGATCGAACGCGGACCGATCGCGGCCAGCATGGCCAGCCGGTTAGGGTGGTTGACCCAGCTGGTCAGCCGCACGAGGCGCTCACGGAGGAGCTCCAGGCGCTCGCCCTTCACCTCGCCGAAGACGGCGCGCATGACGACCTCCAAGCTGATCGCCTGCATGCGCGGCCACAGCGCGAAGGGCTCGCCCAGAGGCCAGCCCGCGATCTCCCGGCGGGCCACGTCGGCCATCATCTCGCCGTACTCCTGCATGCGGGTGCCGTGAAAGGATGGCAGCAGGCGCTTGCGGTCGTCCATGTGGTGAGGCTCGTCGAGGAGCATCACCGAGGTCGGCCCGAGCAGGGGCCCGAGCAGAGGATTGGCTTCCCTGGCACCGGAACGCATCAGCTCGGGGGCGGTGGTGAAGACCTCCTTGGCATGCTCGGGGTTGGTGAGGAGCACCCAGGGGCGCCCGCGCCTGACCCTCAGTGTGAAGAGCTCTCCATATCGGCTCTCGCAGCGCTCCATGAACGAGAGCGGACGCAGTGCCCACCCGATCGCCTGGAGAGAGCTCGGCATGCGGGGCCCGGGAGGCAGTCCGCGCTCATCGCTGCGCGCGAGCGTTTCGTTCGGGGAGCTCATAGCTCCGACCCTTCACATGTCTCCCACGAGCGACTTCGGCCACCGCGTTTCCGTCTACCCACGCCTTGCCACATGTTTCTAACCTCCCGTAAGCTTTGTTCGCGCCTGCAACATGCTGCTGTACTGGCGATCGGGCCACATTTCGCCCTAGGACTGGTGGGATTCAGATGGCTCGATCGCTTGAAATTCCAATAGCCAGGCCTTAGGGTAGCCCAGGAAGTTGGAGATGTGGGAATTTCACCCTCCGGACCAGATCATTCGCCAGGGGACTCGCACTCCGACTCCGGCAAGGCGGGGCATGGGCACCAGTACCTTAATCGGTGAAAGGACCGGTCTTAAACACCGGTGATCCGGGTTCGAGCCCCGGCTGGTGCATGAGAGTTAACACCGGATCTATTTATGAACATCAATCTCTTTGACTATTTCGAGGATGTTCTGGGGCCGGAGGGTGGACCCTCGCCGTGGGCGGCGCGAGCTCCCCGGCGCCCGCGCAAGGACTACGACCTGAAGCTCACGCCACGCTCTCCCGATTGGCGGCACGATCCCGAATCGCTGGAGGCGCTCGAGCGCCTCGAGGCCGAGCCCTGGGTGGACAGCGTGATCCGCGACCGCGACGCGGTCCGCCTGCGCCTCGCAGACAGCTGGATAGAGACACAGGGCGCAGCTTTGGAGGCCGGCGGCAGCGCCGAGCCGGCGCTGTCGGAGCTCGCGGCCGGGCAGCGCTACTCGGTGCAGTTCTGGGACGCCAACGCCACCAAGGCGCTGCACATCGGACACCTGCGAAACCTCGCCATCGGCAACGCGCTCGCCGCGGCGCTCGCCCAGGCGGGCTGCCAGGTCGAGCGCCGCAGTCGCATCTCCGACATGGGGCGCGCGATGGGCGAGGCGATGGCGGGCGTGATGGCCAGCGGACGCCACCAGCAGGGCTGGTCTGAAGGCGATGAGAAGAGCGATCACTTCGTGGGGATGTGCTACGCCGACTACGTTGCGGCGGGCGGCGGCACGCTCGACGCCGGCGAGCTCGAGCAGGCGGAGGACTCGCTCTCCCGCGAGGTGCACGTGCAGAATGACGCAGCGGACGAGCTGATGAAGCGCGTGCTCTGCGGCGAGGGCGAGGCGGTGGAGCTCTGGTACAAGACGCGCGCCTGGGTGATCGCCGGGCAGCGAAAGACGCTCGCACGCCTGGGGATCGCCTTCGACCGGGTCCTGTTCGAGTCGGACTTCCTCTCCGAGACCGCCGAGTTGGCCGAGTCGGGCCTGCGCAGCGGGACCCTCAAGCGCCGCGAGGACGGCGTGATCGTCTACGTCACCGGCGTCGAGGAGCTCGAGGAGATGCCGCTGGTGCGGGCCGACGGGCAGTCCACCCAGCACATGCGCTCGCTGACCTATGCCCTGACCGCGCCGGATCTCGAGGACATGGTCTCCTTGCAAGTCACGGGCTCTGAGTGGGTGGCGCACGTGACCGGCATCCGCCGCCTCGCCGCCGAGCTGAAGCCCGAGCTCAACGGCGGCTTTCATCCCAACCGCAGCATCTTCCACGGGATGGTCTCGAGCCAGAAGCGCGCGCTGACATCGAGCGCCGGGGCGCAGCTGATCGACGAGCTGAGCGACTGGATCGACGCACAGATCGACGAGGATTCCGAGCGGCGCCACGTGCGCCGCTCGCACCCGAGTCCTGAACGGATAGCCGCGCAGCTGGCGCTCGGCTACTTCCTGCCCTACCCAGTCACACCCGACATCGACTTCGAGCCCGCCAAGCTGCTCGACGAGGAGGAGAGCCTCGGATGGAACCTCGTGCGTGCACGGGCGCACCGCAGCGGTGTGCACACGACCGGCCGGCCGGCCGAGGATCCCGACTACCGCTTCGCCGTCGTGCAGTCCGCGCTCTACCGCCGCTACCTGCGCCTCGCCGTCGAGCGCCTGGACGTCCGCCCGCTCGCCCACTACCTCAAGCACCTCTCCATCTGGTACCTGGAGAGCGAGCGGGGCGAACATGTGGAGCGGGTGGTGCACACGCTCCTGGACCGCAGCGCCCACGGGCTCGGCCTCGAGGCGGCGCGGTGAGCACCCTCCTGATCGACAACTACGACTCCTATACATACAACGTCTTTCACCTGATCGCGGCCGTCTCGGGCGAGGAGCCGATCGTGATCCGCAATGACATCGTCTCCTGGAAAGCGCTCTCGCGGTGGGACTTCGACGCGATCGTCCTCTCCCCCGGTCCCGGGCGCCCGGAGCGCTGGCATGACTTCGGGGTGTGCGCGGACGTTCTTCGCTCCAGCGACATACCGGTGCTCGGTGTCTGTCTCGGCCACCAGGGTCTCGGACAGATGCTCAAGGGGATGGTGGCTGCGGCGCCCGTGGTGATGCATGGGCGCCGTAGCGGTGTCAAGCACCTCGGCAGCGGCCTCTTCGAGGGCATCCCCCAGGACTTCTCGGTCGTGCGCTACCACTCGCTCGCGGTCGCCAATGACCTCGGCCCGGAAGGCCGGGTGACGGCCTGGACGGATGAGGGGGTGGTGATGGGCATCGAGCACCGCCGCCGGCCGATGTGGGGCGTGCAGTTCCATCCCGAGTCGATCGCCACGGAGCATGGCCGCAGGCTGTTCGAGAACTTCTATGCGCTCGCCCGCCGTCACAGGTCCTGGAGGGGACCGCGGGCGAACAGGTCACGCACCCCCCCGCGAAGGCCCCCACGCGAGCGCCCGACCGATACCGAGACTGAGGCGGAGAGGGCAGCCCGCAGCAGCGCCAAGCTGCAGGTGCTCACCCGGACACTCGAGGGGGAGGCACCGGCGGAGCTCCTCTTCGAGCGCCTGTTCTCCAAGGCAGAGCATGCCTTCTGGCTCGACAGCGCGGACGCCCCCACCCCCCTGGCCCGCTCTTCCTTCCTTGGCACGACGGCGGGCCCCGACCGTTGTGTGATCGAATACGATGTCGACAGGCAGCTCGTCAGCTCGCACCGTGCGCAGGGCAGCTCGGTGGAGTCGGAGTCGATCTTCGCGGTCATCGACCGGGAGGTCTCGGCGCTGAGCGCCGACCCTCCCCCCCAGCTTCCAGCGGGCCTGCTGGGCGGCTTCGTGGGCTACCTGGGCTATGAGTGCAAGGCCGACTGCGGCTCGCCCAACGTCCACAGCTCCGATGTGCCTGATGCCGTGATGATGCTGGCAAACCGGGTGGTGGCGATCGACCACGTGGCCCATCGCACCCACCTGGTGGCGCTCTGCCGCGAGGAGGACGTCGCGGAGGGGCAGGCCTGGGTGGAGGGTGTCGAGCGGTTGGTCGGGGAGCTGCTGGGGGATCTGCTCGGGGAGACGTCGGAGATGCCGCGAGGGCCGGGGGATGAGGCTCCCGCGGCATCTCGGGCCGAGCAGACGGAGCAGGTGAGCTTCCGGGTGGGGCGAGGTCGGGAGCAGTACCTGGCGGACATCGCTCGCTGCCAGAGCGCGCTGACGGCGGGTGAGTCCTATGAGGTGTGCCTGACCGACCAGATCCACACGGACGCGAGCCCGGAGCCGTGGGATCTCTACCGCCTGCTGCGCCGGCGCAACCCGGCGCCGTTCGCGGCCTACCTGAAGCTGGGGGAGCTGAGCGTGCTGAGCTCCTCGCCCGAGCGCTTCCTCTCGGTGGACCGGGAGCGCCGGGTGGAGGCCAGGCCGATCAAGGGCACGGCGCCCCGCTCATCGGACCCGACCGAGGATGAGGCCAACCGCCTGGAGCTGCTCAGCGACGAGAAGACCTTCGCGGAGCACCTGATGATCGTGGATCTGCTGCGCAACGACCTGGGCCGCGTCTGCGAGGTGGACAGCGTGCGGGTGCCCCAGTTCATGGTGGTGGAGCCGTACACGACGGTGCACCAGCTGATCTCGACGATCACGGGCGTGCTCGATCCCTCCCGGACCCCCACGGAATGCGTGCGTGCCTGCTTCCCGGGTGGCTCGATGACGGGGGCGCCGAAGCTGCGCACGATGGGCATCATCGATGACATCGAGCGGGAGGCGCGCGGCGTGTACTCGGGAGCGATCGGGTACTTTGGACTGGATGGCAGCATCGACCTCAGCATCGTGATCCGCACGATCGTCATGCGCCCGGGATCCACCACGATCGGAGCAGGCGGCGCGATCGTGATCCAGTCCGATCCGAATGATGAGTTTGAGGAGATCCTGTTGAAGGCCCGGGCGCCGATGTCCGCCATCGCGGAGGCTGTGACCGGCAGCGATGCGCCGAGTGCGTGGACCGTTGAGCTCGCGCCAGAGACCGTTGCCGTGGGGAGCCGATGAGCGAGCTCGTCCCGGCCATGTCCGCCACCCCCGAGCCATCCGCGACGGAGAGCTGGAGGGTACGCAGGGCAGAGCACGACGACGCCGAGGCGGTGGCAAAGGCCGTGGCCGAGCTGCTCTCAGAGCTCGGTGCGACCCCGCCATCGAGCCGGGAGATGCGACAGGCGGTGCGGTCACTGCTCCAGGAACCCGCAGCCGGGGCTCTGCTCGTGGCTGAGTCGGAGGGGTCGCTCGTGGGGGTGCTCAGCGCGAGCTGGCAGAGCGCGATCCACATTCCGGGCCGCTATGGCCTGATCCAGGATCTGTGGGTGCACGAGGCCTGGCGCGGCAGGGCGATCGGCGGCGCTCTGCTCGCCGCCTTCCTCGAGCAAGCACGCGAGCAGGGGATCACCCGGGTGGAGGTGGGCCTGCCCAAGGAGAGCTTCGAGGGCCTCACCGCCACGGAGGCTTTCTACCGCGCCAACGGCTTCACCCATCTGGGCCCACGCATGCGCACGGTGCTCACATGAGCGGCCTCGAGCCATTTCGCCGCCGCCTGGATGAGCTCGACGAGCAGATCGCGGGCCTACTGGGTGAGCGCTTTGCCATCTGCCGGGAGATCGCCCTCTACAAGCGCGCTCACGACATCCCGATGATGCAGCCGGGACGCGTCGTGGAGGTTCGCGAGCGCTACCTCGCCCGTGGAGGCGAGGTCGATCTGCCCGCCGACTTCACCGAGGAGCTGTTCGAGCTGCTGATCGCGGCGACCTGCAAGATGGAGGACGAGCTGATCGACGCTCCGGCCGGCGCTCCGGCAGGAGGGACGGACTCCCCGTGACGCCTCCGACGTTCATAACCCTGGGACCGCAGGGCACCTGCCACGAGAACGCGCTGCTGCACTACCTCGAGTTCCAGGGTCTCACCGACTTCGAGGTGATCCTCGTCGAGGACCTGCTGGAGGCGATCGGGCAGGTGCGCGATCAGCCCAAGACATTCCTCGTCCAGTGCAGCGCCCATGTGCAGGTTCACCTCGTCACGGAGCGCTACCACGAGGAGGTGTTCGTGATCGACACCTTCATCTACCCCACCAAGGAGCTCGGGCTGGTAGTGCGCACCGACGTCGAAGAGCCGAAGAGCCTTGGCATCGTATCGGCGACCCGCGGCTACCTCGACCTCTCCCCCTGGGAGACGATCATCGACGAGCCCTCCAAGCCCGTCGTGGCCCGCCATCTGCTCGAGGGTCGCTATGACGCCGGGCTCACACACGTCCACCACGCCGCCGAACACCCCGAGGCACTGCGGCTGGTGGAGTACTACGGTGCGGTGGACACCACCTGGGTCGTCTACGGCTCGCGAAAGCGCTTCCAGGGGGCGGTCATCGGGCAGCGGGCGCCATGGCTGTTCACCGACACGCTGCGCCCGGCTCCGACCGATCTGGCCGCGACGTAGGTCAGTCGTGCGCCGCCCCAGACGGCAGACGGCGCACATACTCACAATCTGAAGGCTTCCAATTTCAATAAGGGCTAGTCCATCACTTCGACCGCCGTCGCGAACACGAAGCTACCCATGGCTTCCTCGGATGCTGCCACGAAACCAGCTGAGTTGATATTGGCTTCGAGCTCTAGGATCGATCTTTCGCTTTCACCGTTCCAGACTTTAGTCTCTTTGGGTTCGCCGTTTTTGATTACTTCGCAAGCAATTTCTGGGACTTGTTGGATTCTAACGGTTTGCAAATTAAGCACAGTACGCTGCCCCTGACCGTAATCGTCACGAGGGCAGTACATTTGTACGTGAATTCATCGAGTAAGAAAAGAAGTGCCGATCCTAATTCGGCTCCTAAAACATCGTAAACGATATGATAGATACCTACTGTAGCTGGGGAGATCGGGATTCCTGGGGACGTATTTGCATCAGGCGGCATGATGGCGCACCACGTGCATTCCACACATGGTGCGCCACGATGTGACCGATATGGCTTATCCCATGATTTCCGTTGTTTGGGTAGCCGTCAGTTTAGCTTCACCATCCTCAGCAGCGGTTTCGAAAGCCCCGCCGTTGAACGAAACTAAGAGGAGCGGTGCTATTTCTGCGGTCCCAGCGCTGTTCCAGTACTTCTCTATCTGGTCACCTTTTTCATTACTTTTACAAACGACCGTGTAGAATTCGGTCGATGTCACGGGTTTCGCGACCGGAGTGACTAAGCACAGCTCTTCACCCTTGACGGCGATTTTGGTCGTCCCGCCTTTAGGACATTCTAATTTCAGTTCTTCGAATAAAAGTAGAATGCCTACGCCTAATGCTGTTCCGGTCCCTAATTTGTCGTAGACCAGGTGGAATTCGCCTAAGGCTAAGACAATCCCGGCTTCGTCACCGGTGCTGTTGCATTTAACGGTTATACCGGCGACTTTGGTGGTGCATTCTTCTAAATGTATGTGGAACGGACCTAATTTGCCTTCTTTGGTGAATTCAAATAATACTTTAGATTTCACGCACGTCAATTTCGTTCCGGCTAATGATGACATTGTTGATGTCGTGCTGGTCCCCGTGGTTCCCGTTGGTTTTTCGGGTAAAATCGTAGGTAATCCAGCGGATGCAGTTGATACCGATATCACGCCGAACGCAAACACTGTCATCATCGTCAAGCCCAACATCTGAACGCGTCTCATGACACACCCTCCTGTAGGGATGAGCAGATCGCGGGCACACAACGTTCTTCCTAGCAACCGGAGTGAAGGCTATGCACCCCTATTTTAGGCCCCGAGGTATCTCGGTCACCTAAGCATTAGCACAGCCGGAACATTAGTACAAGGCAAATGATCCCGCTAGCCTGACTACGTCCGCCGTACGGCCACAGCTCTCTGAGTTGTGTTTCTGATACGGGCCCCGGCGTTTTGTTGAGTCGGTCCCTTGGGTGCCCCAGGGTGGACCTGCATGGTAGCGCTCGCATGGGTGTCGCGGGCGCGCATCGCTGGTCGATTGGATGCTGGGCCCGGTCTCCGCCTCGTGTGCTCAAGAGTTTGACGTGGCACCTACTGTAAGGTGCGCTCTGCCACTGGCGTAGAGTGCATATCAGTACCAGTTGGTGGCTCGGCTCGGCTGCCTGGCGTTTCAGTCGTGAGCCGGCCGGGGCTTGTGAGGTTTACTTTTTCTTCGGCTTTTTCTTGGTCTTCTTGGACTTTGTGTTCTTCTTGGCTGTGGCTTTGGTTTTGGGGCATTTGGTTACGGACATTTTGGTGGTTTGGTGGGTTTCTACGCCGTTTTGGGCTCTGAAGGCGGTTGGCATGTTGAGTTTGGCCTTGCAAAGGGCGCCGTTGGCCGCGAGGGCGGAGTTTTTGCCCTCGGGCAGCGTGATTTCGAAGGACTCGAAGGGAACGTCTGGGGTGCTCTGGAAGGTGGTGCTGGTGATGCCTTTGCGAATGAGCGTGGTTCCC
>JADGPL010000026.1 GCA_017882455.1 Solirubrobacteraceae bacterium | reverse complement strand
GGGTTTCCAGAGGCGCCTCCTGGCCGATCCGCACGGGCATGTCCGGCTCGAGCACGTCGATCACGGGCAGGGCGGGGCGGCCGGCGGCGATCTCGCTCTCGATCCGCTGCTGGCGGACCACCCCGAGGAAGTGGTGGGCCGGATCCACGACGGCGAACCAGGGCCAGCGGTAGCGCAGGAAGAACTGCTCCTGGGCGTCGAGCAGCGTGGCCTCGGCGGGGATGGTGACGGGCTCGCGGTCCATGATGTCGCCGACGGTCACGTTCTGGATGCGCCTGCCGAGGGCGCCCTGGACGACGGCGGCGCCGGCGGCCTGGTAGAGGAAGAAGGCGAGCATCAGGGTCGCCAGCGCCAGGAAGGAGCCGTTGCTCGCGAACTCGGCCACGCCGAGCGCGCCCACGGCCAGCGCGAACAGCTGCCCGGTGCGACCGGTGGCGAGGGTGGCGCGGTTGCGATCGCCGGTGCGCCACCAGATCACGGCACGGGCGATGCGCCCGCCGTCGAGGGGAAAGGCGGGAATGATGTTGAACAGGAACAGCAGCGCGTTGATGAAGCCCAGCCAGCCGATCAGGGCGAGGGCGGGGGTGGTGGTGAAGCCCTCGCGGGTGAGGGCGACGTCGGTGAAGCGCCCGCTCGAGGCAACGAGCGTTCCGGCGAGGAGGCAGATCGCGAACAGCCCCAGCGTGACCGCCGGCCCGGCCGCCGCGATCTTGAGCTCCTCGCCGGCGTTCTGGGGCTCGCGGCGCATCTGCGAGAGGCCGCCGAAGAACCACAGGTCGATGCCGGCGATGGGAATGCCGAGACGGCGGGCCGCAAGCGCGTGGCCGAGCTCGTGGAGGATCAGGGAGGCGAAGTATCCGAGCGCCGCCGCCACGGCGACCGCGTAGGCGGTGCTCTGCGAGCCCCCGAGCACTTCGTGGAAGTACTTGGAGAGGTAGTAGATCAGGAAGAAGAGGACGATGAACCAGCTGTAGCTGACCCCGACGCGGATGCCGAAGATGCGTGCCAGCTGGAGGTTCGTGCGTCTGGGCATCACGTTCATGGTAGGCCCACCAAGGGCTCTTCAGAGGGGCTGCCACGCTGCGGCCCCGACGGCCGTATGGCTGCTTAGCCGCGACTGCGGCGACCAGGCGCGTGCCACTTGCGGGCATTGCCCAAGCTGCCTGGCTTCTCGAGGTTGAAGATCGTCTGGGGAAGCTTGGGCACCGAACCCGGCTTTGGCACGCTGGTTGGATTGGGCGGTGTAGAAGGGCTTTTTGGGGGAGGAGCCGACATCTCTAAGAGCTTAGCGCCGCAGCTGTCGCCAGACCGGCAGTCTCGAGGACCAGCGAGCTGAGCGCGAGCATGAGGAATAGCGTCAGGCGCTCGACGATTTGGACGTTGTTGTTCCGGCGCTCCTCAAAGGCCGAAGCCGGCGATCAGAGCTGCGGGCGCGAGCGGGCGATGATGCTCTCGAAGTCCACGCCCGCAGGCAGCGTGCCGTACTCCAGGCCGCCGTCGCCGCCCAGTCGCGAGGCGCAGAAGGCATCGGCCACGGCCGGCGGCCCATTGCGGACTAGCAGCGAGCCCTGCAGGCACAGGGCCATCGATTCGACCACCCGCCGGGCGCGGCTCTCCAGGGTGCCCGGATCGGCGAACTGGGCCTTCAGCTTCGACAGGGCCGCGTCCAGGCGCGCGTCGGCGCCGGCCGCCTGCTCGACCTCGGCCACGAACACCTCCAGGGAGCGCGGCGAGCGGGAGAGCGCGCGCAGCACGTCGAGGCTCATGACGTTGCCCGAGCCCTCCCAGATGGAGGCCAGCGGAGCCTCGCGGTAGAGGCGCGGCATCCCCGTCTCCTCGACGTAGCCGGCACCGCCCAGGCACTCGAGCGACTCGAAGGCGTGGTTGGGGGCGCGCTTGCAGGTCCAGTACTTGCCCACGGCTGTGGCCAGGCGCTTGAACAGCTGGGCGTCGCTCGAGTCCTCGCCCGCCTCGGCGTCGAGGTGGGCCTCGTCGTAGGCGCGGGCCAGGCGCATGGCCAGGGCGGTGGTCGCCTCGGACTCCAGGCACAGGTCGGCGAGCACGTTTCGCATCAGCGGCTGGTCGATCAGGGTCTTGCCGAAGGCGCTGCGGTGGGCCGCGTGCCAGGTGGCTGCGACCACGCCCGCGCGCATCCCGGCGGCGCTTCCGATCACGCAGTCCAGGCGCGTGTGCCCGACCATCTCGATGATCGTCGGCACCCCGCGCCCCGGCTCCCCCACCATTCGCGCCCAGGCTCCGTGCAGCTCGATCTCGCTCGACGCGTTCGAGTGGTTGCCGAGCTTGTCCTTCAGGCGCTGGATGTGCATGGCGTTGCGGGAGCCGTCCGGGAGGATGCGGGGCATCAGGAAGCAGGAGAGGCCGTCCTCTGTCTGGGCGAGCACGAGGAAGAGATCGGATTGGGGCGCCGAGCAGAACCACTTGTGCCCGACGAGCTCGTGCTCTGCGCCCGCGCCGCCGCCGTTCAGGGGCGTGGCCACGGTGGTGTTGGCGCGTACGTCCGAGCCGCCCTGCTTCTCGGTCATCGCCATCCCCGCGATCGCCGAGCCCTTCTCGGATGCCGGTATCGAGCGGGGGTCATAGCTCGTGGATGTGATCAGCGGCTCCCACTCGGCCGCAAGCTCGGGCTGGGCCCGCAGGGCTGGCACCACCGCGAAGGTCATCGTGATCGGGCACGCGAAGCCGGCCTCGGCCTGCATGGCCGTCATGTACATGGCCGCCCGCGCCGTGTGCGCGAAGGGCTCCTCGCTCGTCCACGGCAGCGAGTGCAGCTCGTGCTCCACGCCCAGCGTCATCAATTTGTGCCACGCCGGGTGGAACTCGACCTCGTCGATGCGGTTGCCGTAGCGGTCGTGCGTGTGCAGCACCGGCTTGTTCTCGTTGGCCAGGCGGCCCCACGACTGCTGCGGGTCGCCGCCCACCACGCGTCCGAGCGCCGAGGCGCGCTCAGTGACCCAGCCGGCGCCCTCGCGCCCCACGGCCTCCACGAGCGGGAGGTTGCTGGAGAAGACGTCCAGACCCTCCAGCGGCGGCGCCTGGTTGAACACCGTGTGCGTATGCCACGGTGTGTCCCCACGCGCAGGTTGCGAGACCGTGCTGGCCATCGTGTAACAGTGAAGCAGAGATCGCGGGCCTGCGAGCGACCCCCGGTGTAGCCTCCCGAGCGATGCACTCGCGCGGGCGCTACCGGGGCAGGGCGCTGGTGGCCACCGCCGGCCTGGTGGCCTGTGCGGCCGCGATGCCCTCCGCGCGTGCGGAAACCCCGCGCTCGCCACCGGCGCCCCACCCGCCGCAGCTGGCTTACGTCACCGGGACCGCCCGCTCGCCACTGGCCGTGTGGGTGGCCCAGGCCGACGGCAGCGAACCCAGGCGCCTCGGAGCCGGCGGCGAGCCGCTCGTGTCCCCTGACGGCCAGAGCGTGGCAGCGGCGCTGTTCGGCGCGAGCGCCAACTCCGAAGAGGGTCCGTCGCTGGCCATCTATGGCATCTCCGGCGCACGCCCACGCCTGTTCCTGAGCCTCGCCACCGCCACGGCCACGCCGCTCGCGTGGTCATTCGACTCGCGTTACCTCGCCGTCTCATTGCAGTCCACAGCAGTGACCAACATCGCCAAGCGCTCCGGCCTGGGCGTGCTCGACACGCTGACCGGCACCGTCACCACGATCGCCCACGGGCAGATCTACGGCGCGAGCTTCGCCCCCGAGGAAAGCGAGGAGCTGGTGTTCGCCCGCGCTCCCTCGCTCCTGCTCTCGGCGCCCACCAACCTCTACACCTGGATGCCCAACGGGCTGGCGCCGAGACAGCTCACCCATGACGGGCGCAGCCTCAACCCGGTCTGGGGACCGCGCTACATCGCCTACGACCGCGAGCGCCTGCGCCGCAACGACGCGTCCGTGTTTCAGATCTGGCTGTCGCCCACGGGCGGCGGGCGGGCGCGCAGGCTCACCGACGTGCGTGTGCCCTCGCTCGTCTCCGGCCTCGTCCCGCTCGCGTTCTCAGGCAGCGGCAGCCGGCTGCTCGCCGAGTACGAGGGCCAGGACACGAGCGAAGCGTGGACCGTGGGCGTCGCCTCGGGGCGCACGCACCACATCACCGTCCGCGGCCAGCCCGTGCAGGGGGCCGGCCTCTCCCGCGACGGCGCCACCCTGCTGATCGACGAAAAGGGCTTCGAGGGCCCTCCCTCCGATGGACGGGTGGCAACGGTCCCCTTCGCCGGCGGGCGCCCGCGCGTGCTGGTCGCCCATGGCTCGCAGGCGAGCTGGAATCGCTGAGCGCCCGCGGTCCTGCGGCGCAACTCGACAGACGTCCGTGACCGGCGCCGGCAGGGTTGGGGGAGGGAGGAGCGGACGTGTCTCCCAAGTCGTCTTTCCGCGTTTGGATAGCATCGGCCACCCCTCAACGCTAGGACCCGCACATGGCCAAGATCAAGGTGAAGAACCCCGTCGTCGAGCTGGACGGCGATGAGATGACACGAATCATCTGGTCGTTCATCAAGGAGCAGCTGATCCTCCCCTACCTGGATGTGGATCTGAAGTACTACGACCTCGGGATCGAGAGGCGCGACGAGACCCACGACGAGATCACCGTCGAAGCGGCAGAGGCGATCAAGCGCTACGGGGTCGGGGTCAAGTGCGCCACGATCACCCCAGACGAGGCCCGCGTGGAGGAGTTCGGCCTCAGGGAGATGTACCGCTCGCCCAACGGCACCATCCGCAACATCCTCGGCGGCGTCATCTTCCGCGAGCCGATCGTCATCTCCAACATCCCCCGACTGGTCCCCGGCTGGAGGAAGCCGATCGTGATCGGCCGCCACGCCTTCGGCGACCAGTACCGCGCCACCGACCTGGTGGTCCCGGGCGCCGGCAAGCTCACTCTCACCTTCACCCCCAGCGACCCCGGGGAGCCGATCGAGCTCGACGTATATGACTTCCCGAGCAGCGGGATCGCGATGGCGATGTACAACCTCGACGACTCCATCCGCGACTTCGCCCGGGCCTCCATGCGCTACGGGCTCGACCGCGGCTACCCCGTGTACCTGTCCACCAAGAACACCATCCTCAAGCGCTACGACGGTCGCTTCAAAGACATCTTCGAAGAGGTCTACGAGGCCGAGTTCAAGAGCGACTTCGAGGCGGCCGGCATCACCTACGAGCACCGCCTCATCGACGACATGGTGGCCGCCTCGCTGAAGTGGGAAGGTGGCTATCTGTGGGCCTGCAAGAACTACGACGGGGACGTGCAATCGGACACGGTCGCCCAGGGCTTCGGCTCGCTCGGGCTGATGACGAGCGTGCTGATGACCGCCGACGGCAAGACCGTCGAGGCAGAGGCCGCCCACGGCACCGTCACCCGTCACTATCGCCAGCACCAGCAGGGCAAGCCCACCTCCACCAACCCCATCGCCTCGATCTTCGCCTGGACGCGCGGCCTGGCCGCCCGCGGGCGCATGGACGACACGCCGGAGGTCAGCGCTTTTGCCGAGACCCTCGAGCGGGTGTGCGTGGATACCGTTGAAAGCGGAAAGATGACCAAGGACCTGGCGCTGCTGGTCGGCTCCGATCAGGAGTGGCAGACGACGCAGGAGTTCCTCGCATCCATCGATCAGAACCTGCGCCTCGCAGCCGCCTAGAGCGCCAATCTCTGCCGAGCAAACCCTCCAACCGCACAGCACCCATTAGGAGATGAATATTTCGTGAGCAATCCAGTACGAGTGACCGTCACCGGCGCAGCCGGACAGATCGGCTACAGCATCGTCTTTCGCATCGCCAGCGGACAGCTTCTCGGTCCCGAGCAGCCCGTCGATCTGCGCCTGCTCGAGATCCCCCAGGCGATGGGCGCCCTCGAGGGCGTGGCCATGGAGCTGATCGACTGCGCCTTTCCGCTGCTCGCCGGCCTCGACCTCCACGATCATCCCGCCGACGCCTTCGACGGGACCAACGTCGCGCTGCTCGTCGGTTCCCGCCCGCGCACCAAGGGCATGGAGCGGGCCGAGCTGCTGAGCGCCAACGGTGAGATATTCACAGTCCAGGGCAAGGCCCTGAACGCCGTTGCCGCCGCGGACGTCAAGGTGCTCGTCGTCGGCAACCCAGCCAACACCAACTGCCTGATCGCCATGAACAACGCGCCAGACATCCCGCGTGAGCGCTTCACCTCGATGATGCGCCTGGACCACAACCGCGCGATCGCCCAGCTCGCCAACAAGCTCGACCTGCCCGTCACAGACATCTCCGAAATGGGCGTCTGGGGCAACCACTCGCCGACCATGTATCCCGACCTCTTCCACGCCAAGGTCGGCGGGCGCCTGGCCGCTGGCGTCATCGACGACCAGGCCTGGATCGAGAACGAGTTCCTGCCCAACGTCGGCAAACGCGGCGCCGCCGTCATCGAGGCGCGCGGCGCCTCCTCGGCTGCCTCAGCGGCCAACGCGGCCATCGACCACGTGAGCGACTGGGTGGCCGGCACCGACCGAGCATGGGTCTCCATGGGCGTTCCCTCCGACGGCTCCTACGGCGTGCCCGAGGGTCTCATCAGCGGCTTCCCCTGCACCTGCTCAGGGGGCGAGTACGAGATCGTCCAGGGTCTCGAGCTCGACGAGTTCTCGCGCTCGAAGATAGACGCCTCCGTGGCCGAGCTCACCGGCGAGCGCGACGCCGTCAAAGAGCTGGGGCTGATCTAGCAAGACGGGCAAATAGGAGGGGCGCGGTCATCACGACCGCGCCCCTTTTCTCAACTTCTTTGTCGGTCGGCCGACCGACCCTATTGGGCCGACCCCCGACCCTATTGGGAGGGAAGGCCGACGGATCGTCGACCCTGGCAAGGACGTACCCCTTCGGGGCACACCCTGCGGGGGCGGCAGGCAGGCGGGCAGGCAGGCTCGCGAAATGTGCTCAGCACATGTGCTCACCGATCGGGGATCCCTTCGATCGCCGATCAGTGAGGACGCCGCCAGGGAGGACGAGGCTAGGCAGCCTTCGGGTGCCAGCCGCGGCCCTGCTTCTCCACCTTGCTTTCATGCTCGAGCCCGGGCAGTACCCGGTAGAGGTAGTTCTGCTTGATGCCCATCTTGGCAGCGAGCTCGGGGATTGTGATCCCGGGCTGTCCCTGCACGAACGAGAGGGCCTCGGCGGCCCTGGTGCCGCTGCCTTTGCGGCGTCCTGCACGGCCTTTGCCGGCGGGGCGTCCGGCTTTTTTGCGAGCAGCTTTCGGCGCGGCGGCGGTCGTCGCGCGCGCACGGCTGACCGACCCACGCGGACGCCCCGGTCCGCGGCGGCGGGTGGCGGTGGTGGCAGTGGCGGTGGCAGTGCCGGAAGCGCTCGAGCCGCCCACTCCGGCGAGCGCCGACGCGGCCGCCTCGAGGCGGTTGTACTCGTCCACGAGGGGCTTCAGCTCTGTGAGCCGATCGGTGATCTCGCGGCGCTTCTCGTCAAGAAAGTCAGTCACGGTTTGAATCCTCTTCACTAGTTGTCACGAATTTGGGATGACTTGACCTTACACTAGTTCTCTTTGTTGTCCCGCTCCATCTGTGCACGCAGGCGCTCGAGCGTGCGCTTCGCCTCACGCTCTGGCATGCCTCCAACAAGTGCTCGGCTGACTATCGCTCCCACCGGTCCGAGCGGTGGGCGGAATTCGTTGCGATAGTCAAAGCGCGTGCCCCCGTCGTCCGTGGACAGCACGTATTCGCTGCGCGCATGCGAGCGCGCAGGGCCGCGGCCCTGCCACACCGCCAGCTCTCCCGGGCGGCACTCCACCAGTCGCCAGTGAACCTCCAGGTGGACCCCCCGCATGTGGATCTGCTGGTCCATCTTGTAGCCGACCTTGGGTGCACCAGGGTCTGCGTGGACGAGCTTGCGGTGAATCGTCACCCATTTGTCAAGCGATGCCGGATCCATGACCATCTTCCAGACGTCCGCCGGTGCAGCGTCGATGTGGATGGAGGCTGTTACGAGACTCATGGAGGAGCGCTCACCGCGTGGGCGCGCCTGAACGGTAGCTGCTGCGCCGCCTCTTGGCCCAGTCACTCATCAGCGCGCCGCCAGTGGCTCGAACTGCTCCCATTCGGCCAGAGCGTGTTCCACGGCTGAGTCGAAGGAGTGCAGTCGCACGCCCAGGCGCTCTGCCGCCCGATCCTCTGCAGGGAGAAGATCTCCCTGCAGGCCCTCCATCAGTGGCGCGACCAGCTCGGGGGCCTCGCCTGCGATCGCCGCCGCCACCCTTGCGGCGAGGCCGGTCATATTCACCCTGAGCTTCACAGCTGGGCGCCGTACGAGCATCAGATCTGCGATACGTGTGAGCATCTCGCCGTAGCTCAGCACGTCTGGACCGCCGATCTCGAGCCTGCCATCGATGTTCGCCGTGGCTGCCGCTGCGAGCATCTCGATCACGTCGCGCTCGTCGATCGGCTGTGTCCGAAAGCGCTGCCAGGCCGGCAGTGTCAGCACGGGCATGCGCTCCACCAGGCGCACCAGCAGTCGAAACGAGCGCGAGCGGGCGCCGATCACGATCGAGGCTCGCAGCGCCAGCGAGCCGGGCACGCCGGCGAGCAATATCCGCTCGACCTGCTCGCGGCTCTCCAGGTGGCGCGAGCTCCAGTGTGGCACCAGTCCTCCGAGGTACACGATGCGCTCCACCCCGGCGCTGCTGGCAGCCCGCGCGAAGTTCTCAGCCGCCGCTCGCTCGCGCTGCGGGAAGCCGGACGGGCCCGAGGGTGTGCGCTCCATCGAGTGGATGAGGTAATAGGCCACCTGTACATCCGCCAGCGCCTTCTCCAGGCCGCTTCCCGTCAGCGCATCCCCGACGAGCATCTCCACCTCGCTCGCCTGCGGCCGTTGCGCCCGCTGCGGCCGTTGCGCCGCGCGTGCGAGGGCGGCGCGGACGCGTCCCTCGTCTCGACCGAAGGCACGCACCAAGTGACCGGCCTCGCACAGGCGGGGGACGAGCAGCGAGCCTACGAAGCCGCTGGCGCCGGTCACGAGGACTCGCATCCCGCCATGATGACGCGCGGCGCCCGCTTGCGCCCGAACTCCCGGAAAGTGCGGCCAATCCTGGAGGATTGTCACAACCACGTGACTTGTTGGCTGCTGTTTCCGGCTAAGAAACCTTTTCTCTGCGATTTGCGGGGTGCCCCTTGGGCGGCCGACGCGATGCGTGCTTTGATCGCTGCGGCTCAACTCAATCGACTCTCGACACAGGGGGCAAGCGACGGTGCAGGGGAAGCAGAGCGGGCGCGCGCCCAAGCGCTCGACCAAGAAGGTCAGCTGTGATCAGTGCTACTTCAGGGTCAACCTCCTGTGTGCGCTGCAGCTGCCCGAGCCCTGCACCACCTTTCGGCCCAACGAGGCTCAGCTGCGCCCGCCGCAGCAGATGCGCTTCGTCTTCCGCCAGGAGCGCCGCACCCGTGCCGCCTGGGCCTTCCCGACGGCCCAGGAGCAGGCCGCACTGCACGCCCAGCCAGCGTAATCGATGCCCCTCGGGGGTATATTGAGCTGCGACCAGCAAGCTTTCGGCAGAGGCGGTGCAACGATGGCAGCGAAAGACAAACTGAGCAAGGCCGAACAGGCAGCCAAGGCGGCTCAGAACAACCCCTATATCCAGCGCCTGATCGAGGACGACGATCTGCGTTCGAGCCTGCTCGCCGCCTACGGCGCGGCGCGCAACGCCTACGGGCGCATGAGCAACGGCAAGCCGGCCAGCAAGGCGCTGTTCGAAGATCGCAAGCTCCAGAACGAATTGAAGAGCGCCGTCAGCGCCCTCAAGGACGCATCGAGCTCGCTGCGCGAACCCCCCAAGCGCAGCCGTCGCAAAGGCGGGATCGGACGTTCGCTGTTGCTGCTCGGCGTCGGCGGCCTGCTCGCCTTCGCGTTCAGCGAGGGGCTGCGCTCGAAGGTGCTCGATCTCCTGTTCGGCGCGGAGGAGGAGTTCGACTACAGCTCTACCACCACGCCTGTCACACCTGCTCCTGAGCCAGTCGCCGGCGGCTGAGCCGGCCGGCGTCGGCGAGGGAGCAGCCATGGAGGCCATCGATCTGAGGAGCGAGGAGGGCCGCGCCGTCCCTGACGGCGTGAGCCCCCCGAACGCCCCCGCTCGTTCGCTCTCGGGTGAGAAGGCCAAGCGCATCATCGATGCGATGCGCTCGAGCGTTGCCCAGCGCGGCACCGCCGGGTCGACCTTCGACCACGTCTCCCGCGAGGCCGGGGTCTCGCGGGGTCTGCTGCACTATTACTTCGGCACCAAGGAGCAGCTGCTCGTGGAGGCGGTGCGCCGCGACGGCGAACTGCGCCTCGAGCGGCTCGAGAGTCAGCTGTCGGCCGCCACCACCGCCGATGACTTCATCGACCTGATGGCCCAGAACCTGCAGGAGACCGTGCGCGAGGATCCCGACTTCGTCACCCTCGTCTTCGAGCTGTTCACGCTCTCCCGCCGCAACG
Source organism: Solirubrobacteraceae bacterium (assembly GCA_017882455.1). GTDB lineage: Bacteria > Actinomycetota > Thermoleophilia > Solirubrobacterales > Solirubrobacteraceae > Palsa-744. Next base: position 30,875 of record JADGPL010000026.1, on the reverse strand, counting down.
CCGACATCGCCGTCGAGTACGCGGGATTGCTGCGCCGCACGCGCGAGCAGGTCGCCGGCATGCTCGCTGCGGCTCAGCGCGAGGGGATCCTGCGCCTGCACGCCGAGCCCGAAGCCGTGGCCGAGATCCTCTTCTCGCTCGGCGACGGCTTTGCGCTGCGCATGCTCAGCGAGCCCGAGCGCGACTTCACGCCGACGATTCTCGCCGGCATCACCTGTGCGCGCGCGCTGCTGACCGACTGATCTCCCGCGCGCCACCGTCGCGGCCGTCCTCAGCCCGGAGCCCGGCGCTCCTATAATCGGCCGCCCATGCCGATCTACGAGTATCGCCGCCCCGACGGCACCACCTTCGAGCTTCAGCAGTCCTTCAGCGAAGAGGCGCTCAAGGTCGACCCCGAGACGGGGGTTCCCGTCGAGCGCGTCCTGCACGCCCCCGCTGTGCACTTCAAGGGCAAAGGCTTCTACAACACCGACTACGGCACCCGCAATCGCCAGCGTGAGACCGCCGCCGCAGCCGCCGAGAAGTCCACCTCGGAGAAGAAGTCATCATCCGAGAGCTCCTCGTCCTCTTCCGGGAAGTCCGGATCTGAGAAGTCCTCATCCTCCTCTGACTCCGGCTCCTCTGACTCCTCCTCCTCCTCCTCCTCGGAGGGCAAGAGCGAGAAGGCCGCCTCTTCCAAGTCCAGCGACGCCAAACCGGTGGCCGCCAAGGGTTGATCCCGTCATGGACGGTGTATTGCAATGGTGATACACCGTCGCCGATGAGGAGCAGCGGGGAAGGCCTCCGTCATGGACGGTGTATTGCAATGGTGATACACCGCCCACGAGAGGAGCAAGGGGGAAGACGGCGGCGAATCACCCGCTGAGGAACTGCGCCACCGCCGCGCGCTTGGCCGCTTCGGAGACCGTCAGGCCCTGCTCTCCATCCGGCAGGGTGGTGGCCCCGGTGGGCTTCAGGACGCGGGTGGGCGGGGTGCCCCCGAGGGCGAGCCCGCCGAACAGCCCGAGCAGGGTCGGACCGCTCATGTCGGAGATGATCGCCGGGGGGGTGTTCCACGCGATCAGCGGCAGTCGGATGAAGCTCGATAGCGAGACGAGCCTGCTCTTCATCGAGTTGAACAGCGCCTGCTGGTGTTCCTCGCGCTTCAGGTCCGTCTCGTTGGGAGCGCACAGGTTCTCACGCGTGCGGGCGATGGCCAGCGCCTGCTTGCCGTCGATGTGGTGTGTGCCGGCCTTCAGGCGCAGCGTGTACCCGCCCCGGCTGAAGCCGCCGTCCAGGCGCGAGATGATGCAGCTCCCCGTGTAGTTCACACCGCCCATCGCGTCGATCAGCTGTGGGAAGTTTTCGAAGTTCACTTCCACAACGTGATTGATGGGGATGCCCAGCCAGCGCTTGATCACCGAGACCGACTCGGCCGGCCCGCCGAAGGCATGGGCCGCGTTGATCTTCTGCGGGCCGTGGCCCGGGATTTCCACCACCGTGTCGCGGGGGATGGACAGGCGCGCCGAGTGCCCGCCGCCGGTTCGGATCAGCATGATCGTGTCCGAGCGTCCCGGGCCCGTGGTTTCCGCGCCGGGTTCCTTGCTGTTCTTCTGGCGGCGGTCGGAGCCGAGCACGAGGATGTTGTTCGCCGAAGTGAGCGGAAAGCCGGCCGGATCGAGCTCTGCTGCGACGTTGCCCGGCGGCGATGTGCGCTCGAAGTGCGAGCTGAGCAGGAACAGCACCAGCGACAGCAACAGCCAGCCGAGCACGAGCAGGACCAGGCCCGCCAGTGCCCGCCTTGGCGTGAGCCAGCGCCGCCAGCCTGCCCGGCCGGGGACGGCGCCGGCGCGCCTGGACCCGCGGAGGGCGCCCGCGAGGCGCCCTGCCCTGCCTGTCCCGGAGGGCGCACTCGCGCGCGCGCGCGCACCCGCGCGAGCACCCCGCTCGGAACGCCCGGCCGAGAGATCGTCTTCCTTCTCGCCGAACAGCCGCCGCCGGGCTCGGTAGCGGGTGTACTGCGGGGGCTCTTCGCGGTCGTTGGGCATCTCGGTGGGGTCGGCTCGAGCGGACGGGGTGGCCCGAGACCTATTCGCGGCGCATCGGGGGGACCCTATATTTGCCGTATGACTCCCTCGGAGGCGCCGGTCGGACGGCTCGTCGTCTGTCCCACGCCGATCGGCAACCTCGAGGACGTCACGCTGCGGGTGCTCTCGGCGCTGGGCCAGGCCGACGCCGTGGCCTGCGAGGACACCCGCCGCACGAGGGTGCTGCTCGACCGCCACGGCATCTCTGCGCGGCTCATCAGCTTCCACGAGCACAACGAACGCGCCCGCGCAGCAGAGCTCGTGGCGACCATCGCCGCCGGCGAGGTCGTGGCGCTCGTCTCCGATGCCGGCACGCCGCTGGTGTCCGATCCGGGCTTCGCGCTCGTGCACGCATGCCTGGCCGCCGGGCTGCCGGTCGAGGTTCTCCCGGGGCCGAGCGCCGTGGTGACCGCGCTCGTGGCGTCGGGGCTCCCGACCGAGCGCTGGCGCTTCGTGGGCTTTCTGCCGCGCGCGCGGCGCGAGCTCCAGGAGTTGCTGGACAGGACTTCGGAGACGCTCATCGCCTTCGAGTCTCCGCACCGCCTGCCCGGCACGCTGGCCCTGCTCGCCGAGCGCGATCCCGACCGCCCGGTGGCCGTCTGCCGCGAGCTCAGCAAGCTGCACGAGGAAGTGCGACGGGGAAGCGCCGGCGAGCTGGCTGCCTACTACGCTGTGAGTCCGCCGCGGGGCGAGGTCGTGCTCGTGTGCGGAGCCGCTGCGACCGAGCTCGTCGAGCGCGAGGATGCGCTCGCGGCGCTGCGTGAGCTGATCGGATCCGGCGCCAAGGCCCGCCCGGCCGCCGCCGTGGTGGCAAAGCTCACGGGGCTCAAAGCCAATGAGCTCTACAGGGAGCTGATGCGCGAGGGCCAGTAGCCTGGGGCGGGCATGTCCTTCTACGTGACCACCCCGATCTACTACGTCAACGCTGCGCCTCACCTCGGCCACGCCTACACGACGATCGCGGCCGACGTGATGGCCCGCCACCACCGCCAGCGCGGCGAGGAGGTGTTCTTCCTCACCGGCACCGACGAGCACGGCGAGCCGGTGGCCGACGCGGCGCACGCCCTCGGGATCGAGCCGCAGGAGCTCGCTGACAGAAACGCCGAGCGCTTCAAGGCGCTCGCGCCGCAGCTGAGCGCGACCAACGACTTCTTCATCCGCACGACCGACCCCCAGCACGAAGCGGTCGTGCAGGAGGTGCTCAGCCGGGTGCGGGAGAACGGCTTCGTGTACATGGGCACCTATGAGGGCTGGTACTGCCCTCGGTGCGCCGACTTCAAGGCCGACAACGAGGTCGACGAGGGCAACCGCTGCCCCATCCACCACATCAAGCTGACGCGCGAGCAGGAGGACAACTACTTCTTCAAGCTCTCCGCCTTCCAGGATCGCCTCGAGGCGCTGTACGCCGAGCGTGAGGACTTCGTCGCTCCGCGCACGCGCTACAACGAGGCGCTGTCGTTCATCCGCTCGGGATTGCGCGACGTGCCCCTCACGCGCCACAAGCTCACCTGGGGGGTCAAGGTCCCGTGGGATCCCGAGCACGTCTTCTACGTGTGGTTCGACGCCCTGCTCAACTACTACTCGGCGCTCTCCTACGCGCCGGCGCCCGGGGGCGTGGCGGGGGCGGGCGGCGAGGCCGGCGCCGGCGGAGATCTGACGGATGTGTTCTGGCCGGCGAGCTATCACGTGATCGCCAAGGACATCCTGCGCTTCCACACCGTGTACTGGCCCGCGCTGCTGATGGCCGCCGAGATCGAGCTCCCCGAGCACGTCTTCGTCCACGGCTATCTGCTGATGGAAGGCGAGAAGATGAGCAAGTCCCTCGGCAACGTGCTCGACCCGTTCGCCGTGATCGAGCGCTTCGGCGCGGACGCCCTGCGCTTCTACCTGCTGCGAGACGTGCAGTTCGGTCAGGACGGCTCGGTCTCCACCTCCTCCTTCGAGCTGCGCTACGAGAGCGAGCTGGCCAACGAGCTGGGCAACCTCGCCAGCCGCACGATCGGGATGCTCTCGCGCTACCGCGACGGGGCGGTGTCCCGCGGCGATCTCGATCCGGCGCTCGCCGCCGACTTCGACGGGCTCGCGGAGCGGGTGGCCGCGCACGTGGATCGTGCCGAGCTGACCCTCGCGCTCGATGAGATCTGGCAGCGGGTCAGGCGCCTGAACCGCTACGTGGAGGAGCAGGCGCCGTGGGTCCTGGCCAAAGACGAGGCTCGCGCGGAGGAGCTCGACCGCGTGCTGCGCAGCCTCGCCGAGGGGCTGCGCTCGGTCACGGTGCTGCTGTGGCCCTACCTCCCCAGCAGCGCCGAGCGACTGCTGGGCGCGCTCGGGGCTCCCGAGCTGACGCTGGCGGGGGCCGAGCTGGGAGCGGGCACGATCGAACACGTCGAGCCGCTCGACTCGCTCTTCCCCAAGGATCTGCAGCCGGTTGATTCGCCGCCCGCCCAGTGATCGACTCGCATACCCACCTCGACCTGTGCGAGGCGCCCAACGCCGAGCTCGTGGCCGCCGCGGACGCGGCCGGGGTCACGCGCATGCTGACCGTGGGAATCGACGGCGCCTCCTGCCGGGCGGCGCTGGCCGCGGCCGAGGACTTCCCGCAGGTCTACGCCGCGATCGGGCGCCATCCCAACGCCGCCAGGGGCTTCGACGACGCCGACCTGGCCGAGCTGCGCGCGCTGGCCGCGCATGAGCGCTGTGTGGCGATCGGGGAGAGCGGTCTCGACTTCTACCGCGACACCGCGCCCCATGCAGACCAGCAGCGGGCCTTCGCCGCCCAGATCGCCCTCGCTCGCGAGACGGGCAAGCCGCTGGTGATCCACTCCCGGGCCGCTGACGAGCAGACGCTCGCCCAGCTCTCCAGCGAAGCGGCGGGGGTGAGCGTCGTGATGCACTGCTTCTCGATGCCCGACCGTCTGCAGGAGTGCCTCGGGCGCGGCTATGCGATCTCGTTCGCCGGAAACGTCACCTACAAGAGCGCAGCCGATCTCGCCGATGCGGCCGCCCGCGTCCCCGAGGAGCGACTGCTCGTGGAGACCGACGCCCCCTACCTCACGCCCCAGGCGGTGAGAAAGCAGCGCAACCAGCCGGCGTTCGTCGCCCACACGCTGGCCTTCCTGGCACAGCTGCGCGGCGTCAGCGTCGAGGAGCTCGGCGCGGCCGTGACGCGCAACGCCGCCCGCGTCTTCGGCTGGGCATGAACGCGGTGGCTGATGCTCCCGTCCAGCCCAGCCTGCGCCGGATGCGCAGCTTCGGCGTGCGCCCCGATCGCGACCTGGGGCAGAACTTCCTGGTCGACTCCAACATCCTCGGGGTGATCGAGCGCGCCGCCGAGCTCTCCGGCGAGGACGTCGTGCTGGAGATCGGCGGAGGGCTGGGGGTGCTCTCAGAGCACCTGGCGCGGCGCGCCGCCCACGTGCACGTGATCGAGATCGACCGACGCCTGCAGGAGGCTCTTCACGACGCCACCGACCCGCATCCGAACGTGACGGTGCACTGGGGCGATGCGATGACGATCGATCTCCTCGCGCTCGAGCCGGCGCCGGAGAAGGTGATCGCCAACCTCCCCTATGGAATCGCCGCCGGAGCGCTCCTGCGCACGGTTGCCGAGCTTCCCAGCGTGAACGCGTGGGTGGCGATGGTCCAGCGCGAGGTCGGCGAGCGCCTGGCGGCGGCGCCGGGGAGCGGCGCGTACGGCACGCCCTCGGTCCTCGCCCAGCTCGAGTGCGAGGTGGAGGTGCTGCGCGCGATCCCGCGCTCCGTGTTCTTCCCGGTCCCCAACGTCGACTCGGTGCTTGTGGGCATGCGTCGCCGTGCGCCCGGCCCCGGCGGTCCCGATGGCTCCGCCGGTCCCGCCGGCGACCCCGCCGGCGTCGAGCAGGCCACCTCGGCGGCGCTGCGTGGGCTTGTGAGCGGCGGCTTTGCGCATCGTCGCAAGACCCTGGCCGGCTCGTTGCGGCTCTCCGGCGGGGCGCCCGGGCGCTCGCGCGAGCAGGTGCGCGACGCGCTGGAGCGGCTCGGCCACCCGGCTGACGCGCGCGCCGAGCGCCTCTCCCCCGAGGACTTCCGAGCGTTGGCCGCCCTGCTGGAGCTATGAGCGGCCACGGCGGAGCCATGAGGGTCCTCCACGCGCTGGCGCCCGCCAAGATCAACCTCGGGCTGTTCCTCGGTCCCACCCGCGCCGAGGACGGCCGCCACGAGCTCGTCACGGTGATGCAGTCGATCTCGCTGGCCGACGAGCTCACGCTCGAGTCGGGGCCGGCGGGGAGCGTCGAGGACGAGGTCCTCTGCCCCGGCGTGCCCGGAGCGCCGCGGGATAACCTGGCCGCGGCTGCCCTGCGGGCGTTTCGCGCCAGCACCGGCTGGGACGCTCGGCCGCTGCGCCTGAGGATCGAGAAGCGGATACCGGTGGCGGCGGGCCTGGGTGGCGGCTCGGCCGATGCCGCCGCGGCCCTGCGTTTGGCCAGGCAGGCTTCGGGCCTGGGCGATGAGCGTCTGCTGCTCGAGCTCGCGGCCGAGCTGGGCGCGGACGTGCCCGGGCAGATCTCTCCGGGGCGCTGGCTGGCCACGGGCGCGGGCGAGCGCCTGCAGGCGCTGCCCGACCCCGGATCGCCGTTCGGGGTTCTCGTCCTGGCGTCCACGGCGGGCCTGTCCACGGCTGAGGTCTACGCCGAGGCCGACCGCCTCGGCCTGCAGCGTCCCCTGCGCTTACTGCGCGAGCGCGAGCAGGAGCTGAGCACTGCGTTCGAGCACGGCGCTGCGCTGCCCGCGGCGAGCGAGCTGCTGCACAACGACCTCCAGCGCGCAGCGGTGTCGCTGTGCCCGCAGATGGCCGACAGGCTCAGGCGGGCGCGGGCGGCGGGAGCCGATCTGGAGATGGTCAGCGGCTCGGGGCCGACCGTGCTCGGGCTGTTCTCGCGACCCGCGCAGGCGGAGCTCGCCGCCGGCGCCCTGCAGGACCTCGATCCCGCTCCGATCTGTGCCACTCCCGTGGGCGCGGGCTTCGGACTCCCGCGTGCGTAACAATCCCCAGCGGTCATTCCTGTGAGCAGATCAACGATCAACGAGCTTGTGGCGGGCGGCGCCGCCGTCCTGGGGCTGGCTCTCTACGGTGCGCTCATCCTGAGACCGGCCTGGACGTCGTACTCGCGTCTGTGGGAGCGGCTGGCCGCGACGGTGCTCTCGCTGTACGTGCTCGCGGTGCTCGTGGGGGCCGGGGTGGCCGGCGCTCTCGCAGCCGTCTACTTCTGGGGCTGAGCGAATGTCAGACCTTGCAGCGCTCGACGCGATCACCGAGGCGGTCGAGTCGGGGGCGGGATTGCCGGAGGTGGTCAGGGCTGCGGCCCGGGCGCTCGAGGCGAGCCTGGCCGTGACGGACGCATGGGGCGCCACGCTGGCGGTGGCGGCGCGCTCTCCGGCTGAGGAGCGCGCCCTGCTCTCGCAGGGCGAGGGCGTCAGCAGCGCACCGCTGCGCGTGGCCGACACGGTGGTCGGCACGCTGCACATGCGCGCGAAGACCGAGCCCAGCGACTCCATGCGCAGGCTCCTGCTGACCATGATCGCCTCGGAGGTCGAGCGGGTGAGGGCGCCCGAGCGGGTTTCTGAAACGGCCTCCGGAGACTTCCTGCGAGCGGTGCTGCGCCGCGAGCTGAGTGGGCGCGAGGAGCTTCTCGCCCGCGCCAAGGAGCTTTCGCTGGACATCGAGGAGGGCGCCTGCATGATCGTGGCCCGCGCCCACCCACAGGCGCCCACGGACGAGGGCTGGCGCGGCCGCGTGCGCGCGGTGGCCGAGCGCGGCGCGCGGGCGGTCGCGAGCCGCTCGATCGCGGCCCTGTCCGACCGTGACGGGATGGGCGGAGCAGAGGTCCTGGTGCTGGTGCCGGGCGGCGAGGACTCGACGGCGGCGCGCGCGGCCGAGGCGGTCCTGCACGAGATGCAGTCGGGTCTCGGCGGTTACACCTTCGCGCTCGGGCGCAGTCGCGTCACCGAGGATCCAGCCGAGCTGCCCCGCGCCGCCAGCGAGGCGCTGCTCGCGGCCAACGTCGCCCAGGGCTCGCGCGAGGGCTCGGCGCTGGCCTTCGAGCAGACCGGGGCCTACAGGCTGCTGCTGTCGGCGATGAGCGAGAACCCCAGCGAGCTGCAGCGCTTCTACGCCGAGACGGTCGAGCCGCTGGTGGCCTATGACGAGCAGTACGAGACAGATCTGGTGCGCACGCTCGAGACCTTCCTCGAGGCCGACGGCAACGTGGCGGGCACCGCGCAGCGGCTGTTCACCCACCGCCACACCATCTACTACCGCCTGGAGCGTGTGCGCGAGCTCTCCGGCCTGGACGTCAGCTCGAGTGACGGGCGCGAGAAGCTGAGCCTCGGCCTGAAGTCGATGCGTGTGCTGGGAATCACCTCGGCGGCCGGGCCCGCGCTCGAGGCTGGGGCGGAAGGCGGGCGCGTGCCCCGCCGCTCCGGCCGGCGCAGCTAGCGCCGCCGCCCGAACTCGATCGCGTACACGGCGCCGTGGCGTCCGACATTCAGCACGCTGGGCAGCGCCGGCGTGACCGCCACCGCGGCGTCGCGGAATTCGCCGTCGAGCATGATTTCGCGGTGCGGGCGGGAGGCCATCCATTCGGCCACGATGTGTGCGGGCGTCGCATAGCTGCCCGTGCCCCAGGCGATGTTCTGCCCCACCGAGATCCCTGCGGCGTGAGCCGGATAGCGGGTTCCGAGCGTGAGCGACATCGGCGTCTGTCCCGTCGGGCGGATGTCGGCGAAGTAGTCGAAGCGCACCATGCTGGCGACCTGGCTGAAGGCCACCCTCCCCAGTTCGGCGTTGGCGCGCAGCGCGCGCACCCGATAGCCGGCGCGGATCTGGTCGACGAGGCACAGCGTGGCGGCGTCGACCGCGTGTGCGTTGGCGGCGGTTGGGCGCAGGCCCGCGCCGGGGCAGCCGGCGGCCCGGGCGCTGCGGGGGGCGCCGAAGAGCATGACGGCGCACACCAGCAGGCCCGCCAGCGCCATCAAGGTCCTGCTCCCCGTTCTCGTCTCTTGCGCCGACAGAGTGCAGAAATGGTTGCAGCCGGAGTGGACCAATGCGTCACCAGGTGGTAACCGCAACGTCCAGGGCCTGAACCTGGGGCGCATCAAGCCCTGGATTCACGGGCTGCTCGGCCCCGGGCGGGGGTGGCCGACGGCGCTTGTCCACGGCCATGGGCCGGTCGGCCGGACAGGATCTATCCTTCTAGCTCCCTTGGGGGGTCGTCCAATGGCAGGACATCAGGTTTTGGTCCTGAGAATCGGGGTTCGAGTCCCTGCCCCCCAACTCCCGATGCGGATCCGTGGCAAGCCAATAGCATCTGCCCCTTGAGCGCTCCGATCGTTCTGATCCTCGCTGCGGGCCAGGGCACGCGCATGCGCTCCGCCACCCCCAAGGTGCTGCACGAGCTGTGCGGGCGTCCGATGGTGCTGTGGCCGCTCGAGGCCGCGCTGGCGGCGGGTGCGGGCAAGGTGGTGGTGGTGGACTCGCCGCAGCGGGCCCTCGAGGGGGTCCTCCCCGAGGGCGTGGAGCTCGCGATCCAGCCGCAGGCGAATGGCACGGGCGGCGCGGCCGCGGCCGGCATGGCCCAGCTCGGCTCCGAGATCGACCCGGCGGCGCCGGTGCTCGTGCTCAGCGGGGACGTGCCGCTGGTGAGCGCCGAGGTCATAGAGGAACTGATCGCGGCCCACGCGGGCAGCGGGGCGGCGGCCACGATGGCGACGACCGTGCTCGAGGATCCGGCCGGCTACGGCCGGGTGGTGCGCGACAGCGCCGGCGCCGTGGAACGGGTCGTCGAGACCAAGGGCCATGGCGACTCCACCCAGGCCGAGCGCGAGATCTGCGAGGTCAACACCGGGATCTTCGTCTTCACGGCGGGCGCGCTCGCGGGCGCGCTCCCCCGCCTGAGCTCCGAGAACGCCCAGCATGAGCTCTACCTGCCTCAGGTGCTCGACCTGCTGCGCGCAGACGGCGCGGGCGTCGAGGCCCACGTCCTCGAGGACGAGCGTGTGGTGCTCGGCGTGAACGATCGCGCGGATCTGGCCCGCGTGCGCAAGCTCGCGCAGGCGGCGATCCACGAGCGCCACATGGAGGCGGGCGTCGGCATCCTCGACCCCGAGGGGACCGTCATCGACGTGGAGGTCGAGATCGGCCCGGACACGGTGATCGAGCCGTTCAGCACGATCCGTGGGCGCACGCGGATCGGGCGCGGCTGCACGGTGCGCCACTCCTACCTGATCGACTGCGTGCTCGAGGACGGAGCCAGCGTCGGCCCGTTCGGCTATCTGCGCCCGGGCGCGATTCTGCGGGCTGGCGCCAAGGTGGGGACGTTCGTGGAGGTCAAGAACTCGGACATCGGGCCGGGCACGAAGGTGCCCCACCTCTCCTACATCGGCGACGCGGACGTGGGCGAGCGCTCGAACCTGGGCGCGGCGACCATCACGGCCAACTACGACGGCCGCGCCAAGCACCGCACCACGGTCGGCAGCGGGGTGCGCACGGGCGTGGACACCACGCTGGTGGCGCCGGTGACGCTCGGCGACGGCGCCTACACGGGCGCGGGCTCGGTCATCACCGAGGATGTGCCGCCGGGGGCGCTTGGGATCGCGCGCGAGCGCCAGCGCAACATCGAGGGCTACGCCGAGCGCAAGGAGTAGTGCAGGGATGACCGATTCGACCGGGACGTTTACACTCTCAGGAGAGATGAGCGCGATGGACACGCGCACGCAGTCGGCCGTGCAGACCAGCCTGCCGATCGACTACAACAAGCGCTTGATGCTCGTGAGCGGGCGAGCGAACCCGCAGCTGGCGATCGACATCGCGGACAAGCTCGGGGTGGATCTCGGGCCGGTGACGCTCAAGACCTTCTCCAACGGCGAGGTGTACTGCCGCTACGAGGAGTCGATCCGCGGCGCGGATGTCTTCATCGTGCAGCCGACCTGCGGCAACGCTCAGACGGGCGTCACGGCGAACGACTCGTTGATGGAGCTGCTGTTCATGATCGATGCGGCCGTGGGCGCCTCGGCGCACCGGGTGATCGCGGTGACGCCATGGTTCGGCTACTCCAGGCAGGACAAGAAGTCCGCTCCCCGCGAGCCGATCTCGGCGCGGCTGGTCGCGCGCATGCTCGAGGCGGCGGGTGCGGATCGGGTCCTGACGATGGACCTGCACGCCGGCCAGATCCAGGGGTTCTTCCAGAAACCGGTCGACCACATGACCGCTCTGTTCATGCTCACGCAGTACTTCTCGGACCTGCATCTTCCCGACCTCGTGGTCGTCGCCCCTGATGCCGGACGGGTCAAGCTCAACAAGAAATTCGCGTCCAAGATCGGCGCCGAGCTGGCGATCCTCGACAAGGAGCGCCCCGCGCAGCAGGTGGCCGAGATCGGCTATGTCATCGGTGACGTGCGGGGCAAGACGGCGGTGATCGTGGACGACATGATCGACACCGCCGGCACGCTCGTCGCGGCTGCCAAGACCGTCAAGGAAGAGGGCGCCGCGCACGTGTACGCGGCTGCCACCCACGCGATCTTCTCGGGCGGCGCGTTCGAGAACCTGAGCAGCTCCGGGATCGAGCAGATCGTGGTCACAGACACCATCCCCCTCGCCCCAGGCTATCCGGACAGCGTCCGTGTGCTGCCGTGCGCGGAGCTGCTGACCGACTCGATCCGGCGGATATTCGTCGACGACTCGGTCAGCGAGGTGTTCGGCGGCGAGAACCAGCTGTTCTGAGCGCCGCCGCGGTTACGCCGATAGCGCGTAGGGATGCAGACGCGCGGAGAGCCTGCGCTCAACCCGCTCCCTATGATCCGGCCGATGCTGAGACGTGGCGCATGCCTCTCCCTCGCCGCGGCGTTCCTCGCCTGCGCCTCCTCGGCCGCGGCGGCCACGCGACCGACGCTGTCGGTCCTCGGCCTGACCAACGGTCTGATCGCCGGGCAGACGCTCCCCTACGCCGAAACGGGTGGCCTCGCGGAGCTCGGCATCGTCTACAGCGGCCATCTGCCCGGCGGGGCCAAGCTCACGCTGTTCGAGAAGGACCCGGGGTCCAGCGCCTTCAAGGCGAGCAGGATCCCCGTGCGCCTGAGCGGCTCCCGCGCCAAGGTCCACGTCACCTTCACCCACGTGGGCGGGCCGGTGTCCTACAAGGTGGCGGTGGTCTCGGGCGGGCGGCAGCTGTCGGCCTCCAAAGCGGTGACGATCTACTGGGCCCAGCTGCCGGGCGGCGTGTTCGTGGAACTGCAGGGCGACTACGCGGCCTATACGAGCCGCACGGTGGCCAGCGAAAACTGCTCGGCTCCGACCGCGGCCAGCACGCTGTGCAAGGGCGATGCGTCGTCGAACGAGACGAGTCGCATCAGCGCCTTCTCGGGCACCAGTCCGGTGCCGCCGGGCTGGAGCGTAGCGCTGTTCTACAACGGCCAGCAGCAGTGCACCTCGAGCGCGATCGACGCCCGCTGCGAAACGGAAATCACCTTCCCCACGGTCGCCGCGGCCACGGTCATCCCACTCACCGCCAAGCTCACCTCTCCCCACGGCGAAGTGATCACGGCGACCAAGCTCGTCACGGTCTATCCGTAGCCGTCCACAGCTCCAGCTGTCTTTAGCTCTGTGGGCACATGTGCCCACCCGTCATCATCTCGACCGTGTCGCTCCCCGCCGAGACCCCTGCCGCTGGCGCGCGTGGCCCGCGCGAATGGTGGCTGGGCCTCGCGCCCTCTCAGCGGCGCGTCCTGCGGGCACTGCTCGCGGCCGGCGTGATCCTGGTCCTGCTCGTAAGCGTCCTGCTCGCCCGTTTCCTCAGCGTGGAGAACGCCGAACGCAGCGACGCGCTGGCGCTCGTGCAGGCGGAGGCGAGGGGCAGCCTGGCGGGCATGCTCGCCCAGCTCGGCGGCTGCCGCGAGAGCCCTTCCTGCCTGGCCGCGGCTAAGGCCAACGCGAGCGACCCGCGCCTGCGCCGGGCGGGTGCCGTGAAGATCCTCCAGCTGGAATCCCCCACCGCGTACTCGCCGTTCGGCGCCTCTGGCAAGACGCGCCTGGCGTGGACGGTCATCGGCTCGCTGCCGGTCGTGCAGTGCGTGGAGGTGCGCCGCACCGGCAACTTCCTGTCCGGCGTCCACGTGCACCTCCTCGGCATCAGCGCACCGATCGCTGGCGAAGGGAAATGCAGGCCTGCCACGAGGATCGAAAAGGAAGAAGAAGAAGCGACGGCGGTGGAACTGGGGACCAAGTGAACGGCGACTGCAGGAACCCGATGAACGGCGATTGCTAGAGTCTCGTCTCCTCCGATGGCCACCACGACGACAAAGCTCAACGTCACCAGCCGCGAGAGCGACGGCTCGCGTGCCGCGCGTCGCCTGCGCCGCAGCGGGCGCGTGCCCGGCGTGCTCTACGGCGGCGGCGCCGACCCGGTCGGCTTCGACGCCGACGCGCGCGAGCTGCGCCTGGCGCTGGCCGGCAGCGGCGCGGTCCTGGACCTCAGCGTGGACGGCGCCAAGGCGACCCCCGTGGTGCTCAAGGAGGCCCAGCGCGACCCCGTCAGGGGCGAGACAACCCACGTGGACCTGCTGCGGGTGCGCCTGGACGAGAAGATCCACGCGGTCGTGCCCGTTGAACTGACCGGCGTCGATGACGCCCCTGGCGTCAAGCAGGGCGGCGTGCTCGAGCAGATCACCCGCGAGATCAACGTGGAGGCGCTGCCGACGGCCATCCCCGAGTCGATCGTGCACGAGATCGGCGAGATGGAGATCGGCGAGACGATCCTGCTCTCCGCGCTCGTGACACCTGCGGACGTGACGGTCCTGGACGACCCCGAGGAGACGGTCATCGCGACCCTGTCTCCGCCGCGCCTGCAGGCCGAGACGGCCGAGGAAATCGAGTCTGAAACCGAACTGGTCGGCGAGGCGGCGGCCGGCGAGGCCGAGGGCGGCGAGTCGGCCGAGGGCTCCTCCGGCGAGGAGTAAGCCGCTCTGCGACGCCCCTTCGGTGGCGGTGGCGGAGCCGTCGATTGGCTGATAGTCGGACTGGGTAACCCCGGTCGCGAGTATGCGGGCACTCCTCACAACGTGGGCTTCATGGTGGCCGAAGCGCTGGTGGAGCGCTGGGGACTCGGACGCGCAAAGGATCGCTTCCGCGGTCGCCTGGCCGAAGGTCGGGTGGCCGTGCCCGAGCACCCATCCGGAGCGGTGTATAACCATGGTGATACACCACCCGCGTCCGGTGTAGTGGACACTCCGGCAACCCCGCCCCGCGCCCCGGTGCCCGTCGCGGTTCTGTGTCCGCAGACCTTCATGAACGAGGCCGGACGCTCCGTGGGCCCGGCCAGAGGATCGTTCAAGCTGCCGCTCGAGCGCGTGCTGGTGGTGCATGACGAGATCGACCTGCCCTTCGGTGAGGTGCGGACCCGTCTCGGCGGTGGCCTCGCGGGCCACAACGGGCTGAAGTCGATCAAGCGCGAGCTCGGCAGCGCGGACTTCATGCGCGTGCGAGTCGGTGTGGGGCGCCCGGATTCCACGGACCCCGAGATCGTCTCCGCCCACGTCCTCGGTCGCTTCCGTGAGAGCCGCGAGCAGGTCGGCGAGCTCGTGGAGCGGGCGTGCGAGCACGTGGAGGCCGCGGTCTTCGACGGCTCGGGGAGCGCGAGCGCCTGATGGCCGCCACGGCCGGTGCGCTGCGCAGCCTGCTGGGGCTGCTCGAGGACGACGAGCAGGCGGTCGTGCTCGCCCGCGAGGGCGGGCACGCGTTCGTGTCGAGCGCGCTGCGTCCCTACGTGATCGCGGCGCTGAGCGACATCGACGAGGCGGCCCGCCGACGCCCGACGCTGGTGGTCGTGGGCGACGATCGCGCGGCCCGCGACCTGGCGGGCGACCTGCGCGCGTGGCTTGCGCCCCGGCGCGTGCGCTACTACCCATCTCGCGGCGTGGCCTATGAGTCCCATCTCGCCCCGCCCGCCCATCTGGTGGGCCTGCGTGTGGCGGCACTCGATGCCTTGCTCGACGGGGCGACCCGCGCGGGCGCACGCACGCGCGCGGGTCGCCCCATCGAGACAGAGGAGGAGCAGAGCGCGCCCGTAGTCGTGGTGAGCGCGGTGGCGCTGTCGGAGAAGGTCCCCGATCCGGAGCTCAGGCCGCACTCGTTCACCCTCAGGGTGGGCGAGCTGCTGGACCTCGAGGAGTGCGCCACGGAGCTGGTGGGGGCGGGCTATGAGCGCACCGAGCAGGTGGAGGAGCGCGGGCAGTTCGCGTTGCGGGGCGGCCTCCTGGACGTCTTCCCGGCGACCGAGGAGCGGGCCGTGAGGGTTGACATGTTCGACGTGGAGATCGAATCCCTGCGCTGGTTCTCCACGTTTACGCAGCGCTCGCTCGGCGAGGTCGAGGAGGTCGAGATCGCACCGGCCGCCGAGCTTGCCGTGGAGCACCGCGAGCTGGCCGAGATCGCCGTTGAACAGATGCCCACCCACCCGTTCTCGGGGGCCGACGGCGCCGAGCGCCCCGACATCGCCGAGCTCCTGCCGGTGGAGCGCTTCGGCGCCCTGCTGGACCTCGTGGGCGAGGAGGCCGAGCTGATGGTTGCCGCCGAGGAGGAGCTCGGCCCGGTCCTCACCGACCACTGGAGCGACGTGTGCGCGGCCTTCGGGGACGAGGACGCCCACCACCTGTATATGAGCCCCGAGAGCATCCACTCGACCCTCGCGGATCGAGCGCGCATCTGGCTCTCGGCGCTCTCCAGCGGCCAGGAGATCGAGCTGCGCGCCTCCTCGGCGGACACGGCCGCGCGCTCGCTCGGCGAGGCCGAGCCGGAGCTGGAGAAGCTCGTGCGCTCGGGCTACAGGACCGTGGTGGCCTTTCCCCGACGCGGCGAGGGCGAGCGGGCGGCCTACAACCTGGGGCGCCTGAAAGCCACCTGGCTGGCTGAGGGAGAGGGCCTGGACGTCACCCATCAAGCCCTCGAGCCCTCGCTGCGCTTCACGGCGGCGTCGCTGCGCGAGGGCTTCGTGGCGCCGCAGCTGAAGCTGGCCGTCTATCCCGAGCACCGGCTGCTGCGCCGCCGGCGGGCCGAGCGCGCCGGGGAGGGGGGTGCTCGCCACGGCGGGCCGGGAGGAGTGCGCCGCGGGGCGCTGCGCTCGTTCACGGAGCTGCGCACGGGCGACATCGTGGTGCACGAGGACCACGGCGTGGCGCGCTTCGCCGGTTTTGAGACGCGAACCGTGGCCGACGTGACACGTGACTATCTCTACCTCGAATACCAGGGCGATGACCGCGTGTTCGTGCCCACAGACCAGCTGGCCAAGATCTCGCGCTACGTGGGGGCGGGCGGCGAGCACCCGCCGCTGTCGAAGCTCGGAGGCACGCGCTGGGACACGATGAAGGCGCGGGCCCGCCGCGCGGCGCAGGAGCTCGCGGGAGAGCTGCTCAGCCTCTACGCCGAGCGCCGCCGCCGCAGCGGGCACGCCTTCGGGCCGGACTCGGACTGGCAGCGGGAGTTCGAGGAGCGCTTCCCCTACACCGAGACGCCGGACCAGCGCGAGGCGATCGAGCTGGTGAAGGCGGACATGGAAGCGCCGCGCCCGATGGACCGGCTGATCTGCGGCGACGTGGGCTACGGCAAGACCGAGGTTGCGCTGCGGGCGGCCTTCAAGGCTGCGGGCGAGGGCAAGCAGGTGCTGATGCTCGTCCCCACCACGATCCTCGCCCAGCAGCACTACGGCACCTTCTCCGAGCGCCTGGCCGACTATCCGTTCACGCTCGAGCACGTCTCGCGCTTCCGCACGGCGGCCGAGCAGAAAGAGGCGATCAAGGGCTTTGCCGAGGGTCGCGTGGACATCCTCATCGGCACCCATCGCGTGCTCTCGCGCGACGTCCGCGCCAAGGATCTGGGCCTCTTGATCGTGGATGAGGAGCAGCGCTTCGGCGTCAAGCAGAAGGAGCTGCTGCGCCAGTTGAAGCTGAAGGTGGACGTGATCTCGATGTCTGCCACGCCGATCCCGCGAACGCTGCAGATGTCACTGGCGGGGCTGCGCGACATCTCTGTGATCGAGACCCCGCCCGAGGGGCGCCGTCCGGTCAAGACGTATGTGGGGGAGTACGAGGAGGAGCTCATCAAGCGGGCGATCGAGCGCGAGCACGCCCGCGACGGGCAGGCCTTCTTCCTGCACAACCGCGTGGAGTCGATCGAGCAGACCGCAGAGCGCCTGCGGGCCCTGTGCCCGGGGGTGCGCTTCGCGGTGGCACACGGGCAGATGGGCGAGGGGGAGCTCGAGGCGGTGATGATGGACTACGTGCGCGGGGGCGCCGACGTGCTGGTGTGCACCTCGATCATCGAGTCGGGGATCGACATACCCCAGGCCAACACCCTGATCGTCGAGCACGCGGACGCCTTCGGGCTGGCCCAGCTCTACCAGATCCGCGGGCGCGTGGGGCGCAGCCGCGAGCGCGCCTATGCCTACCTGGTGTACGACTCGGCGGCCGCGCTGACGGCCGAGGCGGCGCAGCGCCTGGCGGCGCTGTCGGACTACACCGAGCTGGGGGTCGGCTTCAAGATCGCGATGCGCGACCTGGAGATCCGCGGGGCGGGCAACCTCCTGGGCGATGAGCAGTCGGGTCACGTGGCGGCGCTGGGCTTCGAGCTCTACATGCAGATGCTCGACGAGGCCGTGCGCGCGGCCGAGCCTGAGCAGGAGGGGGAGGTCCTGCCCGAGCCGGTGCGCCTGGACGTGAGCGTCGATGCATACGTGCCAGCCGACTACATCCCCTACGAGCAGGCCAAGATCGAGGTCCACCGGCGGGTGGCGGGCGCGCTGGAGGTAGCCGAGGTGGAGCGGCTGCGAGAGGAGCTCGAGGATCGCTTCGGTCCGGTGCCCGAGCCGGTCGAGAACATGCTGGCGCTGCAGCGGGCGCGCATCAAGTTCGGGCAGGCGGGAGCGCGGACGGTCAGCTTCAAGGGCGATCGCCTGGCGGTCGTGCCGATCGAGCTCGACTCGACTCGCGCCCGGCGCCTGCGCGAGGAGCTGCCGGAGGCCCTCTACGAAGCGAGCCGCTCGCAGGTGTCGGTCCGCGTTCCAAAGGACGGGATCGGCCGTTTCCCCAGCGTGGTGCGTGCTGCGGACGCGCTGCTGGCTGTGATGCGCGAGGCCGCATAGGTTCCGCTTAGAAACTCGTTAAGCACAGCTTCGGATCTTTCCGCTAGAGTGCGCGCCGTCGTGTCCAAAGCTCTTCGTCTCACCTCGGCGCTAGGCGCCGTTTTGTTTGCCCTCGTGGGTCTTTCCGCGTGCGGCGGCGGCATTCCAGGCAACGCCGTGGTCCAGGTTGGCAGCTCGCCGATCACCAAGGCGACGTTCGATCACTGGATGTCGGTGGCGGCCACCTCGAGCAAGACCAGCCCGACGGCCAAGGTGGTCGTGCCGGAACCGCCGAACTACACGGCCTGCATCGCCAACCTGGCAGCGACCACCCCGAAGCCGGCCAAAGGGCAGAAAGCTCCGACGACACAGCAGCTGAAGTCGCAGTGTGAAACCCAGTACAAGACGCTGAAGACCGAGGTGCTGGGATTCCTGGTCTCGCTGCAGTGGGTGATCGGCGAAGCGCCCTCCCTGGGCGTCAAAGTCAGCGACGCGGAAGTCAAGAAGCAGTTCGTCAAAATCCGCACCCAGCAGTTCCCCTCGACGGCAGAATTCGAAAAATTCCTGTCGACCTCCGGGCAGACGGTCTCCGACCTGCTGTTGCGGGTCAAGCAGAACCTCGTCTCCCAGAAGATCCAGCAGAAGATCCTCAAGACCCGTGGCAAAGTCACGCAGGCCGAAATCCAGAAGTACTACAACGAGCACAAATCCAGCTTCGGCACGCCAGAAAAGCGCAAGGTCGAGATCATCCTGACCAAAACCGAAGCGGCGGCCGCTGCGGCCAAGAAGGAAGTGGAATCGGGCAAGAGCTTCGCCAGCGTGGCCAAGAAGGTCTCGATCGATCCGACGAGCAAGGCCAGCGGCGGGCTGCTCCCCGCAGTGATCAAAGGCCAGGAGGAGAAAGCGCTCGACACGGCCATCTTCTCCTCGACCAAGAACAAGCTCGAAGGGCCGATCAAGACGCCCTTCGGCTACTACCTCTTCGAGGTCCTCGGCACCACGACCGGCAGCCAGCAGACCCTGGCCCAGGCGCAGTCATCGATCAAACAGCAGTTGACCGCGACCCAGCAGCAGGCGGCGTTCGCCAAGTTCGTGAAGGAATTCAAGAAGAAGTGGAAGGCCAAAACGGACTGCCGCAGCGGCTATGTGGTGGAAGACTGCAAGCAGTACAAAGCGCCGAAGACGAGCTCAGCGACCGGCGCTACGACCACCCCAGCCGGGTAGCGGGGCCGAGGCGCCCTCGAGCAGGAGGCACTCCGCCGTGGCGCGCAGGCAACCGGCGGTGACGCCCACGATGACGGGGAGGCCCGCCAGATGAGCAAGATCGAGCGGATCCACGCCCGCCAGATCCTCGACAGCCGGGGCAACCCCACGGTCGAGGTGGAAATGTTCCTGCGCTCGGGCGCGAAGGGTCGTGCGGCGGTCCCCTCGGGTGCCTCCACGGGCGAGTTCGAGGCGACCGAGCTGCGCGATGGTGGCGCACGCTGGGGAGGAAAGGGCGTGACGCGTGCCGTGGCCAACGTCAACGGCGAGATCGCGCAGGCGCTCACGAGCATGGAGGCCGGTGAGCAGGAGGCGCTCGACCGGGCGTTGATCGAGCTCGACGGCACCCCCAACAAGTCGCGCCTGGGGGCCAATGCGATCCTCGGCGCATCGCTGGCCGCGGCGCACGCTCAGGCTGCGGAGGAGGGCATGGCGCTGTGGCGCTATCTGGGCGGCGAGTCCATGCGCGTGCTGCCCGTGCCGATGATGAACGTCCTCAACGGCGGCGCCCACGCCGACAACAAAGTGGACTTCCAGGAGTTCATGGTGGTTCCGTGCGGCGCGCAGAGCTTCTCGGAGTGCCTGCGGATGGGCGCAGAGGTGTTCCACGCGCTGAAGGGCACGCTGCACGAGCGCGGCCTCGGAACCACGGTGGGCGACGAGGGTGGCTTCGCGCCAGACCTGAGCTCCAACGAGGAGGCGCTGAAGATGCTGGTGGCGGGCATCGAGGCCGCGGGCTACACCCCGGGCGAGGACGTGGCGATCGCCCTGGACCCGGCCACGAGCGAGCTCTACCGCGACGGCGCCTACGTGCTCGAGCACGAGCACCGCACGCTGAGCGCGGCCGAGCTGACCGACTACTGGGCGGACCTCGCCTCGCGCTACCCGATCGTCTCGCTCGAGGACGGCATGGACGAGGAGGACTGGGACGGCTGGAGAACGCTCACAGAGCGTCTGGGAGGCTCGCTGCAGCTGGTGGGCGACGATGTGTTCGTCACCAACACCGAGCGCCTGCGCAGAGGCATAGAGACGGGCGTTGGCAACTCGATCCTGATCAAGGTCAACCAGATAGGCACGCTCACGGAGACACTCGAGGCGATCGCGATGGCGCGCGAGGCGGGCTACACGGCCGTGATGAGCCACCGCTCCGGTGAGACCGAGGATGTGACGATCGCCGACCTGGCCGTGGCGACCGGCTGCGGGCAGATCAAGACCGGCGCGCCCTCGCGCTCGGACAGGGTGGCCAAGTACAACCAGCTGCTGCGCATCGAGGAGCAGCTGGGAGACGCCGCCGAGTTCCCTGGGCGAAGCGTCTTTCGCGGCGCCTGAGCGCGACGCCCAGGCGCGCGCCAGGGATCTGGCAGCCGCAGCTCGCCGGCAGGAGGTTGCCCGGGTGCAGCGAATGCGGGAGGGAGCATATGCCCGCGTCCTCCGCCACTCACGCCCCCTCGCGCCGGCGTTCCCAGCCCCGCGCCCAGGGCAGGCGCGAGCGCGGCGGCCTGCTGAGCGGAGCCCGACCCGGGGCACGCGTGCGCTGGGATCGGCTCGGCCGCGCCGCGATGCTGTGCGTGATGGCGGCCCTCGTCTACCTGTATCTGAGCGCCGGCGTCCACATGTTCTCGACCTGGCGCCAGTCGCACCGTGACAGCGCAGCCGTGGCCTCGCTCGAACGCGAACACACGCGCCTGCAGCGCCAGCACGAGCACCTGATCGAGCCCGGAACCCTCGAAGCGGCCGCCCGCCAGCTGGGCATGATGAGGAAGAACGAGCAGCCCTACGTGATCACCGGGCTGCCCAAGGACTGACCTCGCGCCGCGGCTGCTAGCTTCGGCTCAGTGTCGTTCGAGAACGCGATCTACCAGTGGCAACAGGGGGAGCGGCGCCTTCAGCGCGCGCCCCACGAGCGGGCTGCGCTGCTCGAGCGCGTGATCGACGCGCTGGTGGCCGAGCTGCGCCGCCGCCTGGGCGGGCGCTTCGCGGCGCAGGAGCTGGTGGAGCTCTACGGCGCGGGCACCGGCTGGTGCCTGCAGGTGGCGATGAAGGTGGCGCCGGTCGATCCCTGGGCGTGGGAGGCCGGGATCGTGGTCGATGCCGCCTTCGGGCGCTACCTGCGCGAGGCGAGCGACTACGCGGGTGGGCGCCGCGAGATCGTCACCTGAGAGACACAGCGCGGCAAACAGCCGTGCGAGCCGTGCGGTGAGCTGCTAGTCCTCGTCACCCACGCGGCGGATGACGATGCGGTCCTCCTCGACCACGACCTCCACGGGCCTGTGACCGGCCCAGTGCTCGGCGTAGATCGGGTTGTCCTGGATGGCCGGATCGAGCCACAGGCCGTAGCCCTCCTCGCCGTGGTCGAAGGTGCCCTCGAGCGGCTCGTTGCGGGCGGAGGAGCGCCGCCCGCGGCCGCCGCGCCGGCTGCGGGCGCGCGCGCGGGTGGGGCTGGGCTCCTCGGAGTCCTCGGTGTCCTCGCCAGCCAGCGCGGCCTCGGCGCGGGCACGCTCGGCCTCGGCTTCGGCGGCTTCGAGCTCGGCTGCGATCAGCGCGTCGTCCTCGGCGCGGAGGTCGATCTCCTCGGGGTAGTCCGCGGCGCTCGAGCCCTCGGGCAGCTCATCGTCGCTGACGAGCTCGTTCTGGCGCTTGAACTGCTCGATGTCGCGGACGGTGACCTCGAGCTGGTGGGCCACCCACGCGTCGGTGCGGCCTTGGCGCACCCAGGCGCGGATCTGGTTGAGGTGCGGGCGCAGAGATTTCCGGGGCATGGGCGGTCCGGGAGACTAGCGGAAAGGGCCCCGGTGCGCCGCAGGCGTGCTCGCGGGCACCATCGCGACGGTGCCCGCGCCCGGCCAGCGGCGCGGTGCGGCGACATACCGTGGAGTCAGGATGGCTTTCCCCCGGCCCTGGGACTATGCTTGGCGAACCGGCGGTTGGGGGTCGCGCCGGGTCGCCAATCGGTAAAGAGGAAGGTGCACCCAAATGCTGGTGCTGACACGCAAGTCCAACCAGAGCATCATGATCGGGGATGACATAGAGGTCTCGGTGCTGTCGGTCATGGGCGAGAAGGTCCGCATCGGCATTCAGGCTCCACAGAAGGTTCCGGTCTTCCGTAAGGAGATCTACCTCGAGATCCACCGTGAAACCGGCGCGATCACGGCCAGCGACGGCAACGCAGCTGCATCGGACGTCCCCGAGCATGCGGCCGAGGTCGACGGGTCTCTGCGCGAGCTCGGCGACAGCGCCGCCTAGCGCTCGTCGGCTAGCCCAGCAGCAGGTAGAGCGTCCTGAACATGACCACGGTGACGATCACGGCGGTCATGATCAGCGTGAGCACGAGCAGCGCGTAGCGCACCGACCCGCGCTTGTGGCGCTTGTCGATGTCGCGCTTGAGCGCTCGCTGCTCGGCGGTGCGCCGCAGCGAGTCGCGCCGGCGGCGGTCGAGTGAGATCTCCCTGACGAAGGCCCGCTCCCAGTCGGCCAGGCTCTGACGCATCTTCACGCGGATGCCTCCTCGCTGGGCTAGGAGCGGACGGGCGCTTTGGCGCGCTCGTAGACGGCGACGAAGCGCAGATAGTTCTCGGCGATCTTGCGAGCGCCGGCGGAGCGCTCGATCTTGCCGTCGACGTAGGCCTTGAGCGGGTCCCACCAGATCGAGCGACCGATGGCGAAGCCGATGAAGCCGTCCACAGGCGCGGCCTGGGTGAGCCAGTGGTCGACCTTGGCATCGTCGGCGCCGCGCCCGAGCACCACGCAGGTGACGCCCTCACGGCCCTCGCCGGCGCGCGCCTGCGCCACGAGCATCTCGCAGTCGGAGCGCTCTTCCACGCCCTCGATCTTCCAGATGTCGACCTCGATCCCAGCGTCCTGGATCTCGGCGATGGCGCGGCGCATCAGCTCTGGGCGCAGCTCTGCGTCGTAGCGGTCACTGTCGCCGCCCACGGACTGCAGCTGGGCGTCCTCGGCGGGCACGAGCAGCTCGAACAGGAACTTGCGCTCGTGGGCGTGCAGCCAGTCGCTGAGACGCCCCAGCTTCGTCAGCTGCTCGGCGTTCTCGGCCTCGTTGCCGTCGGGGTTGTAGCGGACGAGCACCTTGGTGAAGTCGGGGCTGAAGGCTTCGATGTGCGCGCCGAAGTCATCGCCATACTGGAAGTCGAACATGTTCTGTCCCGAGCGCTCGGCGGGCATCGCGAGCTTCAGGCCCTTCTCGCGGGCCTCGGCGGGCACCGTGGAGCCGAATTGCTCGTCCACGAGCACGCCGGTGGCGGACGCGTCTGCGCCGGCGCTGACGGCCTGCAGCAGCCCCTCGTAGATGAGGTGCTTGGCATCGGCGATGATCGCTGTCTGCTCGGAGTCTGGCTCGCCCTCGATCCCGAAGAACTTCTTCTGGAAGGAGCCACGGTGGTCGAACGCGAGTATGTAGAGCTTCTGGTCGTATCCGAGGTTCATGGGACCAGTATTCCAGAGGGGCGCAGGCTGGGGTCGGGAGGTCCTTAGAATGGATGCGGGATGACCTCCGGTGCTGATCTCTTCGTGGTGTGCAAGCAGTGTGGGTCGGAGGTGAGCCCGTACATCACCGAGTGCCCCTACTGCGGCCACCGCCTGCGCCGCCGCGCTCCCAAGCTGCCACGCGCCCACGCACCGACCCGCTCGCCGCGGCGCCGGGCCGGGATCTCGGCGCTGCTGCGCCGCTCCAAGCCGGCAGCGAGGACGGGCGGGGCGCCAGCGCGCGGGCGCTCGCGGGTCAGCCGCTGGGAGGACGATCGTCCCTACGCGACGATCGTCCTCGTGGCCGCCGGCGCCGTGTCCTGGATCGTCTTCCACGCCGAACCGAGCATCTACCCGCACATGGCGATCATCGGCCCGCTGGGGGGAGACTGGTGGAAGCTCTTCACCAGCGAGTTCGCATACGCCTATGGCTTCTACGCGTTCTTGGCGCTCGTGACGGTGGCCCTGTTCGGCTGGCTGCTCGAGCAGCGTCACGGCCCGGCCGTGGTGGTGGCCCTGTTCTTCGGCGGCGGTGCCACCGGGGCGCTGGCCGCGTGCGCCGTCTACTCGGTGCCGCTGGCGAACGGGGGCAACGCGGCGGCGCTGGCGCTGCTCGCGGCCTGGGCTGCTCAGGACCTCCGGGCGGCGCGAACGGGCGCCTACTACGAGGGGGACCTGCTCGGCGTGGCCGCGATCGCGGCGCTGCTGCTGGCGCTGCCGTTCGCGCGGGTCTTCTCGGAAGCGAGCTGGCTGGCGGGCGTTGTGGGCGCGGCCTTCGGGCTGGTCGTGGGCCTCGGCCTGGACCGGACGGCGGAGGCGCGGGCGTAGGGACCTATGATGGGCGCTACATGACCATGACCCACGCGGTGGTGCTGATCGAGGCCGAGCGCGATGCGCTCTCGACCCTGGGGAGCGCGCTGGCGGAGACAGACGGGGTGGCCGAGGCGTACTCGGTCACCGGGGAGTGGGACTTCGTGGCGATCGTGCGGGTGCCCGACCACGAGCAGCTGGCCGACGTGGTCACGGGCGAGATCGGCGCTCTGCCGGGTGTGGCGCGGACGCAGACGATGGTTGCCTTCGCGGCCTACTCGCGCCACGATCTCGAGGCGATGTTCTCGATCGGCGAATGACCGCCTGAGCGCGATGGCGACAGTTCCGATGAAGTCCGAGTACGGGCCCACGCTCGGGCGGCTGCTGGCGCCTCGCTGGCGGGCGGCCTCGCGCGTGACGCGGGCGGCGGTGTCGCTCGCCGGCGTTGCCCTGCTCGCAATGGCGGTGGGGCTCGCGCTGACGCTCCAGAACGCGCGCTACTCCCAGGGGGGGGCGATCCCCTTCAGCTTTGAATACAGGGGCCTCTACCGCGTTCCCGCGGACCCGGGGGCATTCGTGAAGGTCGATGCCCGCAGCGCTGACGGAGCGCTGAAGTACTCATACGAGGTGTATCCGGTGAAGCTGCCGCCGTACCCGGCGAGCAGCCTGTGGGGAGAGCTCCCGGTCTGGTCGTCGAGCTACATCGCCGCGCTGAGCCGAAGCACACGCGACTTCACGCTCATCGGCGCGGGCAAGACCAAAATCACCAACACGCTGCTGGGCTACCACGTGCTCTTCACCACCGAGGTGGAAGGCAGGAAGATGTACGCCCGCAACGTGGTGCTGCTCCCCGAACGCCCGGGAGCGCGCGAAGGCGCGGTGATCGCGATGCTGACTGCCGTGGGGGCGAGCTCCCAGGTCAAAGGGCCGAGCGAAGTGGCGTCCACTGGCGTGCTGCTGCGCCCGCTCAAGACCTTTACGTTCGGCTAGCGCGTTCGGGCGGCACGCCGGCCCGACCACCATGCCCCGGTGGGCAGATGCTGCGGAGAGGGAGCTTCAGTGCCGCCCGTATCGGGCCTGTGCCACGTGGTCGAGGGCCGGGGCGGCGGTTCTGCGAGCACGGGGGGCGCGCTCACGCTCGGGCTCGGTGCCTGGACGGCGGGTGCTTCGGTGGCGGTGACCGTGCCGGTGGCCGGCGGCGATGGCGGCACGGGGGTTGTGACAGTTGGCGCGGTGGGGGTCGTCGTGGGCGACGCGGGCGTCGGGGTGGGCGTGGTGTTGGTGGGGGCTACGGTCGTGGCTGTGCTGGGCAGCTGGGTGGTCTCGGTGGTGACCTCGGTGACCTGAACGGCGCTCTGGGGATCGGTCGGCTTGGCCGGAGAGGCGAGGGCTGCCGGGGCGCTCGTACCGGGGCTCGGGCTCGCGGGCGGCGTGACGGCCGGGACGGCGGCGGCTGCCAGGGTGCTCGCCTTGACCTTGAGGGCGGGATGGGCATGGGGATGCGCGGCGAGGGTTGAGATGGGGCGGACCGCGGAGAGGCCGGGGGTGCTCGGCTGGGCGCGCTCGCGAATGACCACGGGCACGCTCGCGTAGTGGTCGACGGGCACGTTCGTCGAGGCGGACGCGACAGGCGCGCGGTGGTGATGGTGGACGACCACGGCGTGGTCGGCGGCGACGGCGCCCGCGGTCACGATCGCGGCGGCGGCGAGCCCGGCGACTGCTTTGGTGGCCAGCGCCCCCGCGCCCGCGGTCATCAGCCCGCCGGCGATGCTTGCGCCACCGCCGCTGGCGGCCGCACCCGCGCCGACGGTGGCTCCCACGGTGGCCCCGGCGCTCGCCGCGTGGGCGCCTCCGGCCGAAGCGGTGGAGCCGAGCTTGGTGAGCAGGAGCTTCTTCAGGAGCAGCAGGGGCGCCACGGGCAGGATCGCGGCCAGCGCGCGGTTGTTCTCGCGCAGCTGCTTCTTGAAGAAGGCGCAGCGCTCGCAGCCGCGCACGTGGCGACGGGCGGGCGTGCTCAGCTTGATCAGGCCCTCGGCCACTTCGCCGAGCTCCAGGCGCACCTCCTCGCAGCTCAGCTTGCGCGCCTCGGCGGCCTCGGCCAGGGAGATGCGAGCGCGCACTAGCAGCGACTTCACGGACGGCACGGTGGTCTCCATGGCCTGGGCGATCTGGTCGTATGAGAGGGCGTCGATCTCGCGCAACAGAAGCGCCGTGCGCTGGGTCTCAGGGAGCTCGTGGACGTCTCCGATGAGCTCGCGGAAGCTCTCCCGCCGCAGGACCTTGTCGCTCGTGGAGATGCCGTTCTCGGAGAAGTGCACGTCCATGGAGTCCACGCCGATGGCGGACGTGCGGCGAAGGTGGTTGAGCGAGCGGTTGCGCGCGATGCGGTAGAGCCATGGGCGCACGTTGATCTCGCGCTCATCGGCCAGGACGGCGTTGAAGGCGGCGGCGAAGACCTCCTGCAGGACGTCCTCGGCGTCCTCGCGCGAGCTGAGCATGTGGCGGCAGAAGGACAACAGGCGCGACTGGTAGCGCGCGCACAGCGTCTCGAAGGCGGCCGGCTGCCCGCGCCGGGTCAGCGAGATCAGTCGCTCGTCGGACTGCAGGCGCAGCAGAGGAGACGGGCCGCGTAGGCCCGGCATCGCGCTCGGGTGTGTGAGGGCGGAGACCTCCATGGATGGTCCGATGCTGCCTTCGATACCAAGGACACGGTAGCAGCGCAGAAGTTGCGCGATACCGCTTTGTCTAGCCAATCTCGGGAGCTTGCGTACAGTGTGGTCAACCCATGCCCGGGTGGCGGAACAGGTATACGCAATCGACTTAAAATCGATGGCCCAAAGGGCCTGTGGGTTCGAACCCCACCCCGGGCACCTCCGAGTCGGGCCGGGCCCTCCGGGCGGGCGAATGGATAGAGTCGCGCCCATGGCCGCTGAGAGCGCCCAGGACACCAGGACCTTCCATGGCGGACGACTGGTGGCACGCCGCCTGAAGGCCCACGGCGTGAGCAAGCTCTTCACGCTCTCGGGGGGACACCTGTTCTCTATCTACGACGGTTGCCGCGAGGAGGGCATCGAGATCGTGGACGTGCGCCACGAGTCCACGGCTGCGTTCGCGGCGGAGGGCTGGGCCAAGGTGACCCGCGAGCCGGGCGTGTGTGCGCTGACGGCCGGTCCGGGTGTGACCAACGGGATGAGCGCGATGGCCTCGGCGCAGGCCAACCACTCGCCGATGGTGGTGCTGGGGGGCAGGGCGCCGGCGATGCGCTGGGGGCAGGGCTCGCTGCAGGAGATCGACCACGTCCCCTTCGTGCGGCCGCTGACGAAGCTGGCGGTGACCCCGGAGAGCACCGCCGAGATCCCCGGTCTCGTCGAGGACGCGTTCGCGGCGGCGCTCACGCCCCACGGCGGCCCCGCCTTCGTGGACTTCCCCATGGACTACGTGTTCATGGAGGCAGAGGAGCCCGAGTACGAGGCCGGCGGCCCCCTCGGCAGCGCCGCCGGGAGGAAGGGCGCTGATGAGAGCATGATCGAGCGCGCGGGCGAGCTTCTGCGCTCGGCAGAGCGCCCGGTGATCATGGCCGGCACGGACCTCTACTGGGACCATGGCGAGCAGGCGCTCCTGGAGCTGGCCGAGACGCTGCGGATCCCGGTGTTCCTCAACGGCCTGGCGCGCGGCTGCCTGGCTGCCGACCATGAGCTGTTCTTCTCGCGCGCCCGTTCACAGGCCCTGAAAGGCGCGGACGTGGCGCTCGTGCTGGGCGTGCCGATGGACTTTCGCCTCGGCTTTGGTGCATCGTTCGGAGAGGACACGGAGATCGTGGTGGTGGACGCGGCCGAGCCCGAGCGCCGCCACCCACGGCCGGTGGCGGTTGAGCTATATGGGGCGATCGGTCTCACCCTCGATGGGCTGCGCGCGGCCGCCGGCGGGAAGCCGCTGGCGAGCGAGCGCTGGATCTCGGAGCTGCGGGCGGGGGAGAGCGAGAAGCGCGAGTCCGAGCGTGCCGAGCGCGAGGACTCCAGGGAGCCGCTTCACCCGATGCGCCTGTATGCAGAGCTGGCCAAGGTGCTGGATCGCGACGCGATCGTGATCGGGGACGGCGGCGACTACGTCTCCTACGCGGGGCGGGTCGTGGACAGCTACCAGCCCGGCTGCTGGCTCGACCCGGGGCCCTTCGGCTGCCTGGGCTCAGGGCCCGGCTATGCGCTGGCGGCCAAGCTGGCGCGACCGGATCGCCAGGTGGTGCTGCTGCTGGGCGACGGCGCGTTCGGCTTCTCGGGGATGGAGTTCGACACGCTGGCCCGCCACGGCGTGAACGTGGTGGGTGTGATGGGCAACAACGGCATCTGGGCGCTGGAGAAGCACCCGATGGAGTTCCTCTACGGCTACTCCGTGGCCGCCGAGCTGCGTCCGGAGACGCGCTACGACCAGGTCGTGGAAGCGCTTGGCGGACACGGCGAGCTCGTGCGCCGGCCGAGCGACGTGGGACCGGCGATCGAGCGCGCCTTCTCGGCGGGCAGGCCTGCGCTGGTCAACGTGCTGACGGATCCAGACGTCGTCTACCCCCGCCGCTCCAACCTGGCCTGAGGACCTAGCCGTGCAGGGCCTGCCGGCGCCCTCGTGAGGGGAGCTGCCCGCAGCAGAGAGCTCCCCGAGGCAGCGACTCGCGCGCGCACACGCGCGCGCGCGCGAGTGGCGCTTGCGTGTGGCAGGCGCTCGCGCTTCCCGCAGGGCTCGCGCGCGAGCGGGCGCTCAGCCGACGCGGGCGAGCCGCAGGGCACCGCCGTAGAGGATGTCGTGCTCTGAGACCTCCACGCGCTCGAGCTCGAACACGTGCATTGCCTCCATCAGCAGGATCATGCCGGCGACGATCGTGGGGGCGCGGTCGGGGTTGAGCCCGACGACCCGTCGGCGCTCCTCTTCGTCGATGTCGGCGAGGCGCGCGAGCAGCAGTTCCACGGTGGCCAGCTCGAGCACGTAGCCGTGGACGCGCTCGGGGTCGTAGGGGTCGAGCTCCTGGTCGATGGAGGCCGCCGAGGTGGCGGTGCCGGCGACGGCGATCCCGTGCTTCACGGGCGCGCGCTCCTCGGCGGGCAGTCCGTCCAGGAGCGTGGCGCGGACGTCGCCGGCGAGCTCCTGGAGCTCGCGCGGGGTCGGCGGGTCGCTGTGAATGTGGCGCTCGCTCATCCGAACCACCCCTGCGTGCAGGGAGACGTGGAAGCCGGCCGTGCGTCCCACGCCCACCACGAACTCGGTGGAGCCGCCGCCGATGTCGATCACGACCGTGGGCTCGGTGGCGGGGGCTCGGCCGGCCATGGCGCCCAGGAAGGTGAGCTCGGCCTCCTCCTCGCCCTTGAGCACGCGGGCGTCCAGGCCGTAGTCCTCGCGCACCCGCTCGGCGAACTCGTGGCCGTTGGCGGCGTCGCGCACAGCTGAGGTCAGCACGGCGAGGTTGGCCTCGCATTCGTGCGCCTCGATCTCGGCGCGATAGCGCTCGAGCGTCGAGTACACCCGGCCTGTGGCCTCCTCGGAGAGCCTGCCCGAGGCGTCCACGCCGTCCCCGAGGCGGGTGACCTGGGAGCGGCGCACGAGCTCTTGGATGGAGCCGTCCGAGGGGTCCACATTGGCGACGAGCAGCCGCGTGGAGTTGGTCCCTATGTCCACCACGGCCACGCGCACGGGCGGGATGCTAGAGGTGCTGGGGACCGGACGCTCGTGCCGTTCTTTGCTAGAACATAAGGAGCGACGCGGGGTGGAGCAGTCTGGTAGCTCGTCGGGCTCATAACCCGAAGGTCGCGGGTTCGAATCCCGCCCCCGCTATGGAGGAAGGCCCTGGAAATCAGGGCCTTCTTTCGTTCTTGGCGGCTGTCGGCGCGTGGCCAAGGTTCCAATAGGGTTCCGTTTGTGCCGTGCCGGCGTCTGGCGTTAGCCGTCGGCGTAGGCGCGAACTGGGGCCGGGCCGCCGCGTTTCAGATCCTGTCTCCCCGACTTGGAATAGGCTGCAAATCAGCACTTTTTTGTAACCGTTCAGTCCTCTGGTGTTCAGGCGAGGGATGGGGGCGGGTCGCCGCGGGCGTGGGCGGCGAGCAGGTCGGTCATGTAGGCGAACATGGGGCGG
>JADGPL010000044.1 GCA_017882455.1 Solirubrobacteraceae bacterium | reverse complement strand
GACCGCCCACCGCGTTCCCGATGTTCGGGGTGCAGGGGGTGTGGTGACCGGCGCCACAACGGCTTATCGAAGCCGCACGCCATCGCGTCTCCCGAAATCCAAGACCCGGATCGCGGCTGCCCGCACCCGTGCCGCCCTCGCGGTCAACAGCGAGCTGATCAGGCTCTACTGGGAGATCGGGCAAGAGATTCTCGGGCGCCAAGGCCGAGAGGACCGGGGCTCGGGGGTGACCAAGCGTCTCTCCTCGGACCTCCGCCGGGTCTTCCCAGATATCAACGGCCTGTCGGAGACGAACCTGCGCCACATGCGGGCTCTTGCCCAAGCCTGGCCCGATTGGGAGGTCTGCTCACAGACCTAGCGCGCTGTTTCGGCCGGCGATAGAGAGAACCGTCACAAGCCGTGCGTAGCGTGAGCCGCCATGACTCACACCGCCGTCGCACCCATGCCGTCAGTGTTGACAACCTCCAACAAGCTGATAGACTGATGGCGAGCAGGGGCCGCCACCCAGACAAGGACATTCGCAAGGCCATCAGAGACGCCCAACGCGTCGGTTGGGCGGCGGAGAGAGCCACGGGAACGAGCCACCGTTGGGGGACGCTGTCCTGTGGACATGGCTGCAAGGTCGCGATCTGGAGCACACCGCGACGGCCTGGCGACAGCGCAAAGCGCATCCGTGAGGCCATCAAGAAATGCGATCACAACACGGGTACACCAAATACCGCGAGACAGCAGGAAGGCCAATGAAGTCGAGGACCAAAGCAACGATCCATAGCTTTACGCTCTTCCTCAGCGGAGCCGATGTGCTGAACGACGAGCGATTGGACGCCTTGTTTGAAGCCGGCTGCGACGACGCCATATTCGGCGCGCGTGACGGTGCGCAGTACGGAGCGTTCGATCGCGAAGCCGACAGCTTCAGCGAGGCGCTGGCCAGCGCCATCCGCGACGTCACCTCCGCCGTCACCGGCCTGCAGGTCGTGCGCATCGAGCCCGACGAGCTCGTCACATTGGCGGCCATCGCCGAGCGCAGCGGACTATCACGCGAGTACATCCGACTGCTTTCCACCCACAAGCGTGGCCCCGGAGGATTCCCAGCGCCGGTGACCTACGCAGACCACAAGACCCGCCTATGGCACTGGCCAGACATCGCCCACTGGCTGACCGAGCACGAGAAAGCCAAGGTCGAGGTCGACGCTCACGCAGCAGATCTGATCGCCGCCCTGAACGCCGCCTTCGACCTGCGCGACCACGCCCGCCACCTCCACACCGAACAAGACCTCGCGCTCGTGTCCCAAGCCCTCGGGCACGACACCCTCACTTCATCAGTGAACACGACGCCCCGGGATTAGCCGCCGTGCACCTGCCGCCTGGGGGCAAGCTGCAACGCGCTACGACGACAGGCTCGAAGGCACGCCCACCTCGCGGCGAAAGGGTGCGCGCGAGCCACCGGGCACCCTGCTGGGGATGCCGGTGCTCTCGAGACCGGAGACAGACTCGGAGGTGCGCTCGCCGTAGGTGGGACGCGCACCCTCGGCGAGCTCGACCGGATCGCCCGCCCGCTCCATCGAGCGGTGCGCCGCCTCCAGCGCTCGGACTATTTCCAGGCCGAGCGTGCTGTTTGAGCGCGGCTCCTCGCCCGTACGGATCGCATGAGCGAAGTCCGCGAGCTCGAGGCCGAGCGGCTCACCCGCGTCGATGCGAGGCACCACGATGTCGCCGCTGCGATAGGTCAGCTGATACTCCCCGAAGGTGGCCGGAGCCTCCGTTGAGACGTCCAATCCCCGGTCATAGATCCGCACCGACTCATCCGAGGAGGTGTCCTCGTATCGCACCATCCGTTTGGAGCCCACCACGACCATCTCGCGCATCTTGCGGGGAGCCATCCACGAGATCTGGACGTTGGCGGTTGTCCCACCCGAGAAGGTCACGGTGAGGAAGGCCGTCTCAGGCACGCCGTGTTGGAAGATGCTCTGCCCCGCCGCCGCGATATGAGTGACCGGGCGACCAAGCCAGTAGAGCAGGATCGAGAGGTCGTGCGGCGCCAGGTCGCTGATCACCCCGTCCGATTGGTAGAGGCCGAGGTTCATCCGCGATGAGGTGATGAAGTACACGTCGCCCAGCTCACCGGAGCGGATCAGATCGCGCACCTTGTTCACCGGCGGGCTGTACACGAAGGTGTGCCCCGGCATCAGCACGCGGTCGACCTTCGCCGCGAGCTCGATCAGCGCTTCGGCGTCCGCCACGCTCGTGGCCAGCGGCTTCTCCACCATCACGTGCTTGCCCGCTTCAAGGGCACGCCGCGCGAGGTCGTAGTGGGTGCGAGGCGGCGTCGCGATCGAGACGGCCTGCACCCGCGGGTCCAGCAGCAGCTCGTCGAAGTCGTGCTCCACGGCACATGCGGGATAGCGCCGGGAGAAGTCCACGGCGCGGGCGGCGTCGCGCTCGCACAGGCCCATCAGACGGAACTCCGGGCGCTCTGAGATGTTGCGCGCCAGGTTCGGGCCCCAGTAGCCGTAGCCAACGACCGCAATTCCAATTGGCGTCGTGATCATCCTGTGCCGCCCCCGCTCAATCCTTGAAGTGCCTGAACGCGTCTTGCGCGTACTCCTTCATCAACGGTGCGGTCGCGCTCCGGCTTCCGCTCGCCCCGGAAGTCGCCTCACCTCACCAGCGGCGTTCTCGGCTCGCCCACGGCGATTGCGCGCAGCGCTCCTCCCACCCGCTCGATCTGCTCCTCGCTCATCGTGGGAAAGATCGGAAGCGAGAGGATCTCCCTTGCCAGCCGCGTGGCGCGAGGGGCCACGTCTTCGCCGTCCCCGAGTGCCTCATAGGCCTCCGAGCGGTGGATCGGGATCGGGTAGTGGATCGCCGAGGCGATCCCCCGCGCGGCCAGGAGCTCTTTCACCTCATCCCGTCGCGCCGTGCGCACCACGAACTGGTGAAAGACGTGATCGGTATCTGGTTCCACGGGCGCGGGCAGTTGCATGCTCGCCGCCTCACCCAGCGCCTCGCGCAGGCGCTCCGCCACCCGGCGCCTGGCCCGATTGCGCTCGTCCAGGTGCGCGAGCTTCACGCGCAGGACCGCCGCCTGGATCGCATCCAGTCGACCGGTCGTCCCGACGATCCGGTGCCGGTAGCGGGGGCTCTCGCCGTGCGAGCGCATCAGGCGCACGCGCTCGGCGACCTGCTCGTCGGCGGTGACGACCGCGCCCGCGTCACCCCACGCTCCGAGGTTCTTGGCCGGGTAGAACGAGAACGTGCCGGCGTCGCCGATCGTCCCCACGCGCCGGCCGCGATAGCGGGCGCCGTGGGCCTGCGAGCAGTCCTCGAGCACCGATAGGCCATGCGCCCGCGCCAGCTCCATGATCGGATCCATCTCCACCGTGCGCCCGAACAGGTGCACGGGAATCACGCAGCGCACGCTCGGCGTCAGCGCCGCCCGCAGCGTCTCCGCGCTCATCAGCTGGGTATCCAGCTCGACGTCCGCGAAGCGGGGAAGCGCGCCCACGAGGCTCACGGCCTCGGCGCTCGCGATGAACGAGTTGGCCGGCACCACCACCTCGTCGCCCGGGCCGATCTCGAGCGCCCGCAGCGCCAGCACGAGCGCTTCCGTTCCCGAGGATACGCCGACCACGTGCGGCACCTCACACCATGCCGCATAGTCGGCCTCGAAATCCGTCACCGCGGCCCCGCCCGTGAACGCGCCCGTGGACGCCACCCGCCGCACCGCCGCGGCCAGCTCCTCGAACAGCTCCGGATCCTCGTGATCCATGACCGTCAGCGGGATCTGCGCCGCGATGGCGCTCATCACGCGATCGCCGGACCGGTCTCGACGTGCTCGGCTTCGAGCCCAAGGATCCCCAGCCCGAGCCCGCGCTCGGGATCGAGGATCAGCTCCGCCGCCTCGTTGCGCGAGCGCACCCCGAGCTTGCCGAACGCCGAGGACAGGTGGCTCTTGACCGTGCTCTCGGCCAGGAACAGCCGTTCGGCGATCTGGCTGTTCATGTAGCCGCCGACCACGAGGCCCAACACCTGCTTCTCGCGCGCCGACAGCGCCGGCGGCTCGACCTGGCGCCAGTGTCCACGCGGAACGCAGATCTGCCCTGCCCGCACCGCGCGCAGGCAGGAGCCCAGGCCGCTCTCCAGGTCCTCCTCGACGATCACGCCAACCGCCCCGGCCGCGAGCGCCGCGCGGACCTCCCATCGCTGGATGTCCGCGCAGGCCACCACCACCGGTATGCGCTGGGAGCGCTTGGTCAGCGTTTCCACGAGACCTGGAATCGACGCAACCGCATCCTCGAGCCACAACACGATCGCCGCGAGCCCCGAGAGCTCATCCGCGTCCGCGATCGTCTCGACGCTCTCGAAGAAGGCGAGCGCGAACTCCTCCCGCGCAAAGATGGCGAGGATCTCCGCGATCGTCTCGCGCGTCCCATCGCCTGCGATCAGCCCGATTCGCTCTGTGCCCCGCCTCGGCATGCCCCCACTAACGGTTGAGGCGATCTTGCGCTTCCAAGCGCCTGTGTCAGAGCCGCACCACGTCGGCGCTCGATGATGTACGCGTGACTCCGCGCAGATCGAGCAGCAAGCGCGATCGGTTGGCGACAAGCTCGTGGTCGACGCTCGGGTGAGCCGTGACGATCACTGTGAGATCGGCCTCCGCAAGAGCCTGCTCGAGCGACACGCTCGCGAGCGAGAACTCGGCCAGGCTCGGCACGTGGGGATCGTGGTAGAGAACCTCCGCTCCCGCCTTGCGCAGGAGGGAGATGATCTTCAACGCCGGCGACTCGCGAATATCTCCGACGCCCGGCTTGTAGCTGACACCGAGCACCGCGATGCGGGCGCCTTTGACCGACAGCCCCCGATCGTTGAGCGCCCGCTGGGCCTTGGCCACGCAGTGATAGGGCATCTGCTGGTTGACCTTGCC
>JADGPL010000010.1 GCA_017882455.1 Solirubrobacteraceae bacterium | reverse complement strand
CATGCAGTTCGACAAGGGCTACATCTCGCCCTACATGGTCACCGACCAGGACCGCATGGAGGCGACCCTGGAGGACCCCTACATCCTGATCGCCAACTCGAAGATCGGCTCGGTGCGCGACGTGCTGCCGGTGCTCGAGGCAGTGATCCAGTCGGGCAAGCCGATCCTGATCATCGCCGAGGACGTCGAGGGCGAGTCCCTGGCGACGCTCGTGGTGAACAAGCTCCGCGGCACCTTCACCGGTGTGGCGGTCAAGGCGCCTGGCTTCGGGGACCGCCGCAAGCGGATGCTCGAGGACATCGCGATCCTGACCAACGCCGAGGTGATCACCGAGGAGATGGGCCTGAAGCTGGAGAACACCCAGCTCTCCCAGCTCGGTCGCGCCCGCCGCGTGGTTGTCTCCAAGGACACGACCACGATCGTGGACGGTGCGGGTGACGCGGCGGCGATCAAGGGCCGTATCAACCAGATCAAAGCCGAAATCGAGAACACCGATTCGGACTTCGACCGCGAGAAGCTGCAGGAGCGCCTCGCAAAGCTCTCCGGCGGCGTGGCCGTGGTCAAGGTCGGAGCGGCGACCGAGACGGAGATGAAGGAGAAGAAGCACCGTGTCGAGGACGCGCTGCAGGCGACTCGGGCGGCGCTAGAGGAGGGCATCGTGCCCGGCGGTGGCGTTGCGCTGCTGCAGGCGGCCGCAGCCGTCAGCATCGGCGAGAACGGCGCCTCGGCCGATGGCTCAGACGATGAGCGCACGGGTGCGCGGATCGTGCTGCGTGCGTTGGAGGAGCCGCTCCGTCAGCTCGCCGAGAACGCGGGCCTCGAGGGCTCGGTCGTCGTCAACGACGTCCGCAAGGCCAAGAAGGGCTTTGGCCTGAACGCTTCCACCAACGAGATCGTCGATCTCGTGGCGGCCGGCGTGATCGACCCGGCGATGGTGACGCGCTCTGCCCTGCAGAACGCGGCCTCGATCGCCAAGAACATCCTCACCACCGAGGCGATCGTCGCCGAGGTGCCCGAGAAGGAAGGCGCCGGCGGCGGCGGCGGTGGCATGCCCGACATGTCGGGGATGATGTAGGGAGCCGCATCTCCAGGAGAGTTCTCTCCGCGCAAGGCGTACAGAGGGCCCGGCATCTGCCGGGCCCTCTTGCTTGAGGCCACGGGGGTTCCGGGGAGATTTGTGGCCGGTTGCCCCCCCCGCATGGTCGGATGCCATCGTGTGTACGCACATTCAGAAACGAGCCAACAGGCGGGAGTTACAGCCGGCTAGGGTCGGAGCGTGTCGAAGCTGGTCCGTGTCTTGGTCGCATGCAGCGCCGCTCTTCTCATGGTTGTCGAGGTCAGTTCGTGTGGCGGCAGCTCGGGTGAAGTCGTCGCTCGAGTGGGTGAAGCCGTGGTCACAAGGTCCGCGGTCGAGCATTGGCTGTCGATCGGAGCCGCGGCCAACGCATTACAACCGACACAGGCCGGTGCAAGCGATCCCGTCGTCTATGGGACGCGCAAGCAGCGGACCCTGGGTTTCCTGATCGCGTCAGACCGCACGATCGGCGAGGCGGCTGAACGCAACATCGGGTTCACCGACGGGGAAGCAAGGACGACGCTCGAACTCGTCCACTACGAGCAGATCTATGGGAACTCCACGCTTCCGCAGGACGCCGAACTCAAAGGTCTTCTCTCTCACAAGGGAGAGACCCCGGCGGACCAGCTGTGGATCGTCAAGGTGCACATGCTCGCCGCAAAGCTCGAAGAGCTGCAGCTCGCAGAAGCGGAGCAGCGCATCGCCGGCTCTCAGATCGCCGCCTACTACGCCAGGAACAGGCGCAGCTTTGTGATTCCCGAACGGCGAGACGTCGCGGTCATAGAGACCTTCCGCAAGGACAAAGCCGAACAGGCGGTGCGAGAAATCAATGCCGGCAAGGCCTTCCTGGATGTGATGAAGCGCAGGGACGACGAGCCGGATGTGGGGGGACTGAAACTCGGCATGACCCGCCGATCTCTCCGCCATGAATACGAAGAGAACTACTTTCATGCCAAGCCCCACTTTGTCGTCGGTCCCCTCAAAGCTGAGATCTACTACCTCTTCGAGGTGATGGCGATCATGCCGGCGAGGCAGCAGACGCTGGGAGAGGTGCAATCAACGATCAGACGGAAGCTGGTTGCGGGGCCCCAGCGTCAAGTACTCACAAGCGAGATCCGAGCACTCGGCGAACGGTGGAGAAGCAAAACGCGCTGCCGCGCGGGTTACCAAGTCGAGCAGTGCGGCAGCCGGCTGACGTAACGCTGGTGCGGGGCCACGGTTCCCGCACCAGCATAATAGGGAGGGCCCTCGTCGCCCCCCCCTATTCCACCTCGCTGACCGACCGCGGTCCCTCGCCCACGTACTTGGCCGTCGGGCGGATCAGCTTGGCCTCGCGCTTCTGCTCGAGGATGTGGGCCGACCAGCCGGCCACGCGCGCGCAGGTGAACATCGGCGTGAAGAGCTCCGGCGGGACTTCTGCGAGGTCGAGGATCACGGCCGACCAGAACTCGACGTTCGTGGCCAGCACGCGATCGGGCCTGCGCGCATGCAGCTCTGCGAGCG
Organism: Solirubrobacteraceae bacterium; assembly: GCA_017882455.1. GTDB lineage: Bacteria > Actinomycetota > Thermoleophilia > Solirubrobacterales > Solirubrobacteraceae > Palsa-744. The sequence goes on along the minus strand of JADGPL010000010.1, from coordinate 110,797 downwards.
CCGCTTGCTCGAGCGCCTCGGCCGCCTCGAAGCGAGGCGAGCCGAGTTCGCTGGCGGTCCGCCGCAGCACCCGCGCACGCGGGTCTTCGGCGCGGTAGATGCGGTGGCCGAAGCCCATCAGGCGCTCGCCGCGGTCGAGGGCGTCCGATACCCAGCGCTCGGCGTCGCCACTCTGTTCGACTTCCTCGAGCATCTTCAGCACGCGCGAGGGCGCGCCACCGTGCAGCGGTCCGGAGAGCGCACCGACTGCCGCGGACATGGCGGCCGCCACGTCCGCGCCGGTTGAGGCTACGACCCGGGCGGTGAAGGTCGAGGCGTTCATGCCGTGCTCGGCCGCAGAGACCCAGTAGGCGTCGATCGCCTTGACGTGGTCTGGGTTGGCCTCGCCGCGCCAGCGGATAAGGAAGCGCTCGGGAATCGTCCGGCCCTGGTCGATCTCCGACTGCGGCACCGGCGGCTGGCCGGCTTCGCGCGCCGACTGTGCGACAAAGGAGAGGGCCATGACCGACGCGCGTGCCAGGTTGTCGCGTGCCTCCTCGTCGCTGATGTCGATCAGCTGGCCGAAGCCCCACTCGGGCGCCAGCATCGCCAGTGCCGACTGCACGTCCACGCGGTGGTCGCCCGAGCGCACGGTCAGGGCGTGCGGTTCCGCGGGGGGCAGGCCCGGTTTGAAGCGACCGTCCACGAGCAGGCCCCAGACCTGCTCGTAGGGAACCGAGCCGACGAGGTCTTCGATGTCGACGCCGCGGTAGCGCAGCGCGCCACCCTCTTTGTCGGGCTCCGCGATCTCGGTGGCGAAGGCGACGACTCCTTCGAGGCCCGACTGGACCTCGGATGATGCTGACTGGACCGCGCTCATGGCACTCGCTTTCTGAGCTTGATGCTTGACGGGGTGGGCTGCCTTGTGGGCAGGCCCATATCGTCGCAGGAATGGCCGCACGGGTACGCTGTAGGCGTGTCCGATCCCGAGTTGATGTTCCGTCCCGCGATCGAGCTCGCCGCGATGGTGCGCTCGGGGGAGATCTCAGCACGCGAGCTCGTGGAGACCTCGCTCGAGCGGATCGAGGAGCTCAACCCGTCCCTTAACGCGTTCGTCGACATCCAAGCCGAGCGCGCGCTCGAGGCTGCGGATGCTGTCCGGCCGGGGGACGAGCGGCCGTTCGCGGGGGTCCCCACCGCGATCAAGAACAATCGTCCCGTCGAGGGGCTGCGCCTGACCTACGGCTGCTCGCTGATGGAGCAGAACATGTGCGACTACGACCACAACGTCACGCGCCGGCTGAAGGAGGCCGGGTTCGTGATCGTGGGCACGACCACGCTGCCCGAGTACGGGATCCTGCCCACGAGCGAGGCGCGGATCTTCGGGCCGACCCGCAACCCGTGGGACCTCGAGCGTACCCCGGGCGGCTCCTCGGGTGGAGCGGCCGCCGCGGTGGCGAGCGGCATGTTGCCAGTCGCCCACGGCAACGACGGTGGCGGCTCCGTGCGCATCCCCGCCGCCTGCTGCGGCCTCGTCGGCCTGAAGCCCAGCCGTGGGCGGATCTCCGCGGCCCCCGAACTGGGCGACTCCTCGCTGGGGATCGACGGAATGCTCACGCGTACCGTCGCTGACACGGCTGCGATCCTCGACGAGCTGGCCGGATATGAGCTCGGCGACGCCACCTGGGCGCCCGAGCCCTCTGAGCCCTTCGCACAGAGTGCCGCGCAGGAGCCGGGCCCGCTGCGGATCGCCGCCACCACGCTGCCGCCGATTCCCGACGCGCCCATCGATCCCGTGTGCGCCCAGGCCGTGAGCGACGCATCCGAGCTGCTGCGCTCGCTCGGGCACGAGGTCGAGGAGGTCGAGCCGCCGTGGCAGGTGGACGGTCTGCAGCCGCTGTTCGGAGCCGTCTTCTCCAACCACATCGCGCTCTCGATTGCCTACTCCGGCATGGTCGCCGGGCGTGGGGCGGGTGGGATCTCAGCAGAGGACATGGAGCCGATGAGCTGGGCGATCTTCTCGATGATCGGAAAGATGAACGCCGTCGAGGGCATGGGCGCGGCCGTACAGCTGCAGGCCTTCGCCCGTCGCCTCGTCTCCTTCCTGGCTCCCTACGACGTGCTGCTCACGCCGGCGCTCGCTGAGCGCCCGCTGCCTCTGGGGACGCTCGACACGGCTGCGCCCGAACCGATGGCCACGTTCACGCGCTCCGGGCTCTTCACGCCGTTCACGCCCGTGTTCAACGCCTCCGGACAACCCGCGATCTCCGTTCCGCTCTTCCACGGCGAGGACGGGCTGCCGCTCGGCGTGCAGCTCGTCGGGCGGCCCGCCGGCGAGGGTGAGCTGCTCGCCCTGGCCCGGCAGCTGGAAGTCGCGCGGCCGTGGGCCGAGCGCCGGCCCGCGCCGGCTCGGGCATAGGCGCCACCGGACCGGCCTCGCCGGCTGCAGTCTCCCTACCGCGTCCCGAGCACCGCGGCCATCCGCTGCGGTGTGACTCCCAACCCTTCCGCGTCGGCCGCGCCGCGAGCAGAGGTCATCGAGACCTCCATCAGCTCGGCCTCGTCCCAGGTGGCAAACGCGCTCGGCCCGAGGAGACGCTCGAGCGTCCGCAGCCCGCGCGAGACGACGGGCGTTGGTATGTGCACGAGCGGGCGCCGTCGGCCGAGCGAGCGCAGAAGCAGGCGCACCATGTCCGTGTGGCTGAGCGTCTCCGGGCCGGCGAGCTCGTAGCGCTCGTGCGCCGCCGAGGAGTCGACGCGCAGCGCGGCCACCACGCAATCTGCCACGTCCTCGGCCCAGATCGGCTGAAATGCAGCGCGTCCGCCGCCGGAGACCGGCATCAGGGGCAGCCACGCCATCCGCTCGAGCAGCGTCAGCCAGGGGTCGCCGGGGGCGTAGATGATCGAGGGCGCGAACACGGTCGAGCGCAGGTCGGCCTCGCCCACCGCCTGCTCGGCCAGTGCCTTGGCGCGCAGAGCGCGGGTGCGGTGGTGGGGGCTAGCGCCGAGCGCCGAGAAGAACACGAAGCGCTCCACGCCGCGGCGCTCGGCCGCCTCGACCATGCGCCAGGTGGCGATGCCGTCGAGCTCCTCGATCGAGCCCCGCGGTTGGTCGCGGATCGCCGCCGCCAGGTGCACCACGGTCTGCACGCCGCGCAGGGCGTTGCGGAAGGACGGCGGGTCGGTGAGGTCGCCCAGGGCGATCTGGACGCGCACGCGCAACGGCCCCAGGCGGCGGGGATCGCGCACGAGACAGCGAACTTCTGTGCCTTCGGCGACCAAACGGCGCAGCAGCGTAGAGCCAACCAGGCCGGTGGCGCCCGTAAGCAGGAGCATGGTTCGTACAATATGCGTCTCCCCAGGGGAGACCCCGCAAATCGACCCAAAGAAAGAAGCGAATGGCCTACGTGATCGCCGAGCCGTGCATTGGCACCAAGGACAACTCCTGTGTCGAGGTGTGCCCCGTGGACTGCATCCACCCGACGCCCGACGAGCCCGGATACGATGCGGCCGAGATGCTCTACATCGATCCCGAGGAGTGCATCGACTGCGACGCCTGCGTCGAGGCCTGCCCGGTGGACGCCTGCTTCGCCGAGGACCAGCTCCCGGAGGAGTGGTCCAAGTACACCCAGATCAACGCCGAGTACTTCGCCAGCGGGGGCGGGGCCGCCGCGACCGGCTAGGCCAGGCCCGAGGCGCTCGCGGATCTCGCGGCCGGCTGGCGCATGCCCGGATAGTCCGGGTGCAGCACGTCGAAGATCGGCACGTCCGCGATCGCCTGCCCGAGCAGCTCGCGCAGCTCGCGCGAGTCGAAGGCGTGCGAGCGCGGCGCCACCGGGTTGACCGTGACCGCGGCAAGCTCGATCGGGTGCACGGTCTCGAGGCGAACGCCCTGGCGGTCATACCACGAGGGGCCTCGTTTCCCAAGGAAGACCTTCGTGGGGTCGGCAACGACCAGCACGATCTCGCGGCGACGGCGGTGGGTGAGGTGGGCGAGCGCCCGCAGGAAGCGGTCGGGCAGCGCGCCGGCCACGAGCAGTCGCTGCGCGTCCGGGTTGGCGTCCAGCAGCTCCGCGATCTGCTCGCCCTCGGCCGTGAGCGGGAACCGTGGGTTCAGGGCGAGCGCCTCTGCGCCCTCCTCGGCTCGGGGGAGGCGCACGAGCTCCACCGCGTTTCTCGTCATTTGCACGACTTCCGCCATCTCGGTATCGAGGACGGCGCCGGTCGAGATCACGAGGCCATCGGCCACATCCGGGGAGGAGGCGGCGCGCCGGTCGATCGCGCCGTCGATCAGCACCTGCTCGGCGCCGTGGGCGAGCATCGCGTCGCTCACCGCCCGCACCTGCTCCGCCGCGCTCGGGCCCGCGACCTCGATTGCCCCGGGACCGCGCAGTCGTGCGATCAGCACGCGCCCGAGCGGCGTGCGCACGTCGGTCTGCTCGAGCAGCTCGTGGGGGATGCCGCTCGCTCGCAGGAGTCCGTCGGTGGTGGCCACGAGGCTTCCTCCCGACAGCTGGATGCTGGGCTTCTCGATCCGCGCGTCGATCACGTCGTGCTCCTCGCCGTCGCGTCCCACCGAGGTCACGCCCACGCGGCGGCCGTCGGATTCCAGCTCGCGCAGCAGTGTCGCGAGCGCCACGGTCTTGCCGGTGTTCTTGGCCAGGCCCACGAGCGCGAGGCGCCTGTAGGGGGCTGTCAGCTCGGAGAGCAACGCAGGGTCAGCCGCTGCTGGCCACACGCGCGGCCAGCTCGCGCACGATGAACGTGGCGAGGTGCTGCGGTTCGGTGCCCTTGGAGAAGCCCGCGTCATAGCCGAGCTCCTTGGCGAGCTCGTTGGACACGCGCGGACCGCCGCACGCGAGGATCATGTCGCCGCGTCGGCCCTCCGCCTCGACCATCTCCACGAGCTCGGTCAGGTTGTGCACGTGCAGGTTCTGCTGGGTGACCGTCTGGGAGACCAGGATCGCGTCCGCGCCCACCTCGATCGCCTTGGCCAGCAGCACGCTGTTGGGCACCTGGCTGCCGAGGTTGTGGGTCTCGAACGAGCGGTAGCCCTCGAGGCCGTGGTGGCCGTGGTAGCCCTTGAGGTTGAGCATCGCGTCGATACCCACGCTGTGGGTGTCAGAGCCCGTGCTCGCTCCCACCACCACGACCTTGCGGTGCAGGTGCTCCTCGGCGAAGCGCTCGATCTCGTCCTCGCTCATGTACTCGATGTCGAAGCCCTCGCCCTGCAGCGCCTCGAAGTCCACGCTCTGCACGCAGCGCCCGTACATCACGAAGTAGGTGTAGCCCTCGGTCAGCTGCTCGTAGTGGACGACCTCGGGCTCCTCGAAGCCCATCCTCCCGGCCAGCTCCAGCGCCGCCTTGCGAGCGGCCAGCGAGTAGGGCACGGGCAGCGTGAAGCTCATCTGCACGAGGCCGTCGCCGAGGTGGTCCGCGTACGGTCTGACGGCAGTGAGATCGACCTCACGCATAGCTCGCCTCGTCGGCCTTGGCCGGCTCGCGCATCAGCCCCACGACCGGGTTGAAGTAGCCCGGCTCGGTCCTCACGATCCCCTCGATCCCGCGGCCCTGGTCGACCTTGCGGCTGACATCGCCGAAGGTGGCCTCGTCGATCGCCTGGAAGAGACCGATCTCGGCGATGCGCAGCAGCAGCGCGTGCGCTCCCGCGAGCACCTCCTGGGCGCGGGTCTGGATGATCCCGCCCCGCTTGAACTCGATCTCCTCGCCGAGGTCGCGGGCTGCGTTGAAGACGTAGTCGACGTTCTGCAGCCCCAGCACGCGGTCGTGGATGTGGGGGGTGAAGATGCCCTCGGTGGGCACCCCGATCGTCTGGATGCCCTGTCCCGTGGCGACCGTGACGAGGTTGAAGAGAGTGTCCGCGGCGTGCGTGCGGAAGAGGTTGCCGTCCATGTGCCTGGTCGGGGGCATGTACTTGACGGGGCAATCCGGGAACAGCTCGCGCGTGAGCTGCGCCTGCGCCCACTCGAGCAGCAGGCCGTTCTCCACAGGGACGTCGATCTCGAAGGCGTCCCCGAGGGCGATCTGGGCATCCGGCACGCCCGAGTCGCGGGCGAGCTGGTGGTTGATGAACTGCGAGGCCGTCACCGAGGGTGCCGCCTCGATCGCGTCGGCCGTGCGCAGGTAGTTGTCCTCGCCCGTGTTGATGGCGACGCCGAAGTAGCCGTTGATCATGCGCGAGACGCGCTGGTCGATCAGCCCGCGCACGATGTTGATGTCGCGGTAGAGGATCCCGTAGAGGGCGTCGTTGACCATGTTGTCGAAGCCCTCCCACGCGCCCATGGCCGCGATCTCCGACATGCACAGTCCCGAGCAGAAGCTCGACAGGCGCACGTAGCGCCCGTGCGACTCCGACCACTCGTCCATCGCCTCGCGCATGATCCGGAAGTTGGCCTGGGTGGCGAACGTGCCGCCGTAGCCCTCCCTGGTGGGTCCGTAGGGGACGTAGTCGAGCAGGCTCTGCGCCGTCGAGCGAATCACCGCCACGATGTCCCCGCCCGCTTCTGCGACCGCGCGGGCGTGCACCACGTCCTCGTACACGTCCCCCGTCGCCGTGAGCACGTAGCGAAGCGGCGTCGGGGCGTCGCCCAGGCGCTCGCGCATCGCCCGGCGCTCCTCGAAGCGCCCTGAGATCTCGCGCAGGCGCGCCGCGCACTCCTCGCTCACGCGCTCGCGGATCGCTCCGTCCTCTGCCTGCTCGAGCTCCAGCAGGTCGAGCTCGCCCGCGCTCACGGCCTCGGCCAGCTGCTGGGGCGAGCGGCCGGTCTGGATCATCGCGTTGCCGAGCCAGTGGGCGATGCCCTGACCGAGGCCGCCGCGCTCGTGCACGTGGTCGACGAGCACGTTGGGCAGCGGCGCCTCCACGGCGTCGGCGCCGTCCACGCCCAGCAGGCGCGTGACGCTGCGCTCGACCGACACCGTCGTGCGGCCCGAGATCTCCTCGGCGACCTGGTCGGCGATCTGCCTGGCCGCCTGGCGGCACTCGGCGATCACGCCCGGGTCGAGGCCGAGCTTTCCGGCGGGGGCGCTCATTGCAGGTCCCTCACGATCGGGAAGGGGATGACCTCGCGCAGGGTGTCGCGTTCGGTCAGGATCATGATCAGACGGTCCACGCCCATGCCGCCGCCGGCCGTGGGCGAGTAGCCGTACTCGATCGCCCGCGCGTATTCCTCGTCGTTGGGGTGGGGCACGTCCTCGTCGTCGATCATCCGCCGCTTGCGCTGGTCGACGAAGCGCTGCCACTGGTCGACCGGGTCGTTGAGCTCGGTGTCGCCGCTGACCAGCTCGATCCCGCCGATGACCGCGTCGAAGTGCTCCCCCAGCTCCGGGTGCACCGCGTGGCGCTTGGTGATCGGGAAGGGCTCGAGCGGGAAGTCGAAGACGTGCGTGGGCTGGTTGATCGTGCTCTCGATCTTCTCCGAGTAGATGTCCGCGACCACCTCCGCCCAGGTGGCGGCCGGGTCCATCGGCTCGTCCAGCACCTCGGCCAGCTGCTCGCGCGTGGACTCCATGAAGTCGAGGCCGAAGCGCTCCTGGATCAGCTCGCGCATCGTCACCCGCCGCCACGGCTTCGCGAGATCGATCTCCTCGCCGTTTCGTTTGATCGTCGTGCGCCCCAGCGCCTTCTGCGCCACGTCACGGAACATCTCTTCGGTGACCGTGGCCACGTCGTTGTAGTCCGAGTACGCGCACATGAACTCGATGATCGTGAACTCCGGGCTGTGCTTGTGGGAGATGCCCTCGTTGCGGAACACCTTGCCCATGTCGTAGACGTTCTCCATGCCGCCGACGATGCAGCGATTGAGAAACAGCTCCACCGAGATGCGCAGGTAGAGGTCGCGGTCGAGCGCGTTGTGGTGGGTCGTGAACGGTCGCGAGCCCGCGCCGCCGGCGAGCGACTGCAGCGCCGGCGTTTCGATCTCCACGAAGTTGCGCTCGGCGAGCCACTCGCGGATCGCGAGGACGATCTTGTTGCGCGTGATGAACAGCTCACGCGTCCGCTCGTTGGCCATCAGGTCCAGCTCGCGGTAGCGGTATCGAGTCCCTGTGTCTCCGAGGCCGTGGTGCTTGTCCGGCGGCGGGCGCAGCGCCTTGGTCAAGAGCGTGCACTCGACCACCGCGAGCGCCAGCTGGCCGCGCTGGGTCACATAGACGCAGCCGAGGATGCCGACGATGTCTCCAATGTCCAGGGCCAGGATGCGGTCGTAGGTCTCCTGGCCGAGCGCATCCACCCTGACCACCGCCTGGATCGACCCCGACAGGTCGCGGATGTCGAGGAAGGCCGTCTTGCCGTGTCCGCGCCGCGAGATCAGGCGTCCGGCGATCTGATAGCGCAGCTCCGGGTGTTCCCCAGCCTCCAGCGTCGCCGCGTCGTGGGCGGCCAGCACGTCGGCGATGCGCGTGCGCGTGGCCCACAGCGACACGGGCGGATAGGGGTCGATCCCCGCCGCTCGCAGGCGATCCAGCTTGGCGCGGCGTTCGTCGAATTCGACAGTGCCGTCATCGGACACGGGCTCGCCGCCGCTCAGCTGCGACCCCTCCTCCAACTCCTCATCTTGCTTCCCCGGTGCTGACATTTAGAAGACGATCCTCTCAGGTGGCACGCGCTTGTCAAGCGCGACGGTTTCCGGGCGGAGCGCATGGGCCCGCCCGCTCAAGGCCTTGGCGGCCTGCGAGTCAGGAAGGGCATGTCGGCTGGCGCGACGGCCCGCGGATCAGGCCATCGGGAGCGACATGCCCACGGGTTTGCGGGTCTCCTCCTGCGGCGCGGCGGCGACAGCCACCTCGACCAGGGGAAGGACCGGCAACGCCACTGGGGACATCGCGATGATTCCGCGCGCGACCTGGCGGATAGCCTGCGAGGCCGGGTCGTCCGGATCCACGATCACGAGCGGCACGCCACCGTCGGCCTGCTCGCGCAGGGGCATCGTCAGCGGGACCTTGCCCAGCAGCGGCACGTCGAGCTCCTCGGCGAGCTCGTTGCCGCCGCCCTCGCCGAAGATCGTGAAGCGCTCGCCCGAGGGGGTGGTGAAGCTCGACATGTTCTCGATCACGCCGCCGATCTCCAGGTCCACCTTGTGGGCCATGTGGGCCGAGCGGCGCGCCACCTTCTGCGCGGTCTGCTGCGGCGTGGTCACGATCAGGAACTTGGCCTGCGGCAGCAGCTGCGCGAGCGTCATCGAGACGTCGCCCGTGCCCGGGGGCAGGTCCACGAGCAGGTAGTCCAGGGCGCCCCAGTCCACGTCCTGCAGGAACTGGGTGAGCGCCTTGTGCAGCATCGGGCCGCGCCACACCACCGCCGCGTCCTCCTCGACGAAGAAGCCGATCGACATCACCTTCACGCCGTGGGACTCCAGCGGGATGATCTTGCGCTCGGCCGACACCGGGGGGCGGGTCGCGCCGAGGCCGTACATGCGCGGGATCGAGTAGCCCCACACGTCCGCGTCGAGCACGCCCACGCGCTTGCCTTCCGCCGTCAGCGCCGCCGCGAGGTTGGCCGTCAGCGTGGACTTGCCGACGCCGCCCTTGCCCGATCCGATGCACAGGACGTTCGCGACCTGCGCGAGCGCGCCGGCCGGCAGGCTGCCGCGGCCGAGCTTCTGCTGCAGAGCCGCCTTCTGGGTGTCCGTGAGGACATCGAAGTAGACGTTGGCGTGGGTCACGCCCTCCAGGGCCGTCACGGCCTCGGCGACCGCGCTCTGGAAGTGGCCCTTGATCGGGCAGCCCGGCGTCGTCAGCGAGACGGTCACGTCGACCACGCCGTTGGGGCTGATCTCGATCGAGCGCACCATGTCGAGCTCGACGATCGAGCGGTGCAGCTCGGGGTCGATCACCACCTCGAGCGCCTTGAGGATCTGGTCGCGGTCGGTCACTTGCCCCATTGTGGCAAACCCGAGGCTCAGTCCCGGTGCAGCGCCTCGAGCATGCTCAGGGCGAACTGCGCGTCGCCCGTGACGCGGAGCTTCGCGAAGTTGCCCGGAGGCCCGAGGGCGGCGATCCACGCGCTGTGGGTGCCCTCCACCCGGGCGGTGACTGTGCCGTCGATGGCGTCGGCGACGAGCACGCGGCCGTCCTTGGTCTGGTAGAGGTAGCTGACCCGGGGTCCGGGTCGCGTCGCGACCGCTTCGACCGAGCCGTTGGGCAGGCTCGAGGCCTTCTCCTCCAGTAGCACCGGCAACAGGCGCAGCAGGCAGTCGACATCCGTGCATTCGCGCTCCCGGGGTGGCGACCACACGTGGCGCATCCCCCATCGTGTCAGTGCCCCAGCCACGGGCAGCAGCTCCTGTCCTGCACCCGTGAGCTCGAGCTCCACCCGCGGCGGCATTTCCTTGAAGCGCGTCTTCGTCACGAGTCCGAGCTCGACCATCTGCTGCACGTAGCGCTCGAGCACGCCCGTGCTCACACCGGGCAGGCAGTTCTGCAGCTGGGACAGGCGCATCCTGCCGGGCGCGAGCTGCAGCACGATCATCAGCGTCCAGTGGTCGCCCGTGGCGGCCAGCGCGCGAGCCAGCGGGGTCCAGGAGCGATGGGCGCGGGGATCTCCGGGACCGTGTCCCTCTACGAGACTTGGCTTGACCCCCGTCGCAACCACGGTCCCAGTGTAGTTCTACCAGTTGGGATTTTGCAAGAAAATCCGGATAGCTGTTTTTGACTCATCCAAACGATCTCTTCGGAAGGGCCGATTGCCGGCGCGGCCCTTAAAGTGACCAGCGGGCGGTGGGGGCCGCCCGCTGGTCGAGGGAGGAGAGGGTGCTACTACTGCCGGCGGGATATGAGGCCGGCAGACTTTCCCGACCACCGCCTGCGACGGCAGTGTCCCCGGCCTCTCCTGACCGGGTCGGGGGAAGGTTGGTGGAAATCAGACCAGGCTGAGGATGCGCTCCTGGACCTTGTTCGCCAGCTCGGGGACGCGGTTGGCGAACTCGGGCACCTTGCCGGCGATCTCGCTGCCGTTCTTGGCGATCGAGTCGCGACGGTCCTCGAGCTCGTTGACCGTGCTCTCGATCGTGCGGCGGCGCTGACGCAGTTCGCGCTCGACGCGCACACGGGCTTTGCGAACCTCGCGCTCGAGGCGGTTGCGGGCGGTGACGCCGCGGCGCTCGAACCGTTTCAGCTGCGCCTGGGCCTTCGACGTCGAGGAGTAGGTCGAGATCGTTTCGCTCACGCCCGAGACGACGCGTTCACGGGCGATGAGGGCGGCGCCGACCGGGATCAGCACCGCGCGCTCGGCGTAGTCGCCGAACACGCCGGCCGTCTCACGCGTGGCGGCCTGGGTCTGGCGCACGGCCGACTCGGCCTGGTGGGCGGCGCGGGTGCGGGCGCCCTTGGCGTGTGAGGCTTTGGCCTGCGTGCTGCCCGCGGCGGCACGGCGGGCCGTGGTCGCTTTCGCTTTGGCCGCGGCGGGTTTACGCGCGGCTGTCGCTCGGGCTTTGGTTGCTTTGGCGGGGGTTTTGCTTACGGTGGGCATCTGAAGTGGGCTCCTCTTTATTCCTCGCCGGCTGCGAGGGACGGGTATGTGCTTGCTCTGTTCGGTTCTCGATGCTGGGCCTCAGCTATCGAACACCTGTTTGTAACCCGCTTGAGGAAGATCGTTACAGCTCGATCCTATCACGCCGTGAAATCCCTGTTACCACGGGCAGCTCGCCCCAGCTAGCTTGTAACAGGAGGAACATGCGTTCGGGCCTGCTCCTCCAGCTCCGCCGGGCGCATGCGACTGAGCCACAGCGCCGGCTGTTCGAGCTCGGCCGTGCTCGGCAGCGCCTCCGGTCCGCTCCACGCGCGCGCCAGCATCTGCGGGCCCCCGTCGCGCACCACCTCGTCGCAGAAGGCCCGACCCATCTCGTACTGGCGCATCTTCAGCTCGAGCCCCATCAGGCGCTCGAGCACACGCCACGGCAGCCCGCGCTGGCCGCGCCGCCGGGTCATCGCGCTGCGCAGCCGCGTCAGCGACGGCAGGACCTCCACGCCGATCACATCCATCGTGTGCTCCGCGTGCCCCTCGATCAGGGACATCGCCGCCTGCATGCGTTCGACCAGCTGCCAGCGATCCTCGCCCAGGGTCAGCCGCAGCAGCTCGCCGCGGCGAGCGCGCTCGACCATCTCGCGCAGCTCGCTTTGATCGGGCATCTTCGGCAAGAGGCCACCAAGCTTCCCGCCCGGGGACGGCTTGCCCGCCACGCTCACCTGCAGGCCATCGATCAGCTCGGTGAGCATCCCGCCGAGGTGCTCCCGCAACCACGGCGCGCCCGAGAACTGCACGGCGTGGGTGATCTCGTGGATCGTCACCCACAGGACGAGTTCGTCGCGATCCACACCCGAGTTGTGCGCCGCCTGGGCGAGATTGGGTCCGAGCAGCAGCAGTCGCGGTGTCACGCTCCCATCGAGCAGCGCCAGGTCGTACTGCCCGAGCACCCGCTGGGAGAGCAGCCCGGTGAGGGCCCCCACCTGGGCGCCCAGCGCGAGCCCCGAGATCGCGCGCATCGGCGCGCCGAGAGGGCCCTTCTGCCTGCCCAGCTTCTCAGTCAGCGGGGTCAGCAGCGGGCGCATCGTCTTGAGGTTGGCCGCGATCCACTCCGGGCGGCCCACCACCTCCAGCGCCGGGAGCTCCTCCGTTGGTCTCAGGCCGCTGTAGGCGCTCACGCGCCCGGCGAAGTCCCTCGCGAGCGGCTCGATGCTCGCGGCGCGAACGCCCCCGTGTGCCGGCGAGCCGGCGATCAGCTCTCCGATCCGTTGGGCTGCGCTCCAGTCGATGAGCTCCACTCCATGAGCGTAGCCTTCTGGCGATCGCTTTTCGCCCGCTCCCGGGTCCCGGCCCGGCGTATCCTTGGAATGTGTCCGGCTCCAAGATCGCGCCCGCCCCGCCACAGGGCCTCTCGCGCGAAGAGCCCGGTGGCGCTTTCCTCAAACGAGCCGAGGTTCGGGACGTGCTCGCCTGGATGCGGCTGCTCGTCGATCCCGCCGACGCCGCCGCCGTCGTGCGGGCGCTTGCCCGCCCGCCGATCGAGCTGCGCCAGGTCGATCTGGCGCGCGTCATCCAGGTGGCGCGCCGGCGCAAGCTCGACCTCGTGTTGGGCCTCAGCGCCGCAACCGAGTCCCCGCAGGTGCCGCCCGAGGCGCGCGAGCGCATCCAGCGCTTCGTCGAGCTGCACCGCTCCGCCGCCGCCGAGCTCGACACCGTCGAGCCAGACCTCTTCCTCGGGCGACTGATCGATCGCCTGGGCATGCGCGGGCGTCCCCTGCTCGCGCCCGAGGACGCGGCCGAGCAGCGAGCGAGCCTCGAGCGCCTGCGCGCGCTCGCCGTCGAGTTCGTGCGCGCCCGGCCACAGTCGAGCACCCGCGACCTCGCCAGACACCTGGCGACCGTCGTTCCCGAGACCCCCGCCGAGCTGGAGGCCGTCCCGCCGCGCGAGCCCGAATCGGCCGAGAGCCGCCTGGAGGGCACGCTGCGGATGCTGCGCGAGGAGGTGCTCGGAAGCGTGGCGCGGATCGGCGGGCGCCTGGGAGAGCTGCGGCTGGACACCGACCTGGACATCTCCCACGGCGTGGTCCGCTATCTGGAGCTGCTCAAGCTCTCAGCGCTGTTGCAGCGCCCGGAGGGTCAGAGCCTGGCCGAGGCCCTCTCTGACATCAACGCGCGCCTGCTCGCCGCCACCACCCCGCTGCAGCGGGAGATCTTCCAGACCTCCACGCTCGACGAGACCCTGCTGGACGTCGAGGGCGACGACCGCGCCCGCGCCCAGGCGCTCATCCCTCGCGAGGAGCACTCGCTCGGGCCGTTCCTCCCGCGCAAGGGCATCGGCCTCGCGCTGTCGGCCTCCGACATCCAGACCTATCGCAGCTGCCCGCTGCGCTACAAGTTCGCGCGGGTCCTGCGCATCCCCACCGAGCAGACCGTGCACCAGCGCTTCGGGATCGTCGTGCACCAGGTGCTCGAGCGCTACCACTCCGAGAACGCCACCACGCTCGCGCAGATGCTCGAGCTGCTCGAGGCCGTGTGGCGCCGCAGCGCCCTCGGCGAAAGCCCCTCGGAGCTCGAGCTCCTGGCCAAGGCCCGGGCCGCGCTCACCAGCTACCACGCGCGCCTCGGCGAGCAGGATTCAGAGCCCGTGTGGTTCGAGCGCGCCTTCGCCTTCCGGCTCGGGCCCCATCATCTGCGCGGCCGCGTCGATCGCGTCGATCGCCTCGCCGACGGATCCGACGCCGAGTTCGAGCTGATCGACTACAAGACCTCGCGTCCCAAGACCGCCGAGCAGCTCGCCGACGACGTCCAGCTCTCGCTCTACGCCCTCGCCGCGCGCGAGGCCTGGCAGCTCGACTCCTCGCGCCAGGCCTACTACTACGTGCTCGACGACCTCAAGGTCCCCGTGCCTCGCACCGAGCGCGACGCCGAGGCCGTCACCGAGATCGTGCTCGAGGTGGGCGAGGGCATCCTCGGCCAGGAGTTCGAGCCGACGCCCTCGCGCGCCGCCTGCTCGATCTGCGACTACCGGATCGTGTGTCCGGCGGCCGAGGGGTAGGGCCGCAGGGCTCTGGGCGGCTCCGGACGACAGTCCTCTTGCCCTTTCCTCCCACCGACCACCGACCACCGACCTACATATATTGCCCGACAAGCGGCTGTATAGCCATGGTTATACAGCGCCCGCGCGGGACAATGGGTGCACTCGCGACGATCCCCGTCCTCGGGGGTGCGATCCAGGCAGCATTCGGCCTCGACTCGGTCATTTCCCCTCAGGCCCGCGCTGGCGCAGGAACCTCTGGAATTCACGGGCGAGGATGTCGCCCGAGGGCACGTCCTCGGAGGAGCTCTGCTCCTCGCTGTCGGCCGCCTGCTCGAGTCGTTCCACGAAGGCCTGGATGTCGGGATCGCTCTGCACGGCCAGTCCCACCTGTCGTTCGTAGTCGGTGGCGGCGGACTCGAGCTCTGAGACATCGACGGAGACGCCGATCAGCACTTCCACCTTGCGCAGCAGCGCCAGGGCCGCCTTCGGGTTGGCGGCGGCGGCCACGTAGTGGGGCACGGCCGCCCACAGGCTCGCCGAAGGGATGCCCGCGTCGGCGCAGGCGGTGTGCAGGACGCCCACGATTCCCGTGGGCCCCTCGTATGCGGAAGGCTGGATCCCCAGCCGCTCGAGCAGGCCGGCGTCGGAGGCATGGCCGCTCATGGGCACCGGACGGGTATGGGGCACGTCGCCCAGCAGGGCGCCGAGGGAGACGATCACCTGCACCCCGAGCGCCTCCGCCAGGTCGACGATGTGCGCGCTGAACGAGCGCCAGCGCAGCGAAGGCTCGATCCCCTGGACGAGTACGAGATCGCGCGGCGCCCGCGGCGCCGCTGCCTCGAAGATCTCAACGGTGGGCCAGGAGATCTCGCGCTTCTCGTTCTCGCCGAAGCGGATGCACGGCCGGTTGGCCTGGAAGTCGTAGAACTCCTCCGAGTCGATGCTCGCGAAGCGACGGGCGCCCAGGTTGGACGCCAGGAAGGACACCGCGCTCGAGGCTGCGTCGCCCGCGTCGTTCCAGCCCTGGAATGCGCACACCATGGCCGGGGCCCTGAGGCCATCAGGACGGCGGTCCCAGATGAGGGGCTGCATCCGAACCACCGTACATGATGCGACGATGGCCTCCGCCACGCCATCGCTGCCCGAGCACGCCCAGACGGTGGCCACGCTGCGCCTCGACGAGGAGGTCGCGGGGGTCTTCGCCTGCACGCGCAAGGAGCGCCAGATCTCCCGTGCCGGCACCCCGTATCTGACGGTCGAGCTGCGTGACCGCACCGGCGCGATCCTCGCGCGCGCCTTTCGCGACGCCGATGTGCTCGCGGGGCGCTTCGAGCGCGGGGACATCGTGCAGGTGAAGGGCCGCGTGGCGCGCTTCCGCGAGGAGCTCCAGGTCGAGATCCGCGCGATCTCGAGCATCGATCCCGCCGAGGCCGGCGACGCGAGCCGGTTCCTGCCGACGGCCTACCGCGACCGCGACGAGCTCGAAGGCTTCCTCGAGCATCTCGCCCGCGAGGTCTATGACCCCGCGTTGAAGCAGCTGCTGGCCGCGTTGCTCGGCGATTCCCAGCTGCGGGGCGAGATCCGCAAGGCGCCCTGCTCGTCGCCGCCCCCGAGCTCCGCGCGCGCCGCCGGCGGGCGCCCACCGTCCGGCCATCACGTCTACCTGGGAGGCCTGCTCGAGCACACGGTCGCGGTCGCCACGCTGGCGAGCGAGCTCTGCACGCTGCACCCGCGCCTGGATCGCGACCTGCTGGTGAGCGCCGCGATCGTCCACGATCTCGGCAAGACTCGCGAGTTCACCTACGGGGCCGAGGTGCAGCGCAGCGCCGAGGGCAGGATGCTCGGTCACGTCGAGCTCGGCCTGCGCGTGATCGCCGCCCACGCTCCGCCCGCGCTCGAGGGCGAGCGGCGGCTGGCCCTGGAGCACTGCGTGATCGTCCATCACGGCGCCGACGTGGCCTCGGGGCAGCGCTTCTCCTCCGCGGAGGCGCTGGCGCTCTACCGCCTGAACGCGCTCGACGCGCAGGTCAAGGGCGCCCTCGAGCACGGTTCGCCGGGCTTCGCCACATAGAAACCTCATCAATCCGTGTCAAGGCGACTCGCCGCGCTGCCGATAGGAAGTGGTGATGGGTGAAAGCGCCACGCCAACGGTTGACGAGCACACCGCCGCGCTGACCGCGGAGGACCGCAGACACGAGTCCCGGCCCACCGAGGAGGGCCGCGGCGGCCTGTACCCGCCACGCCACCCCGGACGTTCCTCGCGGATGATCGGCGAAGTGGTCGTGGATCTCGGCCTCTCAGACCGTGACACCGTCGAGGAGGCCGTCGCCGCCGCTCGTGAGCAGGGGCGCCCCACGGGACTGGTGCTCGTCGAGCGCGGGATCCTGCGACACGACCAGCTCGCCCGTGTCGTCGCCGAGCGCTTCGGGCTCGACTTCGTCGACCTCGCCGTCTACGACCTCGACATGGGGGCCGTCAACCTGATCAGCAGCGAGACCGCCAAGCGCTACCAGGCGCTGCCCGTCGGCTTCACCGACGACGGCGCGGTGCTCGTGGCGATGGCCAATCCCACCAACGTCCTGACGATCGACGACATCGGCATGATGACCGGCCGTCGCATCCGCCCGGCGGCCGCCTCGGTAGAGGACCTCAACCTGCTGCTCACGCGGCTGGTGCGGATGGACGAGTCGATCGAGGACATCGTCGAGGAGGACGAGGACCGCGACGCCGAGCAGAACCTGCTGCTGGATGACACCGACGACGGCGCGCCGGTGATCAAGCTCGTGCACTCGATCGTCGCCCAGGCTGTGCAGCAGGGCGCCTCCGACATCCACGTCAACCCCGAGGAGGGCGACACCCGCGTGATGTTCCGCGTGGACGGCGTGCTCGCCCCGGCGGCCACGATCAAGCGCAGGATGGCCTCCGCGGTCGTCTCGCGCCTGAAGATCCTGGCCGACCTCGACATCTCCGAGAAGCGCGTTCCCCAGGACGGGCGCTTCGCGCTCACCGTGGACGGACGCCGGGTGGACATTCGCGTGGTCACCCTGCCGCTCGTCTACGGCGAGGGCGTCGTCATGCGAATCCTCGACAAAGGCGTGGTCGTCGAGGACCTCGAGTCGCTGGGCATGCAGAAGGAGGAGCAGGATCGCTTCACGAACGCCATCAACCGGCCCAATGGAGCCGTGCTCGTAACCGGGCCCACCGGATCGGGCAAGTCCACGACGCTCTACACGGCTCTCAACGCGCTCAACGACGGCGAGCGCTCGATCCTCACGATCGAGGACCCGGTCGAGCAGCGGATCGCGGGCATCAAGCAGATGCAGATCGCGACCAAGGCCGGGGTCACCTTCGAGGTCGGGCTGCGCTCGATGCTGCGCGCCGACCCCGACGTGATCATGGTGGGAGAGATCCGCGACCGCCAGACGGCCCACATCGCTGTCGAGGCCGCGTTGACCGGGCACCTCGTGCTCTCGACCCTGCACACCCGTGACGCGCCCAGCGCACTCGGGCGCCTGATCGACATGGGGATCGAGCCGTTCCTGGTCTCCTCGGCGGTCGACTGCATCGTCGCCCAGCGGCTCGTGCGCATGCTCTGCCCGCACTGCAAGCGCCCCCAGAACGTCCCCGAGTCCGTCCTGGCCGAGCACGGGCTCGCCGGCGCTGAGCCATATGAGCCGGTCGGCTGCTCGCGCTGCTCCGGATCCGGATATCGCGGCCGGGTTGGCCTCTACGAGGTCATGTCCGTCAGCGAGCCGATCCGCGCGCTGATCCTCAAGCGCGCCTCGATCGACGAGATGGTCGCCGTGGCCGAAGGCGAAGGCATGCGCAGGCTGCGCGACGACGGCATGCAGAAGGTCCGTGACGGTCTGACCTCGATCGCCGAGATCGAGCGGATGACCAACAGCATGCTGTAGTGGCTGGGGTCAAGGTAAAGGTGCAGCACGGTGCTACACTTGGCTGGATGCCAACAGCACACCCGCGTCACACGATCACCGAGACCCCACCCGTCAAGGAGGCGCTTGACGAGCTGCGCTCCCGCGTGGGGGGCGAGCGAATTGACTACGCCGAGCTGGTCGTGCTCGGAGCGCGGATGAAGGCACGCCAGCTCCCCGACGACGCCGAGGCTGCTCGTAAGGCGGCGCAGCGACTGGCTGAGATGATCCGCGACCGCTCGATCCCGATCGACGTGCAGGCCGCCGATGAGGTCAAGCACCTTGGGCTGATCGCCGATTGAGCCCTGGTCGTGCTCCTGCTCGACAACTCGGCTTGGGCCCGTCTCGCATCCGACCGTCTCGATGGGGAGCGCGCCCAGGAGGTCGGCGAATGGATGCATGACATGCAGCTCGCTACATGCCTGCCGTTCCTGCTCGAGGCAGGCTACTCGGCTCGATCGGGTGGCGAGCGCGCGATCATGATGTCCGAGCTCGCGCGACTCCCGCGCATAGAGATCGATCGAGACGTGGAACGGCACGCCCTGGAGGCACAGCGAGAGCTCGCCGAGGTCGGTCATCACCGTCTTGCTCCCGCCGATGTGGTGATCGCGGCCTGCGCACACACCGCCGGCATGGGCGTGCTCCACTACGACGGCGACTACGACGTGCTCGCCGAGCACACGAGCCTGGAATTCGACAGCGAATGGCTCGCTCCGCCGGGTGCGCTGTGATACGCGCGGTCACAGGCCGACAAGCCGGCTCGGACGGCGCCACGCGGGTGCGCGACGCCGTCCGGCAGCCGTAGCGTGAGGGCTACTTCTTCTTCGCGGTGGGTTTCTTCGTGGTGGTCTTCTTGTGTCCCTTGGTCTTGGTCGACCTCTTCTTGTGTGAGGCGACAGGCGTCTTCGGTGCGAGCCGGGTCCCGCCCGAGAATGCGTCTGGCTTGCAGCCGTTCGGTCGCCCGAGGTCGAATGGGCCGGAGATCGCCTGCGTGACGACGCCCTTTTCCAGATAGGCGTAGGTGACCGTGAGCAGCGGGTCCACGCGCGGCTCGGCGCACAGCTTCGTGCCGATCGCGAACTGCGCCGAGATCGTCTCGTAGCCGCCCTTGGCGGAGCCGACGCAGTTGAGCGCGTAGCCCGGCACTTCTCCCGAGCACGAGAACGTGTCGCTGAGCGCGGTCCCGGCAGGGATGGCGCTCACCAGCGGCGGGCTCTGGATGCCCGTCACCGGGATCTGGGACTGGATCTGGTAGCCCGTTATCGGGCCGTTGCAGTAGAAGGAGTACTTGACCTGTTGCTCTTCGCTGCCTTCTTCGGGCGTCCCGGCGGCGATGCTGCCGAGGCAGTTGTAGTTGTTGGGGTTGGATTCTTCAGCGTGGCTCAGAGCCGGCGTCGCGAGCAGCAGGGCGAGGGAGCCCACTATCGCTGTGAGCCACAGCGTGGTCTTTCGGTGGGCAGGGTGGGATGCGTGCAACGGTGGTCTCCGTTCTCGTTTGTTGACTGGGTCTTCTCAGCGCAGGAGCTTTTCGAGGCTCTGCCTGGGTGAAGTGGGGTTGAAGGCGATCGAGGAGCGCGCGCCGGCGTGGACGAACGGCGACATCAGCGCCACGCCCGCAGGGGGCTGGTAGGTCGCCGTGGCGCTCGAGGCGCCCGCGGGCAGGCCGGCCTGGGCTGCGATGCCAACGGTCGCGAAGGTGACCACGATCAGGCCGTGTTCCTTGTAGATCGGCGTGCCCGTGATCTGCGCCAGCGTCGCCTTCAGGAATTCGTCGGCGGCCGTCAGCTGGCCCGGCGTGCCGGGGGCGCAGGGGGCGCCGGCGGCACCTTCGGGGCACGGGGGCTGGACGATCGAGTGCAGCAGCGGTGGTGCGGCCCCAGCGGCGGGAGGTTCTGCCAGGGCGGCCTCGCTGGCGAAGGCGCTGGCGCTGATCGCCGACCAGCCGCTGAGCAGCGTGCTCGCCGGGATCAGCTGCCCGGTGATGTAGGGGGCTGCGCTCGGCTGGGCGAGGGCTTCGGCGAAGCCGGCGCCGGCGAGCTCGATCAGCCACACGTTGGTGACGGCGGGCAGCTTCGGCGTGGTCGCTCTGCTCGAGCCCGTGGGCGTGCTCGACGCCGGTTCTTCGGTGGCGGTCCGGGTGGGAGTCGCGCTGGTGCTGGTCGGCGCGGTCGCGGTGCTGGAAGCAGGCGTGGGCGTGGCTTGAGGGGTGATCGCTGGCGGCGCGGTCGCGGCGGCGGTGGGCGTGCTCGGCGCGCTGGCGCTGTGGCTGTTTCGAGCGATCGCGGCGAGCAGCAGGGGCAGGCGCTCCGCCAGGGCGCTCGCGCCGCCCGCGTAGGACGCCTCGGGGGCGGGACCGATCGCGGCGCCCACGGCCACCCCGAGCGCCAGCATGCCGCCGGCCAGCAGCGCGGTGATGCGCAGCGATGGCGTGCGCAGGCGCCCGGCTCGGCTCGGGACGGCGGGCGGGTTGCCTTGGCCTGCCTGCGTTTCCAGCTGGGCTGGCTCGGCGGGATTCTCGGGTGTGTCGTTCATCACTTGGTGCTATCGCGGGCGGGCGGCGAAAGTTGCGAACCTTTCAGACCTTTTTTGTGTTCTTAGGGGGCCGGATGGTGCGGTCAAGCGGGTGCGGGAGATTCCTGACCTTCTTGACCTAAACCACAAACTAGCTAATGTCGATCAGATCTATCGGGATATGCTATGTTCGGCGCCCTTCGTTGTCAAATATTTGTCAAATCCAATTACAAGGGAGCACCTGTCCATGCATCGAATCCGCCGTCTCTCCGTCGCCTTTGCGGTGGCTGGCGTGCTCGGGGTCGCGGCGCCTGCGGCCGCTTCTGCGCTGACCACGATCTCGATCAGCGGAGCCACAGCGTCCTATCCGCTCGTGTCTCTACTTGCACAGAAGTACGTGAAAGTGCACCCGCACAAAGTCAAGTTCAAGATCGCCCAGGGAGGCGCCCAGATCGGCGTCAACGACGTTGCCGCAGGGCGAGTGACGATCGGCGATGTGTCTCGCGACCCGGAAAAGAAAGACCCGGCGGGCCTCGTCTTCTACCCGATCGCCAAGTACGCCATCTGCGTGATCACCAACAAAGCCAACCCGCTCTCGAACCTGACTCAGTCTCAGCTGATCTCGGTCTTCACGGGTAAGACCCGCTCCTGGAGCGGCGTGCCCGGGGCGACGGCCAGCGGGACGATCGACCTGATCAGCCGCACGTCGGTGGCTGGAGTTCTCACCAACTTCCAGACGCTGCTGCTCGAAGGCAAGAAAGTGCCCGAGCCGCTCGCAACCGAAGAGCCCTCTGAGGGACTCCTGCGCCAGCAGGTCGAAAACGACCCCAGCTCAATCGGGTTCGTCTCCAACTACCAGTCCGACAAAGGCGGCGTGAACGTCGTCGGCCTGAACGGAGTTCCCTGCAACAAGACCACCGCCATCTCCGGGCAGTACGCCGGCGTGGCGCGGTTCTACGAGGTGACCAAAGGCAGGGCGACGGGCGCGGCCTCGGCGTTCATCGGCTGGATCGAAAAATCTGCTGCGGCCAAGAAGATCATCTCCACGCAGTGGATTCCGATCAGCTGAGGGATCGGCCGCGATCCGCCTTCGCATGCTGAAGCGCCTTGGCAGCCCATGGTCAGATCACCGCGCCGAGCGTCTGCTCGGCGCGGTGTCTCTGCTGGTCGGCGTGGTCGTGGTGGTCATGGTCGTGTTCGTCGCGATCCACGCCTGGCCGACCTTCCAGCACAACGGCCTGGGCTGGTTGGGGTCGGGGGGCAACCTCTCCACGCAGATCTCGGCGATGGGAGCCACGAACGCGCACCCGCCGCCCTCGGCCTACCACCTGAACGCGTGGCCGCTCGTCTACGGCACGCTGCTGATCACCGCCGTGTCGGTCGTGCTGGGTCTGCTCGTGGCCGTGTTCTCCTCGATCTTCATCGTCGAGCTCGCGCCCGCGCGCCTGCGCAGGATCGCGATACCGGTCATCCGCCTGCTCGCCTCGGTGCCGTCGGTCATCTACGGCCTGATCGGCGTGCTCGTGCTCGTGCCGTTCGTCGGCAACGACATCATCACGAGCAGCGAGAAGGCCTCGGTCCAGAACGTCGTCCAGCTGACGGGCGCCGGGCTGATCGTGACGGTGGCGATCCTCACGGTGATGATCACCCCGATCATGATCGCGCTGATCTGCGAGGCGCTCGTGTCGGTGCCGAGCTCCTGGCGCGAGGGCGCGATCGCGCTCGGCGTGAACCCGCTGCGGGCGATCCTCGCGGTCACCATCCGCGCTGCGCGACCGGCGATCGTGGCGGCGGCGGTGCTCGCCACGGCCCGCGCCCTCGGCGAGGCGATCATGATCTCGATGGTCTCCGGCGGCAGCCTGTTCTCGCCGAAGCCGATCGACGGCCTTGTGTTCCTGTTCGAGCCGCTGAGCACGCTGGCGGCCACGATCGTCAACTACCACGACGGGATCAGCGCGCCCGCGCTCGGCTCCTCGCTGTACGCCTTCGCGCTGTTGCTGTTGTTCTCGGCATTCGTCCTCTCCGTAGCCGGCTATCTGATCAAGCTGCCGCTGCGCAAGTACCAGGTGCGCGGATGAGTGCGTACGCTCCTGCCCAGGCCCCGCCGGAGCGCCCGATGCGCAGCGGTCCCGGACGGCGCTCCTCGCCGATGACGTGGCGCTGGGGCGATCGCCTGGCGCTCGCGTTCGCCTGGACGGCCGGCATCGGGCTGTGCGTGATCGCGGGCGCGATCGTCCTGTACATGGGCTATCGCGGCATCGAGTACCTGCGCCCCAACCTGCTGTTCTCGCGCCCGGCCCCCGGCAAGCTCCAGAGGGAATCCGGCGGCTTCCTCGACCCGCTGTTCGGGACCGCCCTGCTGACGTTCATCGGGGTGCTGCTCGCCACGCCGCTGGCCGTGGGCAGCGCCCTGTGGATCGCCGAGTACGGGCGTCCCACCTGGCTGGCACGAATCGTGGAGTCGAGCATCGAGGTCGTGGCCGGCACGCCCGACATCGTGATCGCGCTCTTCGGCCTGGCGATCTTCCAGCTGCACCTGCTCGCCCCGCTGTCCTTCACGGCCTCCGGCGGCGGGGTCTTCGGGCGCTCGTTCGTCGCGGCCGGGGCGATGATGAGCCTGATCGCGCTTCCACCGATGTTCGCTGCCACCAGGGATGGCCTGCAGGCGGTGCCCATGCACATGCGCGAGGCGGCCTTCGCGCTCGGCAAGACGCGGATCGCGACGATCCGGCGCGTGCTGCTGCCGAGCGTGCGCTCCAACATCGCCACCGGCGTGACGCTCGGCGTCAGCCGCATCATCGGAGACACCGCGATCGTGGTGCTGCTGCTCGGCGAAACGCTGCGCATCGAACCCCAGGGATCGGTCCCGGTGCTGGGCCTCTTGCGCGGCACCGGCTCCTCGCTGACCAGCTACGTCTATGAAAACTCGCCGGCCGGAGAAGGCGCGGCGCCGCAGAAGGCCTATGCGGCCGCGTTCGTCCTGCTGGTGTTCGTGCTGATCCTCAACCTGATCGTCGAGCGGATCGGGCGCTCTCAGTCGGATTCGCTCGGCCTGACCGTGGCTGGAGCAGTCGTATGAGCGGCGCGCGGGCAGGCCTGAGGAGGGGCGGCAACGGTTTCTTTACAAGGCTCGGCGTACCCGCTAATCTCATTGGTCCGATGCAGTATGTGTTCGACAAGCTCTATGGAGAATGTGCCCGATGAGCGCTGAAGAGATGCTGCTCGACCCGCTGCGCCTCGTGCGTGCCCAGCGCGAGGACCCGCCGCCGCGCGAGCACGTTGTCCCACAGGCCGTCCAGCCGGCACCGCCGCCGCTCGTGCCTCCCGTGCGCACGATCGTGGTCGACCGGCCGCCCGTGCCCGTCGCCCCCCCGCAGGAGCGGGAGGCCGTCAGAGGCTCCCTCTCCACCGCCGGACCCGAGCGCCTGCGCCTCGAGGGCGTGAGCATCAACTACGGAGCCAAAGAGGCCGTCAAGTCGGTCTCGCTCTCGATCCACCAGGGCGAGGTGCTGGCCCTGATCGGGCCCTCGGGCTGCGGCAAGACCACGCTGCTTCGCACCCTCAACCGCCTGACCGAGCTCACGCCCAGCGCTTCGCGCGGGGGTCGCATCATGCTCGACGGCGAGGACATCCACGAGCTGGCCGACACGACCCTGCGGGCGCGCGTGGCGATGGTCTTCCAGCAGCCCAACCCGTTTCCGATGTCGATCTTCGACAACGTCGCCTTCGCGTTGCGCGAACAGTCACGCAAGCGCCCGCGCCGGCGCGAGCTCGAACCGCAGGTCATCGATGCGCTGCGGCGGGCAGGCCTCTATGACGAGGTCCGCGACGATCTCGACCGCCCGGCGCTGCGCCTCTCCGGCGGCCAGCAGCAGCGGCTGTGCATCGCCCGCGCGATCGCGCCGCGGCCCGAGGTCCTGCTGATGGACGAGCCCTGCAGCGCCCTGGATCCGATCTCGACGAACACGATCGAGAAGCTGATCGGCGAGCTGCGACGCGAGCTGGCGGTGGTGGTCGTGACCCACAACCTCGCCCAGGCGCATCGCGTGGCCGACAAGGTCGCCTTCATGTACCTCGGCGATCTCGTCGAGTACGGCAGCACAGCCGAGGTCTTCGACGAACCGCGCGCCACCCGCACCCGCGACTACGTGCGAGGGGCATTCGGATGAGATCTCCCCAACCCCCGGCGCCCACGTGCGGCCCGGGACTCTGAAGCGGGCGCTCGTCGTGGCCGGATGTGGAGCACTGACCATGACGGTCTCCGCCTGCGAGAGCACCGAGCAGGAAAGCGCCAAGATCGCCTCCCAGGAACAGGCGGCCTCGGCGAGCGCGCTGAAGCTCGGGGCCGTCAATCGCCACGTGCGCGTCTCAGACGTCACGCTCGTGAGCGGCGGCGGGCGCATGGCCTTGGCCGCACGGCTCACCTCGAGCTCCACGCGTGCCCAGGCAGACGTGCCGCTGCTCGTGAACGTCACGGGGCCGGGGGGCAAGATCCTCTACACCAACGCGACGCCCGGCTTGGAAGCCTCGCTGCAGCACATCTCTTCGCTGCGGGCGCACCAGGCCGTCTGGTTTGTCGACGACCAGGTGCTCACCAACCAGCGAACCTCCGCCGTGAAGGTCACGGTGGGTACCGGCGTGAGCTCGCCCTCGAGCCGGGCGACGAGCTTGACGACCACCGCGGTGCACACGGTCCAGCAAGCAGGCGTCAGTGTCCTCAGCGCCAGGCTCCTCGACCGCGGCGCGCCGGCGCACACCATGGCGGCCGTCTTTGCGGTGGCGCTCAAGGGTGCTCGCGTCGTGGCGGCCGGACGTGCGACGGTCGAGACCGGGGCGCGCTCGGGCGCCGGCACGCCGTTTCAGATCTTCCTCATCGGCAACGCCGTTGGCGCGAAGGTCGAACTGACAGCGGTGCCCGCGGGCAGGAAGACGATCGGTGGCTGAAGTGAGTCTCGTCCCCGTCCCCTCCGAGCAGAGCGGCGCCACCTGCGAGAGCTGCGGAGCGGCGCTCGTCGCCGATCAGCGCTACTGCCTCTCCTGCGGTCACCCCGTCTCCCCCGTTCGTCTGGCGTTCCTGGACGTGCTCCAGTCCGACCAGCCCCGCGGCGGCGCTCAGACGTGGCTCACGTCGGACACGATCGACATGAGCCCGGTCGGCTACGCGCCGGTCTTCCGGCAGCAGGGAGCCGGTGGATGGCTGCGCCGCAACTCGGGGCTGATGGGGCTGCTGACGGTGCTGCTGATGTGCCTCGTCGTCGGGCTGCTCGTCGGCCACTGGGTCACCCAGAGCAACAAGGCCCCCGGCCCGCAGATCGTGAAAGTCGAAGGGCTCTCGAGCCTCGGTGCCGCTGCAGCCGCACCGACGAGCACGGCCCCGGCCACGAGCACCACGCCCGCCACGAGCACCACCCCCACGGTGAGCAAGGCGAGCGCCAAAGAAGAAGCTCGGGAAACCAAGGAAGCCGCCAAGATCGAAAAGCAGCCGCTGAAGAAAGCCACCAAGCTCCCCGGCTCCAAACTCGAAAAACTGAGCAACTCGAGCGGCAAGAAGCACCAGGAAGAAATCAACTCGCTCGGCTCCCAGCCGATCGAAACCGGCTGATGGGATCGGCGCCGTGACCTCGCTCAATGGAAGCTCCTCGCAGCCGCCGCGGCCCGAGCCGCAGCAGGCACCACCGCCCGCGGGTGCGCTGCTGCCGGTCGGTGGTCTGCAGCCCTCGCCCCGCTCCGGTCCGAGCGGCTCGATGGCCGAGCTGCGCCGCCGCCGCAAGGAGCTCGCCGAACGGGTGGCCGAGCTCACCTGGGATCTCGGCGGGCTGACCTACGAGATGGCCGTCCGCGACCACTACCGCCTCGACGTGCTCGCGCGGCGGGCCTCGGAGCTGCAGGAGGCAGACGCCCAGCTGGGAGAGGTTCAGCGCCTGCTCGCGAGCGCCGAGGCCGGCGTGCACGGCCAGTGCCGCTCCTGCGGGGCGGTGCACAGCCGCGGCGCGGCCTTCTGCTGGCACTGCGGCGCGCCTCTGATCGAGGAGGCACGGCCGTCGGTGCTGCAGCCCCAGTCGCCTGCCTGATCGCCCGTCGGGCCCGCTGCTCGAGCGCCGGGACCGCGCAACGATGGTCCAGCGGCCTCACACCCGCCCCGTGGGTGCCGTAGCGTCAGCAGGGTGAGCCGGGCTCCCTCTCCCATGGCGGTTGCCGCGATTGTGCTCGCCTCGTTGGCGGCAGTCGCGCCGGTGGCTGCGGCGGCGTCGGGTCCACCCCCACGCGAAGCCGGCTGTCCGGTGTTCCCGGCGAGCAATCCGCTCAACCAGGACATCTCCCACGCCCCGGCGGACCCCAACTCGGCGGCCTACATCGCGAGCATCGGCCTTGGCGGGCACCTGCACCCCGACTTCGGGACCAACCCGAGCTACGGGATCCCCTACACGGTCGTCGGCCAGAGCCAGGCCAAGGTGCCGATCCGCTTCACCGAATTCGGCGAAGAATCAGAGCCCGGGCCCTACCCGATCCCGCCGGGCGCCCCGGTCGAGGGTGCAGGCGTTGAAGGCGATCGCCACGTCCTCGTGCTCCAGGGCGGCAGCTGCCATCTCTATGAGCTCTACTCGGCCCGCCGAAACGGCAGTGGCTGGGAAGCGGGCTCGGGCGCGGTGTTCAACCTGCGCAGCAACAGGCTGCGCCCCGAAGGCTGGACGTCGGCCGACGCTGCCGGGCTGCCGATCCTTCCCCTGCTCGTGCGCTACCCGGAGGTCCGCGCCGGCCGAATCGACCATGCCCTGCGCGTGACCGTGCAGCGCACCCAACGCGGCTACATCCACCCGGCCACGCACTTCGCCTCGAGCAGCTCGGACCCGAGCCTGCCGCCGATGGGGCTGCGCCTGCGCCTGAGGGCCAGCTACTCGCTGGCGGGCTTTCACGGCGAGTCGTTGATCGTGCTGCGCGCGCTCAAGCGCTACGGGCTGATCGTGGCCGACAACGGCTCCTCCTGGTACATCACCGGCGCGCCCGATCCCCGCTGGAACGACGCGGACCTCGAACAGATCAAGCGCGTCCCAGGATCGGCCTTCGAAGCGGTGCGCGGCGGCGCCATCCGCCACAAGGTCTGAGCTCTCGGTCGTTAAACGGCACGCGCAAGAGCGCATTGTCGGTTGGAGACGCATCCCCACATCGCGCGATGTGTTCACTAGCGTTCTCGATGTCATGAACCGACTGGTTCAACTAATCGGGCTGTGCTCTGTGGCGCTTGCCGTGGCGGTCGCGGGAGGGGGATGCGGCGGTGATCGCGCCGCCAGTGGTGACGCGGCATCCGGCGAAGTCGTCGTGGCGTTAGTCGGGGGAGCCCAAATCGGCGAGAAGCTGCTCCATCACTGGATGACGGTGGAGACCGCGGCAGATGGTGGGAGCGCACCTGGCGAGGCAGCGATGCGACGGCAGGTCCTCGGATTATTGATTTCATGGCGGTGGACGCTCGGAGAGGCTCAGGAGGAGGGAGTGCAGGTGAGCGATGCGGAAGCCAGGAAGCAGATGGGCCTGTCCAAGGCCAACCTGATAAATGGGCTCAGGTACGAATGGTTCGCCAACGAAGGCGAGCTCGAAAGGTATTTGGTGAGCCCGAGGGTCGCGGAGTCGGATCAGCTGTGGCTGCTCAGGCTCGGCATGCTGGCAGCGAGGCTCGCTCAGCGCCGCGTGACGCTGGCGGCATCAGCGATCTCGCACGCGCAGATCGCCGCCTACTACGGACGCCACAGGCTGAGCTTCTTCGTGGGGGAACGGCGCGACATCAGGGCCATCATGAACCGCAGCAGAGCGCGGGTGGTCGAGGCGAAGCGCGAGCTCCAAGCCGGCCGGAGCTTCAGCAGCGTCGCGGAACGGTTCAACCAGAGCATCGAGGGCGGATTGCGCTTGGGCAGGGCGCGTGGGGAAGGCACGAAGCGCTACGAAAAGGACTACTTCGCGGCTCCCCCGCATGTGCTCGTCGGCCCGCTGAAGGAGATCCTCTACTACATCTTCGAAGTGATGAGCATCCGGCCCGGCTATCAGAAGACTGTCGCTCAGGCCGAACCGACCATCAGACAGCTGCTAGCTCAGCACGATGCGAGCACCACGCTGCTGCAGGCCTATGAAAGCAAGTGGCGGGCAAGGACCCGCTGCCGAGTAGGATTCTCCGCCGCTGGATGCGGTCGGTATGGCGGCATCGCAACCGCCGGTTAGCTCGACTTCGCCCGCTAGGCCTGGCGCGTCGGCTCGGGCGCCGGCGCCTGGGCCGGCTGAGCCGGAGGCGTGGCGCCGAAGGCCTCGGCGGCCTGCTGCTGCGCGGCCTGCGGGGGCGGGGGCGCCGCCTGCGTGATCGTCGGCTGTTTGGTCTCGCCGCTGATCGAATCCTTGAACTCGCGCATGCCGCTGCCGAGCGAGCGCCCGATCTCGGGCAGGCGCCGGGCACCGAACACCAGCAACAGGATCACGACCAGGAAAGCGATGTGGAGTGGGTTATCTAGTCCCATGGGTACTCAGGAGTCTAGCTGCGTATGGTCCGGCGCACCAACTGGGCTGCCACGACCAACATCAGCGCCGCGAAGGCATCGCGCAGAAGCGCGCCCGAGAGGGCGTTTGCGAGCGCGACGCCGGCGGCGGCGCCCGCCACCGAGAGCAGGCCCAGCAGTAGGGCATCCGAGTGGTTGACGTTGCCGTAGCGGTCCTGGCGGTAGGTCCCGACGATCGCGACGGGCACGATCGCGAGCAACGAGGTGGCCTCGGCCTGATGCTGGCCGAGGCCGGCGAAGAACACCAGGCCGGGCACGAACAGCACGCCGCCGCCAACGCCCAGGAGCCCCGCGACGATCCCGGCGGCCACGCCGATGGCGAGGGCGCCGATCACCTGAGCACGAGCTCGACGGCGCTCGCGACGAGCACGGCGGCGAACAGCAGCGAGATCGCACTTGCCTGCAGGCGCTGCTGCAGCCATGTCCCGATCAGCACGCCGCCCACCGCCGGCACGCCCACCAGCGCTGCATCGAGGAGATCGACGTTGCCATAGAGGCCCTGCACGGCGGCGGCGAAGGCGGCGATGAAGACTATGGCGGCCAGCGAGGTGGCGGTGGCGCCGCGCTCCTCGTAGCCGAGCCACAGCACCAGCAGGGGCACGATCACGCTGCCGCCGCCCACGCCGAAGAGGCCGCTGAAGAGGCCCGCCAACGTGCCGATCGCCACCAGCTTCGGCGAGCGGTGAGACGCTTGCTCAGCGACCACTTGCACGAGCGGACGGGCCGGCCACCATGCGCGCCATACTAGACCTCGTGTCCCCCGCTGCCACGCTTGTGGAGGCGCTCGAGCCGATCCGCTCAGACCCAGCTCACGCCGCCGTCCTGCTCGACATCGACGGCACCCTCGCGCCCATCGTCCGCCACGCTGCGGACGCGCACGTGCCCGAGGCGACGCGCACGCTGCTGATCGAGATCGCCAAGCGCTACCGGGTGGTGGGCTGCGTGAGCGGCCGCCGCGCCAGCACGGCCCGCCAGATCGTGGCGATCGGGACGATCGCCTACGTGGGCAACCACGGCGCAGAACTGCTGCGTCCGGGCTCGACCCGCCCCGAGGTGGACGAGGAGCTCGCGGCCTGGACCGCGCGCGTGCGCGAGTTCGCGGCGCGTATATACACGGCCGAGCACCAGCGACTTCGCGTGCGCAGCGAGGACAAGGACTCGATCGCGGCCTTTCACTGGCGCGGCGCCCCGGACGAGGAGCTGGCCGCGGATGCCGTCCGGGAGATCGCCCGGCGCGCGGAGGAGGAGGGGCTGGCGGTGCACTGGGGGCGCAAGGTGCTCGAGGTGCGCCCGCCGGTGCTGCTCGACAAGGGCCTCGGCATCGCCGCTCTGCTCCACGGCGGCCCGGTCAAGGCGGCGGTGTACGTGGGCGACGACACGACCGACCTCGACGCCTTCCGCGGCCTGCGCACGCTCGTGGAGGCGGGGGAGCTCGAGACGGCGGTGTGCGTGGCGGTCAGCTCAGACGAAGCGCCCCCCGATCTCGCCCGAGAGGCCGACGTAACGGTCGATGGCCCCGCCGGAGTGCGGGGCCTGCTCGAGGCGCTCCTGTAGCGCCGTGCGCTTCGTCGACTTCCTCCGGACCACCGTGCTGTTGAGCGCGGGCGCGGCAACGGCGCTCGCGACGGTCACGGTGCTCGCATCGGCAGCCAGCTCGAACAGCAGCAGCTACCTCGTGCCGATCGCGATCGGCTGGTGGGTGATCGCGTCTGTGATCGGCATGCGCCTGGGCAGCCGGGCCCAGACGAGTCCGCCGATCGCCCGCCTGCTCGCGAGCGCCCGCGCGAGCACCACGCTGCCCGAGCACCATCCGAGCGCGATCCTCGTCAACCGCCTGTGGCCGCTGGCGATGTTCACGCTGCTGTCGGGGGGGCTGGCGTTCCTCGCGCCGCAGATACCGGGCATCGCCTGCGGCTTCGCGATCATCTGGGCGCTCGCCTGGCGCCGCCAGGATGCCGCGGTGGCGGCCATCGAGGAGCGAGACGGAGCCGCCTTCTACGTGCAGCGCACCTCCCCGGTGCGCCCCATGTCGCTGCTGCGCACGCCCGGCTTCTCGGCGTCGCGGCCGGAGCGCGTCAACGGCGCCGTCACCTGAGGATGCCCCCCTCGACCCGCTCGGTCGACGTCCTGATCGTCTCGCTCGGCTCGACCCAGGGGCTGCGCACGGCAGACGAGCAGCTGCGGGACTCGCTCGCTCGTGCGGGCGCGAGTGTGGCGGTTGCATATGGGCGAGCGCCCCGCCAGATGCGGACGCTGATGCTGACCGATTTGGCATGGGCGCGGGCGGCGCGGACGGCCGCCACGGACGCCCTCGCGACGATGGGCTCCTCGCCACGGGCGATCATCTACTCGAGCACCACGGCCGCGCTTCTGTGGCCGCGCCCCGGCGCGATCCGCTTCGACGCCACCTCAGCCGGCAACCGCCCGGGGCGCCACGGGCTGTGGCAGCGCCCGCTCGAGCATCGCCGACTGGGAGAAGCTCCGCTGCTGCTGCCGTGGAGCGAGGGGGCTCTGGACGAGCTTGGTGACGCCTCGCCTGCGGCCGCGCGTGCGCTCGTCCTGCCCGTGGCCGTCTCCCCGTCCGGTCCCGAGGAGGCCGTGCGGGACATCGCAGCGATCACCTATGCGGCCAACCCGGCCAAGAAGGGGCTGGACCGGGTGCTCGAGGCGTGGCGGGTCGTGTGGCGTGACCGTGGCGAGGCGGTGGGGCAGCTGGTCGTGGCGGGCGTGGGCGGGGAAGATCTTGAGAAGGCCGGCCTGCCGGCCGGCGGGGAGGGCGTTCGTGTTGTGGGCCCGCTGGCACGTGAGGAGTACCGCGCGCTCGTGCGCCGCGCGCGGTTGTTCGTGTGTGCGCCGCGGCGGGAGGACTACGGGATCGCGCAGCTGGAGGCGCTCGCGGATGGCTGCCGGCTCGTGACCACGCCCGCTCCTGGCCCGTATGCGGCGCTGCCGATTGCGCGCGAGCTCGACCCGCGGCTGGTGGGGGAGGACCTGGCGGGCGCGCTGCGGGCTGCCCTCGAGCGGCCCGCGGACGACTACGCCGAGCGCGCACGCGTGGCGATCGAGCCGTTCAGCCCTCAGGCGGTCGATCGGCTCGTGGCCGAGCGCCTACTTGCGCGCCTGCTTGCGTAGACGCTGCAGCTCGGGCCAGGTTCGCGTGTTGGCCACCTGCTCGGCGCTCAGCCAGGCGCGCCTTGCGGTTGCCACTCCCCAGCGCATGTTCTGAAGCGTGCGCGTGCGGTGAGCGTCGGAGTCGATCGCGATCAGCACCCCGGCCTGTGCGGCCGCCCGCGCGTGCACGTCTGAGAGGTCGCGCCGATCGGGGTTGGCGTTTATCTCGAGCATCGTCCCGGCTGCGGCGGCTGCGGCGAACACGGCCTCGAAGTCGAGGGCGTAGGGGGCACGGCGCTCGATCAGGCGACCGGTGGGGTGGCCGATCACGTCGACCAGCGGGTGCTCGATCGCGGAGATCATCCGCTCGGTCATCGCCTGCTCGCTCATCCCGAAGGAGGTGTGCACGCTCGCCACGATCCAGTCGAGCTCGCCCAGCAGCTCGTCGTCGTAGTCGAGAGAGCCGTCGGGCAGGATGTTGACCTCGCTGCCCGCCAGCAGCTCGATCCCCTCCACGCGCGCGCCTGCCTCGTGGACGAGCTCGATCTGGCGGCGCAGCTGCTCGGGTGAGACGTCGTTGCCGAACCCGTGGGTGGCCGAGTGGTCGGTGATCGCCAGGTATTCATACCCGCGCTCGCGGGCCGCTCGGCCCATCTCCTCGATCGTGTTGTGCCCGTCCGAGGCCACGGTGTGGCTGTGCAGGTCGCCGCGAATGTCCTGGAGCTCGATCAGCCTGGGCAGCTCGCCCTTGCGCGCGGCCTCGAGCTCACCGCGGTTCTCGCGCAGCTCTGGCTCGATGTAAGCCAGTCCGAGCCGCTCGTAGACCTCGTGCTCGGTGGCGAAGGTCTCGGCGGTGGCGGTGGCGTCGTCGAGGATCCCGTACTCGGAGACGTGCAGCCCCCGGCGCACGGCGGCTTCGCGCAGCGCCGCGTTGTGGGCGTCCGAGCCGGTGAAGTGCTGCAGCAGGTTGCCCAGTTGCTCGGGCTTTGCGATCCGCAGATCGACGGCGATGCCCGAGTGCGTGCGCGCCCTGGCCCCGGCCTTGCCGGCCGAGGAGACGCTCTCGATCTCCTCGAGCTTTGCGAGGCTCTTGGCGAGCGCTGTCGGCCTGGTGGTGGTCGCGACCAGATCGAGATCCTTGACGCTGTCGGTGAGCCTGCGCGCCGAGCCGGCGAGCTGGACGTGCGTGCCGGGGCCGCCGAGTCGCTCCAGCCCGGCGGCGAGCGCCTCGCCGATCTCGACCGCGCGCGGGAGCAGCACCCGCGATCCGCCATGCCCGTCGGGCTGGGACTCGATCGCGTCGAGGCCCGCGAGCACGCTCGCCTCGAACTTGGGGCCCAGCCCCTTTATGTCACGCAGGCGCTCGGCGAGCGCGGCCTCGCGCAGAGCCCGCGGCGAGTCGATGCCGAGCTCGGAGTGCAGGAGCCGGGCACGCTTCGGCCCGAGGCCGGGGAGCCGGGTGATCGCGACCAGGCCGGGAGGGAACTTGGCGCGCAGCCGCTCGGCCGCGGGGATCGAGCCGGTCTCCGCCAGCGAGACAACCTTCTCCTGGAGCGTCTTGCCGATCCCCGGAAGCTCCGTGGCGCGGCCTTCCCGCGCGAGCTTCGCGACCGAGACCGAGGCGTTGCGCACGGCCTTGGCGCCCGAGCGGTAGGCGAGCACGCGATGCACGACCGCGCCGTCGAGCTCGTACAGGTCACCCAGCTCGTCGAAGGCATCGGCGATCGCGGCATTGGACAGCTCGGACTCGGGCACGGCCACCAGGGTAGGACGCGGGTGAGGCGACCGCGCCGCCGATCGAGCCCACGCTCTAGGGTACGCCGACCCATGTCCGGCGAGCCCTGGCTGATACTGCCCACCTACAACGAGGCGGAGAACGTGGAGGCGATCGTGCTCGCCGCCGGCGAGGTGCTCGCCAAGACCGCCCCCGACGGCTATCGCATCCTGGTCGTGGATGACGGCTCGCCCGACGGCACCGGCCAGCTTGCCGACGAGCTGGCCGCCGAGCATCCGTGGGTGCAGGTCCTGCACCGCACCGAGAAGAACGGGATCGGTCCCGCCTACCTGGCGGGCTTCCGCCATGCCCTGCAGGCGGGCGCGGGGTACGTGATGGAGATGGACTCCGACTTCTCCCACGACCCGGCCGATCTCGCGCGGCTGCTGGACACGGTCTACGGCGGCGCCGATCTCGCCCTCGGCTCCCGCTACGTGCCGGGGGGCGGCGTGAGCGACTGGGGACTGCTCAGGCGCTTCATCAGCGAGGGCGGATCGACCTACGCGCGCCTGGTGCTCGGGCTGCAGGTCAAGGACCTGACAGGCGGCTTCAAGTGCTTCCGTCGCGAGGTGCTCGAGGCGATCCACTTCGACAGCGTGCGCTCCCAGGGCTATGCCTTCCAGGTTGAGCTCACCTACCGTGCCGTGCAGGCGGGTTTTCGCGTGGTCGAGGTGCCGATCGTCTTCCGTGACCGCCAGCGTGGGCAGAGCAAGATGTCCTGGCGCATAGCCGCCGAGGCGATGTGGCTGGTGCCGCGCCTGCGCTTCAGATAGCCGGCGCAGACGCCGATGCAGAGGGGATGGACGCTTCTGCATACGCGTTCGCCCACGGCGTGCGCCATACGCGCGCGACGCTGCGCACGTGGCAGCGCACTCCAGGCGCCGTCGTGGGGCGCTGGATCGCGGGCTCCGCGCTCGCTGCCACCGGACTGCTGCTGGCGGTGCTGGTCGTCGCGTATCTCGACCACGGCTACCAGCAGATCATCACGCTGCAGCCGCCCTTCGCCGTCGGCGACACGGGAGACGTGCTGCACGTGCTGCGCAGCAACGCGCTCGTGCTCGCGCTGCACGCGATGGCCTGCGTGGCGGGCTTCATCGCCGGGAGCTCGCTGCCGCTTCAGGCCGAGCACCACAGTGGCGTCTCGCGCTGGGTTCACGAACACGGGGGGCGCCTGGCGATCGCCTTCGTGGTCGCCGCCACCACCTTCTCGCTGAGCGCCCAGGCCTACCTGATCGGGCACACGCTCGCCGGCGTCTCCAACTTCCTGCGCGTCTCGCCCGCGCTGTTGCTGCTCGGGGTGCTCCCCCATGCCGTCCCCGAGCTCATCGCCCTGTTCCTGCCCTTGGCCGCCTGGATCATCGCCAGCCGCCGCGGCGAGTGGGAGCAGCTGCTCGCCGCCACGCTCGTGACCGTCGCAGTGGCCGTGCCCGTGCTGATCATCGCTGCGCTGATCGAGGTCTATGTCTCGCCGCATCTCTTCACCGCGCTGACCCACATCCACCCGCCGATCGTGCGGAACTCCGAAGGCTGGGTCGTGACCGTTCGCTGAGCCGGCAACCCTTCCTTCATTTTGTATAGTGATGTGCAAGCGACCAATGAGGAGACCCCATGGCAGGCACCCTGACCCAAATCACCGACAACAACTTCGACGCCGAGGTCATCGAGGCCGAGGGTCCCGTGCTCGTCGACTTCTGGGCCCCGTGGTGCGGTCCCTGCCGCGTCGTGGCCCCGGTCCTCGAGGAGATCGCCTCAGAGCGCCCTGACCTGCGCATCGTCAAGCTCGACATCGACGAGAACCCGCAGACAGCCGCGCGCTTCCAGGTGCTCTCGATCCCGACCATGATCCTGTTCAAGGGCGGCCA
Source organism: Solirubrobacteraceae bacterium (assembly GCA_017882455.1). Classification (GTDB taxonomy): domain Bacteria; phylum Actinomycetota; class Thermoleophilia; order Solirubrobacterales; family Solirubrobacteraceae; genus Palsa-744. The sequence continues at coordinate 74,572 of JADGPL010000010.1, read as the reverse complement.
GCCCGTCAAGACCGTCGTCGGCGCCTACCCCAAGAAGAAGCTCGAGCAAGAGCTGGAGCCCTCGCTCTCGGCAGCTTAGGACGCTCAGCCGGGCTTGTGCGCTCGGCTCAGCGAGATGCTCAGAGACAGGCCGTCAACCTCGGTCTGCTCTGAGTAGTCCATCCTCGCGCTCTCCCGGGCGGCGCGGTCGGCTACGTCCAGGTCGAGCGCCAGCGTCTCGCCCATGATGTAGTCGCGGTGCGTGGCCGCCGCGTCGATCAGCTCGGGGGCGCCGTCGAGCGCGAGCTCGATCCGGTCCTCCACCTGCAGCCCCGCCGTCTTGCGCGCGTTCTGCACGGCGTGCACGATCTCGCGTGCCCGGCCCTCGCGTCGCAGCTCGCCGTCGATCTCCAGGTCGAGCGCCACCGCATGTGCGCCCTCGCGCTCCACGCTGTAGCCGTCCGGGGCCCGCATCGTCACGATCACGTCCTGCGCCGAGAGCGTGTGCTCGCGCTCGCCCGCCGAGATCCCGATCCCTTCGCCGCCCCGAAGCGCCTCCGCCACGTGCGCCGGATCGAGCGCCGCGACCGCCTCGGCCGCCAGCGGCATGTCCTTGCCGAACAGGGGCCCCAGCGTGCGGTAGTTGGCCTTGACCTCGTAGCTGCCGAGCTCCTCGGCCGCTGCCACGAAGCGCACCTCCCGCACGTTCAGCTCCTCGCGCACCACCTCGGCCAGGCGCTCGATCGCCTCGCGCTCGCGCCCGTCGGCCACCACCACCGCCTCGCCCAGCGGCTGGCGCACCTTGATCTTGGCCTTGCCGCGCGCCCCCAGGCCCAGGCGCACGGTCTCGCGCGCCAGCGCCATCGCCTGCTCGAGCTGCTCGTCGCGCTCGCCCACCTCGGCCCCCGTGGGGAAGTCGCAAAGATGCACGCTCGTCAGCGTCCCGTCGAGGTTGTCGTAGATCTCATCCGCGATGAACGGGCACAGCGGCGCCAGGAGCTTCGACACGGTCAGCAGGCACGTGCGCAACGTCCGGAAGGCCGCTGGATCGCCGTCCCAGAAGCGCCTGCGCGAGCGCCGCACGTACCAGTTGGAGAGCTCGTCCACGAGGCTTGCGATCGCCCTGCCCGCCGTGGTGGCGTCGTAGGCGTCCAGGCGCTCGGCCACGAGCTCCGCGGTGCCCGCCGTGCGCGACAGCGCCCAGCGGTCGAGGTCCGCGTCCGGTCCCTCCTCCGTGCCGTCCGTGTCCGCGCCCTCGGCGCCGGCCGCGCTCAGCTCATCGGCCGAGGCTTTGGCGTAGAGGACGTAGAAGTAGTAGGTCGACCACAGCTGCTTGAGGAACAGCCGCACCCCTTCCCCGATCGTCTCCGCCGAGAAGCGGTAGCCGTCCCAGGGCTGCTTGGAGGTGAAGAAGTACCAGCGGAAGGCGTCCGCGCCATAGTTGTCCAGAACCTGCCACGGCTCCACCGTGTTGCCTTTGGACTTCGACATCTTCTGGCCGTCCTCGTCCAGGATCAGTCCCAGACAGACCACGTTGCGGTAGGGCGCTCCCTTCGACAGGAGGGTCGCCACCGCCAGCAGCGAGTAGAACCAGCCACGCGTCTGGTCCTGGGCCTCGCAGATGAAGTCCGCCGGGAAGCTGGCCTCGAACACCGACTCGCTCTCGAACGGGAAGTGGTGCTGGGCGAACGGCATCGCGCCCGAGTCGAACCACACGTCGATCACCTCCGGCACGCGCCTCATCACCACTCCGCACGCCTCCCCATCCTCAATATGTGGGCAGGGGAAGGAGACCTCGTCCACGAACGGGCGGTGGTGGTCATCGAGCTCGGCCCCCGAGCGCTCGGCCAGCTCGGCGAAGGACCCGACCACGTGCACGTGCCCCTCATCGCAGCGCCACACCGGCAGCGGCGTTCCCCAGTAGCGCTCACGCGAGAGCGCCCAGTCGACGTTGTTCTTCAGCCAGTCACCGAAGCGACCGTGCTTGACGTGGGGCGGATGCCACCGCACGGTCTCGTTGGCTGCCAGCAGCTCGTCCCGCAGGCGCGAGGTGGCGATGTACCAGGACGGTTTGGCGTAGTACAGCAGCGGTGTTCCGCAGCGCCAGCAGTGCGGGTAGGAGTGCTCGTACTCCTGCACCCGCAGCAGCAGGCCGCGCTCGCGCAGGTCCTCGATCAGCTCCTGCGTCAGGGCGGGATCCTTGACGAAGCGGCCCGCATAGGAGTCCCCCGTACGGCTGCGCACGCGCTCGTCGTAGGTGCCGTCCGGCTTGACCGGGTTGTACAGCGTGCCCGCCCGCGTCGGGTCGAAGGGGACCTGCGGGGCGCCGGCCGCCACGCGGTAGTCCTCCTCGCCGAAGGCCGGCGCCAGGTGCACGATCCCCGTGCCGTCCTCGGTCGTCACGAACTCGTCCGCCAGGATCGGCAGCGGCCCCGCCTCACGATCGCTCGCATCGAAGATCGGTCCGCGGTAGCCCCGGTATCTGCTCACCAGCTCCGCTCCCGAGAAGCGGTCGAGCACCTCCACTCCCTCGCCCAGCACCGCCTCCACCCGTGCCTCCGCCAGCAGGAAGTCCTCGCCGGCGAGGCGCACCAGCGCGTAGGTCGCCGTCGGTGAGACCGCCACCGCCACGTTCCCGGGCAGCGTCCACGGCGTTGTCGTCCACACGAGCAGCTTCTCCGGCCCGCTGCTCACCGGGAGCTTCAGGAAGACGCTCGGATCGACAACGTCCTTGTAGCCGAGGGCCACCTCGTGTGAGGAGAGCGTGGTCTCGCAGCGCGGGCAGTATGGCACCACCTTGTTGCCCTCATACAGCAGCCCGCGATCGTCGATCTGCGAAAGCGCCCACCACACCGACTCGATGTAGGTCTCATCGAGCGTCCGGTAGGCGTGCTCCAGATCCAGCCAGAAGCCGATCCGCTCGGTCAGCCGGTCCCACTCCTCCAGGAACGTGAACACCGACGCCCTGCACTCCGCGTTGAAGGCCTCGATCCCCACCTTCTCCTCGATTTCCGACTTGTGGGTGATGCCGAGCTTCTCTTCCACCGCGATCTCGACTGGAAGGCCATGGCAGTCCCAGCCGCCCTTGCGCTCCACGCGGTAGCCGCGCATCGTCTGAAAGCGGGGGTAGATGTCCTTGAACACGCGCGAGAGCACGTGGTGGGAGCCCGGCGGGCCGTTGGCCGTCGGTGGCCCCTCGTAGAAGACCCACTGCTTCGCCCCCGCCCGCATCCGCAGCGACTCCGCGAACACGTCCCGCTCGCGCCAGCGCTCGAGCACCTCGAGCTCCAGCTCCGGCAGCTCCCGACGGGGGTCCACCTCGCGGCGGGGTATCAACGGATCTGATCTGCTCTGGCTCACAGGGCGGCCCATTGTAGGTGCGGCAGTGCGCCACCTACGATGAGCAGGTGCGACTGCGTCTCTATCACCATCACGATGGCGCCCGCGTGGCCTACCGTGAGCTCGGCGCCGGCCCCCCGCTCGCCCTGCTGCATTCCGAACTGCTCTCCCACAAGGAGTGGGAGCCGGCCGTCGAGCAGCTCTCCGACCGCTTTCGGGTGGTCCTCCCCGACCTTCCCCTCCACGGCGATTCCGAGCACCGTCCCCGCCACCCCTACACGCTCGACTGGTTCGCCGAGGTGCTCGGCGGCTTCTCCGCCGAGGTGCTCGGCCCGAGGCCCCTGCTGGCCGGCCACGGCGCTGGCGCCGAGATCCTCATGCACTCCGTCCTGCGCGGGCAGGTCAGGCCCGCGCGCCTGGTGCTGATGGGAAACCGCATGCACGTCCCGCCCGCCAACTCGCGCGCGCGCGCCGCCTGGCAGCTCGGCGCCCGCGCCGCTGCGGTCCCCGGTCTCGACAGCCTGCTCTCCTACGGGGCGCGAGCGCTGTTCACGCCGGAGCGGGGGATGCGCCTCTCGGTTCGCGGGAACCCGGCCGCAGCAGACCTCTTCCGCCACGCCTTCGCCGACGTTCCCGGCAACTCCAGCCTCGCCCGCTCCTGGGCCATATGCGCACGCAGCTGGCCGCGCGGGGCCCAGACACAGCTGCTGGAGCTCTATCCGCGCCTGGACATGCCCGTGCTGCTGCTGTGGGCCGACCAGGACCGCATGCATCCCCTCGCCGGCGCCGAAGAGGCGCTGCGCAGGCTCCCCCGCGGGCAGCTGCGCGTGCTCGAGAGCACCGGGTTCCTGATGGCCTACGACGACCCCGTCGGGCTCGCTCGCGAGCTTGCCGCCTTCTGCGGATAGGGTCCATGGTGGCGGCGGACACCGGGGGGCGCGGACGTTCATCAAGGCGGCCCCGCCGGATCCCCCCGTCAGGATCCATATCTTTCTTCAGTGAGCCTGTATAGCCATAGTTATACGTAGTCGGTGGTGGAAGACTATGTCGCGCCCCCGGCCAGAAAAGGAGAGCCGATGTCGGACAAGCAGCTGTGGGGCGGAGAGACCGCCAAGGCCGTCGAGAACTTCCCGATCTCCGGCGAGACCGTGCCGATCTCCGTGGTCCACTGGCTGGCCCGCCTGAAGGGCGCCGCCGCGGCCGTCAACGGTGAGCTCGGGCTGCTCTCCAAGCGCAGCGCCACTCGCATCGAGAAAGCCGCCAAGGAGATCGCCGCCGGCAAGCACGACGACCAGTTCCCGATCGACGTCTTCCAGACCGGGTCGGGAACCTCGACCAACATGAACGCCAACGAGGTCATCGGCAAGCTCGCCGGCGAGGGCGTGCACCCCAACGACCACGTCAACATGGGCCAGTCCTCCAACGACGTGTTTCCCTCGGCCGTGCACCTGGCCGCGCTCGACGTCGCCCAGAACGAGCTGCTGCCCGCGCTCAAGCAGCTCGAGCGCTCGTTCGCGAAAAAGGCGAAGAGCTTCCAGAACGTCGTCAAGGCGGGGCGCACCCACCTGATGGATGCGGTCCCCGTGACCCTCGGGCAGGAGTTCGCCGGCTACGCCGCCCAGCTGGCCCTCGCCCAGGAGCGCGTACAGTCCGCGCTCGTGCACGTCGGGCAGATCCCGCTCGGCGGCACCGCCACCGGCACCGGCCTGAACACCCACGCCCGCTTCGCCGAGAAGGTCCGCGCGCGCCTGAAGCGCGAATCCGGCCTCAAGCAGATCGCAGCCCCGCTCGACCCGTTCGAGGCGCAGGCCAACCGCGACGCGCTGGTCGAGCTCTCCGGTGCACTCAAGGTCCTCGCCGTCTCGCTCACCAAGATCGCCGGCGATCTCGCCCTGATGGGCTCCGGGCCACGCGCCGGCATCGGCGAGATCCTGCTGCCCGAGCTGCAGAAGGGCTCATCGATCATGCCCGGCAAGGTCAACCCCGTGATCCCCGAGGTCGTCCTGCAGGTCTCGGCGCAGGTGATCGGCAACGACACCGCCATCACCGTAGGCGGCCTGCAGGGGCAGTTCGAGCTCAACGTGCGCATCCCCCTGATCGCCCGCAACCTGCTCCAGTCGCTGCGCCTGCTGTCGGCCGCCTCGCGCGTGTTCGCCGAGAAGTGCGTCGACGGCATCCAGGTCAACAAGGCGGGCGCCGAGGCCTCCGCTGGCGCCACCCTCGCCGTGGCCACCGCGCTCAACAGCGCCATCGGCTACGACAAGGCCACCGTGATCGTCCAGAAGGCCACAGCCTCCGGGCGCCCGCTGCGCGAGGTGGCGCTCGAGGAGGGCGTCGATGCCAAGCTGTACGACAAGACCATCGACCTGCGGAGAATCGCCCAGGGCAACCGGGGGTAGCACACACTGATGAGCACGCGCGCAGTTCCCGCCGTGGCAGCCGCGCTCTTGGGCTTGGCGCTCGGCGCGTGTGGCGCCTCCGCACAGACGGCGTCCGTGGGCAGCGTCGTCGCTCCGTTGGCGCGGCCGGATTGCGGCCCGGCCGCACCGGAGGTGCTGGCCCACGCCGCCGGCGAAGTGGCCACGCGGATCTACGGCTCCGAGCTCTCGAGCTCGGAGACGCAGAGCGACCAGCGCCAGGTTGAGGGGTACGGCCCGCTGCTGAGTGCCGTGGCGAGCGGGAACCGCGGTGCCATCGAAGCGGCCGTCACGAGCCTCGTCTACTCCCACACCCACATCGTGCGCCTGCGGATCACCACGGGCTCCACCGTGCTCGCCGACGTGGGCGGCCCCTACATCCTCGCGCCCGTCAGCGGTCGCCTGCGCCTGAACGGGCGCACGATCGGCCACTACGTCCTCTCCGTCCAGGACGACCTCGGATACGTAAAGCTCGTCTCCCGCTTCCTCGGGGTGCCACTGGCGATGCGCGTGGGCGCGCGCCAGCTGCCGATCGAAGGGCTGCTCACGCCCGGCCCGGCGAGCATCCCGGCCCACGGCCCCGTCACCTACGGGCGCGTGCTCTACCAGGCCTTCTCCTTCAACGCCCGCTCCTTTCCCGGCGGACCGTTGCGGATCTCGCTGCTCGTGCCCGTGCCCGCCTCGCTGTCGGCCAGCACCTGCGCCGAGATCAAGAGCGCCGAGCTCGCGCACGCCGCGCAGCTGATATCGCGTCGCTTCACGCTCGCGCCCGCGAGCTTCCCCGGCTACATCAGGCTCGTCAGGACGCTCACTCACGGGCTGCTCTACGTCCGCTCGGGTTCACGCCAGCTCGCCGGCAGCACGCGCCCGGGTCCCTCCTCGCTGCCTGACAGCGGCTCTGTCAAGTACCACGGCTCCACCTACCAGGTCTCCTCGTTCCTCGCCCCGAGCACCGCCGGGCAGATCCGCATCTACCAGCTGGTCCGACCGTGAGATGAGCTCGCCCGGAGGCGGCTGCATGGCGGAGCCGGGCAGGGCGCGGCTGCGCCGGGCCATGGGATCACTCGACCGTGGCCAGAAGTGCACGCTGGCGCTGATGGCCGCAGTGGTCCTCGGCCTGCATCTCGCCGGCTTCCTGATGCTCATCGCCCTGGTCGTGCCGCGCCACTACCAGCTGGGCAGCGCCGGAGCCTTCACGGTCGGCATCGGGGTCACCGCCTACACGCTCGGCTTGCGCCACGCCTTCGACGCCGACCACATCTCCGCGATCGACAACACCACGCGCAAGCTCATGTCCGAAGGCAAGCGGCCTCTCAGCGTTGGCTTCTGGTTCTCGCTCGGGCACTGCACGATCGTCTTCGCACTCTCGCTCGCGCTCGCCCTCGGGATCAGGTCGCTGGCCGGCCCCGTGACGCATCACGGCTCGAGCCTTCACCGCGTCACGGGCACGATCGGAACGCTCGTCTCGGGCAGCTTCCTCTACGTCATCGCCGCGCTCAATGTGGCGATCCTGCTCGGCATCGTCAAGGTCTTCCGTGAGATGCGTAGGGGCGTCTACGACGAGCAGGCGCTCGAGCGCCAGCTGAGCAGCCGTGGGCTGATGAACCGCCTCTTCGGGCGCATGACTCACGCGATCGGCAGACCCCGCCAGATGTATCCGATCGGCGTGCTCTTCGGCCTCGGCTTCGACACGGCCACCGAGGTCGCCCTGCTCGTGCTCGCCGGCGGCGCCGCCGGCGCGGGGCTGCCGTGGTACGCGATTCTGTGCCTTCCCGTGCTGTTCGCCGCCGGCATGAGCCTGATGGACACGATCGATGGCTCCTTCATGAGCTTCGCCTACGGCTGGGCCTACTCCAAGCCGGTGCGCAAGGTCTACTACAACCTCGCCGTGACGGGGCTCTCGGTGGCGGTGGCGCTCGTCGTCGGCACGATCGAGCTCGGCGGGCTGTTCGCGGAGCACCTGAACCTGACGGGCTCCTTCTGGAGGTGGTTCGAGAGCATCGACGTCAACCTCCTCGGCTTCGTCATCGTCGGCATGTTCGTGCTCACCTGGGCCGTCGCACTCGCCGTCTGGAGGCTCGGTCACGTCGAGGAGCGCTGGGGCGCGCAGGTCGGCAAGTAGCCCGAGCGAGTCCTTCGCCTATGGGCCAAGTGGGGGTAGGGTTCATCAGGATGCTTGCGCTAGAGAGGCCGTAGCCGTGTGCCTGGCGATTCCAGGACAGATCGTCGAGGTGGTGGATGAGGTCAACCGTCTCGCCACCGTCGAGGTCGCGGGCGTGCGGCGCACTGTCAACATCGCGCTCCTGGACGTCGGCGAGACCGGCGCCGCCCCCGGCGACTGGGTGCTGATCCACGTCGGCTTCGCGCTCTCCAAGGTCGACGAGGACGAGGCGCGGGCCACCCTCAGGCTTCTCGAGCAGATGGGAGCCGATTACGAGCAGGAGCTCGAGGAGCTGAAGGCGAGCGTGATCGAGTGATCGCATCCAACCCATGACAGACTCGGCCGCATGACCGACTGCGTCGCCGCCCACGGTTGCATCACCTGCGGCGACCAGGCGATCCCCATGCGGGTCGCCATCGTGGACAGCGAGCGCGGCCTCGCGCTCTGCTCCGACGCAGAGGGCAGGCGCTCCAGCGTGGAGACGGCGCTCGTCGAGCCCGTGCAGCCCGGGGAGCTGCTCCTGGTGCACGCCGGGACCGCCCTCGCACGGGCGCCCGGCCCGCAGCCGGCCGAGTCCGCCGCCGTCGGGGAGACGGCGCCGTGAGGTTCGTGGACGAGTTCCGCGACGCCGAGCTCGGCCGGGCGCTGGCCGAGGAGATCCACGCGACCGTCGAGCCGGAGCGCCACTACAAGATCATGGAGGTCTGCGGCGGGCACACCCACGCGATCTACAAGTATGGGGTCGACGACCTGCTGCCCTCGAACGTGGAGTTCGTCCACGGTCCCGGCTGCCCCGTGTGCGTGATCCCGATGGGGCGCGTCGACGACGGCATTGCCCTCGCCCACGAGCCCGGGGTGATCTTTACGTGCTTCGGCGACATGCTCCGCGTCCCCGGCTCGACCGAGACGCTGCTCGACGCCAAGGCGCAGGGCGCCGACGTGCGCATCGTCTACTCGCCGCTGGACGCGCTGCGGATCGCCAAGGAGAACCCCGATCGTGAGATCGTCTTCTTCGCAATCGGCTTCGAGACCACCGCGCCCTCCACAGCGCTGACGCTCCGTCGGGCCAAGGCCGAAGGCGCTCGGAACTTCTCGGTGATCTGCTCGCACGTCACGATCGTGCCGCCGCTTCGCGCCCTGCTCGAGTCGCCTGAGGTGCGTCTCGACGGCTTCATCGGGCCGGGCCATGTGGCGACGGTCATCGGCGCCCGCCCGTTCCAGTTCATACCCGAGCAATACGGCAAGCCGCTCGCCATCTCTGGCTTCGAGCCGCTCGACGTCCTGCAGTCCGTGCTGATGGTCCTGCGCCAGCTCGTCGAGGCTCGCGCAGAGGTCGAGAACCAGTATGCGCGAGTTGTCCCCTGGGAGGGAAACCCTCGGGCGCTGGAGATCATGGACGAGGTCTTCACCCTGCGAGACCGCTTCGAGTGGCGCGGGCTCGGCTTCATCTCCGAGAGCGCCCTGCGTCTCTCCGACGACTACGCCGAATGGGACGCCGAGGAGCGCTTCGCGGTTCCTGACGTGCGCGTGGCGGACCCGAAGGCCTGTCAGTGCGGCGAGGTCCTCAGGGGGGTCATCAAGCCGTGGGAGTGCAAGGTCTTCGGCACCGCCTGCACGCCCGAGCGGCCGATCGGCACATGCATGGTCTCCTCCGAGGGCGCCTGCGCGGCCTACTACAACTACGGGCGCTTCGCCCGCGAGCGGGAGGTCTTGTGATGGCCGAGCTGCTCTCCGGCGACCGCGAGTCCAAGATCCTCGGGATCATCGAGACCGCTCGCGCCAAGCGCGCCAAGTTCCGAGACGCGCACATCACCATGTCCCACGGCGCCGGCGGCAAGGCGACGAGCTCGCTGATCGAGGGGCTGTTCGTCCCCGCCTTCGCCTCGGCAACGCTCGAGGCGCTCGGCGATGCCGGCGCCGTCCATCTCGACGGGCTCGAGCTGGCGCTCACCACAGACTCCTTCGTGGTCAAGCCGCTGCGCTTCCCCGGCGGCTCGATCGGCGAGCTGGCGGTCAACGGCACCGTCAACGACCTCGCCATGGCCGGCGCGCGGCCGCTCGCCCTGACGCTCTCACTCGTGCTCGAGGAGGGCCTGCCCGCAGAGACGCTGCGCGCCGAGGTCGAGGCGATCGCCGCAGCCGCTTGCGAGGCCGGCGTGCAGATCGTCGCCGGGGACACCAAGGTCGTCGAACGTGGTCACGCCGACGGCATGTACATCTGCACCACCGGGCTCGGCCAGCGCGATCCCCGCGCGAGCCTCGCCCCCGATCGCCTGCGCCCGGGCGACCGCGTCCTGCTGTCGGGCAGCATCGGCGAGCACGGCACCGCGATCATGCTCGCGCGCGGAGAGCTCGGGCTGGATGCTGACATCGAGTCCGACACCCGCTGCCTGTGGCCGGCCGTGGACGGCCTGCTCGATGCCGCCGGTCCCGGGCTTCGCTGCCTGCGTGACGCCACCCGCGGCGGCGTGGCGTCGGTTCTCAACGAGCTGGCCCGCGCGTCTGGTGTGGCCATCGTCGTGCGCGAGGCCGCCGTGCCGGTCGCACCCGCCGTGGCCGGCGCCGCCGAGATCCTCGGCATCGATCCGATGTACGTGGCCAACGAGGGCAAGTTCGTGGCCTTCGTCGCCCCCGAGCAAGCCGATGCGGCGCTCGCCGCGCTCAGGGCCGCTCCGGGGGGCGAGGACGCGGCGGAGATCGGAGAGGTCAGGACCGAGCCGCCGGCGATGGTGCTCGTCGAGACCGCCTTCGGGGGCAGGCGCGTGATGGACCAGCTCGTCGGCGACCCGCTGCCGAGGATCTGCTGATGCACGAGCTCTCCATCGCCCAGGCGATCATCGATGTCGCCACCCGCCACGCCGAGGGCAGGCGTGTGCTCCGCGTGGAGGTGCAGGTGGGCCACCTGCGCCAGGTGGTCCCGGACTCGCTCCAGTTCGCCTTCGCCCTGGTCGTGCAGGGCACCGCGCTCGACGGCGCCGAGCTGGCGATCACGCACGTACCCGCCGCCGGGCGCTGCCGGGAGTGCGGGGCCGAGCGCGTGATGGAGAGCTTCCCGCTCAGCTGCGGGGCATGCGGGAGCTTCGACGTAGAGGTGCTCGCGGGCGAGGAGCTGCTGGTCGAGGCGCTCGAGCTCGAGGAGGATCTGCTAGAGAAGTCGAGAGTGAGCTCCACCTGATCATGCATCGGATCAAAGTCAGAGTCGTCGAGGACGTGCTCGACGCCAACAACACGATCGCTCGGGCCAACCGCCAGGATTTCGACCGCGCCGGGGTGAGAGTCGTCAACCTCATGAGCGCGCCCGGGGCCGGCAAGACCGCGCTGCTGGAGCGGGCGCTCGCCGACACCGGCGATGTGCGCGTTGGGGTGCTCGAGGGCGACGTCGAGGGCTCCCTCGACGCCGATCGCCTCACCTCGCTGCATATCCCCGTCGTGCAGCTCAACACCGCCAACGGCTTCGGCGGCGAGTGCCACCTCGACGCCAACATGGTGCGCTCCTCGCTCGCGGCGATCCCGCTCGAGGAGATCGACCTGCTGGTCATCGAGAACGTCGGCAATCTCGTCTGCCCGGCCGAGTTCCGGGTCGGCGAGGACGCCAGGGCGATGGTCTGCTCGGTGGCCGAGGGCGATGACAAGCCGTTGAAGTACCCGCTGATGTTCCGCGCGTGCGAGCTCGCGGTCATCAACAAGATCGACCTGCTCGACCACGTCGACGCCGACCTCGACAAGCTCCTGGCCAACCTGCAGACGGTGCATCCCGGCATCGAGCACCTGCTCACGAGCGCCCGCACAGGCGAGGGGGTGGATGGCTTTCGCGACTGGCTGGTGAGCCGGGTGCGCTCGCCCGCAACCGCCTGATGCCCGCGCTGGCGCTCCTCGCCGGCCCCACCTAGGGCGATGGCGGCCACATCGCCCATGCCCATGCGCAGGGTCAGCGTTCGCATCACCGGCACCGTGCAGGGCGTCGGCTTTCGACCCTACGTGTATCGACTCGCCGGCGAGCTCGAGCTCGCCGGCTGGGTGCGCAATGACGATCACGGGGTCGAGCTGGAGGTCGAGGGTGGGGATGAATCGATCGAGGCGTTCCTCGCTCGCCTTGCAGCCGACGCTCCGCCGATGGCGAGGGTCGAGCGTGTCCTGAGCTCGCCGCGGCGGGTGCAGGGAGAGCGCGGATTCGCGATCGCCGCGAGCGCTCGCGCGGGCGAGGCCGACGCCCTCGTGGCAGCCGACGCCGCCGCCTGCCCCGCGTGCCTGACCGAGCTGTTCGACGCCGGCGACAGGCGCCACCGCTACCCGTTCATCAACTGCACCGACTGCGGGCCACGCTTCACGATCGTGCGTGGCGTGCCCTATGACCGGCCGCTGACGACCATGGCCGCCTTCGCGATGTGCCCGGCCTGCCTCACCGAGTACGAGGATCCGCGCGACAGGCGCTTCCACGCCCAGCCCAACGCCTGCCCGGAGTGTGGGCCGCGGGCACGGCTGCTCGCCGTGGACGGGGAGGACGCCGGGGGCGGGGAGGACGCCGGTGCCGCTGGCGGAGACGCGATCGCGGTGGCCGCGCGCATGCTGAGCGACGGCGCGATCGTGGCGGTCAAGGGGCTCGGCGGCTATCACCTGGCGGTTCGCGCCGACGCCGAGCAGGCCGTGCGCAGGCTGCGCTCGCGCAAGCGGCGCGAGGATCGTCCGCTCGCGCTGATGGTCGCCGATCTCGCCGTCGCCCACGAGCTCGCGCTCGTCGGCCCCGAGGAGGCCGAGCTGCTGGTCTCGCCCGCGCGCCCCATCGTCCTCGCCCCCCGCAGGGACGGGGCGGACGTGGCTGCCTCGGTGGCGCCCGGGGTGGGCGAGCTCGGGCTGATGCTTCCCTACACGCCGCTGCACCACCTGCTGCTCGCCGACGCCCGTGCGCTCGGCGTGAGCGCGCTGGTCCTGACCAGCGGCAACGTCTCAGACGAGCCCATCGCCCACCTCGACGAGGAGGCCGTGGAGCGCCTGCGGCCGATCGCCGACGCCCTGCTCGTCCACGATCGCCCGATCCACATGCGCACCGACGACTCGGTCGTGCGGGTCGTGCGCGTGGGCGCGCGGCCGGCGACGCTGCCGCTGCGGCGCTCCCGCGGATACGTGCCCGCGAGCGTAGGCCTGCCAGTGCCCACACCGCTGCCGCTGCTGGCCTGCGGCGCCGAGCTCAAGAGCACCCTCTGCGTGGCCCGCGGGGAGCGCGCGTGGGTCTCACACCACATCGGCGATCTGCGCAACTGGGAGACCCTGCGCTCCTTCCGCGGGGGAGCGCAGCACTTCGAAGCGCTGTTCGCCGTCTGCCCCGAGGTGCTCGTGCACGATTTGCACCCCGACTACCTCTCCACCGCCTATGCCCTGGAGCGTTCCGGGGTGGAGCTCCTGGGGGTGCAGCATCACCACGCCCATCTCGCCGCCGTGCTCGGCGAGCACGGCGAGCAGGGCCCGGCCGTTGGCGTGATCTACGATGGCAGCGGCTACGGAGGCGACGCCACCGTGTGGGGTGGCGAGCTGCTGGTGGGAGGCCTCACGGGCTTCGAGCGCGCGGGACACCTGCGCCCGGTCGCGTTGCCGGGCGGCGAGCGCGCCGTGCGCGAGCCGTGGCGGATGGCCTGTGCGTGGCTGGCCGACGCGAGCCGCCAGAGCGTGCCCGCGCCCCCCGCCCGCCTCGCCGATCGCGTCGAGTCCGAGCGCTGGGCAGCCGTCGCCCGGATCGCCGCCGAGGGCATCGCCTCGCCGCTCACAACGAGCATGGGACGGCTGTTCGACGCGGTGGCCGCGCTCTGCGGCCTGCGCCCCGAGGTGAGCTACGAAGGCCAGGCGGCGATCGAGCTGGAGGCGCTCGCCGACCCGGATGAGGACGGCGCGTATGAGATCGGTTGGCACGGCGGGCAGCTCGACCCGCGGGCGACGATCATGGCGGCGATCGACGACCTTGCCGGCGGTGCCTCGCCGGCGACGGTCTCTGCCCGCTTCCACCGCGGGCTCACGACGGCCACCGTTCGTGCCGCCACCGAGATCGCCGCCGAGCACGGCCTGTCGCTCGCCGTCCTCGCTGGCGGCGTCTTCCAGAACCGCCTGCTGCTCGAGGGCGTCGCCGCCGGCCTCGCGGCGGCGGGGCTGCGCGTGCTCACCCCCGAGCGCCTCCCGCCAAACGACGGTGCGATCTCATACGGTCAGGCGGCGATCGCGGCGGCCACGCTGGGCGGCGTCAGCCCTGTGGCAGGGACTTGAACATCCGGCCCACGGTCGCCGCCGCGGACTTGGGCTGACCGCCGTATGTGAACAGCCCCTTCTGGTTGAGCCCTTCGATCAGCCTCACCTGCGGGAGCACATTGTGGATCGAGCCGCCCTCGAAGGTCGGGGTGAGGGGGTAGTCGCGAAGCACCCACACCAGCATCGCGGTGAGCTTGGGATCGGCCTCATAGACGGCGATGTGCTCGGCCAGCAGGCGCGCCTGGTAGGCATAGCTGCCGGGGCTCCCAGGCGGGTTCAGCCCGTTGGATTCGGCTCCGAACTCGCTGACCACGAGCACCTTCCCGGCGAACGTGCGCTCCATCTCGCCGAGGCGCCCCCGCATCGCGCTCGCCAGCTGCGCCGGGCTGTCGTTCGGGTAGTCATACCAGCCGGAATAGTCCGTCTCCGCGACCGCGTCCGCTTCGGAGTACAGCGCGCCGGCGTGCTGGGGAGGGTGATCGCCCCACACGTCAACTGCGACCATCCGCGTCGGGTCGTGCGTGTGCAGCCAGCGCGCCATCGTGCGCACGTAGCCGACCTCGGCGGCGTCGCGCCCGTTGCCCGCGACCTCGTCCACGAGGTTCCACGCGAAGATCGAGGGGTGCAGCTCGCCGGCCAGCACCGCTGTGCGCGCCTGCTGCTCGGCGCCTGCGAGCAGCTGTGGGGTGCTCGAATACCAGTTGCCCGCCCCTTCCACGGGACCGATGCCCTGCCACACCAGGATGCCGGCGGCGTCGAGGCGTTCCAGCAGCGCTGGATCGAGCGGGTGCTGGGCGCGGGCGGCGTTGGCGCCGACGGCCTTGAGCTCGCCGACGATCGCGTCCATGTCAGAGGACGTGAGCGCATCGCCGTGCCCGCGCGCGTCCTCCTGGAGGGTCGCGCCGTGGAGGCGCAGGAGCGTCCCGTTCAGATACAGCCGCCCGCCGTGCCAGCTCAACTGGCGCAGCCCGACCCGGGCGGTGTAGCTGCTCTCGGCGCCAACGGCCAGGTTCAGCCGGTAGAGGCTGGGGCTGGCCGGCGACCACAGCGCGGCTTCCGGAACCGTCGCGGTCGAGTTGACGGTGACCGACTGGCCGTGCGCGAGCTGCACGGGCGCGAAGGCCAACGGGACCGTCTGGGCGCCGCGAGCGAGCGAGCCTTCGGGGGCGATCGTGCGGGCCGCGCCGTAGTCGTGCACCAGCACGCTCACCTTGACCGTGGCCGCTGCGCCGGAGGCGCTCGAGGCGAGTGTCGTCTGGACGGTCGGGCTCGACAGCTCGCTCTGCCCGATCGGACGCACTTCGACCTCGCCGTTGAGCCCGCCCCAGTTGAACCACGTGCGGTGAAAGCCGTTGCTGGACTGTTCCGAGGGGTGGCTCCAGTCGATGCGGACCACGACCGTGTGCGAGCCCGCCGCAAGCTTGGCGCGCATCTCGAACGGCAGGTAGGAGCCCTTGTGCGAGCCAAGCGGGCGGCCATCGACCCAGACCGTGGCCTGGAAGTTGGCCGATTGGAAGTCGAGCGCGTAAACGCCTGCCTGGCCGGCGGTGAAGCTCGTGCGGTACCAGGCCACCGAGCCTTCGTAGTTGCGGACGCCCGCGCTGCCGCTGTAGGAGCTTGGATCGACGTCATTGGGGACGCTCACCGAGGCTCCGCCGAAGCCGCCGCGCTGCCAGCCGAGCGAGGCGCCCCGGTCGCTCGGATCCGTGCGCAGCGTCCAGTGCGCCAGCGCCGTGCGCCCGTCGGGACCACCGAAGATCGGCGACTGCGAGCGTGGCGCTTCGGCCACGGCGGCGCGGTGCGCGGGCGGCGCCTGGGCGCCGGCCACCGTCGCGGCAAGTGCCGCGCACATGAGCGCAAGCGCAAACATCGGCTTCTTGAAGGCGTTCATCGTCTTGGTCACGCGGCGGTCATTGTGACGGCCCGGTCAGCTCTCTACTTCAACAAGACGGAATCGCGATCAGAGCGGCGCGAGGACGGTGGGCTCGCCGGCGCCCTGGAGCAGCAGCGCGAGCAGCGCCAGCGCCCCGGGCTTCGACAGGGGCTCGTTGAGGTTGCCGCACTTGGGGGACTGCACGCAGGAGGGGCAGCCGCTCGCGCAGGGGCACTCGGCGATCAGGCGGTGGGCGTCCCGGCAGAGCTCCTCGAAACGCGAGAATGCGGTGCGCGTTATCCCGATCCCGCCGGGGTGGCCGTCGTAGATGAAGATCGTCGCCCTGCCGGTCTGCGGGTGGTAGTTGGTGGACAGCCCGCCGATGTCCCAGCGGTCGCACATGGCGATCAACGGGAGGACCGCGATCTGGGCGTGCTCGGTGGCGTGCAGGGCGCCCAGCAGCGTCTCCAGCGGCACCGTCTCGCTCGCGGCGAGCTCCTCGGCGTCGAGCTCGAACCACAGCGCCTGGGTGGCAAAGCTCGTCGCGGGAAGATCGAGCGCCACGATGTCCACCTGGGCGTGGTCTGAGAGGCGCCTGCGCTGATAGGCCAGGACGGTGTCCGTCACGCTGACCTCGCCGAAGGAGAGGCTCACCCCGAGCGTCTCCCGACGGTCGAGCAGGCGCACGATCTCGGTGTCCGTTTGGGTCTTCGGCTGCGTGTACCAGTCGCCGTCGAACGGCGCCACCAGTGCGCGGCGGCGCTCGAGGTCGAGTTCGCGCACCTCGTAGGAGCGTCCCAGGTGCATGTACACCGCACCCTCGTGGACGGTCGAATGGGCGCGCGCGGCCTCCGTCGAGCCGAGCAGCTCGCCCGAGGAGACATCCACGATCGCAAAGCTCTCAGCCGAGGCCGAGCGCAGCGAGACCTCCGCGGCGGGGTAGCCGCCTCCCTCGCGCGGTACGTAGGCGCCCGCCGAGATCGCCGCGCCGCCGCGGCGGCGCAGCGCGCCCGCGCTCACCAGCTGCTCCGCGTGAGTCTCCCAGCGCGGGCCGAGGAACTCCGCGTCCGCACCGTCCAGCGGGCCCTCGTGGGCTGCGCACAGCAGGTGCGCGCGGTAGATCAGGGCGCTCTCGTGATCGAGGATCGCCGCCTCGACGGGCCTTTCCAGGAACTCTTCGGGGTGGCGGCAGAAGAACTGATCGAGCGCGTCCTCTCCCGCCACGTACAGCGCGAGGCCTCGCCCGCGCCTTCCTGCGCGACCCCACATCTGGCGCAGCGAGGCGACCGTGCCAGGGAAGGTGACGACCACCGCGGCGTCCAGCTCGCCGATGTCGATCCCGAGCTCCAGGGCGTCCGTCGTGATCACCGCCCGCAGCTCCCCGCGGGTGAGGCGCCCCTCGAGCTCGCGCCGCTGCTGGGGGGTGTAGCCGGCGCGGTAGGGAACCACGAGCTCGGCCAGCTCCGGATCGGTGTCCGCCAGCTCCTGCTTGACCAGGCGCGCCAGCACCTCCACGCCCTTGCGCGACTTCATGAAGCAGATGGCGCGCGCGCCGTCGCGCACCAGCCGCGCGAGCAGCTCGCCCGCCTCGCCGAGCGCCGAGCGGCGCGCTCCGAGGCGCTCGTCGGTCAGCGGCGGGTTCCACACCGCCATCCTGCGCTGGGGAGCGGGCGAGCCGTCCTCGTCGATCAGGCGCACGTCCTCCAGGCCCGTGAGGCGCTCGGCCAACTCGAGTGGGTTGGCGATCGTCGCCGAGGTCAGGAGGAAGAGGGGCTCGGTCCCGTAGGCGGCCGCGATCCGGCGCAGCCGGCGCAGCACGTTGGCCACGTGCGAGCCGAACACGCCGCGGTACACGTGGGCCTCGTCGATGACCACCACCGCCAGGTTGGAGAAGAGCTCGGCCCATGCCCCGTGGTTGGGGAGGATTCCCACGTGCAGCATGTCGGGGTTGGTGAGCACGACGTTCGCGCTCTTTCTGATCTGGGCCCGGGCCTCCCGCGGCGTGTCGCCGTCGTAGATCGCCGGGCGCACGCGCCTGGTCAGCCCGAAGGCCGTCAGCGCGCGCGCCTGGTCCTGGGCGAGGGCCTTGGTCGGATACAGATAGAGGGCGCGGGCGCGGGTCTGTTCGCAGAGCACGTGCAGGGTCGGCAGGTTGAAGCACATGGACTTGCCCGACGCCGTGCCGGTGGTGACGATCGTGGGGCCCTCGCTCGCGGCCTGGAGCGCCTGGGCCTGATGGGTGTAGAGACGCTCGATGCCCATTTGCTCGAGCGCCGCGGCGACTTCGGGATGCAGCGTCTGTGGGATGTCGGAGAGGCGTGCTCTCCCCGGCCCTTCGCGCGCCTCCCGCACGAGTCGGCCGTCCTCGGACCCTGCATCGAGCAGCGCGCTCCACGGCTCGGTTCTACGGTCGAGGGCCAAGGACTTGAGATAGTAGAGGCGATGTCCGCCACCGCCGCCGAGCGCTGGGCCGCAACCCGCTCGTTCCATCATTCCGTCTACCCTGCCGAGCGGATCGCCGCCGAGCGCGAGCAGAGCGTGTCCGTCTGCCTCCCCGCCCGCGAGTGCGCGGGGACCGTCGCTTCGATCGTGGGGGAGCTGCTCACGCTGCGCGAGGCGGGCGCGATAGACGAGGTCGTGGTCATCGACGCCGCGTCGGCCGACGGCACCGCCGAGCTGGCCCGCCGCGCCGGCGCCGTCGTCTGGCAGGAGGATGAGCTGATGCCCGCCCACGGGCCGGTTCTCGGCAAGGGCGATGCCATGTGGCGCGCCCTCTCTCGGCTCTCCGGGCAGCTCGTCTGCTTCCTCGATGCCGACACCGAGGGCTTCTCCGCCCATTTCGCCACCGGCCTGCTCGGTCCGCTCATATGCGAGCCGGGCGTGTCCTTCGTGAAGGCCTTCTACCGGAGGCCGCTGCAAGACGGCGACGTGCTCGCCCGCGAGGGCGGGGGACGCGTCAACCACCTGATGGCGCGGCCCGCGCTCGCGCTCTTCTATCCCGAGCTCGCCGGGGTGCTCCAGCCGCTGGCCGGCGAAGTGGCGGCGCGGCGGGAGCTGCTCGAGGCCGTGCCGTTCGCCACCGGCTACGGCGTCGAGATGGCGATGCTCATCGACGTCTGGCGCAACGTCGGGCTGGAGGGCATGGCCCAGGTCGATCTCGACGAGCATCGCAACCGCCACCAGTCGCTCGCGGCGCTCTCGCCGATGGCCGCCACCGTGCTCGCCATGATCGCCCGGCGCATGGAGCGAGAGGGACGCCTTCACGACGTCGAGATCGTCGGTCCGGTCGAACGCCCCCCGCTCGCCAGCGTGGCCGTGACGTGATGCGCTGTCTGTACCTCGACCTCGACGGCACGCTGCTGGGCCGCCGCGCCTCGCTGCTGCACGACGGGTCGGGCGCGATCAGCCTCGACGGGGTGCGCGCCGTGCAGGCGTGCCTGCGCGCCGACGTCGAGGTCGTGCTGATGTCGGGCAGGCGCCGCGCCCAGGTGTTCGAGGACGCACGCCTGCTCGGACAGAGCTCCTTCATCTTCGAGGCCGGTGCCTGCGTGGTGCTCGACGGCGAGGAGCATTGGCTGACCGGGGAGCTGATGCCCGGCGAGCTCAGCATCGCCGAGCAGATCGAGCGCTCGGGGGCGCCCGCGATGCTGCTCGAGCACTACAGCGGGCGCCTGGAGTACCACGAGCCGTGGCACGTCGAACGCGAGGTCTCGCATCTGTTCCGTGGCCTCGTCGAGGCCGCCGCGGTCGATCGCCTGCTGGCCGAGCGCGGTCACGGGAACCTGCGACTCGTCGACAACGGCGTTGTCAGTCGCCGCTCAGAGGCGCTCGCCGCGCTGCCGCACGTGCGCGGCTATCACCTCGTCCCCGTCGGAGCCTCCAAGGTCGCCGCCGTCGCCTTTCATCGCCAGGCGCGCGGCTACGCGCGCGCAGAGACATTCGCCGCCGGCGACTCGCGCGAGGACCTTGCCTGCGCCGCCGAGGTCGATTCCCTCTGGCTGGTCGCAAACGCGTTGGAGCGCGATTCCTCGATGCGCGAAGCCATCGCCGCCCACGACAATGTGCACGTCACCGAGGCCGGTCACGGCAGCGGTGTCTATGAAGCCGTGGTCAGTGCGCTCATGAATCGATGATGCCAGCGCGCTTCTCCTCCTCGTAGAGCCGCTCGATCACGAACTCCTTGAGCAGTGTCTGGTAGCCCGTGTTGCGCAAGGCGGCCAACGCCTTGAGCCGTTTGAGCGTGAACGGATCAAAGCGAATCGCCACTGGCGTGGTCCGTCCCGGGCGGATCTTGTCCTGCATGAGCAGAGCTCGTTCGCGACGTGCCTCCTGCTCGAGGAACTCCTCCGGGATCAGCGACAGGCCTTTGACCGGATCCACTTCCCCGGGCCGCGTGGGGGACATGTCTGTGTTGGCTCCTGACGGGTGGCTGTTCTGGGAGTACGCGCAAGCGCGCGCGTAGCTGCTGCTGAACGATGTAACTACGATAGTTATACAGATATACCGCGACGGAGGGGCATACGGTCGGCTGGCACATCCGCGCCCGCGAGTGGTGTATTACCATCGTTATACGTCTCTACTCGTTTATCTACGTTGTAGATACGTAGGTTCGATCGCAACAATCTCTGAATCCGTAGTAGGCCCTGGTGCGGGGCGCGTGCCGACAGGTCATACTCGTCCACTTGATGCGATGAGGGGGTCGCCGGGGAGGCGGCCTGGCCCTCAGGCCAGGGGAGGGAATGCTCGCGCTGACCGCGGCAGAAGGAACGATTGTCGTCTCCGCCACCGGTGGCGTGATCCTCGCGGCCCTGCTCGCGTTCGGCTTCTGGTGGTTCAAGCCCCTCCGCTCGGCGTCGCGCAAGGAGCTGAGGATGCTCGATCGGCTCGACGGAGAGCCCCAGCAGGAGCACGAGCACGAGGCTCCTCCCCCGGAGGGCAGGCAGTAGCCGCGCGGGGCTCTCAGCCCCGTGCGCCGGCGCTGAGTCGCCGCCAGGCCCGTCGCCAGAAGCCCGGTTTGGGCCGTCTGCGCCACAGGGCCGGTGGCGGGACGGTCGCCCGCACGAGCGCCACCCAGTCGTTCAGGGGCAGCTCGCCGGAGATCAGCCTGCCCAGCGCGCTCGTCACGGGCGCGCCTACATCGGCCTGCTCGAGGGCGCGCGCGAGCAGCGGCACCGACTCCAGCGCCTCGACCGCCTGTCCTATCCGCTCGGGTATCTCACTCGCGGGAATCCCCGCCGCGAGCAGTTCTCCCGCGCGGCGGTTGCGGCTCTCGCGGGCCAGGGCCGTGGCCACGAGGTCGCCCGCGCCCGCCAGCCCGATCATCGACTCCGGCCGCGCGCCGAGCCCCTCCGCGTAGCGCCAGACCTCGGCAAAGATGTGGCCCGCAGCCGCCCCGGCCGCGTTGAGGCCCTGGGCCTCGGTCGCGCCCGCGGCCAGAGCGGCCGCGTTCTTGGCCGCGCCCGCGAGCTCCACGCCGATTGGATCGTCGGACTGCTCGCACACGACGCCGGCGCGCGTGAACACCTGCGCCAGCGCGCGCGCCAGGTCCTCATCGCTGGAGGCGGCCACCAGCGCGGCGCCGGCGTGCACCATCTCCTGCGCATGCGCGGGACCACCCACGCAGGCCACGCGGTCCGCGCCGAAGCTCGCGCTGAGCACGCTCGTCGGGGGTAGGCCCGCGGGTGGGACCAGCCCCTTGGCCACAGACACCACGGCGGTGCGCCTGCCGAGCCCTCCGGCGCCGAGCGCGTCGATCACCTCGCCCAGCCCGCGTGAGGGCACGGCGAGGAACACCCAGTCCGCCCGTGCCACCCCCGCTGAGGCAGGCTCGATCCGCAGCGAGCCGGGCAGCTCGACACCGGGCAGATAGCGCCGGTTCTCACGCTCCCGGTCGATCAGCGTGGCCTGCTCGGCGGTGCGCGTCTGCAGCGTGGTGCGCAGCCCGCCGCGAGCCAGCAACACCGCCAGCGCGGTCCCGAAGGACCCCGCGCCGATGACCGTCGCGCGACGCGCGCCCGGCGTGGGCAGCGCGCGCGCGCGCGAGGCGCGAAGGCCCGGGCTCGGAGTAGGCTCGGGCTCGGTCATGTGATGAGCGAGACTAGCGATCCGCACGAGAACGCCGCCGAATGGCGCAACTGGGTAGGCGATCAGCGCTGCACGCCCGCGGCCGTCGCGACGCCCGCGTCGATCGACGAGCTCGCCGCGGCCGTGCGGGACGCCGGGGAGACACACCGCACGATACGCGTGGCCGGCAGCGGGCATTCCTTCTCGGAGAACGTGTGCACGGACGGGCTGATGCTGAGGCTCGAGCGCCTCGCGGACGTGATCGACGTCGATCGCTCCACTGGGCTCGTGCGCGTCCAGGGGGGAATCACGATCCACCGGCTGAGCCGGGAGCTGGCGGCACACGGCCTTGCCATGGAGAACCTCGGCGACATCGACGTCCAGACGATCGCGGGGGCGATCTCCACGGCCACCCATGGAACCGGAGCGCGGCTCGGAAACATCTCATCCCAGGTCGCGGAGCTCGAGCTGGTGCTCGCCGACGGCTCCACGCTCGTGTGCTCGCCGGAGCAGGACCCGGAGGTCTTCCGCGCGGCGCGCGTCGGCCTCGGCTCGCTCGGCGTGATCGCCGAGGTGACCCTGCGCTGCGTGCCGGCATTCACACTGCGAGGCGTCGATGCGCCGGCTCCACTCCAGGACACGCTCGAGCGCTTCGAGGAGCTCGCGCTCGGCAACGATCACTTCGAGTTCTTCGTCTTCCCCCATGCTGAGACCGCGTTGACGCGCACCAACAATCGCGCCGAGGAGGCGCCACGACCCCGCGGGCGCGCTTCCGCCTACGCCAACGACGTGCTGCTCACCAATCACGCCTTCGAGCTGTTCTGCCGCGCCGGTCGGCGCGCGCCGCGCCTGATCCCGCGCCTGAACCGGCTCGTGACCGCGCTGGCGGGGCGTTCGGAGCGCCTCGAAGGCTCCGCCGCCATCTTCGCCAGCCCGCGGCTCGTGCGCTTCACCGAGATGGAGTACGCGCTGCCGCGCCGGCACGTCCCGCAGGCCGTGCGGGCCGTGATGGAGATGATCGAGCGGCGCGGCTTCGCCGTGCCCTTTCCGATCGAGGTCCGTTCGGTCGCCGCCGACGACGCCCTGCTGAGCACCGCTGCCGGGCGCGACAGCGGGTTCATCGCAGTCCACATGTATCGTGGGATGGCGTGGGAGCCATACTTTCGGGCCGTCGAGGCGATCATGGACGAGCTCGACGGTCGCCCCCACTGGGGCAAGCGCCATTTCCAGACCGCGGCCAGCCTGTGCTCGCGCTACCCCGATTGGGATCGCTTTCAGGAGATTCGGGCGCGCCTGGATCCCCGCGGGCGCTTCGTCAACGAGTGGACCGAGCGGGTGCTCGGGCCCGTCGGCGGCTTTCCGCACAGTTCCGATCCCCCGACCCGTACGGCCGCCCGTGGCTGAGTACGCGCGCCTGGAGCGCGCCACCGCCGGGCTGCGTGCACCGTTCGCGCTCATCGACATGGATGCTCTGTGGGAGAACGCCGCCGACATGGAACGTCGGGCCGCCTCCAAGCCGATCCGCCTGGCGAGCAAGTCGCTGCGCTGCCGCACCCTCCAGCAGCGCATCCTGGCCCGCCCAGGATTCCGCGGGACGCTCGCGTTCACGCTCCCCGAGGCCCTGTGGCTGGCATCCCACGGCGCTGCGGACCTGCTCGTCGCCTATCCCAGCGCGGACGTCGACGCGCTGCGAGCGCTCGCCGAGGGCGCGCCCGTGACCGTGATGGTGGACGGCGTCGAGCAGCTCGAGCTGATCGAGCGGGCGGTCGGGCGCGAGGGCGGGGAGGAGATCGGGGTGTGCATCGACGTCGACGCAGGGCTCTGGCTGCTGGGAGGCCGCCTGCGGATCGGCGTCAAGCGCTCGCCCGTGCACACTCGTGAGCAGGCGGTGGAGCTGGCGCGTGCGATCGTCGCTCGCGATCGCTTTCGCCTGGTGGGGGTGATGGCGTACGAGGCCCAGATCGCAGGACTGGGTGACGCGCCCCCCGGCCGGCCTCTGCGCGCGGGCGCGATCCGCATGCTGCAGGGTCGCTCCGCGCGCGAGCTTCGCCGCCGCCGCGGCGCGATCGTCGGCGCGATCGCCGAGATCGCCACGCAGGCGGGCACGCCCCTGGAGCTCGTCAACGGCGGTGGCACAGGGAGCCTCGAGCTCACCGCTGCCGATCCGGCCGTCAGCGAGCTGAGCGCCGGCTCAGGGCTCTACGGGCCGACGTTGTTCGACGCCTATCGCGCCTTCACCCCGCGCCCTGCGGCGCTCTTCGCGCTGCCCGTCGTGCGCCGTCCCGGGCGTGGCGGAGTGACGGCCCTGGGAGGCGGCTACCCGGCCTCCGGGCCGTCCGACCGGGCGCGCCTGCCCCGGCCCCACCTGCCCGCGGGGCTGCGCCTGGACGGCCAGGAGGGCGCCGGGGAGGTGCAGACCCCACTGTTGGGAGACAACGCGGACGATCTGGCGATCGGCGATCGCGTCTACATGCGCCACGCAAAGGCGGGCGAGCTCTGCGAGCGCTTCGCCAGCTTGTATCTGCTGGAGGGCGATCGGATCGTCGATGAGCTTCCCACCTACCGCGGCGAGGGACAATGCTTCCTATGAGCAGCTCTGAGACCCGGTTCGCAGCGTCTTCCCTGGCGCAGAGCATCAGGGAGGTGGTGGAGACGCTCGCGCCGCTCGACCGCACGCCCTGCTCGCCCGGCGAGCGCGAGGCCGCGTCCTGGCTCGCCGGGCGCATGCAGGCGGTCGCGGGGGTCGAGGTGACGCTCGAGGATGAGCCCTCGTGGGGCACCTTTCCCCCCACCGCGACCGGTCTTGGCGTGCTCGGCCTGCTCGCCTCCGCCCTGGTCATGGGCGGCAGGCGCGGCAGCGGCGCGCTGCTCGCCGCCTGCGGGCTGGCGGGAATCATCGATGAGGCCCAGAACGGGCCCAGGCTCCTGCGGCGCCTGGTGCGCCGTCGCCGCAGCACGGTCAACCTCATCGCCAGCGTCGGCGATGAGGGCTCCGCGGGAACCCTCGTGGTGCTCGCCCACCACGACGCGCCCCAGACCGGGTTCCTGTTCGACCAGACCCTCCAGCGCCGGCTCCACGAGCGCGCCCCGCAGCTGCTCGAGCGCTTCAAGACGCCACTGCCGCAGTGGTGGGTCGGCCTGGCCGGCCCGCTGTGCACGATCGCCGCCGCAGCCACGCGGCGGCGGGGCTTCCTCGGCGCCGCGTTTGCGCTCGGTCTGCTGGGCACAGCCGTCGTCGCCGACATCTGGCGCAACGAGACCGTGCCCGGCGCCAACGACAATCTCTCGGGTGTGGCGGCGCTCGTGGGCCTGGCCGAGCTGCTGCAGGCGAGCCCTGCGGCCGGGCTGCGAGTTCTGCTCGTCTCCTGCGGCGCCGAGGAGACGCTCCAGGATGGCGTGCGCGCATTCATCGCCCGGCATCGACACGAGCTGCCTCCCGGGCAGAAGACCCGATTCGTCAACCTCGACACGGTCGGCTCGCCGCACCTGGTGATGCTCGAGGCCGAGGGGCCGGTGTGGATGGAGAGCTACACGGGCCCCTGGCTGCGCGACCTGCTCGCCGAGCGCGCCCGGGCGCTGGGCATCCAGCTGCATCGCGGCTTCCGTGCCCGGGCCTCCACGGACAGCGTGATCCCGAGTCGAGCGGGCTTCCCGACGGCGACGCTCGTCTCGATGACCGACTGGCGCAGCCCCGCCAACTATCACCTCCCCAGCGATGTTCCCGCCAACCTCGACTACGACGCCGTCGCCAATGCCACTCGGCTCGTGCACGATCTGGCGCTGGCGCTCGCCGACGGGTTGGGCAATTAGCGCATTTGGTGTTTAGGGCGGCGCGACCTGGGTAGAGATCGGGCGGCCCATGCACCTGATCCGCTCGGGTTGGGGCGCCGGTGGGGGAAACGCCAGATCAAGGAGGGGGAGGACTCAGATGTCTCGCAACACCCGTGGGATAGCGGCGCTGCTCGTCAGCCTGACGGCGCTCGCGACGGGCGCGTTCACCTCTGCGCCGGCGCTCGCAGGCTTGCCGCTGGAAAACTGGGCGGTGTGGGGATCGTTGACGCCGAAGAAGATCAACGAACCGGTGATACTGCCGAAAGGCTCGACCTACAACGGCGAAATCGCCCTCACGAAGCTGACCGAAACAGAAGTCGAAGGCACGGCCAACGGCAGCCTCTTCGTTCCCCCCTTCGTCGCCCCGGTCAAGCTCGTCGGGCTCCTCCCCACGGAAGTGCACATCACCTTCAAGCAGGTGGGAACGGCAGAGGGCCTCATTCTCCCCGCGGCCGCCAGCACCTGCACGGGCGAGAGGTTCGCGGGCCTGTGCGCCACGCTCGAGGTCACAGCCAAGGCCGACATCGGCATCACCGAGGCGGGCCTGCTGGGGATCGGGGTCCCGACCGAATGTGAAACCTCGAAGCCTGTGACCTTCGCGCTCAGCGACACGCTGAGCCTCGGCGAACTGCTCGAGTCGGGGGCGCGCTTCAAGGGCACCACGACGATCCCGAGCATCAGGTGCGGAGGGCTCTCGGGCATCGTCGTCGGCGCGCTGCTGACCGAACTGATGTCCGGTCCCGAGAACCCCTACGCGATCAACCTCGGCCCGCACGAACCGGCTGCGCCGGCGGCGGTCACCGAACCGGCCTCGTCGGTCTCGCAGATCTCGGCGATGCTGCGCGGGACCGTGGACCCGGACGGCGAAGAAGTCAGCGACTGCCACTTCGAATATGGCAGCTCGTCCTCCTACGGCGCAAGCGTGCCGTGCGTGTCGCGCCCGGGTGCCGGCAACAACGTGTCCGCCACCCTGACCGGCCTCGGTGAAGGCAGTACCTACCACTACCGCGTGGTCGCCACGAACCCGCTCGGCACGAGCGACGGCGCCGATCAGGCCTTCACCACGCTGGGCCCGGCCGGCGCGCCCGAATACGGGCAGTGCGTGGCGCAGAAGAACGGCAGCTACGCCGACCCCAACTGCACGAGAATGGCCGAAAAGAAAGGCCAGCCGGTCGAACACAAGGGCGGCTATGAATGGGTGGCCGGTCCGGCCGCGAGCTGTGTGGCCCAGAAGAAGGGCCAGTACACGGACTCGAGCTGCACCACCAGAGCTGTCAAGGCCGGCAAGGGCTCATACGAAACGGCGCCCGGTCCCGGCTATGCCTCGACGAGCGGGACGGTGACGCTCGAAATCCCGGGCTTTGGCCGCACGATCACATGCGCGGCGAGCACCGCAGAGGGACGGATCACGGGGCTGAGCAGCGGCGTCGACCGCGTCACGTTCACGGGCTGTGAAAGCGCGGGCAAGAAATGCAGCAGCGAAGGGCCCAACAGCACTCCCTCAGGCATTGCCGGGGTGATCGTCACCAACCTGCTCGACACGAGGCTGCTCGGCCCAGTGGAAGGCCAGGTCTGGACGGAGCTCGCAAGCGCAGAACATGGTCCCTACGTCGCCGAATTCGACTGCGAAGGCCCGCTGCTGCGCACGTCGGGCTCGGTCAGCGGGATTCAGGCGGGCGACGTGAACGTCTCGAGCGCCACGAGCAAGACCACGTTCGCGCTTCCCACCGGCGAGAAAACCGAGACCTCGAAGGGCGAACAGGCCCTCTCCACCTCGCTCTCGGAAAGCGGAAGGTCGAGCTGGTCCGGGCCCGATGTCTCCAGCCTCCTCGCCGTCGTCGCCAACACCGCCGCCTCGGCGATCGAGATACGGCCCTAGCGGCCACTCGCGGTCATGGGGGGCTCGTCGACCCGGCGGGCCCCCCGCGGCCGTGCGATCGGGCTGTCAGCGCTGAGACGCTCTCACAGCAGTCCTGCGAGCTCTCTCGCGGCCGCCGTCAACGTTCGCGCGCTCCCTGCCTCCAAGATCCTCTGCAGATCGAGGATGCGCGCATCGAAGGAGTCGAGCTCGTTGCGGGCCGTGAGCGCGTAGGCGGGGACACCGGCCTGTCGTGCCCTCGTGGCGATCTCGAAGGTCGCGCTCCCCGCCAGCGTGCGCTCGCGCAGGTGCTCGTCGGCCACGATCACAGCCCGCGCGGCGCGCATCCGCGCATCGAAGTCCAACGAATCCAGCAACTCCCGTGTGCGCTCACCCGCCTGCGCCGCCGGCAGGGGACACAGGTCGGGCTCTGCCATCCCCGCGGCTCGCAGGCCCTGGGCGATCGCCTCCGCCACCGCCGCGGCGGGCAGGCGCTCTCCGAAGTCCCCGCTCGCGATCAAGGCATGTCGCGGGATGGGGGTGCGGGCGCTCATGATCGGGCATCCTTCCACGGGTGGCCGCGAAGAAGTCCGAGCACGTGCTCGTGGAGACCTGCGGGAGAGAGGTGCGCGTCAGCAGCCCCGGCAAGCTGTTCTTCCCGAAGGCCGGGATCACCAAGCTCGATCTCGTCAACTACTACCTCGAGTGCGAGCAGGCCGTGGTACGTCACCTGCGCGAGCGCCCCACGGTGATGAAGCGCTGGGTCGACGGCGTCGAGGGTGAGCCGTTCTTCCAGAAGCGCGTCCCTGACAGCGCGCCCGAGTGGCTGCAGACCGCGACCGTCACCTTCCCCAGCGGGCGCCACGCGCGCGAGCTCGTGCCCAACGACGGCGCCCACCTGGTGTGGGGGGTGAACCTCGGCGTGATCGACTGGAATCCCTGGCCGGTGCGCCGCGCCGACCTCGACCACCCGGATGAGCTGCGCGTCGATCTGGACCCCGGCCCCGACGTGCCCTTCTCGGAGGTCCGCGAGGTCGCGCTCGGCGTGCGCGAGGTGCTCGAGGCGCACGGACTGGCCGGCTTTCCAAAGACATCGGGCTCGCGCGGCATCCACATATATGTGCGGATCGCGCCCGAGCAGAGCTTCGAAGAAGTCCGCCGCGCCGCGCTTGCGCTCGCGCGGGAGGTCGAGCGGCGGATGCCCGGCCGCGCCACCAGCCGCTGGTGGAAGGAGGAACGCGAGGGCGTGTTCATCGACTACAACCAGAACGCCCGCGACCGCACCGTGGCCTCGGCCTATTCGGTCCGGGCCGTGCCCGACGCGCGTGTGTCCTGCCCGTTGGAGTGGGGCGAGGTGCCCGACGTCGAGCCCGCCGAGCTGACCCTCCGCACCGTGCCCGCACGGCTGCGCGAGCACGGTGACCCCTCGGCGGCCATCGACGACACCCCGGGCAGCCTCGACGGGCTGCTCGATCTCGCCGCCCGGGACGAGCGCGAAGGCCTCGGCGACGCGCCCTGGCCGCCACACTTCCGCAAGCAGAAGAACGAGCCCAGGCGGGTGCAGCCGAGCAGGGCACGCAAGCCCGGGGCTGCCGAGGCCGGCAGCGAGTTCGAGGAGGTCGAGGAGTCGTGACGCTCCCGCTCGAGCCCACCGTCAAGCCCCAGCTGGCGCTGTCGCGCAAGGAGCTGCCCACCGGCGAGGACCATGTGTATGAGGTCAAGCTCGACGGGTTTCGCTGCCTGGCCTTCGTGGACGGCAGCGATGTCTTCCTGCAGTCGCGTAACGGCAAGACGCTCGGGCGCTACTTCCCCGAGCTCGTCCTCCCCGATGGCCGCTACGTGCTCGACGGCGAGATCGTGGTTCGCGACGGCGAGGGTCACGAGGACTTCGACGCGCTGGGCCAGCGCATCCACCCGGCCGTCTCGCGAGTCGAGCGCCTCGCCACCGACACTCCCGCCGTCTACGTTGCCTTCGATCTGCTCGCGCTCGAGGATGAGGTACTGCTCGAGCGGCCCTTCGCCGAGCGCCGCGCAGCTCTCGAGCAACTGCTGGGGAGCGCCCGGTTCGCCGATGCGCCCGTCGAGCTGATGGAGACCGTGCAGAGCTCCGAGGAGGCCGAGCGCTGGCTGCAGAGCGCCGAGGGCGCAATCGCCAAGGAGCGCTCGGCTCCCTATCGTCCGGGCGAGCGCAAGGGGATGGTCAAGGTCAAGCGCGTGCGTACGATCGATGCGGTCCTCGTCGGCTGGCGTCCGGGCAAGGACCCCGACACCGTGGGTGCGCTCATCCTCGGCCTCTACGACGGTCCCGAGCTGCGCGTCGTCGGGCACTGCTCAGGCCTGAGAGCCGCCGAGAAGAGGCGGCTCGTCGGATTTCTCGCGGCGTATGAGTCGGGCGAGCGCGGGTCGGCCGACCCCAGCCGCTGGAGCGCCGGCAAGGATCTCGAGTGGATCGGCCTGCGCCCCGAGCTGGTGGTCGAGATCGACTTCGACCACGTCTCCGCCGGGCGCATCCGCCATGGCGCCAAGCTCCGACGCTGGCGCGAGGACAAGGCGCCGGCGGAGTGCACCTTCGATCAGCTCCGCTCGTGAGTGTCCACTAGCATCAGCCACGTGGGCGGCGAGGAGGCAAACACGGCGACGGTCGCCGAGGAGGAGTACCTGCAGACCCTGTTCTGGCTGCAGGAGGCCGGCCTGCCGATGACGGGCGCCAACGTGGCACGTGCGATGCAGCTGTCGGCGCCCACCGTGCACGAGATGGTCGGCCGTCTCGAGCGCGACGGCTACATCACCCGCGGAAGCGATCGCGCGATCGCCTTCACCGACAGTGGCGCCCAGCATGCCGAGGGCATCGTGCGCCGCCACCGCCTGATCGAGCGCTTCCTCACCGACGTGCTGGGCGTCCCCTGGGACGAGGTGCACGAGGAGGCCGAGCGCCTCGAGCATGCCATGTCACCGGTGCTCGAGGAGCGCATGCTCGCCGCCATCGGCAACGCCAAGACCTGTCCCCACGGTCATCCGATCGTGGCCGGCTCGCGGCTCGCGGGAGTGCCCCTGGCGGACGTCGAGCTCGGTGCCTCCGTGCGCATCCTGCGCTTCGAGAACGAGGCCGAGGACCTGCTGCGCTATCTCAAGGCCTCCGGCCTGGAGCCGGGTCTCGAGGGGACCCTCGCCGAACGCGACGAGGAGCATGTCGGCGTGCGTGGCGCCGACGGGCGGCTGCTGACCCTGACCCCCAGCGTCGCCGAGACCGTCTCCGTGATCGCCGACCCCTCGCCGCCGCCGCGCACCGCGCTACCGGAGCAGCTCGTGCTCGGCCAACGCTACGGGCGCTGAATACCGCGGGCGCCCAAGTGCTGGCCGCGGGCGCTGGGAGGAGCCCCGCTCGTCGAAGCGGGTCTCCTCCCATGCCCCGGTGGGAATTACGCGATGGTGACCGCCGATCCAGTGAAGGTGGAGTCCTTGACGGCCTTTGCCTTCTTCTTGCCAACGGCTGCGCCGCAGGTGCCGCTGAACGTCTGAGAGACCGTCCCGGACAGGCTCATGGTTGCGAACGGCCCGCTTTCGAGCGTGCCGGCGAGACTGACACCGGGGACTCCGGTGAGCGGCATGCTGAAGGTCCCGTTCGAGTTGCCCTGGCCCTTCGGCGACCACTTGATGACGACGGTTCCGGTCGCGGGTTCGCCGGGGCCCGCCAGTGCGGCACAGCTCACCGCGTTGGTCGTCTTCAGGTGTGCGATGTAGCTGCCACCGCTGACCCCGCCGCCGGAGCAGCCCGACAGCGTGCCTTTGACGATCACGTTCTGCACCTTCGCCGAGCTGGTCAACCCCGGCGAGAACTTGGCCGAGCCGCTGTTGCCGGTACATGTCGTGCCTTCGGCCGCGCTGGCCGGGGCAGTGGAGATGCTCATCATCGCAATCGGCGCAATCAGCGCCGCGGCTGCAGAAAGCCTCTTGAATCCAGTGTGCATCATCAGTTCCCTCTCTTGATCGTGCGGTTGTGACGTCGAGCGGTGCCGTCCCCCGAGAGCACCCCAACCCCCTGCGGCATCGCAGGTCGGTGCAACAGCTCGGAAACAGGTGCCTCATCCCTGTTAACGCGGATGCGGCGCGAAGGTTGGACGGGGGCCGCGCGCCTAGAGCGAGCGGTAAGCCTCGGCAAGGCGCGCCACGCCGGTGTCGATCTGCTCGGGCGTCACGCCCGAGTAGGCCAGGCGCAGGGTGTTCTCGCCGCCCTCCAGCAGGAAGTCGGTTCCCTTCACGAACGACACGCCGCGGTCGGCTGCCGCCTGGAACAGCGCGTGGACGTCGGTGCCCTCGGGCAGGGTCACCCACATGAAGTAGCCGCCCTGGGGCTCTACGAACTCGGCCTCCGGCAGGTCTCGGCGCAGCGCCCCAGCCAGCGTCGAGGCCCGCTCGGCCAGCGCCGCCTTGACGGTCTCGATCGAGCGCTCGATCGCCCCGGAGGCGCAGAACTCATACACGATCGACTGGGCCACCATGTTGGGCGAGATGTAGGTGTTGGTGGCGAGCTGGGCGATCGCCTTGATCAGTTCGGGCGGCCCCACGAGATAGCCGACCCTGATCCCCGGACAGACGGTCTTCGAGAACGAGGACGCGTAGACGACGCGCTCGGGGTCCATCGAGAGCATCGTCGGCAGGGTCTCGCCGCTGAAGCGCAGCTCCACATAGGGGTCATCCTCGAAGACCGTGAAGCCATGGTCGCTCGCCAGCTCGAGCAGGCGCCTGCGCTTCTCGTAAGCGAGCGTGTAGCCGGCCGGGTTCTGGAAGTTGGGGATGATGTGGGCGATCGTCGGCTGCACGGGCGCGCCGCCCTCGAGCAGGCGGGCGAGGGCCTCGGTGTCGATGCCGTCGGGCTCCAGCTCCACCGCGTGCAGCCGCGCCCCGCGCTGGCGCAGCGACAGCAGCGTACGGTCGTAGGAGGGGCGCTCCACGATCACGTCGTCTCCCGGGCGCACGAGCTGCTCGAACAGGAAGGCGTCGGCCTGCATCGAGCCGTTGGTCACCAGCACTCGCTCGGGCTCGACGCCATGGCGGTCGGCGATCCAGCTGCGCAGGCGCGGATAGCCGACCGAGGTCCCGTATGCGGTCGTGCCCGCAGGGTCGCTCTCGAATGCCCTCACCGCGGCGTCCCGCAGGCCGTCCACGTCGACGATGTCGAGCGAAGGCGCGCCGCGCGCAAATGAGATCGTGGGACCGGGCGTGCTGCTCACAGCGGCGTAGCTTAGGCGTCCGAGCAGCTCGTCGTAGTCATGGGTGAGATCGCGCGCCGCCTGCTCCAGCCGATCGCGGAACCGGAGCAGCTCCTCCGGCCGTGGAGGGGCGGGCGCGCGTGTAGGAGCTGGCTCTGCTCCGGCGTGCCGGGAGGCAGGTTGGTAGAGGTGGGCCGGGGTTTGGCTGTGGACGAGGGGAGGGGCGTGCTCGGGCTTGGCGGGCGGCTCGGGGGAGCGCGCCGGGCGGGGCGCCGGCGGCGCCTCGATCGCCTCGTCCACGACGCGGCTCCAGCTTCTCGCCGCGGCATTCTCGTCGAGGACCGGTGGGGGCGCCGGGGTCGTCCCCGGCAGCGTCCCGCTGCCGCTGCCCGTGGGCTGCTCCCCGTGGGCGATCGAGCCCAGGGTGCGCTCCAGCTCCGCGATCTTGCGCTCGAGCTCGTCCAGAGTTCTGGCCACCTCCGGGTCCATATCGGCCAAGCGTACCGGCGATCGCTGGCAGCTCCGGGTCCGGCATCGCTTTCAGCGGTGGCTCAGGAGGTGCTGAGCGACGCGCCGCCGAGGACCTCGACCGCGATCTTGGCGGCTTCGGTGGGCGTGCGACCGACCCGTACGCCCTTGGCTTCGAGCGCCTGGGCCTTGGCCGCGGCCGTCCCGGCGCTGCCCGAGACGATCGCGCCGGCGTGGCCCATCTGCTTGCCCGCCGGGGCGGTGAAGCCGGCGATGTAG
The DNA here is from genome assembly GCA_017882455.1 of Solirubrobacteraceae bacterium. GTDB lineage: Bacteria > Actinomycetota > Thermoleophilia > Solirubrobacterales > Solirubrobacteraceae > Palsa-744. Next base: position 40,863 of record JADGPL010000010.1, on the reverse strand, counting down.
GCGACCACCGGCTTGCTCATGTTCTCGGCGATGTACTCCGCCGCCTCCTCCTCGGCCGAGCCGCCGATCTCGCCCGAGAGGACCACCAGCTCGGTCTCCTCGTCGGCCTCGAACAGCTCGAGGATGTCCACGAAGGAGGAGCCGGGCACCGGATCTCCGCCGATGCCCACGATCGTGGAGCAGCCGAAGCCGGCCTGGGCGATCTCGTTTCCGATCTGGTAGGTCAGCGTGCCCGAGCGCGACACCACGCCCACGTTGCCGGCCTTGAAGAAGGACGCCGGGATGATGCCCACGTTGGCCTTGCCGGGGGAGAGGATGCCGGGGCAGTTGGGGCCGACCAGTCGCGTACCTGGATGGTCGCGCTTGATCGTGTTGTACACGCGCAGCTCGTCGTGCGCGGGGATGCCCTCGGTGATCGCGATCACGAGCTCGACGCCGGCCGCCGCCGCCTCGAGGATCGAGTCCGCGGCGAAGCGCGGCGGCACGAAGATCATCGCCGTGTTGGGCTGGGACTCCGCCACGGCCTGCTCCCAGCTGTCGAACACCGGGATGCCCTCCACGTCCTGGCCGCCCTTGCCCGGGGTGACCCCGCCGACGACGTTGGTGCCGTAGCTGCGGTTGTTGAGCGTGTGGAACGTGCCCTCGCGCCCGGTGATCCCGGCCACGGCCAGCCGCGTGCGCTCGTCGACGAGGACGCTCATGGCGCGCCCGCCTCGACGCTCTGCCCGGCCGCCAGCGCAACGACCTTCTCGGCAGCCTCGTTCATGGTCTTTGCGGTGTGCACGTTGGGCAGCGCCGCCTCGGCCAGCAGGCGCCGGCCCTCCACGTCGTTGGTGCCATCCAGGCGCACCACGAACGGGATCGATTTCCCACCCACCCCAAGCTGCTCAAAGGCTCCGATCAGCCCGAGCGCGACCTGGTCGCAACGGGTGATGCCCGCGAAGATGTTGACCAGCACAGCCTTGACGGCCTCGTTGGCGAGGATCAGATCGACCGCCTGCTTGATCGTCTCGGCGTTCGAGCCGCCGCCCGCGTCGAGAAAGTTCGCGGGGGCGCCGCCCGCCTGCGAGACCACATCGAGGGTTGACATCACCAGGCCGGCGCCGTTGCCGAGGATGCCGATGTCGCCGTCGAGCTTGACGTACTGGACGCCCTCTTCCTTGGCGCGGCGTTCGAGCGGATCTTCGTTCTCCCTGTCGGAGAGCCCCTGGTTCTCGGGGTGGCGGTAGAGCGCGTTGCCGTCGAGCGAGATCTTCGAGTCGAGCGCCTTGACCTCGCGCTCGGGGGTCACGATCAGAGGGTTGATCTCGGCCAGGGTCGCGTCCTCCTGCAGCCACACCTCATACAGCGCGATCAGCGCGTCGGCCACGCCCTCGACTACGTCGGCGTCCGCGCCGCCTTCGCTGGCCACGCGCAGGGCCTCGGCATGGGTCAGGCCGGTGAGCGGGTCCACGTGGTGGCGGATCAGCTTCTCGGGTGTCTTCTCGGCCACCTCTTCGATGTCCACGCCGCCCTCCACGCTGAACATCACGAGCGGTCGCTTGGCCGAGCGGTCCAGCAGCACCGAGGCGTAGTACTCGGAGGCGATGTCCGAGGCGTGCTCGATCCACAGCGTCCGGACGGTGTGTCCCTTGATGTCCATGCCGAGGATGTTGCCGGCGTGCTCGCGCAACTCGTCCTCGTCCGCCGCGAGCTTCACGCCGCCCGCCTTGCCGCGACCGCCGATCAGGACCTGGGCCTTGACCACGACCGGGTAGCCGACCTCGGCGGCCGCCTCGACGGCGTCCTCCACGGTGGTCACGGGCTTGCCGTCAGACACGTTCAATCCGTGGCGGGCAAACAGCTGCTTGCCTTGGTACTCCAGCAGGTCCATTGCGGCGCGGGACTCTAACAGCAAGCTGCAAGATCGCGCGCAGAAGGGCCTCCGAGGGGTGGCGCACCGCGCCGAGCGGGCGTGGCGCGGCATAATGCCGGCCCGATGCCCATTCCAAAGAACGTCACCTTCGTCACATTCGACGTGTACGGCACCCTCATCGACTGGGAGACCGGTATCTATGAGGCGTTCGCCAAAGAGGCCGCCCGCGACGGCGTCGAGATCGACCGGACCGAGCTCATGGCCATGTTCCAGGAGATCTCCCGCGAAATCGAGGGCGGCTCCTACGAGCTCTACGCCGAGGTCCTGCGGCGCACGGCCATCGAGATCGCCAAACGCATGGACTGGCCGCTGGAGCCGTCGCGCTCGGGCTTCCTGCCCGACTCGGTCCAGCGCTGGATGCCCTTCAAGGAGACCAGCGTCCAGCTGCAGAAGCTCGGCAAGAAATACAAGCTGGGCCTACTGTCAAACATCGACGACAAGCTGCTCGGGCAGACCCGTCGCCATATCAACGTCGACTTCGACCTCGTGGTCACCGCCCAGCAGGTCCGCTCCTACAAGCCCGAACTGCCCCACTTCACGGAGTGCGCCAGGCGCATGGGCGGCAAGCGCGGCTGGGTGCACGTGGCCGCCAGCCACTACCACGACGTCGCCCCCTGCGTCAAACAGCGGGTACCCGTCATCTGGGTCAACCGCAACAAGGAGACGCTCGACTCCTCCCAGAAGAAGCCAACGGCCGAAGTGAGCAACCTCAAAGAGGCCGCCAAGCTGCTCGGCGTCACCTAGGACGCCGCTTGCGGGCGCTCGCCCTGCACCCCGACGCGCTGCTCGTCACCAGCGCCCTGCTGCAGGTCAACTGCGTGATCGTGCGCGGCACCGTGGCCGGCGGCTACTCCGGCTATTCCGGCGACGGCGAGGGGGTCGTGCAGGTGAGACCCTCCGGCGTCTCCGGCGCCGCGGGCACCGCAGGCGCAGATGTTCCCGCGGATGCGCCGTATAACCATGGTGATACAGCGGTCGAGAAGAGTGATACACCGGCCGCCCAGGGGGGAGCTGAGAGCTTCGTGATCGACTCGCCCGTGCTCCCGGACGAGCTCGACGCGCTCGGAGCCCTGATCGAGCAGGCCGGCTTCCCGGCCCCGAGCGGGCTGCTGGCAACCCACGGCGACTGGGATCACCTGCTCGGCCGCCTGGCCTTCCCCGGGGCAGCGCTGGGGGTCGCGGAGTCCACGGCCGGGCGCCTGAGGGCATCCCCCGGCGAGGCCCAGCGCCAGCTGCGCAGCTTCGACGAAGAGCTGCTGATCGAGCGGCCGCGGCCGCTCGCCCTCGGCTCCGTGCAGGCGCTGCCCGTTCCAGGTCGCTGCGATCTCGGAGATCGAGAGCTCGAGCTGCACCCCACCGGGGGGCACACGCCGGACGGGATGGCCGTCCTGCTGGGGTGGGCGGGGGTGCTCGTGGCCGGGGACTACCTCTCGAGCGTTGAGATCCCCAGTCTGAGCGGCGGCGGGAACCTCGAGGCGTATGTGGCCACGCTCGAGCGCCTGCGCCCGCTCGTGGCGGCTGCGGAGCACGTGGTGCCCGGCCACGGGCCAATCCACGACGCGGCAGGGGCCGGGGCCGTCCTGGAGGAGGATCTCGCCTACCTGCGCGCGCTCGCGGAGCGTGGCGCCGAGGCCGAGCTCCCGCCTGGAAGGCGCGGTGCGGCCCAGCGGGAGCTGCACCGCGCGAACGTCGCCGCGCTCAGTCCTGCAGCGCCAGGCCCGCGGGCACCTCGACCGCGAACCAGCCGGGAACGGTGATGACAGCGATCGAAGCGGCTGTCACGATCGCGAGGCTCGCGAGCGCGGCGCCCAACCCAAGGGAGCGCGCCACGGGGTAGTTGACGATCTGCGCGAGCGCGCTGTCGAGCAGCTGCTGTCCCAGCAGCCCGGCGAGAGCGCCGGCGGCGCAGCCGACCCCGAGCAGCAGGGTCCCCTCGAGGATGATCGTGGCGCGCAGCTCGCGCGGAGAGAAACCCTCCAGCTTGAGCTTGGCCAGGCGGGGCCTGCGCTGCCAGACCATCGCTCCCATGGCCGCTGCCATCGCGAGCACGGCGGCCGTGAGGATCAGCGTGGCGATCTGGGTGAGGCGGGCGAGCCCCTGGCGCGAGAGCGCCCGTTGTTGAGATGCGCGCGCTTCGGCGCTCTGCACCGCCAGCCCCGAGCTCGGTCCGAGCGCTCGCCTGATCTCCTCGACACCCTCCCGCTGTGAGACGCCGGGTGCGAGCAGGACGTTGAACGCGCTCGCGTCCTCGCTGCCCCACGCGCGGGCATAGTCGCTCGCGTTGATCACGATCGCGCCCGGCGCCCAGCCGATGTTCGTGCTCAGCGCGGCCACGCGAAAGCTCGACGGGCTGGGTGAGGGAAGCGTGAACGCCTGGCCGACTCGCAGGTGGTGTTCGCGGGCGAGAGCTTCCGAGAGGATCGCCCAGCCGCCCTCGCGGAGCCTGCCGGTCGCGGTCGCGGGCGTGCCCTGGACGAGCTGGCTGGCAGGAACGAGCGGCGTGGCCTCGCGCGGCGGCGCGATCACCCACACCCTGCGCTCACCGTAGTCGAGCAGGCCGCCACGGTAGATCCTCACCGCGCGCACGCCCTGGAGGTGTTCGATCTTCTGCAGGACCCCTCGAGTGGCGAACGGTGCGGTCGTGAGCAGGTTGTAGCTGCCGGCCGGGGCCACCCAGATGTCGGTGAACGCGTTCTCGTCGTGGGCAGCGTTTTCGAGTCCGTGCAGGAGGTCGCCGTGGGCGCCCTGGATCGAGACGCTCCCGAACATCGCGATCGCTCCCGTGGCCGCGATCGCGATCGCCCGTCCCCTGCCCGAGCGCAGCTCCATCACGGCAACATGCGGCACCGCGCTCGTCACTCCGGGGGCGAGCCGGCGAACGAGCCAGAGCGCCCCGGCGAACGAGAGGGGCAGCAGCAACAGCATCGCGGCGAGTAGGCATGCCACGCCGAGCGCTGCCGCACGGGGCGCGGCGAGCAGGGTCACCACCGAGACCGCCAGGCATGCGACCCCTCCAGCGCCCAGCAGCGCGCTCGTGCGGGCGCCCGAAGCGCTGCTCGGGGCTGTGGCTGCCAGCGGATCGCGGGAGAGGATGTCCCGCAGGGGGCTGAGCACGGCGAGCAGCGCCGCCAGGATCCCTCCAACTGCTGCCACGCTCACGCTCTGCCAGCTCACCACCCGCTGGGAGCCCACCGCGAACGCCGAGGCGAGATAGCCGGGTGTGGAGCGAAAGAGCAGGACGGACAGCTCATCGCCGAGCGCCAGCCCGACTGCCGAGGCGAACACGCCGAGCACGGCCGCGTCGAGGAGCAGCACTGCGATGACCGCCCGTGACGAATAGCCCTCGCGGCGAAGATCGGCGATCAGTCGCCGGCGCTGGGCCACGGTGAGCAGCATGGCGTTGAAGGCCAGCAGGAACCCGACGAGCGCGCTGATGGCCGCGAACAGGGTCGTCGACTGGTTGGTGGCCGCAGCCGCCTTGGCGAACAGCCGCACCTCGTAGTCGGAGCTCTCGACGTTCAGGCGGCCGGCTGCCAGCCGCAGGAGCTCGCTGCGCACCGCGCGCGTGCGCCCCGCCTCGGGCGCCACGAGCACCCGCGTGATGCGGGCGCCGACACCGCTCAGTTCCTGGGCGTATTCGAGCGGCGCGAGTGCGACCGGGCTGTCGATCAGCGGGCCGATCTGGCGCGCACCCAGCTGCTGGAAGAGGGCGGCTTCGCTGACCTTGCCTCCCGTCTGGAAGGTGAGCGTCTGGCCTTCGCGCACACCGAGCGTCTTGGCCAAGGGCACTGGCAGCACCACGGCTCCCAGGCCTGCGAAGGGGGTGAGCGCGGCGCGGCGTACCAATGCTCCGCCGAGGGCGGACAGGCTCGAGTCGGCTCCCACCAGCTCGACGGACTCGCTCCCCTTCGGCCCGATCGCGTTGGCGTTCACTTCGAGCAATGGCGCGGCCAGCCGCACGCCGGGCAGGCGGCGCACCTGCCCGAGCAACCTGTCGGGAAAGCCGTGCGCGTCCCGAGCGCTCAGCTGCAGCTGAGCGCTCCCGACGATTCCGGCGTTCAGCTGTGCCACCGAGCTCGACAGGCTGTCGCTTGCGATCTGCGACGCAAACAGCAGCGCAACGCCGGCGGCGATGCCGACGACCGCCAGGCCCTCCTGGAAGAGCCGTGCGCGTAGACGCACGCGATAGAGGTGCGCCAGGTTGGAGAGCCTCACCGGTCGGGCTCGTAGTCCTGCAGGCGGCCGTCCCGCAGGGCCAGCACCCGATCGGCGTAGCCGGCCGCCAGCGGGTCGTGGCTGACGAGCACCACCGCCACGCCGCGCTCCCGGCAGAGCTCGCGCAACAGCTCGAGCACTTCGCGGCTGCGCTGGGAATCGAGGCTCCCGGTGGGCTCGTCGGCGAGCAGCAGCCGGGGCTCGGTCGACAGCGCCCTGGCGATCATCACACGCTGGCGCTCGCCCATCGAGAGCGTCTCCGAGCGATGTTCCAGGCGCTGGCCCAGCCCCAGTCGTTCGAGCAGCGGCTCGATACGACGATGCGCCTCGCGCCAGCGGACCGTGCTCAGCAGCTTCAGTACCGCGTTGTCGATGGCGCTCACGCCGGGCAGCAGGTCGAAGCTCTGGCGAACGAACCCCAGCTCCGTAAGCCGAAAGCGCGAAGCCTCCGTCTTCGACAGCGAGGAGATATCGCGACCGTCGACGAGCACGGAGCCGGCGGTGGGCTCCAGCAGCGCCGCGATCATCAGCAGCAGCGTGGTCTTGCCCGATCCGCTCGGGCCGTACAGCGCCACCATCTCGCCCGGCGCGACCGAGAGCGATACGCCGTCCACAGCGCGAATCGTCTCGCCCCCGATCGCCGCGTAGTGCTTGGCCAGCTCACGCAGCTCCAGCATCCACTCCGCCCTCTCCCTCGCACCACTCAGCCGATGATCTGCGCGCGCCCACGCCCGTGACGTCCCCGCCTCGGTGGGCTCCGCCACGGCCCGCCAGGCGAGCAGCCCGGCTCCGGGTTGCGAACACCAGCAGGGCGGAGCGAGCGAGAGCGCCGATCGCGCTGAGCACGCCGTCGGCGATCTCGGCGACCTCCCTGCTCGCGGCGCGGCCGGCGGCCGGCGAGGACCGAGCTGTGTGCAGGTAGAAGCCGGCCATGGCTGCCAGCATCACCTGATGCCCGCGCCCGCCCGGAAGCGCCCGCGTCGCGCGCACAGCCTCTGAGGCGATGGCGCTGATGCCGACCACGGCCTCGTGATCGCTTGGATAGCAGCCAACCAGGCTGAGCTGCTGGGCGTCTGCGTCCTCCTCCTGGTCGACGAGGCTGTCGAGCAGCGAATGCAAGGCCCCCACCCACGGGAAGTAGGCGCGCTCGAGCGCGATCACCTCCGCCGCCTGCAGCTTCGGGTCCGCCGCGGCGAGGATCAGCGCATGGACGGCCAGCGAGGAGCCGCCCGCCGCCGCCATCTCCCACCAGCGCAACTCGCTCCCCGGATGCCCCAGCTCACGCGCCCACCGCTCGAAGGTGGCTCGATCGTGCACAGAAGGAGTCGGGCCGAGGCTCTGGAATGCGACGATTCGCTCCGCGGCCGTCTGTGCGGCGGAAGCGATGAGCGGGTAGGAGGGCAGCCCCCGAAGGGCTGCGCGGCAGGTGTCGAGCAGGTCGGCGAGGTAGCCGCCGTCGTCGTGCTGGGCGTGATGCTCCAGGTAGCGGAGATGCGTGGCGCGGGGATCGAGCGCCACGCACAGCTCCTCGTGCAGGCGGCGGGCGTTCCTCGCGGAGTCGGCGCTCGGCTGCTCGGCGAGGGTGTCCGTGAGGTTGTACGCCGCCTGGAAGGCAACCAGCGCGCGGATCGTCTGTCTGCGGAAGCGGCGCGGCGCGAATGCGGCGAACGCAGCGGCGCCCTCGATGTTGCCTCGTTTCTCGAGCGCTTGCAGTGCGACCTCGCGGATTCGGGGGTCGGGTATCTCCTGCGCGCGCCTCTTCAGACGACTGAGCTCACGGTTCACGGCGGGAAAGACGGTCAACCAGAAGCGCAGCGCAGCCCCGGCGAATGTCCCGCCCAGCGCGATCCGCTCGCGCACTGCAGGCCGGCTCCAGTCCATCTGAGCGCTCCGCGGGCTATCTCGACCGCGGGCAGGGGACGGCGCTGGTGGCGCTTGCGCTACTGCCGTCGGTGAAGCCGAAGGTCGCGGAGAAGGGAAAGCCTCCGCGCGGACAGTGCAACGGCAGAGACACCCCCAGGGGATGGAAGCTCACCGTCCTGCCGTGGATGTGCCTGTAATAGGTGAGGTGTTGCGGGCCGATGGTCGTGTGGACGCTCACGATGGACACGGGTGGGCCGGCGGTGATGCTCGGGATCAGCGGAACGGCCGCTGTCAGGCTGCCGCCGATGGAGTTGGAGCCTTCGATCAGTTCGCCGGTGAAGACCAGCTGGGCAGAGACCGGTTCTCGGCCGTCTGCGTAGAACAGAACGACCACATTCCCGTCATGGGGTGGGCCCATCAGCGCCTGGATGTTGGGGATCTCATACGCGGATGACTGTCCGAAGGGAACCTCGACATATGCGCTCCCGAAGCCGAGACGGGAGTTGGGGGAGCATCCGGCCAGCCCGCGGGCGGCCAGCGCAGCGGGCTGGCAGATGGCAAGCCCGAGTGTGGTGGTGAGGTAGTTGATGCCCTTCGGCAGGTGCAGGTCGATCGCGTCCAGGGGAGCCGGCACGCCGCCATCGGTGCTCGAGATCTGAAAGCCGAAGCCGATCGTCGTGCTCGCCCCGAGCCGGTCCGGGGAGAGGGATGTCTGCAGGGTGACGCGCTCAGCGGCGATGCTCGCCTGCGCCATCGACATCGCCGCACACACGGTCGCGGAGATCACGAGGACGGCAGCGATTGCCCTCAGGCGGACCATCACTCGTAGAGCGTGCCGCTGACTTCAACCGTGGTGGCGTCGTTGATGCGCTGGATCGAGCCGGCGAAGCGCAGTCCGGTCGCGTGAGCACGGGAGAAGCTGCCGGTGCCCCTTGTGACCGACATCGTCCCCGCGAACGTCGCGTAGCCACCGACCACGTGATAGCTAGCGGATGCATAGCCCGAGAGCGAGCCTCCGGACGGGTAGATGTTGACTTCGGCGGTTACGTGCCGGGACTGCACGTGAAGGTGTATGTAGATGGTGCCCCTGATCGTGCCCGAGGCGGAGCCCTGCTCGTTGAGGGTCAGCTGATGGCTGCTCGTCCGGTGCAGCCGCGCCCTCTCGTTGAGCGAGAGCGAGCGGGCTGCTCTCGCAAGCGGACCGGCCGCGCTCGCCGGCGGGCCGCCGAACAGCGGGTATCCGGCCATCGAGGCACCGACGGCCGCTGCAGCCACCGTCGAGAGCGTTCCCCTACTCAGAGCTATGCCTTGGATCTGCACTGGGCCCCTCTCAGGACGCGAACGGCTGCCCGAGCAATGCGCAATCGACCGATTGCGACATCTGGCACGATGTTACTCTGGCGATCCTCCGGTTTACAGAGGGGTTTTTGACTGTTCGAGCTAGCTCGCCGCCTCAGCGCTCGTGATCGTGGCGATCGGGGCGCCGGCCTGGATCGGGGCACCCTCGCTGATGGGGAGCTCGACGATCGTGCCGGCCTTGTGCGCGGTGATCTCGTTCTCCATCTTCATCGCCTCGATGATGCACAGCAGCTGGCCCTCCTCGACGGTGTCGCCCTGCTTGACCAGCACCTTCCACATGTTGCCCTGCAGGGGCGAGGGCAGCACGTCAGGACCGCCGGCGCCGCTCGAGGCCTTACGCTCGCCGCGCTTGGGCGCCGCGCGCCCGCCGCCGGCCCCGTTGGCGCTTGCGCCCGCCGCTGGGCTGGCGCTGCCGCTGGCGCTGCCGCTGGCAAACGGTGGTCCGAGCACGCGCACGTCGAAGCGCTTGCCCGACACCTCCACGGCGTAGGTGTGCTCGACCTTCTCCTCCTCGCCCTCCTCCGACGGGGGCGTGGGCGGGGGAAAGGCCAGGGTCTTCAGCCACTTCTTGTCCTCGAGCAGATCCCTGCAGGTCTCGCCCTTCGCCCACTGCTCGGTGGCGAGCAGGGCCTGGTGGAAGGGGATCAGCGTCTTCAGGCCCTCGATCTCGAATTCGCCGAGCGCCCGCAGCATGCGCCTGGTGGCCTGCTCGCGGTCGGCGTCCCACACGATCAGCTTGGCCACCATCGGGTCATACATGGGCGAGACTTCCCCGCCGGCCTCGACACCGGAGTCAACGCGCACACCGGGACCGGTGGGCTCGCGGTAGGCGCCGATCTTGCCGGGAGCGGGGGCGAAGTTCTTGGAGGCGTCCTCGGCGTTGATGCGGCACTCGATCGCATGACCGCGCAGGGCCACGTCCTCCTGGGCGTAGGAGAGCTGCTCGCCTGCGGCCGCGCGGATGCCCTCCTTGACGATGTCGATCCCGGTGGTCATCTCGGTGACGCAGTGCTCGACCTGCACGCGCGTGTTCATCTCGAGGAAGAAGTACTCCGGCTCTCCCCCCTCGCGGGTGGAGAACAGCCCCTCGATGGTACCGGCGCCGACGTAGTCCACGGCCCTGGCCGCGTTGACGCCGATCTCGCCGATGCGCGCGCGCATCTCAGGGTCGACCACCCACTCGGGTGCGGGGGACTCCTCGATCACCTTCTGGTGGCGGCGCTGGATCGAGCAGTCGCGCTCGCCCAGGTGGATCACGTTGCCGTGGCGGTCGGCCAGGATCTGGACCTCGACGTGACGGGGGTCGTGCAGGTAGCGCTCGAGGTAGACGGTGGGGTCGGAGAAGAACTTCTCGCCTTCGCGACTGGAGCCCTCGAAGGCGCCCTCGAGGTCCTCCTCGGTCATGGCCACGCGAAAGCCCTTGCCGCCGCCGCCGCCCGCCGCCTTGACGGCCACGGGGAAGCCGATCTCCTCCTTGGCGATGCGCAGGGCATCGGCGACCGTGGCCACCGGCTCGGTCGTGCCCGGGACGATCGGCACGCCGGCTGCCTGCATCAGCTCGCGGGCACGGGTCTTCGAGCCCATCGCCTCGATCGCGCTGGCGGGCGGTCCGATGAAGACGACGGCGGCCTCCTCGCACGCCTGCGCAAACGGCGCGTTCTCGGCCAGGAAGCCATAGCCCGGGTGGATCGCCTCGGCGCCCGCGCGACGAGCCGCGTCGAGGATCTTCTCGACGCTCAGGTAGTTATCGGCGGCCGGGCCATCCCCCAGGTTGTAGGCCTCGCCGGCGCGGCGCACGTGGGGGGCGTCGCGGTCCAGCTCCGAGTACACGGCCGCGCTCGCCACGCCGAGCTCATCGAGCGCGCGGATGATGCGGACAGCGATCTCGCCGCGATTGGCTACCAGGACCTTGCTGAACATCGGCGGGGAAGCTTAGTAGGAGGCGGCCTCGAGGGCCGCCTGGAGGGGGTTCGGGCTGGCTTGGACGGAGGTGGGCCCGCTCACGCGGCCGCGGCGATCATCCCGGCGCCGACAGTGCGGTTGCTCGCCTCGTCGATCAGGATGAAGCTGCCGGTGCGGCGGTTGCTGGCGTAGGGGTCGAACACCAGCGGGACGCTCGTGCGCAGGTGGACGCGACCGATGTCGTTGAGGGTGAGCTCCTGCGGCGCCGGCGCACGCTCCAGCGTGTGCACGTTCACGAGATCCTCGATCGCGTCGATCACGGTCGTGGCGTTGCGGGAGGTCTGCTTGAGCAGATAGCGAGAGCCCGTCCGCAGCGGCTCGTCGGTCATCCAGCACACGTCCGCCTCGAGCGCTCGACCGACCGACGGCGCCTCATCCGGATGGCAGATGAGCTCGCCACGCGAGATGTCCAGCTCGTCCTCCAGGCGCAGCGCAAAGGACATCGGCGCCATCGCCTCCTCGAGCTCGCCGTCGTAGGTGTCGATCGCCGCGATCCGCGTGCGCGCGCCTCCCGGGAGCACCGCGACCTCATCGCCACGCCGCAGGCCACCGCTGGCGAGCTGGCCGGCGTAGCCGCGGTAGTCCTCGCCGCCGGCCGCGCCAGAGGGACGGATCACCCATTGCACGGGGAAGCGGGCCGGCTTCTCGTTGGGGTGGTCGTAGGCCACCTCCACCTGCTCGAGGTGCTCGAGCAGCACGAGCCCGTCGTACCAAGGCATCCGCTGTGAGCGCTCGACCACGTTGTCCCCGTCGAGCGCCGACATCGGGATGTAGGAGATCTGCTTGACGCCGTTGAGCCTGTGGGCGAAGCCCTCGAACTCCTCGACGAGCTCCTCGAAGCGCTCTTGCGAGTAGTCCACGAGGTCCATCTTGTTGATCGCCACCACCATCTCGGGAATGCCCAGCAGCGCGCTGATGAAGGCGTGGCGGCGGGATTGCTCGAGGACGCCGCGGCGGGCGTCGATCAGCACCACGGACACGTCCGCCGTGGAGGCGCCGGTGACCATGTTGCGCGTGTACTGGCGGTGGCCGGGGCAGTCGGCGATGATGAAGCGCCTCCTGGCCGTCGCGAAGTAGCGGTAGGCGACGTCGATCGTGATGCCCTGCTCGCGCTCGGCGCGCAGCCCGTCCGTCAGCAGCGCGAGATCGAGCGCTCCCTCGCCGCCGCGGCGCTCGCTCGCCTGGGCCACGTGTTCGAGCTGGTCCTCGAAGACCTGCTTGGAGTCATAGAGCAGCCTGCCGATCAGCGTGCTCTTGCCGTCGTCGACCGAGCCCGCCGTGGTGAAGCGCAGCAGGTCGAGGGTCAAAAGTACCCGGCCTTCTTGCGGTCCTCCATCGCGGCCTCTGACACGCGATCGTCGGCGCGGGTCTCGCCGCGCTCGGTGATCCGCGTGGCGGCGATCTCGAGCACGACCTCCTCGAGCGTGGCGGCGTGCGAGCGCACCCCGCCGGTGCAGCTCATGTCGCCAACCGTGCGGTAGCGCACGGTCTCCTCGAAGATCTCCTCGCCCTCGATCAGCTCGGTGCCCTCGCGCCAGGCGTAGAGCATGCCGTCGCGCTCGAACACCTTGCGCTCGTGGGCGAAGTAGATATGGGGGACCTCGAGGCACTCCTGGTCTATGTACTCCCACACGTCCAGCTCGGTCCAGTTCGACAGCGGGAACACGCGCGCGTGCTCGCCCTTGTGGATGCGCCCGTTGTAGAGGTTCCACAGCTCCGGGCGCTGGTTCTTGGGGTCCCACTGGCCGAAGTCGTCGCGGAAGGACATGATCCGCTCCTTGGCCCGCGCCCGCTCCTCGTCGCGGCGAGCGCCGCCGAAGGCCGCGTCGAAGCCGTGCTCGGCGATCGCGTCCAGCAGCGTGACCGTCTGCAGGCGGTTGCGCGAGGCGCGCGGGCCCGTCTCCTCGACCGCCCTGCCGCTGTCGATCGAGTCCTGGACGTTCGCCACGATCAACCGCTCGCCGAGCTCGGCCACGCGACGGTCGCGGTACTCGATCACCTCGGGGAAGTTGTGGCCCGTGTCCACGTGCATCAGCGGGAACGGGAACGGCGCCGGCCTGAAGGCCTTCTCGGCCAGGCGCAGCAGCACGATCGAGTCCTTGCCGCCGCTGAACAGAAGCACCGGACGCTCGAATTCGGCGGCGACCTCACGCATCACGTGGATCGCCTCGGACTCCAGCGCGCGCAGGTGGCTCAGCTGGGGACGGGCGGCAACGCTCATCTCGACACGGCGCAGCTATGCGCCCACATGGAGGCCGCACTCCGTCTTGTCGGTGCCTGCCCAGCGGCCCTCGCGGCCGGCTCCCGGCTTGGTGCAGGGCGCGCAGCCGATCGACTCGTAGCCCTGGTCGTGGAGGGGGTTGTACGGGAGGTCGCGCTCGTGGATCCGCCGCCACAGGTCTTTGTCGGTCCAGTGCGCCAGGGGGTTGTACTTGAACAGGCCGCGCTTCTCGTCGCGTTCGATCAGCTCGGCGTTTGCCCGCGTCGGGCCCTGCTCGCGGCGGATGCCCGTGATCCAGCCCTCGGCGCCCGCCAGGGAGGCCTCCAGGGCCGCCACCTTTGCGACCGAGCAGCAGTGCTCGGGGCCGCTCCACGGGGTGTCCGGACTGCTCGCGTCCTGCACCTCGATCCTGATCCCGAAGCGCTCCTCGAAGGCGCGCCACGTCTCGAGTGTCTCGGGGAAGAGCACGCCCGTGTCGATCGTCACGACCCTCACGGCGCGGGGGGGTGGGGACTCAACGTAGTCGAGTCGCAGCAGCTCGTCGAGCAGCACCGACTCCTCCTTCTGAAACGAGCACAGCAGAACAGCCCGCTCGCCATGGCGCGCGGCCTCGCGGAGCGTGTGGGTGAGGCTCAGCGCCGGGTCGACGGCCGAGCCGACGCCGGACCCAGCATCCGCTATGTGGCTGTTCAGTGGTGGCATCTCTTCGTCTCGTCTCATTTCCTCATCGACATCTACCGCGACATCTATACCGCGCACTCGCCCTCGCCGCGAATCACTTCGAATGGGACGTTGCGATTCCAGTCGATGAACGTGTTCATTGTCTCCAGCCCGAAGTCCACGGGCATCGACAGGTCCTTCACGAGGGCCTCCAGCTCGGCCGTGTCCACCCGCTCGGCGAACGCGCCCCATGCCTCGCCCTCCTGGCGGGTCGACTCGTAGTGGCGGATCCAACGCTCGATCGCATCCGGCACGCGCTTCGCCGGCAGACGCAGTTTCAGGCGGGTGCCGAACTTGACCTCGCCACCTTCGTAAACGCCGCCCACGTGGGGGATGTAGGCGGGGATCGTGTGATCGCCGACTTTGATCGACGCTCCGTAGAAGCCGATGTCGGCCACGTGGTGCTGGGAGCAGCCGTTGGGGCAGCCGCTCATCTTGATGTGTATCTGGCGGGTCAGGGGATCGGTTATGCCCATCTCCTGCACCCGCTCCTGCACCGCCTGGTTCAGCCCCATCGAGCTCGTGATCCCGAGCTTGCACGAGTCCGTTCCCGGGCAGGACACCACGTCATTGATCTCCCGCACGCCCGCATCGGCCAGGCCCAGCGCGTCGAGCGCGCTCCAAACGTCGTACACGCTCTCCTCGCGCACCCAGCGCAGCAGCAGGTTCTGCTGCACGGTGGTGCGGGCGTAGCCGCCCGAGTGCGCGCGCACGATCTCAGCCAGCCCTCGGAACTGATCGGGCGTGAGGTCGCCGCGGGTGATCTTGACCTCGACCGTCACGAAGCCCTCCTGCTTCTGCTCGGCCACGTTGGTGGCGCAGAAGCGCTCGAACTCCCTGTGGTCGCCGTTGGGGCTGGCGTAGGTCTGGGGCGGCGCCGGCGCCGACTCGCGCTCGTCGTCCACGAACAGGCGGTGCTCGATCGAGAAGTCGCGTTCGGAGACCCAGTCGCCTTCGAGCTCCTCCTCGACCTGCCTGCGCAGCTCCTCGATGCCGTACTTGTCCACGAACACCTTGATCCTGGCGCGGGCGCGGTTGACGCGCAGCCACTCCTGGCGGTCGAAGATCCTGAAGACGGCCTCGGCGATCTTCAGGTAGTCGCCGTTGTCGAGCTCCACGAAGTCATACAGCGCGGGCGCAACGCGGGGCATGATCGAGGTGCCTCCGCCGACCAGCATCTCCGCGCCGCGGACCTCGCGCCCATCGATCTCCTTGATCCGCGCCCGGTAGGCGATGTCGTGGATGCCGCTGATCGCGCGATCGCGCGGGCTGCCGTCGAAGGCCGTCTTGATCTTGCGCGGCATCGCCTGCGTGGTGGGGTGGCGCACGAAGTAGCGCACGTAGGCGCCCACGTAGGGGGTCATGTCGAACAGCTCGTCCTTGGCCACGCCCGCCCACGGATCGCCGGTGACGTTTCTGACGGTGTTGCCGCAGCCCTCGCGGCTCGACAGGCCCGACTCGCTCAGCTCGCGAATGGCCTTCTCGATCTCGGGCAGGGGAATGTGGTGCATCTGCACGTTCTGGCGGGTCGTGATGTGACCCTTGTTGAGCGGCACGTACTTCTCGATGACGTCCGCGAAGGACTCCATCTGCTCTGGGGTGATCCCGCCGAAGGGGAGCTTCACGCGGATCATCTGCACGTCCGGCTGGCGCTGGCCGTAGACGCCCTGCTTGAGGCGGAACTTGATGAACTCGTCTTCGGGGGTGTCGCCCGCGAGGAACTTGTTGGCCTCGGTCTTGAAGTCGTCGAACTCCTGCTCGAGGATCGGGATCACGTGCCCGGGCACGTTCTGGAGGACCTCCGGGTCCTCGAGGGTGCCGCGCTGGGCAGAGATGGAACCTTGCTCCATTGAAGAAAAACCCTCCTGATCCGGACCTCGGCCCGGGCTGATTTCGTCTGTGCCTGCTACCGGCGAAGAGCTATTGGGCTAAAGCCTAGCGACTTTTAGGTATTTATCCAGGGGTCGGGAACATCGGCCCAGGACTCCGCTCGCGAGACCCCCTCGAGCAGAGCGGCGCGTCGCCACGGGTCGAGCTCGTCGTCTGCTGCAGCCGGAGCGGGCGCGGTGGCGCGCATGAAGCGCTCGAGCGCCGCCACGATCGCCGCGGCCTCCTCCGCCGAGGCGGCGGCCGGAGCGATCAGCTTCAGTTGGGGGCGGGGGCGGCGGTCGGGCATCCGCTCATTGTGACGGAGCGCGGGCTGCTCTGTGGTTGCTGGCGTGTGGTCGTTGTTGCTCTTTCTATCGGGTGTATAACCATGGCTATACACCGTGCGATTGCGGTGGTCGGTGGTGGATCCCGGAGCGAGCCGCCGGCGCACGCCGGGCGGGGCGCGCACACGGGGGCGAAGTGTTCGGAACACCGATACAATCCTCGCGTGTCCGCGTCTGCCTCTTCGCCGATCCCGCGTCTGTCGGTGCCCGACCAGGTCTTCGATCGCCTCCGCACAGCGATCCTCGCGGGCGGGTACCGGCCGGGGGAGCGGCTGCCGACCCAGCGCGCCCTGGCGGCGGATCTGGGCGTCAACATGGCCTCTGTGCGCGAGGCGCTGGGGCGCTTGGAGCAGCTGCGCCTCGTGGAGATCCGCCACGGCGACGGAACCCGGGTGCTCGACTGGCGGCGCTCGGGCGGACTCGAGGCGCTGGTGTTGGGCGGCGCCACGGACGGGTCGATCATCGGCGAGGTGTTCGAGGCCAGGCGCCTGCTGCTCGTGGAGGCAGCTCGCCTCGCCGCCGAGAGACGCTCCCACGAGCAGGCCGCCTCGCTGCTCGAGCTCGCCAACGCGGTGGCCGGTGCCCCTGACGACAGCTCTGCGCTGTTGGGTGACTGGGCGTTCATGGCCGCGCTGGTCGAGGCTGCCGGCAACCTCGTCTTCCAGCTGATCATGAACTCGGTGCGCGAGCTCTACCTGCCGCACGCCGAGGCCTTCGCAGCGCTGGTCGCCGACCGTGAGACGCTGGGCGAGCTCTACACCCGCGTGGCCCGTGCGATCGACGAGCGCGACGGCGATGGCGCGGCCGCGGCGATCGCCGAGCTGGCCGAGGCGCAGGCGGCGTGGATGCTCTCGTGAGCGCCGGCTTGGAGGACTTCCTCGCGGCCGCCCCGCGCCCTCAGCGTTTCGTGATGGGTCTCCTGCTGGCGCTCGCGCGCCGACCCCGCGGCGCTGCTCTGCTGGCACGGATGCCGCTGGCCGAGCAGGCTGCGCAGGCGACGCTCGCGCTCGGGCGCTACGACGCTCCGGCCGTCGCCCGCCCGCTCGGTTGGGACGCAGCAGCCGTCGTGGCGCGCGGGCGCGAGCTGCGCCGGACCGAGGGCAGGCCGTGACGGACGTGCTCGAGGCGGACTTCTGCGTCATCGGCGCCGGCGCCGGGGGAGCCGTGACGGCAGCCGAGCTGGCCGAGGCGGGGGCGCGGGTGGTGGTGCTCGAGCAGGGGCCCTCCCATGACGCCGATGAGTTCAGCGCCCGCCCGCCCGAGATGCTGGCGCGGCTGTACCGCGACGGGGGACAGACGGTCACGCTGGGCGCGCCGCCGATCCTGCTGCCGCTCGGGCGCGGTGTGGGAGGGACCACGCTCGTCAACTCGGGAACCTGCTTTCGCACGCCATCCCACGTGCTCGAGCGTTGGGCCGAGGAGTTCGGCCTGGAGCTCGACGAGACGAGCCTGCGGCGATGCTTCGAGCGGGTCGAGCGCTCGCTGTCAGTCGCCGAGGTCACCCCCGAGCTCGCCGGCGCCAATGCCGCCGTGGCGCGACGGGGAGCCGAGCGCCTGGGCTGGTCGCACGGGTACCTGCGGCGCAACGCCCGTGGCTGCGTCGGCTCCGGGGTATGCGTGTTCGGCTGTCCCACCTCGGCCAAGCAGCACACCGGCATCACCTACATCCCACGCGCGCTCGCGGCTGGCGCGCGGCTCTTCACCGGCGCCGACGCCCGCGAGATCCTGGTGAGGGGCGGGCGTGCGCGCGGTGTGCTGGCGCGGATGCCGAGCGGCCGCACGCTCGAGGTTCGCGCCCCCACGGTGATCGTGGCCTGCGGCACCGTTCACACGCCCCTGCTGCTGCGGCGCAGCCGGCTGCCCGACGACTCCGCCCAGCGCGGGCGCAACCTCGCCCTGCACCCGGCCACGGCGGCCTTCGCCCTGATGGACGAGCCCGTGGACATGGCGCGCGGCGTTCCCCAGAGCTTCTACGTCGACGAGTTCGCCGGCGAGGGGATCATGTTCGAGGGCGTGGCCGGGCCGCCGGCCTATGCGGCCATGTCGCTGCCGCTGACAGGCGAGGCCCACGCGCGCGCGATGGCCGACTACCGGCGCCTGGCCCAGTTCGGGCTGATGGTCAGCGACGAGTCGCGCGGGCGGGTGGGCACGCTCGCCGGTAGGCCGGTGATCCGCTACTCGCTCTGCGAGCGCGATCTCGCGAAGTTCCGCCATGGGCTGGCGCGCCTGGAGGAGCTGTTCCTCGCGGCCGGCGCCCGCCAGGTCCACCTGCCGCTGCCCGCCGGAGTGCGTCCCGCTGACGCCACTGCGCGGGACCTCAAGCTGATGGCCTTCCATCCGCTCGGGACCGCCCGGGCTCACGCGCGCGCGGGCCACGGCGTCGTGGACGGCCAGCTCGCCCATCACGGCCTCAGTGGCGTGTATGTGGCCGACGGCTCGGTCGTGCCCAGCGCCCTTGGCGTGAACCCGCAGCTGACGATCATGGCGCTCGCCACCCGTCTGGCCTTCCATCTGCTCGGCACGTCCGTTCCCGATCGGGCCATGGATCCGCACGTACCCGACACCCAACCAGATGACGAGGAGGCCACATGTCGTTCCTGATCGACCCGCCCTGGCTGTATGCCACCGGACGCCTGTACGGGCGCGCAATGCCCGAGCGCACGCCGGTCGCGCGCGCCGTGCACACGGCCACCGCCGGCGCGTTCCTGGCCACCAGCATCTCCCTGTATCTCGACAGGCCCTGGACGCGGCCGATCTGGAGGCTCTGTCGGGCCGAGAGTGGGCGCGACTGGATGCTCAACTCAGGCGTCTTCCGCTTCGATCCGCGGCGTGCGGGTCGGCGCACGCATGTCGTCTCAGCGCTGCTGTTCGCCACCTACCCCTGGTGGCTGTGGCTCGGCGAACGCGCTGGGCGCCGGGGCGGGCGTTAGGCACCCGACGGGTAGGACGCCGCCAGACTCCGCTACAGCGGGATGTTGCCGTGCTTGCGCTTGGGGCCCGGTTCGCGCTTGCTCTGGAGCGTGTGCAGGGCGTTGATCAGCTTCGGGCGCGTCTCGTGGGGCACGATCACGTCATCGATGTAGCCGCGCTCGGCCGCCGTGTAGGGGTTGGCGAAGCGCGCCTTGTAGTCCTCCATCAGCTTCTTGCGCCGCTCCTCCGGGGTGGGGCTGCCGGCGATGTCGCGACGGTAGATGATGTTGACCGCGCCCTCCGGCCCCATCACGGCGACCTCGGAGGTCGGCCAGGCGAAGTTGAAGTCCGCGAGCAGGTGCTTTGAGGCCATGACGTCGTAGGCGCCTCCGTAGGCCTTGCGCGTGATCACGGTCAGCTTCGGCACGGTCGCCTCGGTGAAGGCGTAGAGCAGCTTGGCGCCGTGGCGGATGATCCCGCCCCACTCCTGCGCGGTACCGGGCAGGAAGCCGGGGACGTCTGTGAAGGTGATCAGCGGGATGTTGAAGGCATCGCAGGTGCGCACGAAGCGCGCGGCCTTGGCCGAGGCGTCGATGTCGAGCACGCCCGCCAGCTGCGCCGGCTGGTTGCCCACGATCCCGACCGCGAAGCCGTCCAGGCGGGAAAAGCCGCAGATGATGTTCTTGGCGTGGTGCTCGTGCACCTCGAAGAACTCGCCGTCGTCCACGATCAGCCTGACGACGTTGCGCATGTCGTAGGGCTTGTTGGAGTTGTCCGGCACCACCGTGTCCAGCTCCGGGTCCATGCGCTGGGGGTCGTCGGTCGGCTGCACGCGGGGGGCCGTCTGCATGTTGTTCTGTGGCAGGAAGCTGATCAGGTAGCGACAGTCCTCCAGGCACGCATCCTCGTCCTCGGATGCGAAGTGGGCCACGCCCGACTTGGAGTTGTGCGACATCGCCCCGCCGAGCTCCTCGAAGCCGACCTCCTCGCCGGTGACCGTCTTGATCACATCCGGGCCGGTGATGAACATGTGCGAGGTCTCCTTGACCATGAAGATGAAGTCCGTGATCGCCGGCGAGTACACGGCACCGCCGGCGCACGGTCCCATGATCAGGCTGATCTGCGGGATCACGCCCGAGCACTTGACGTTGCGCACGAACACGTCCCCGTAGGCGCCCAGCGAGACGACCCCCTCCTGGATGCGCGCGCCGCCGGAGTCGTTGATGCCGATCACCGGGCAGCCGATCTTGGCGGCCAGGTCCATGACCTTGCACATCTTCTCGCCCATCACCTCGCCCAGCGAGCCGCCGAAGACGGTGAAGTCCTGGCTGAACACGCACACGGTGCGCCCGTCGATGGTGCCGTGGCCGGTCACCACCGCGTCGCCCCACGGCCTGTTCTTCTGCATGTCGAAGTCATAGGTGCGGTGGCGCACGAACGTGTCGAGCTCCTGGAAGGAGCCCGGGTCCAGCAGCTTTTCCACGCGCTCACGCGCCGTGTACTTGCCGCGCGCATGCTGCTTCTCCTCCGCCTCCGGCGAGGAGTGCAGGGCCGCCTCGCGCAGCTCGTGCAGCTGGGCGAGCTTCTCCTCGTAGGTCTCCGGCGCCTTCTGGCGCGGCGGTTTGCGGTGGCCGCTGCGTGAGCTCGCCAGGAGCGCGGCGTCGGTCTGTCGGTCGTGGGAGCTGGCCATCGGGGGCGGAATGTTATCCGTGGCGGATCGGCGGCCGGGCTTTGGGCCCTAATGCCAGTAGGGGAACCGGGCGGCCTCGGCTTGTGGATCGAACACGGCGTGACGGCGCGTGGCGCTCAGCAGGCTCAACTCGACGACTCGCTGGCCCTCAGCTTCGCCGAGATCGTCCAATACGTAAGGCATCACGGCTACCACCGATGCAATCACTCGTGCCATCCCGCGGATGCCCTGCGCAGATCGGCCCTGTTGGATGCCGATGTGATGCAGTTTGGATCGCCGAAGCGCACGCGACTCATTCACCGATTCGAGTTGAGTCACGTCGAGGGTGAGGATCGCCTGATATCCCTTCGAACCGGCATCCCGGAATAGCGAGACGTCCTCCTTGCCCTTCCAGTGCAAATCGTCGACGTGGTCGAAGCCGTGCCCCTTGTTGAGTCGAAGTGGCTCGAGCACCTGTACGGGCATCGGCTCATCGACTAGAACACGCATTAGGCGACCGCTGCTACCTGCTCGGCAAACTCGGTCGCGTCGTCGATCGCCTCCAGATCGACCGATGGGTAGATCGCTGTGATCTCGGCTGGTTCGAGGTCGTCCTGGGCGAGCCGTGCGACCACGTCAAACGGGACCCGTGTGCCGGCGATCACCGGGTAGCCGCCGAGAACCGCAGGGTCCACCGCAATCCGGGGGCGCGGCTGCTTGAGGGCAGGTACGTTTCTGCCGCTGCTAGTTGCGAACGGCTCCAGGACGTCGCGCATGAGGACCTCGTCAAGCACCGTGCCCGGTTGCTGCTCGAGATCGAGCAGTTGACCGGAGGGAGTCTTCACGACGATTGTCGACTCTGTGCTGATCAAGCTATATGCCCCGAGATGGGTCCACTCCTCCGCCTCGAGGCGACGCAACGCCTCAACCGCTCGCCGGATGCGTGGAAGTGACTTCTCCTGTCGCAAGTAGACGATCGTGCGCAGCGCTACGACGTCTCCCCACGAGTACAGGTATCGGCCACCGCGCTTGCCGGCAGGTACGAGCAAAGGCATTGCTGACGCAGTCTGCTTACGCCAATAAGCCAGCTGGCGAACCGTTGCTCCTGTCAGAACGCTCGCAATCGGAATCGGGAAGGCCATGGAGCTGACTCTAGTCAGTGCTGGCGTCGGCATTGTGTGGCCGCACGAGCACGACCCAATCGACGACTTCCCGCTAGGACCGCGAGAACGGACGGTGGTGCGCCGCCCCCAGCCGGTCGAGCACAGCCGTGAGCACGGCCGTTACCTCCTCGACCGCCACCTCCTCGGCGGCCCTCAGCTCGGCCGCTAGGTCATGCGCCGGCTCCGCGTCTGCGTCGGCCTCCGGGCTTGTGTCTACGTCCGGCTCCGGGGGGGCCGCGCTCGGTGTCGGTGACGTCTGTGGCTGCTCTGCGGCCTGTGCGGTGGCCTGCGCCTCGGGCGCCGCGGGCTCGGACACGCTCGTGTCCTGATCGACGGTCACAGTTGCCGCGTCGGCCTGGAAGCGGGCCTGGAGCGACTCGATCGCCGAGCCGGTGGGCTCGGGCTCGGGTGAGGCCGACGTCTCCTCGACCACTGGCCGGTCCACCGCGGGCGGCGCATCCTCTGCCGGTGTGTTCGCCACCGAGCGCGCCACGACTGACGCGTGCTCGCCCGGCGCGGCAGGCATCTGTCTGCGCCGGCCGAACAGCCGCGCGAAGAACCCGTGCCGAGGCTTGGGCGCTGGCCCTGCCTCGCTGGAATCTGCCGTAGCCGTCTTCTCGACGGAGACCTCCGCGTCTGTGATCTCCTGGGCGATCGCAGCGCTCTCCATGTCGACAGGCTCCTCCACGTCGACGGGCTCCTCGGGGGCGATGGCCATGCCCTCCGGCTCAGTCTCCGGCTCGACCTCGAGCTGCTCCGCGCCCTCGGGCTCGGGCTGCGTGTCCGTCGCGGGCTCGGCCGCGACCTTAGCTGCTGGCTCGTCGTCGTGCTCTGACTCGGCCTCCGTCACGACATCAGCGAGCGCAACTTCGCGTGCCACGCATAGCGTGACCTTGGTGCCCCATCCCGACGGCTTGATCTGCACGGTGCCCGTGATCCCGTCGGCTTCCCACTCGACGAGCTTCTCGGGCTCAGTGCGCGTGATGCGGATCTCGCCGAGCTCACCCAGGTGGCGGGCGAGCGCTGCGGGGTCGCTCAACTCCGCCCACAGCTCCGGCGGAGACTTGACCAGAGTGCGCTGCACCTCCGAGGAGATCATCGCTTCATCCTTTCGAGCGATCTCGCCCTACTCCTTCTGCGCTGCCCGGCCTGGGCGCCGGCGCGCGGCCGTCAGGCGGGAGAGGATGCGGCCTGAGCGTGCACGAGACCTCGCTCGTGCAGGAGCTCGGCGAGCTGAACCGCATTGGTGGCGGCCCCCTTGCGCAGGTTGTCGGCGACGATCCACAGGTCGAGCGCGCGCTCGTGGCCGGGATCGCGGCGGATGCGCCCCACGAACACCTCGTCCTTGCCCGTGGCATCGATCGCGAGCGGGTAGAGCGATGCGGCGGGATCGTCGAGCACGGTGACGCCGGGGGCCGCTTCCAGCAGCTCACGGGCGTGCTCGGGTGATAGCTCGCGCTGGGTCTGCACGTTGACGGCCTCGGAGTGGCCGTTGACGACCGGCACGCGCACGCAGGTGGCCGAGATGCGGATCTCGGGATCGCCGAGGATCTTGCGGGTCTCGTTGATCAGCTTGCGCTCCTCGTCGGTGTGGTCCTCGCCCGGCGCGAACGAGCCGGCGTGGGGGAGCGCGTTGAACGCGATCTGGTGCGCATAGGCGCCCGGCGGCTCGATGTCGCGCTCGTGCAGGAGGGCATGGGACTGGTCGAGCAGCTCGTCCACCGCGCGCTTGCCCGTGCCCGAAACGGCCTGGTAGGTGCTGACGACAAGGCGCTCGATGCCCGCCGAGTCGTGAATGGGCTTGAGCACCACGACCATCTGCATGGTCGAGCAGTTGGGGTTGGCGATGATCCCGTGATGGGCGTCGAGCGCCTCGGGATTGACCTCTGAGACGACCAGCGGCACGTCGTCGCTCATGCGCCAGCGCGACGAGTTGTCGATGACCACCGCGCCGGCCTTCGCGAATCGGGGCGCCCACTCGCCAGAGGTCGAGCCGCCGGCCGAGAACAGCGCCAGGTCGAAGCCCTGGATCGACTCCTCGCTCAGGCCCTGGACGACCAGGCCGCCGTCGAGCACGCGCCCGACGGAGCGCTCGGAGGCGAACGGCACGATCTCGCTGGCCGGAAACGAGCGCTCGCGCAGAAGCTGCAGCATCAGCGTTCCGACCTGCCCCGTGGCGCCGACCACGGCCACTCGATAACCGTCGCTCATCGCGTCAGGGTATCGCGGGAACGGGGCTCGTTCTACGGCTTGACGGCCATGAAGAGGATCGTCGCCAGCACGAGCACGCCCAATCCCGAGCCGACGAGGTTGAGGCGCCGAACCAGCGCCTGATACTCGGCGCCCGGCTGGAAGTCGCTCTCGCCGGCGTCTGCGAGGTCGCGCCTGGCGGCCTCCTCGGCGCGTTTGGCCGCGGGGATCATCACCGAGCCCACCAGCGCACCGATCACGACCACTGCGGCCAGACCCCACTGGACGAAGAACTCGCTCCAGTGGTGCCCGTCGCTCGCCAGGTAGATCCCGGCGGCCACGACGACGAGCAGCGCCGGGTTGATGATCAGGCGCTCGACGGTGTATTCGATCCGGTGCAGGATCGGCAGGCTGCGCGGGTCGTGTTTCCCGGCCACCATGTAGACGACCGGGAGGGCGAACACGAAGCCGAAGGCGATCACCACGGCCATGATGTGCACGGCGAGGATGAAGTCGTAGAGGGATGCTGCGGGGGTCAGGGTCACGGGGCCACCCTAGCCACTAGAACGTCGGCGCGTACTTGCCGAAGACGTCCTGCATCGCCCCGCAGACCTCGCCCAGCGAGCAGCGGTCCTTCAGCGCCTGGCGGATCGCCGGGAGCAGGTTCTCGCTGCCGCGGGCGAGAACCCGCAGCTCCTCCAGTCGCTGGGCGACGAGCTCCTGGTCGCGGTTCCCCTTGAACTGCTTCAGGCGATCGAGCTGTTCGCGCTCGGACTCCGGGTCCACACGCAGCAGGTCGGGAACCTCGGCGGCGTCTTCCACGTACTTGTTGACCCCGACCACGATGTCCTGGCCGATGCGGTAACGCTCCTGGTAGCCCCAGGCGGACTCGTCGATCTCGCCCGTGATGAACTCGATTGCGTTGACCGAGCCGCCCAGATCGTCGACCTTCGCGATCAGCTTGTTGGCGCGCGCTTCGACCTCGTCGGTGAGGGCCTCCACGAAGTAGGAGCCCGCGAACGGGTCGACCGTGTCGGCGGCCCCGGACTCGTGCGCGAGGACCTGCTGGGTGCGCAGCGCGATCTTGGCCGCGCGCTCGGTGGGCAGCGCCAGGGCCTCGTCGAAGCCGTTGGTGTGCAGCGACTGGGTCCCGCCGCAGACGGCCGCGAAGCCCTGCAGGGCGACCCGCACGATGTTGTTCTCGGGCTGCTGGGCCGTCAGCGTGACGCCACCCGTCTGGGTGTGGAAGCGCAGCATCGTGGCCTTCTCGCTCGTGGCCCCGAAGCGCTCGCGCATGATGTGCGCCCACATCCGCCGCGCGGCTCGGAACTTGGCGACCTCCTGGAAGACGTTGTTGTGGCCGTTGAAGAAGAAGGCCAGACGGGGGGCGAAGTCGTCGACCGACAGGCCCTTGTCGATCGCCGCCTGGACGTAGGCGATGCCCGAGGAGAGCGTGAACGCAACCTCCTGCACGGCCGAGCAGCCCTTCTCGCGGAAGTGGTAGCCCGATATCGAGATGGTGTTCCAGCGGGGCACATGCTCGTGGCAGTACTCGAACAGGTCGGTCGTCAGGCGCATTGTGGGCCCGGGCGGGTAGATGTAGTTGCCGCGGGCGATGTACTCCTTGAGCACGTCGTTCTGGGTGGTCCCGCGCAGCTTCTCGCTTCCCACGCCCTGCTCCTCGCCCACGAGCTCGTACAGCAGCAGCAGGCAGGCGGCGGGTGCGTTGATGGTCATCGAGGTCGAGACCTGATCCAGAGGGATGCCGTCGAAGGCCGTGCGCATGTCGTCGATCGTGTCGATCGCAACGCCCGTGCGCCCCACCTCTCCGAGGCAGCGGGGGTTGTCGGAGTCCAGGCCGAGCTGTGTGGGTAGGTCGAAGGCCATCGACAGGCCGGTGGAGCCCTTGGAAAGCAGATATTTGTAGCGCTCGTTTGACTCCTTGGCCGAGGCGTAGCCGGCGTACTGGCGCATCGTCCACGTCTGCTTGCGGTACATCTCGCGGTGCACGCCGCGGGTGTAGGGGAACTCCCCCGGCTCGCCCAGGTCGAGGTCCTCGGGGAGATCTGCCTCGGAGTAGAGCTCCGCGATCTCGATGCCAGAGTCCGTGAAGCGGCGGGGGTCGTCCGGGCCCACGATTGGGGCGACGGTCTCCTCCTCCTCCTGGTCGTTGTCCGATGCGCCGGCGATTGCCATGTACCGGATGATATGGACCCTCCGGCCCGCCGGGGCGTGCGCTTGCAGGACTGCCCCGGGGCAGAGGGCTCGGGTATCCTGCGCAGGGTGGCAACCTGCCTGGTCACCGGAGGCGCAGGGTTCCTCGGTTCGCACCTGTGCGACGAGCTGCTGGCGCGCGGAAACCGCGTCATCTGCGTGGACAACCTCGAGACGGGCTCGCTCGCCAACATCGAGCACCTGCGCGACCCCGACCGCTTCCGGCACGTCGGGGTCGACATCATCGAGCCCTACTTCGTGGACGAGCCGGTCGACTTCGTCTATCACCTCGCCTCGCCGGCCTCGCCGATCGACTACCTGCGCCTGCCCCTGCACACGCTCAAGGTGGGCTCCTACGGCACGCACCACACGCTCGGCCTGGCCAAGGCCAAGCGGGCGCGCTTCCTGATCGCCTCGACCAGTGAGGTGTACGGCGACCCGCTGGAACACCCACAGGCCGAGACCTATTGGGGTCACGTCAACCCGATCGGGCCCCGCGGCGTCTACGACGAGGCCAAGCGCTACGCCGAGGCCCTGACCATGGCTTACCACCGCCAGCAGGGCGTGGACACGGCCATCGTGCGGATCTTCAACACCTATGGCTCGCGGATGCGCCCCCACGATGGGCGCGCGATCCCCACGTTCCTGCGCCAGGCGCTCGCGAACCGCCCGATCACGGTCTTCGGCGACGGCAGCCAGACGCGCTCCTTCTGCTACGTGAGCGATCTCATTCGCGGGCTGATTGCTCTCGCCGAGTCCGGGTACCACAACCCCGTGAACGTGGGCAACCCCGACGAGTTCACGCTGCTGGAACTGGCAGAGACGGTCAAAGAGCTGACCGGCTCGACCTCGGAGGTCATCTTCGAGGCGCTGCCCGAGGACGACCCCAAGCAGCGCAAGCCCGACATCACGCTCGCGGGCGAGCTGCTCGGATGGGCGCCCGAGGTGTCGCTGCGCGAAGGGCTGCAGCGGACGATCGAAGACTCGGGGGTCGACCTTCTGATTGGAGGCGGCGCGCGCTGAGCTCGACACTGCTCAGCGGCTCTGCCAAGGGCCGCGCAACCGCTCCGTACGAGAGCCCGAGGTGTTGTGAGTAGCGAGATGGGATCACGCCGGTCGGCCACGCCCACCCCACCCGCTCCGCGTGCGCGCCCCTCGGCGCCACCGCTGGAAGCTCGTTCGGCACTGGCGCAGGCGTTGCGCGCGGATACCGCGGTCGAGCCGGCCGCGCCGCTCGAGCTGCCCGACCGCGACATCCGCAGTCGCCGCCCGCCGGTGCTGTCCTTCCTGCTGCGGCGCTCCACCGTGCGGCGCGTCAGCCGCGTGCTCTCGTTGCTGGCGCTCGACTTCGGCGGTGTGGCGCTTGCCATCTTCACGGCGCTCGTGCTCAAGGAAGTGGTTCACGGCCGGGTGCAGGCGGTGCACGCTCGCGAAACGACCGAACACTTCCTGCCCTTCGCCTACCTGCTCACGGCCCTGCTGTTCGCGCGCTCCGGCCTCTATGCCGAGCGGGCGCTGCGCCCGGGGCTCTCGCGGATCGTGGGCTCGCTCTTCCAGGTGGCCTTCGTGGCGATCATCTTCGCCGTGGTCAGCGGCGAACACTTCTCCAGCTACTACCTCTTCTGGAGCTCTCTGGCGTTCGCCATCTTCTTCATAGCCGCCACCCGCGGCGTCTATGAGAAGCTCACCGCCGTCCTGCTGCGGGCCGCGGGATACCGTCGCCGCGCGGTGCTCGTCGGGCGCGGCAAGCACATCGGCGACGTGGCCCACGCGCTCAGCGACGCGCCGCACTCGCCGATCGAGGTCGTCGGCTTCCTCTCACCGCAGCCACTGCCGGAGAACGGCGTGACGCCGCTCGGCTCGCTGGCGGACCTGGAGCGGGTGCTCGGCTCGCAGCGGATCGACGAGGTCATCATCGCCGACCCCGACTTCCCCAAGGACGACGCGGTGGAGATGGTCGATCAGTGCCACCGGCGCGGGATCAGGGTGCGCCTGGCGCCCTCCACGATGGAGATCCTGATTCACCGAGCCGAGTTCGTGCCCGGCCAGTCGGTGCCGCTGTTCGAACTCGGCCCGCCTGTCTTCGAGGGCGTGGACTTCGCCCTCAAGCGCACCTTCGACATCGTCGGCTCCACGCTGATGCTGATACTTCTCAGCCCGCTGCTGCTGGCGATCGCGCTCGCCGTGTGGGTGAGCTCGCGGGGTCCTGTCCTGTTTCGCTCTGAACGCCGGGGGATTGGCCAGCGCCCGTTCGACTGCCTCAAGTTCCGCACGATGCACACAAACGCCGAAGAGCAGCAGGCCGACCT
Source organism: Solirubrobacteraceae bacterium (assembly GCA_017882455.1). Taxonomy (GTDB): domain Bacteria; phylum Actinomycetota; class Thermoleophilia; order Solirubrobacterales; family Solirubrobacteraceae; genus Palsa-744. The sequence goes on along the minus strand of JADGPL010000010.1, from coordinate 11,940 downwards.
GGAAGAGCTCAACGAGGCCTCAGGCGCCCTCTTCAAGATCCGCGACGATCCCCGCCTCACCCCGATCGGGCAAGTGCTCAGGCGCTTCTCGCTCGACGAGCTGCCGCAGCTGGTCAACGTGCTCCGCGGCGAGATGTCGCTCGTGGGGCCGCGCCCGCTGCCCGAGCGCGACTACGAGATGCTCGAGGAGTGGCACCGCAAGCGCTACCTGGTGCTTCCCGGGATCACCGGGCTGTGGCAGGTCTCAGGCCGCTCGGAGCTCGACTTCGACGATCTTGTGCATCTGGACTTCATCTACCTCGAGCGCTGGTCGCTGGCGCTCGATCTGACGATCCTCCTGAAGACCATTCCCGCCGTCGTCTCGCGGCGCGGCGCCTACTGAGCCTCCAGCCCGTCGATGCCCGCGGCCGGACGTCTGCGTGGCCCGCGAGGAGCGGTGCGCTGTGCCGCCACGGCGGCGATCGCCCGCGCGTACACGCCCCAGGTCGCGCGGGCGGCGTCCTGCCAGGTCCACGGAGGCGGCGGCGGGGCGGGACGCCTGGCCCGCTGGGCGGCGGCGATCAGCGCGCCCAGCTCCCCCGGCGCCACGAACTCGGCCCGCTGGTCGAGCACCTCGCGCAGCGCGGGCACCTCGCATGCGACCACCGGTGTGCCGCAGGCGAGCGCCTCGACCGCGCTCAGCCCGAAGCCGGCGTGCTCCGAGGGCAGCACGAGCGCGTGCGCGCCGGAGTAGATGGCGGCGAGATCCTCGTCCGGGACCTGCCCCGTGAGGATCACATCCGGCAGCTCGTGCGCCCATGGCCGCGTGGGTCCGACCAGCACGAGCGGCATCTCGCGCGGCGTTGCCGCCAGGCGGGTGATCGGCTTGCCGGGATTGGGGTGCTGCAGGCCGCCGACCCACACCAGATAGCGCCCGGGCAGCGAGTAGCGCGCCCTGACCGCGGCGATCTCCGAGGAGGTACGTGCGTACATGGACGCGTCCGCCGCCTCCGGGATCACGCTCACGCGGTCGCGCTCGATCCGCAGGTGGCTCATGGCGTCGGCCGCCACTGTCTCGCTCGGCACGATCACGGCGGCGGCGCGCTGCACCGCGAGCTGGCGCAGGCGCATGCGCAGGCCCGTGCGCAGATGCTCGCTGCGGCGCTTGAGCGCCGCCAGGTCGTGGATCGTGACCACCATCGGGCAGGGAGCGTGGAGCATCGCCCCGTCCATCCACGGCGCGTGCAGGACATCCGGGCTGTGCGCCCGCAGCGTCGCCGACGGGCGTGGAGTCTCGAGCAGCTCCTCGCCGGAGGCCCTCGTCTCGATCAGGGCCTTCAACAGGCAGCGGGAGTAGCGTCCCACGCCGTCGGGATCGGAGACCGCTCGGCTGTCGAAGGCGACCCTCACAGCATGTTTCCCGGTCTCACATCATCCCCATAGCGCACACCACGCCAACATAGTGGCTTTGCGCAGAGCTGGGTAGGGATGACAGCTTCGCTGCACGCCGGGCTCTAGCCTGGGCTGCCATGTCCTCGCGCGACTACTACGAAGAGGCGTGGCGGTCGCTGCCAGAGGATCTCGAACCTGCCGACTTCTCTGTACGCAGCCGATTCCTGCTCGAGCACGTGGGCGCAGGTGAGCGCGTCCTCGACGTGGGATGTGGGGAGGGGCGCTTCACGGCGGAGCTGGCTGCAGCCGGAGCGGAGGTCGTCGGCATCGACGTGGCCGAGGAGCCCCTGCGCCGAGCACACGCTCGCCACCCCGAGCTCGACCTGCGCCTCGTGGACGTGCATGGTCCCTGGCCGCTGGCGGACGCGCGCTTCGATGTCGTGTGGGCGGGCGAGGCCATCGAGCACGTCGCCGACACGAGTGCCTGGATGTCGGAGGTGCGGCGGGTCCTGCGCTCGGGCGGAAAGCTGCTGGCGAGCACTCCCGACCACGGTCCGCTCACCCTGCTGGCGACCGCGCTCTCGAGCAGCGCCTTCGCCGCTCGCTTCGACCCGCGAAGCGATCATCTGCGCTTCTACAACCGCGCGACGCTCAGCTGGCTGATCGAGGACTTTGGCTTTGAGGAAGTCCAGATCGCCCGCCACGGCGGGCGCCCGGGTGCACGGCGCCTGCTCCTGGCGAGCGCGATCCGATCGCGCTTTTGAGCGCCGCGGCGCTGGCGCTGGCGCTGGCGCTGGCACGCAGCGCCTGTATGTAGTCGTTGTAGATTTCGATCGCTTCGGGCTGGCCGCCCGGAGGCGTGATCGCTTCCGCGGCGATCGACTCCGGGTTCAGGTAGATGCTCGCCTGCAGCTCCGCCAAGGCCGACTTCGGATCGCCGGCCAGATCGAAGCGCGCGAGCTCCAGCCACGTCTGGGGGTTGGAGGGCTGCAGGCGCACGGCCCGCTGGAGCGTCGCACGCGCAAGGCTGCGCTGTCCGGCGACCTTCTGCACGTCCGCGAGGGTGAACAGGGCTTCGACCGAGAGCGGATCGCGCGCGACCGCCTCCTCGGCGGCCGCGTTGGCCGCGGGACGGTTGGTCGCGAGCAGTCCGAGCGCTTCTTCGCGGGCGTCTTCGGCGCGCAGGGGCTGCCACTGCGACCAGGCGCCCAGAAGCGCGGCCACGATCACCGTGGCGAGGACCGCCGTGCGCACGAACCCGGGTTCGCCGGGCTTCCACGTCAAGAATGGAGTGCGGGCGGCGAGGGGCTCTGCGTGTTCAGCATCGCCATCGGAGGGTGACTCGATCCTGGCTGCGCCCGGTACCGCGGCCAGCGGTCCGCGGCCGGCGAGCCAGCCCGCGCACATCAGGGCCACGCAGGCATCGCCGGGCACGTACCAGGTCCAGTCCACCAGCGAGTGTGCGCCGAAGACCACCACGAGGCAAAGCATGCTGAGCGTCCCGATGCGCTCGGGGGTGTACAGCGCGAGATCGCCCTCGGCCACGCGGCGCCAGCCGGGGAGCGCTCCCCCGCCGCGCAGGCTCAGCCAGGCCTTCCAGCTCGGCCAGCGCCGATTGAACGGATGCGTGGCGCGCCCGGCGGCCGCCATCCAGGCGAGCAGCAGGGCGAGCGAGATCGCCAGGCCGACGAGGCCGAGATCGGCGAGCGTCTGCACGATGAAGCCGTGGGCGTGTCTGACGTTGAGCGTCTCGTGGCGGTAGCGCAGGTGTGCCGTCGCATACCCTTCGGCGCCCACCCCGAGCGCCGGGTTGGATTCGAAGACCTCGAGCGCCTCCTTCCAGTAGCGCGCGCGCACGCTGGCCACGGCCGTGAGGCGGTCGGGAGTATTGGGGGGCGGTTTGGCATTGGGGTTGGTGAGCGCGTCGACGGCGTGGGAGATGCTCCCCGTGAAACCACGATGACTGTGCGCGAGCGCGCCAGCAAACGCGAGCACGGCCAGCAGGATCAGGGCGAGCAGGGTCGCTCCGGCGCGGCGGCGCAGCACGAGCGCCGGCGCGTGTCTGGCCGTCACGAACCCGATCGCCACCCCGACCAGCGCGAGCGCTACGAGCATCGCGAGCACGAGCGCGCCGAGCTGGTGTCCCGCGACGATGCGTTCTGCCAGAGGCACCTTTTCGGCGCTCAGCGCGTGATTGGAGAAATCCCACGCGGCCACGCCGCCCGCGCCGAGGCCGCCGACGATCAGGACCGCCGCGCCGCGCAGCCGCAGCGGCACGACGCAGAACCACAGCGCGAGGCCGACCGCGAAGGCGGCAAGCGCCCCACGCGAGTAGGCCAGCACGAGCGTGAGCAGCAGCAGTCCCATCGCCGGGTAGGCCAGGGCGCTCAGCAGCGCATGGCCGGCCCTGCGCGAGCCAAGCCAGATGCAGCAGATCGCCCCCATCGCCGCCGTCAGCCCGATCGCGTTCCAATATCCGATCGGTTCCTCCAGGCGCGCGAATTCATTCGTGGGGGCCAGATCCCCGGGGAAGACCTTCGTCAGCAGCGCATAGCCGCATATCACCACCGCCGCAAGCGCGAGTCCGCCGAGCAGAGCCGGCCAGCGCTCGGGCGCGAGGCGCGCGAGCGCGAGGGCTGCGCCGAAGACGCCGCTGTAGGCGAGCATCCGCCCCGCATCGCGCCAGCTGTCATCCGGTTGCACCGACCAGACCACCGAGAGCGCCGTCAGGAACGTGAACGCGAGCAGCAGCGCGAGCGACCACGCTCCCCAGACGCGCGCCCTTCGCGGGGCGAATGCCACCGCCAGCGCCGCCAGTGCCCCGGATAGGAGCGTCAGCGCGATCTCCGTCGTGGCCGTCGATTCGAGGTTGATGCCACCGCCCTTCGCGTAGAAGGTGATGAAGCAGACCAGCCCGGCGACGAGCAGCGTGGGCCACCACAGTCCTCGTCTCGCCACCGAGCCGCCGTCTACGGGCCGCAGCCGCTCCCCCCACCTGGCCGGCGTCGGCGCCGGCGCCTCTGCCTCTGCCTCTGCCTCTGGCACGTCGATCCTCGACACAGGCTCAGTCGGAGCGCCCGCCACAGACACGGTTGCGCACGGCGCCGCCCACGACCAGCGCCAGGCAGGCAAGCAGGAACGCGAGCGTGGCGAGCAGCGGGGTGGGCAGGGAGCTGAACGCGCTCGCGATGCTGGCGTGCACGACGCCCGGATGGATGACCTGGCCATCCAGGCTCACCGGTCCTGCCCCGGAGCTGGCCGCTCGGGTGACCGCCTTCCGCTCGGCCGGCGAGGCCGCCGTCGGAGTGATGGAGCCAGCCCGCGTTGCCGCTCCGCCGCCTCCGCCGCTCTGCCTCCCGGCGGCCGCCGCCTGCTGGGCCTGGCGGATCAGCGAGGAGCAGTCCGTGTACTCTTCCGCGTCCGCGCTCAGCTCTTTGAGCGCCCTGCTGTAGGCGCTCTGGCTGAATCCGCCCAACGATTCCCCGTGGGTGCAGCGCTGGATGATCTTTTCGCCCACATCCGCGCGTGCGATCGGTGCGCTCGCGAGCGCCGTCGCTGTCAGCAGCGCGGCCAGAAGGGCTATTCGGCTCTCGAGGCGGGGAATTCTCATAGGCTGACCAGCCAACGCTACCAACGCCTCCGGGAGAGGCCCAGCGAGGACAGCGCCCGCGAGAAGCCCTCAGCCCACGCATCGTGGCTGTACGCCCGCACGTCATTCGCCCCCGCTGCGCCCAGCCGCGTGCGCAGCGAGGCGTCCTGCGCCAAGCGCGTGATGGCCTCTGCGAGCGCCAGGGGATCCCCAGCGGGCACGATCAGCCCGCTCTGCCCGTCGCGCACCAGGCCCCCGGCGGCGGCTCCCACTGCATCTGTCGCGATCACCGCAAGCCCCCTGTTCATCGCCTCGTTCACAACCAACCCCCACGGCTCGCGAAAGGTGCGGGTCGCGATCGAGGGCACCACGAGCACATCGCTGGCCGCATACACCTCGCGCAGCTCCTCCCGGCCGATAGCGCCGAGGCAGACGATCCTCGAGGCGCCCGCTCCGCCTCCGTCGAGAGGGACCGACCGCGTGTCTACGCCTGCGAGCACGAGCGCGGCCTTCCGCGGCGCCAGCGCCGCGCCCCGCCAGGCCGCCGTCAGCACCGCCAGCCCCTTCTCGGGAGCGGGGCGTCCCACGAACAGGAACCTGACCTCGGGCTCGGGCTCGGTGGGCCATGAGCTCATCCTCGGCGGAGCCACGTCGGGCGCGCTCCAGAAGTCGTTGTCGACCGATTGCGGGGCGATGTGCACGTTGCGCGCGCCGCGTGCGCTCACGTAGGCGCTGACGTGCGGGCCGTAGGTGACCACGGCATCGGCCGAGCGATACAGACGGCGCAGCGGCAGGTAGCTGAGGGCGTGGGCGCCGCTGCGCGGATGCGCCCACAGCGAGGCCCACAGGATCAGCGGGGCGTGTCCGCGGCGGGCACCGGCCCAGGTCGAAAGCAGCGCCAGGCGACCGCCCGTGGAACAGATCACGGCGCGATAGCGCGACCCCCGCGCGAGCGCCCCCAGCTCGATCGGGCGCACTCGCCGATGGGGAAACGGCAGCTCGCCCGCAAAGGCGGCGCCGCCATGCTTGGAGGGCCCACCGAACAGGGCGAGCTGGATGCCCTCGAGCTCGTGCAGGCGTGCGAACGCCCCCACACGGTAGGCGGGTGCGTGCCCGGTTACGAACAGGACGGGCTTCACCCCAGCACCTGCCGATACGCATCGAGCGTTTCCTCGCCACAGCGCTCCCACGTGAAGTTGACCGCCACCGTCGCGCGGGCGCGCTGTCCGGCCTCGCGCAGGCGGCGCGGATCGGAGAGGAGCTCGTCGATGCGCTGGGTGAGGCGCTCGATGTCGCCCGGCGGCACCAGCAGGAAGCCGTCGCCAGCCGCCGCGATCTCCTCCGGCCCGGGCTCGCCGCGACATCCGATCGCGGGCACGCCGGCAGCCATCGCCTCGATATAGGCCACGCCGAACGCCTCATCGGTCGAGGGCATCACGAACAACGTGCAGCGACGAGCCTGCTCGACGGCCGCGTCGGGATCCAGCTGCCCGTGGAAGTCGACGCGATCGGCGACCCCCAGGCGAGCCGCCAGCCCTTCCAGGGCTGTGCGCTCAGGGCCCTCGCCGACGATCGAGTAACGCAACGTGGGATGTCGCGGTCGCAGCACGGCCAGCGCGCGCAGCACATCGGCGTGGCGCTTGCGGGCAACGAGGTGCGCCACGGTCACCAGCGAGGGCGGGCCGGTGCGCCTCGTGGTGGCGGCGGCGGCCGGCAGGTCGGCCCCGAGATGCACCACGCGCGTTCTGCGTGCCCCGTGCTGTCGTGCCATCTCGGCGATGCCCTCGCTGTTTGCGAGCACCAGCTGCGCGGCTGAGAGTCCGCGCCTGACCGCCTGTGCGCCGGCCTGCCCGCGTCCCGCCGTGTAGAGCACATCGCCACCGTGCACCGACACGATCACAGGCGTGCGGGTGCGCGCGCGCCGCACCGCCTCTCCGGCGGGCACCGCGTTGTGGGCGTGGACGATCTCGAAGGGGAACGAGCGCGCCAGACGGCGCAGCGCCAGCGCGAGCGGCGGCGCCGCCCAGGCGCCCCAGGTCGGGTAGGAGCGCTCTCGCGGCGGAGAGAGGTAGGAGACGTAGGAGACCTCCAGTCCGTCGCGGGTCTGCCTGCGGGGCTCGCCGAGGCGCTCGGACAGCGCGCCCACCGCGCCGGCGGCGCCCGCGGCCACGGCGGAGCGCGGCGGGACGAGGCGGTGCAGTACCAGGACCCGCACGTCCGCGCCGGCGTCGCGAGCGGCCACGGCCTGGCGGTGCGCCCACACGCCCAGCACGGGATCGCGGCGGCTCGGATAGAACTCGGCCACGACCGCAACCCGCGGGCGCTCGCGGCTCGCGCGGCTCACCAGTGGCGGTGGGTCGCGAGGGTGCGCCCGGCCTCGCGGGCGCTTAGATAGGGCCGAGCCGCGAGAAAGGAGCGAGCCTCGGCCACGGCCGCCTCGCGCGGGTATGCGGCGGCGGCGGGTGCTGCCAGATGCCGGATCGAGACGGCGTCCACCACGCCGCAGCGCCAGCCGTGCTCACGCGCGAGCGCCGCCCAGTGCACGTCCAGGCCCCAGCCCATGCGCAGCGCTGGAAAGGGAAGCAGGACCGGGAAGGTGACGCGGGCGAAGGCCGTGACGGGGCCGATCTCGACGAATGCCGTCTCGCGCACCACGCTGCCGGGCCGCCGGCGTGTCACCGGCCAGGCCGCGTGTGAGTGCAGGCGATGGGCCGGCTGGGCCAGCGCGAGCGAGAAGGACTCGCATAGGAACACGAAGCGGTCGAGGAAGCCGTGCGGGAGCCGCACGTCGTCGTCGACGACCAGCAGCCAGTCATAGCTCTCGGGCGGATGCTCGTCGAGCAGGAGGTTGAGGTTCTCGAACTTGCCGCGATCTCCCGGGGGGCGGGTGTGGAGGTCGACCCGATGGCGCGAGCGCGCGAGCTCCGCGCCGATCGCCCGCGCCAGATCGCGCCGCTCGGGGCGCTCCACGCCGAGCGCGAGGACCCGGCGTGTGGCGGGTGCGTGGCCGGCGGCGCGCGCGAGCCGCAGGCGCCGCCCGCTCAGGAGCTCCCAGGCGTTGACCGCCTCGTCGGCCCCGGCGCGGCCGAGCGCGTCGAGGCCGCCGACGGTCCCGCTGGTGCCCGACAGGAAGTCGTCCGCTGTGGCCGGCCCCGGCGCCGCTGGCCCCCTGCGTTCGCGCAGCGCTTCGCGTACGCGCCCGGCGCTGTGCGCCGCCATCGTGAGCCCGGCCGGACAGCGGCGGCGAGCCACGTGGGCGAGGGAGCCGCAGAGCGTGCGCAGCTCACGTGCGAGCGAGGGCGCCTGCCCGCGCCTGGCGTCGAAGCGCCGCGCGGCGCGACCGCGAGCGTGGGCTCCGCGCGCCAGCGCGCGCAGGCGCGCGTCGGCCCCGGCGCGACGATGCTCCACGGCCGCACCCGCCACGTAGAGGACCCGCGCGCCAGGCGTCTGTGCACGCATCCGTTCCTGCCACTCCTGCTCATCGCCGCCGTGCTCGAGTGAGACGTCGAAGGGACCCACCCGCTCCAGCGCGCTGCGACGGATCGCCATGTTGGCGCCCCATGCGAAGCGGGCCTCTGTGTCTGCGGGGCCGAGCTCGAGCGTCGTGATCGGCGGGGCCTCGCGGCCGCACGAGCGCGGCGCGTCTCCCTCCAGGCGGGCCCTGATCGGCCCCGTGAACACGTCCACGTCGGGATGCTGGTCAGCTGCGTCGAGTAGCGCCTGCAGCCATCCGGGAGCGGCGCGGATGTCGTCGTCGACGAACACCACCAGCTCTCCATCTGAGCGTGCCAACCCCGTGTTGCGTGCCACGTTCAGCCCGAGCGGGCGCGGGTGGGCCTCGTAGCGCGCCCCGAAGCGGGCGGCCAGTGCGCGCGCCGCCGGGGAGGGCCCGGCGTCGTCGACCACCACGATCTCGGCGCCGAGGCGCGCGGCGTCGGGTGCGAGCGACTCGAGCGCCACCTCGAGGTAGGGGAGGCGCTCCCGCGTGGGAACGATGATCGAGGCCGGCCGCATCTCGCAGACAGTCTAGGTTTGCGCGGATGGTCCTGTTCTTGCACAACCGCTATCGCACCACCGGTGGGGAGGAGCGCGTGGTCGCGGATCTGATCTGGCTCGTGCGCGAGCATCTCGGCGAGGACGCCGAGCTCTTGACGCGCGACTCGGGCGAGCTCCGCCGCGGGCGTGCTGCCGTCGGGCTGCTGCGCGGAGGGCTCGATCCCGACGAGGTGGCGCGCGCGGTGCGCCTGAGCGGGGCGCGCGTCGTGCACGCGCACAACCTGCAGCCCGCTCTCGGCTGGCGCGCGCTGGCCGCCGCCCGCGGCGCCGGGGCGCGCGTCGTCCTGCACCTGCACCAGTACCGCCTCGTGTGCGCGGTCGGTGTGTGCTTCACCCGCGGCGCCGAGTGCACGCGCTGCCACGGGCGCAACACCCTCCCGGGAGTGCGGCTCAACTGCAGGGGCAGCCTTCCCGAGGCGCTGGCCTACGGCACCTCGCTGGCGCTGTGGCAGCGGCGGATGGTCGAGCAGGCCGACGCCGTCGTGGTCCCCAGCCGGTTCGCCCTGCAGCGGCTGCGGGAGCTCGGCGCGCCCCTACCCTGGGAGCGCACGCATGTGCTGGCGCCGCCCGTGCGCGCGCTCGACTCACAGGCGGAGGCGGAGCCCCTCGCCGGGTCATACGCGCTGGTCGTCTCCCGGCTCTCGCCCGAGAAGGGCGTCGACGTGGCGCTCGAGGCCTGCGCCAGGGTCGGGATCCCGCTGGTGGTCGCTGGCGAGGGACCGGAGCGGGCCGCGCTGCGAGAGAGCGCGCGCGGTGCGGATGTTCGATTCGTGGGACGCGTGGACGACGAGGAGCTCAAGCGTCTGCGCCGCGGCGCCTCGATCGCGCTCGCTCCGTCGCGCTCGGCCGAGACGTTCGGAGCTGCGGTTGCCGAGGCGATGGCCGCCGGGCTGCCAGTAGCCGCCAGCGACGTCGGTGCGCTGAGGGAGCTCCTGCCGGCAGAGGCCCTCGTGCGCCCGGACGATCCGGGCGCCCTGGCCGACGCGATCGGGCGGCTCGCCGGCGACCGTTCGGCCGCCCGGGCCAACCGGCTGCGCATCGAACAGGCGTGCGCGCCAGAGGCGCTTGCAGCCGCCCTGGCGGGCATCTACGATCCCGCCGTCGCTCTCGCGGGGAGGACGTAAGCTCTCGCTATGCCTTCCTCGCCCACCGCGCTGATCACCGGCATCACCGGTCAGGACGGCTCGTTCCTGGCGGAGCTGCTGCTCGGCAAGGGCTACCGCGTGACCGGGGTGAGCAGGGCCGCGCCCGAGGCTTCGCTTGGGTGCTCCGAGCATCTGCGCGGACAGATCGATCTGGTGCAGGCCGATCTGCTCGAGCCGGGCACGCTGCGCGGCGCCATCGAGCAGACGCGGCCAGCTGAGATCTACCATTTCGCCGCCCCCTCGTTCGTGCCCGCCTCGTGGGATCGGCCGAGCGAGACGCTGCGGGCGATCGTGGGCTCGTGCACGGCGATCCTCGAAGGCGTGCGGGAGCTCGAGCCCTCGGCCCGCGTGTTCGTGGCGGCGTCGGGTTCGATCTTCGGCGAGGCCGGTGAGAGCCCCCAGCGCGAGGACACACCGTGCCGCCCCACCACGCCGTATGCGGTCGCCAAGCTCGCCGCGCACCAGCTGGTGGGGCTGCTGCGCGATCGCGGCGGGCTGTTCGCCTGCTCGGGCATCGCCTTCAACCACGAGTCCGAGCGCAGGCCAGAGCGATTCGTCACGCGCAGGATCAGCCGCGCCGTCGCCGCCATCTCGCTGGGCATGCAGGAGGAGCTGACGCTCGGGTCGCTGGAGGCGATCCGCGACTGGTCTTTCGCCGGCGACGTCGTGGAGGGCGCCTGGCTGATGCTGCAGCAGGAGCGCCCCGGCGACTTCGTGCTGGCCAGCGGCGTCCCGCACACCGTGGCCGAGCTTGCGAGCGCCGCGTTCGCATGCGTGGGGCTGGAGGCCGAGCGCTACATCCGTGTGGACGACTCGCTCGTACGCGAGAAGGAGAGCACCCCGAACGTCGGCGACCCCTCGCGGGCTCGCGAGGAGCTGGGCTGGCGGCCGCGGGTGGGCTTCGAGGAGCTGGTGCAGCGCATGGTGCGCGCCGACATCCAAACGCTTCAGGCCACCGCGGCCTGCACGTGAGAGCCGAGCGAGGCCCGTCCCTCAGAGCCCTTACACTGGCGCCCTGAATGACCACCGTCGGTGTCATCGGGCTGGGCTATGTGGGCTTGCCGCTGGCCGTGGCCTTTGCGCAGGAGGGTTGCGAGGTGGTCGCGGTGGACGTGGACTCGCGCAAGGTCGAGGCGGTGTCCGCGGGGCGGTCCTACATCGAGGACGTTCCGAGCGATTCCCTGAGCGTCCTCGGCGAGCGCATCCACGCGACCACGCGCTACGCGGATCTGGCGAAGGCGGACGCTGTGCTGATCTGCGTGCCGACGCCGCTCACGCGCAACCGTGAGCCCGACCTGGGGCCCTTGATCGACGCGACGCGTGCGCTCGCGGAGGTGCTGCAGGCGGAGCAGCTGGTGGTGCTCGAGTCCACCACCTACCCGGGTACGACCCGCGAGCGGGTGGCGCCGCTGCTGGAGGAGTCGGGTCTGGCCGCCGGCCGGGATTTCCACCTGGCGTTCTCGCCGGAGCGCGTCGACCCCGGGAGAACGGACTACACGCTTCGCAACACGCCGAAGGTCGTCGGCGGCCTTACCGAGACCTGCGCCGAGCGGGCGCAGGCGCTGTACGCGCTCGTGTGCGACCGCGTGCTGCTCGTGTCCAGCCCCGAGGCGGCCGAGCTGACGAAGCTCTTGGAGAACATCTTCCGGTCGGTGAACATCGCGCTGGTGAACGAGCTCGCGATGCTCACGGATCGGATGGGCATCGATATCTGGGAGGTCGTGGATGCGGCGGCGACGAAGCCGTATGGGTTCATGCGCTTCGAGCCGGGGCCGGGGA
>JADGPL010000025.1 GCA_017882455.1 Solirubrobacteraceae bacterium | reverse complement strand
TCGCCGCTCCGGTTACGCGCCCGCGGCCCGATACAATTCCTACCTCAGCGCACAGGATTCGCAAGCGACCCGCCAGCGAGGAGCCCCATGGCCACGATTGACCGCACGACCATCGCCAAACCAAGCCCGATCGTCGAGGACGAGCAGGGTCAGTTGCGCGCGCGCCAGGGCATCTCTCGAGAGGTTGTAAGCGAGCTCTCGAAGATCAAGGGCGAGCCTGACTGGATGGCCGAGAAACGGATCAAGTCGCTGGAGATCTTCGAACGCAAGCCGGTCCCGACCTGGGGGCCCGACCTCAGCGGGCTGAACCTCGACGACCTTGTGCTCTACTCCCCGCCGACGGCCGGGCGCTTCAACAGCTGGGACGAAGTTCCCCAGGAGATGAAGCAGACCTACGAGGACCTCGGCATCCCCCAGGCCGAGCGCGAGCACCTCGCCGGCGTCGTCGGCGTGTGGCGCCAGGAGCCCGTCTATGAGGGGCTGAAGGAGGAGTACGCCAAGCAGGGGATCCTGTTCTGCTCGATGGACACGGCGATCACCGAGTACCCAGAGCTCGTGCAGAAATACTTCATGAACAAATGCGTCCCGCCCCAGGACAACAAGTTCTCGGCACTCCACGGCGCGGTGTGGTCGGGCGGAGCCTTCTGTTACATCCCCAAGGGCGTCAAGTGCGACCTGCCGCTGCAGTCCTACTTCCGCATGGAGGGGGCCGGCGAGGGCACCTTCGAGCACACGCTGATCGTGGCCGATGAGGGCTCCGAGGTGAACTACATCGAGGGCTGCACCGCCCAGACCTACAGCGTCAACTCGATGCACTCGGCCGTCGTTGAGATCTTCGTCCACGAGGGCGCCAAGGCGCGCTACACGACCGTCCAGAACTGGTCCAAGGACGTCTACAACCTCAACACCAAGCGTGCCGTGGTCGATGCCAACGGCACGGTCGAGTGGGTCGGCGGCTCGATGGGCGCCAAGTACGTGATGCTCTACCCCGGCTCCTTCCTGATGGGCGAGGGCGCCCGCGCCGACCACCTCAACGTGGGCGTGGCCGGCAAAGGGGTGCACAAGGACACGGGCGCCAAGGTCGTGCACCTGGCTCCCAACACGACCTCGAACATCCTCGCCAAGTCGATCTCCAAGGACGGCGGGATCATGGGCTACCGCGGCCTGGTCAAGATGGGCCACAACTCCGCCGGCTCGAAAGCCCGCGTGCAGTGCGACGGGCTGATGATGGACGGGGAATCGAAATCCGACACCTGGCCCGACATCCAGATCCAGAACCCCCACGTGACCGTCGCGCACGAGGCCACCGTGGGGCGAATCTCAGACGACCAGCTCTTCTACATGGGCTCGCGCGGCTTCACAGAGGACGAGGCGGCCGCGATGATCGTCAATGGCTTCATCGAGCCGGTAACCAAGGAGCTGCCGATGGAGTACGCGGTGGAGCTCAACCGCCTGATCCAGCTGGAGATGGTCGGCTCAATAGGCTGAGCGAGCGACCGAGGACGCAGGCAGGCGCCGGCCATCGCACCTCAGAATGCGCGCGCCTGTTGACACGATCGCTGCTCCGCTGTTCCCGCGGTCTTTGCCGTGGGTGAACGTCACGGGAAGCAGCGGCCAGGCGAGCATCATCCAGCGCGGTAGGCCGATGCTGGTGGAGTTCTGGGACTTCTGCAGGCCCAACTCATTGCGGACGCTGCCCTACGTAAAGGCCTGGCACGAGCGCTACGCGCCGCTGGGCCTGCGCGTGATCGGCGTGCACTGCCCCGGCTTCGAGGCTTCGCACGACGAGCAGGCCGTGAGGGATGCGGTGGCGCGCCTGGGTATCGAGTATCCGGTGCTGATCGACAGCGAGCTCGAGGTCTGGCAGGACTACGGCAACGAGGGCTGGCCGGCGCGCTATCTCTTCGACGGGCGGGCTCGGCTGTTCGACTACCACTACGGCGAGGGGGCCTACCTCGAGACGGAGCTCGCCGTGCAAGAGCTGCTCGACGTCGAGCGCGAGCCGCTCGGCCCTGTACGCGCGGAGGACGCCCCGGACGTCCGGCTGCAGGCGCAGACGGCCGATCAGCAGGGCGCCTACCGCGGACCGTACGCGGCGGGCGGCGTGTGGGCGGTGCTGGAGGGCCGGGGCAGGGTGCTCGTCAACGGCGGCCCCGACGCGGGCGGATCGGTCCTCGAGGTGAGCCACCCGGGCGCCTACAGCCTGATCGAGCACGATCGCCACACCGAGGCCGTGCTCGAGCTCGAGCTCGGCGATGGCGTGCGCTGCCTGGCGACGTGCTTCACGCCCGGGCTGGCCTGATCTGATCTGACCCGCGCCCACACAGGCACTGCTGCGCCGGGACGCGCGGCCCCCTGGCGCCGCGCCCTATCGCCTGTGCTTGGGGGCGCGCCTGATCGTGACGGGCAGCGCGAAGGAGCGCGGCATGCCTCCCGGTATGAGCCTGCTGGGCAGGATCATGCTGACGTGCACGTAGACGGTCACGCTGGAGCGCCTGCCGGCGAGCCTGTTCAGCTCAGCGCGATTCAGGCGCAGCTTCAACTTCAACTTGCCGGCGGCGACATTGCGCATGGTCACGTGGCCCAGCGCGCGCACCCGCCGCGTGCGGATCCGCTGCAGCCGCCGATGGGCGGCCGCCGTGCTGGCATTGCCGATCACCTTCTTGAGCGTTTCCCCCTTCAGCTTGGTGGCCTTCAGGAGCGCTTCGAGCGTCTGCGTGGCTTCGTTCAGGAGCGCCTGACCCTTGGCCTGGTCGGCAGGGTCCGGCTTCTTCAGCAGTTCGACGGCCTGCCCGTCGAGCTTCTCGATGCTGCTCTCGGCGCTTTCAGCCGTGCGCGATCCTTCGAGCGCATCCTTGGCGTATTCCCCTTGGATCTTGTCCATCCTCGTGATCGATTCCATCAGGGCGGTGGCGTCTTTGACGAGCTTCTGGGCCTCTGCCTGTTCGGCCGCATTCGGGCTCTTCGTCAGTTCCACCGCCCGGGCGTCGAGCCGTTCGACGCTCTGATCGAGTTCGGTCAGCTTCGCCGTGTCCTGAGGGCCGCTCACGTCCACCGCGGTCGCGAGCGCCTCCGCGATCCGCAGGTCGGCCGCCGAGGTCGGATCGAGCGAGGAGGAAACACCCGGGAGCACGATTGGCACCGGGATCGGATGCGGGTCAGGGCCCTGCGCGCTGCCTTCGACGGTGGTGCCGGCGACGGGCGCTTCGGTTTCGATCGTGACTTCGTTGGGGTACTGCCCGGCGGGGCCGGTAGGAGATTCGTAGGTGCCTTCTGTGCCGAGCCCGAGGAACTGCGTCTTCCCGCTGCTCGGGGCATGGCGGGCATCGCCGCCGTAGGTGACTGTGATCGAGGGCAGGCCGCTCGTGGTGGTGAAGTACACGAGCGAGCAGCTCGACACGGAGGGCGATGACGGCGTCGGCGTGATCGAGCAGCTGGCACCGCTGGAGAAGGCGCCGCTGGTGGTGGTGAAGGTGACGGTGCCCGTCGGCGCCACCGACGGGGGTGCGCCCCCATCGCCGACGGAGGCAACACACGTGTTCTCCGAGGTCGCGAATTCGTAATTGCAGATGATGCTCGTGCCGGTGGGGCGCTTTTCCCCTTCGGCTTCCTTGGCCTTCATGGCGGCTTCTTCGGAGGCGCTCGCCCCGTTCTGTTCGGCCCAATACCCCGCGCCCGTTTCGCTGAATCCAGCCGAGTTGAAGGTCCCGTTGCCCCCCACATGCCCGCTGGCGAGGACGGAGAGGTGCAGGGTGTCGTAGGCCGTGTAGCTGCCCTCGGTGAGCTTGATCTGGGCAACGGACCCGCTCTCGAGGCCTTCGAGGGCGAAGTGCACACCTGAGGTTTCCGCCGTCCCCGAGAGAGCACCTGTGGCCATGTTCATAGCCGTGATGTCATAGCTGCCGTTGGCCGCTTCGCGAGTGCTCCCTGAGAGGTATCCCGTCGTCCAGACGCCCATCATGTTGAAGCTCGGCGGTTCGGCCGCGGCGGCACTCTGACCAAAGCCCGCCAAGCCGAGCGCCGTGAGAGCAGCCGTCAGGCAGAGCTTGTGGCGGTGTCCTCCGAGCACGAGGCTCCGCAGTCAATCAGAGACACATGGTGTCTACCGAGACCCATGGTCTCAACCTACGCTCAATCGGCGTAGCCTCGAACAACGTCGGCGGGTCAGCTCGCATCGAAGACGCCCGCGATTCAGCCGGCGGCAGGTGTTGGCGCTTGGCGCGGCGGGCGGATCTCCTCACGCGTGCGCTCTTGAAGGAGCCGCAGCACCACCGGCGGCCCGTCGTCCTCGACGAGGACGCATCCGCCGGGCCAGTAAGGGCTCTCGCCCGCGGCTGAAGTCAAGAAGATCGAGGCATAGGTCCAGCTGCCGGCATTGACCAAGCGCGCCCCGTCCCTGCCGCGCCACTCCTGCTGCTCATCGCCCGGTAGCGGGCCCGTGCGATGGGTGTGCCCGAAGACCACGTAGGAGTCGCCGAGGCCGAGCCGTGCGGCCACCTCGCCCATGGCGCGCAGTCCGGCTCGACGAAGCTCGCTCGTAGAGACCTCGGCACGGAGCGGCCCCAGCCCGGCGCGGTTGAGCGCGGCGACGGCCACAGGGAAGCCGGCGATGAGAGCGCGACTGCGCAGCCCACGCAGAACCGCGGCGCGATCGAAGCGGCGGACGGGGCCGGTGGAGCCGTTGTGGCCGCCCCCCAAGGTGCGCCAGGCGCTGACCGTCGCGATCCCGTTGAGGGCATCGCCGGTGTGGGCGTCCCTGGCGACCGCATCCCTCCACGCGAACACGGGCGCACTCACCGACTCGTAGTCGTCCACGCAGTCGAACGTGGTCGCCGAGCGTCCCAGCACCCTGCTCATAACGCCGACGCTCAGGCGCTCGAGGGTCGGCACGGTCAGATGGCAGTCCAGGTAGTGGCCGTGGGTTGCATACACGTCCGGACGCACCCACAGCCCCGGGTAGGCCACGCGCATCCTCGCGGGGGCGACCCACGTGGAGATCCGCTCCAGCGCGGGCGAGACCTGGGCGGGCTCGAGCAGCTGCTCGAGCCCGAGCGGATGCGGCTCGAGCTCCGCTCCACGCGCCGCCAGCCAGGGTTCGACCAGGGCATGGTCGTGGTTGCCGGCGGTCACGATCAGCTCGCCGTCGCCCAACGCCCGTCCGAGATCCTCGAAGAACGGCCGCGCGGCGCTCATCGCGTCGCGCACGGGGCCGTGTCGCAGCTCGAGCACGTCGCCGAGCAGGACGACGCGCTCGACGCCCGCGGCGAGCGCGAGCAGCGGCGCGCGCAGCTCAGCCCGTCGCAGCAGATCCGAGCGCGACAGGCCACCCAGGTGCAGGTCGGAGAGGATCAGCGTGCGCATGGCTCAGATGCGTGCGCCGCCGAGGACTGCCGCCGATCGGGCGCCGGCCGCCCGGCCACCCGCGCGCACGCCGCTCAGGAGGCCCCGCCCGCGACGACCGCCTCGCGTATCTGCTTGGGCAGCATGAAGCGGACGTCCTCGCGCACCACGTCGAACTCCGAGACATCGCTGACGCCGCGCGAGCGGAAGAGGTCGACCAGCTCTCCGACGAGGTTCTCGGGCGCGCTCGCGCCGGAGGAGATGCCCACCACGCGCACGCCGCTCAGCCACTGCTCCTGCACCTCGCCCGCGTTGTCGATCAGGTGGGCCGCCGTGCCGCAGTCCCGTGCGACCTCCACGAGGCGCACCGAGTTGGAGGAGTTGCGCGAACCGATCACGAGCATCAGATCGCAGCTGCTCGCCATCTGCTTGACCGCCGCCTGACGGTTCGTGGTGGCATAGCAGATGTCATCGGTGCGCGGGCCCCTGATATCGGGAAAGCGCTCGCGCAGGCGGGCGAGGATCGCGCTCGTTTCGTCAACGGCAAGCGTCGTCTGGGTGACGTAGGCGATGCGCTTCGGGTCCTTCACCTGAAGGTCCTCGACATCGGCCTCGCTCTGCACCAGCACGATCTGATCGGGGGCCTCGCCCATCGTGCCTTCGACCTCCTCGTGCCCATCGTGGCCGACGAGCACGATCGTGTATCCCTCCTCGGCGAAGCGCACGGCCTCGCGATGGACCTTGGTCACAAGCGGGCAGGTGGCGTCGATCGTCTGCAATCCGCGCTCCTCGGCGCCCCGACGCACGCTGGGCGCGATGCCGTGAGCGGAGAACACGCACACGGCGCCCTCGGGCACCTCGGTCTGCTCGTCGACGAAGATCGCGCCCCGCTCGCGCAGCTGCTCGACGACGTGCTTGTTGTGCACGATCTCCTTGCGCACGTAGACGGGCGCGCCGTGGATCACGAGGGCGCGTTCGACCGTCTGCACGGCACGATCGACCCCTGCGCAGTAGCCACGAGGCGCCGCCAAGAGCAGCTTCTCAACCGTATTGTCCATGGGTGTCATTGTAGGGGGCGTCCAGGTACGCTAAGCGCTGATGCCTCAGCGCCACCTCGACAGGCTGACTCCTGTAGACGCTTCCTTCCTGCATCAGGAGGGTCCGGTCTCACACATGCACATCGGAGGCCTCACCATCATCGAGGGTCCGCCGCCGACGATGGACGAGTTCCTGGAACAGATCCGCAGACGCCTGCATGTCGTTCCGCGCTACCGCCACAAGCTCGCCTACACCGCCCTGGACAGCGGCCGGCCGGTCTGGATCGACGACCCGAGCTTCAACCTCGAGTACCACGTCCGCCACACCGCCCTGCCCGCCCCCGGCAGCTGGCAGGACCTGCAGGACCTGACCGCGCGGATCTTCTCCCAGCAGCTCGACCGCTCCAAGCCGCTGTGGGAGATGTGGCTGATCGAGGGACTGGAGGACAATCGCTTCGCGCTCATCACCAAGACCCACCACTCGCTGATCGATGGGATCGCCGGCGTCGATCTGGCGACCGTGCTGTTCGACCTCTCACCCGATCCCCCGCCGCTGCCCACCTCGGGACGCCCCTGGCAGCCCCACTCCGAACCGGGCACCGCGCACCTGCTCGCCGCGGGACTGGCGGGGGCGCTGCGAACGGGGGTCGCCCTGGCGGAGGGGGCCATGGATGCGCTCGCACACCCCGAGCGGGCTCTCACGCGGGCGCGGGAAGCGGCCGAGGGCGTCGGCGAGATCATCTGGGCGGGGCTGAACCCCGCCCCGGAAACGCCGCTCAACGTTCCCATCGGCCCTCACCGGCGCTTCGTGGCTGTCACGAGCCAGCTGGCCGATTTCAAGACCGTCAAGAACGCGTTTGGCGGCACCGTCAACGACGTGGTGCTCGCCGTGGTCGCGGGCGCCCTGCGCTCCTTTCTGATCTCGCGCGGGCGCCGAACCGAGGGTGTGGAGATGCGGGCGCTCGTGCCCGTGTCCGTGCGCACCGAGGCCGAGCGCGACGGGGGCGGCAACCGCATCGTGGTGATGCGCGGCCCACTGCCCGTATACATCTCAGATCCGCTCAACCGGCTGCGGTTCGTCTCGAGCGCCATGGACGGGCTGAAGGAGTCAAAGCAGGCGCTCGGCGCCGAGGTCATCTCCGGCGCGCAGAACTTCGCTCCGCCGACGATCCTCGCCCAGGCGTCGCGCCTGAACTTCTCCACGCGACTGTTCAACCTGATCGTCACCAACGTGCCCGGTCCGCAGTTCCCGCTCTACGTGCTCGGACGCGAGATGCTCCAGGCGATCCCTGTTGCCTTCCTGCCCGAAAACCATGCCTTGGCGATCGCGATCATGTCCTACAACGGGCAGATGAACTTCGGATTGCTGGGCGACTTCGACGCGCTTCCCGACATCGATGTGATCGGGGAGAACATCGCCGCGGAACTCGCCACCCTGGTCTCGCTTGCCCGCGAGACGGCTCCCGCTGCAGTCTAGCCTGGGCTCAGTAGCCGAGCGCGAACTTGGCGTCCTCGCTCATCATCTCCGGCGACCATGACGGCGTGAACACCATTTCGGACTCCACCGTCTTGACGCCCTCGAGCTCGCCCACGAACTCTTCGATCTGTTCGTTGACCTGCGGGCCGATCGGGCACCCGGGCGTGGTCAGTGTGAAGGTGACCTTCACGTTCCCGGCGGACAGCTCGACGCCGTAGATCAGCCCCAACTCCACGAAATCGAGTCCCAGCTCGGGGTCGATCACGTTCGACAGGGCGTCCATCACATCTTCCTCGGTGAGTGCGGCTGCGGTCTCGGACATGCCCTGAGTCTAGCCGCGGAGCTCAGAGCCGTCGGGCCATGCCTATGCCCGCCAACCGGCGAGCACCGCGAAATGCAGATGCTTGAAGAAGCAGTCGCAGTCCTGCAGGCCGACAGCGCCCATCCACTGCAGCTGGGTGGCGACGTCGATGGAGCGATCCATCTCCATCCGGCCTTCCGCGTCGGCGAGCTCGCGCGCCGTGGCACCGACCGCCCCGCAGGCCTCGCGCCACGTCGCGCGGTATACGCCGTCCAGCCATGGCGTGGGACCGGCGACGTGCTCGGCGTTGACGAAGACGCCGCCTGGGCGCAGCCCGTCGTGTATGCGCGCAAAGAGGTCGCGCTTGTCCGGATGCTCGAGGTGATGGATCGCGAGCGCCGAGACGATCGCGTCGAACGGGCCTGCGGGCAGCTCCTCGCGCAGATCGCCGGTCACGGTTGTGATCGACGCGGCCGGGAGGCGCTCCTCGGCGTGGCGCAGCATCTCCGCAGCGCCGTCGAGCAGCACGAGCTCGGCTTGCGGATGCCGACTCAGGACGGCGGCGCTGAGCAGCCCGGTGCCGGCCCCCAGGTCGAGCACGCGCAGCATCGCTGCGCCGCGAAGTCCGAGCATGTCCACTGCCGTCCCGTAGAACAGCTCGAAGGACGGGACCAGACGCCGTCGCTGGGCGTCGTAATCAGCTGCGTGGGCCGCAAAGACGCTGACCGAATCGCTCATCGGGCGTACGCTATCACGTACAGCGGTACGCCATGCGTTCTAGTTGTCGCAGCCGAGGCGGTCCCACATGTACAGCTGGATGCACTCGTTGGCGAGCTCGATCGCCCGCTCGTTGGAGAGGCGCGGGAGCACGGTGTCGAGCGCCTGGTCCTCGGCCACCCCTGCCTGGAAGGCTTCCTCGCCGCGGAAGCCCGCCGCAATCTTCAGTGCCTCGCGGCGGTTCTCGCCGAGACTCGGAAACACCCCGACGAGGAACTCCGTGTTGGGGATCGGCTGGCCGACCTCCAGCGAGGCGTGCCATGCGGCGAGCAGATGCAGGTCCTCCTCGTCCAGGTCGGCGATCGCCTTGGCGTAGTGGAGCGACAGTTCCTGGTCTGGGATGTCATCGACCCACGCGCGGACCACCTCGCCGACGAGCTGGCGCCGCGCCTCGCGGCCGACGGACTCGGCGATGACGCGGATCGCATCCTGAGGCTCGATGAAACAGAGGGGCATCGCGACTCCCGGTGGATTGGGACAGCTGACAGCAAAGACTGTAGGTGGCCGTGTGGACGGCATTTTTCGCCGCTCGCCACCCGTCCGCGCCCGGCTCGACTCACGCGTCCAGCCGGAGCTTCAGAGACCCAGCGCCTCGCCGATACGCTCGTAGGCGCCGTCGTCCCTGGTCTCGGCGGCGAACCCGACAGTCGCCCGCTCAGCGGCCCCCCAGTTGGCCAACGCGAGATCGAGCGCCTCCACCGGCACGCTCGCAGCCTGCGCGAGCGCGGCTGCGCGGCGGTCGAGGAGCAGCTGATCGCCGATGCCAAACACGCGCTTGGCGGCGACGGTGGTGGGATCGTCGGCCGCCACGCCGCGTCCGCCGGAGAGGTGCAGGGAGTCGGGGCGAAGCTCGTAGCAGCCCAGGCGCCCGAGCGTCACGAGCAGTTCATAGCGTCCCACCCGCCCGAGGCCTGGGAGCGCGAGTCGCTCGAACAGCCGCTCGAAGCGGCGCTCGGGACTCCACGCCGGGTCGCCCACCAGCGCCACCGCCTGCGTGCCACCGCCGCGATCGATCCACTGCCGGTAGGCGAGCAGCGTCTCCGCTCCACGAGCGGGATCGTGGGACGCGCGGGGGCCCAGCGGAATGTCGGCCAGCTCGGGCAGGCGATCAGCGGCCGGAAGCGTCGGCGCCCGCTCGAGGGCCAGCGCGATCCCGGCGAATGGATCGTCCTCGTCGTTCAGCGGCGAGAGGTAGGCAAGAAGGAAGCACATCCAGCTGGCGCGCTCGAGATCGCCTGCTGCCAGCGTGCGCGCCTCGCCGTAGAGCCCGGGCGGATCGGCTGCAAGCGCCTGCAGGCGCCCGCTCGCAAACGAGACCTCCTCGACCAGCCTCAGCACGTCCGCGGAGGCGCGCACGCCGGGCACGAGCTCAGAGCGATAGCCGTCGTCCTCGGCGCGGCCCTCGCGCCGCACGCGCATGCCCTCACCGCGCACGCGCCGGCGCGCCGAGCCCTGGCTGCCGGCGCCCTGGCTTCTCGCGTTCTTGGCGCGCGCCGGCCGTCCCCCTGCCGGCGTGGCGCCTGGGAGGGTCTTGCTGCAGATCGGGCAGCGCTCTAGGAAACGGCCGTGGCGACAGAATGTCGGCATAGTGCCGGTGGCTCATACCCGTTGGCGCGCGCCCGCGCGGCGCCGGCCGCGCGCTCCTTGGCCAGGGCGTGGAGGTAGTCGTCGAAGTCCACCTGGATGGTGTGGCGCTTGGAGGCCACGTAGCGCGCACGCATGGCCGCTTGGTCGGCCGCGATGTCCGCACGCAGCTCCGCAGGCGACGGCAGCGAGTAGTCGCCCAGCAGGTAATCGCCCACCCACGCCCCCTGAGCCTCGGCGAGCGGCATGATCGCACCGAGCGGCTGGAGCAGCCCGATGAAGAACACGTTGTCGATCTCCGGGTGAAAGACGCGCCTGAAGAGCTCGATGTGGTTTTCAGGCGCCGAGATCAGCTCCTCGTCGAAGAACGGGAAGGTGATCTTGTAGCCGGTGCAGTACACGACCACATCCGCCTCCACCGCCGTCCCGTCCACGAAGCGGACCTCCGAGCCCGCCAACGACTCTATGTTGGGCTTCGGGGCGATCGTGCCATGTTGGATGCGGTCGAGTATGCGTCCCGAGATCGTCGGATGGGCCTCGCCGAAGCGGTGGTTGGGCTTGGGCAGGCCGTGGCGCTCGGGCGGGCCGGCGTAGCTGCGGATCAGCTGCTGGATGAAGCGCTGGCGGATCTTGAAGGGTATGCGGGGGTCGTTACGCAACTGGTCGACCGGTTTGCCGAACACGTACTTGGGGACGATCCACACGCCTTGACGGGCCGCCAGGTAGGTGCGCTCGGCGACGTAGGAGGACTCGACGGCGATGTCCATCGCCGAGTTGCCCATGCCGAGCACCACCACCCGCTTGCCCGCGAAGATGGAGTTGTCGATGTAGGAGTGGGCGTGGAGCTGCTCTCCCGTGAAGCTCTCAGAGCCCGGGAACGCCGGTTCGGGCCAGCGCGGGTTCCAGTGGTGGCCGTTGGCCACGATCAGCGCGTCGTAGGTGCGCTGGCCGATCTCCGATCGGTCGCCGGTGTCGAGCTCGACCGTCCAGCTGCCATCCTCGGCGCGCGCGGCGTGCTCTACGCCCGTCTCGAAGACGATCCTGTCGCGAAAGCCGAAGTGGTCGACGTATTCCTCGAAGTAGGCCGCGATCTGGGTGTGGTGGGGAAAGTCCGGGTAGGACTCGGGCATCGGGAAGTCCGAGTACTCCATGCGCGGGCGTGAGGTGTTGATGAACAGGTCGCGGTAGGCGGCCGACATCCCGTTCTTGTTCTCGAACACCCAGTTTCCGCCGATGCGATCTGACTTCTCGAAGCAGTCGAAGTCGATGCCGCGGGCGTGCAGCGCCTTGGCGGCGGCGATCCCCGAGGAGCCTGCGCCGATCAGGCACACACGAGGCCGAGCGCCCTCCTGTGTGATCTGGCGGCCGCTGTCGGTGTCGGATGAGAGATCCATCTCGGGCAGCCTAGAAGAAACACCGGGTGCGAGCGCCGTCAGCGTCGCCCCGCGTTCGGGATCGCGGTGGAACGCCGATGACGGGCGCGGCACCTAGCCTGCGCCGACGATGCCCGGCCCGACGTGCTGTGGCGGTCCCTCGGGGCCGCTGTCGGCGTCGGAGTGCCCGGCGATGCCCTCGTCGCGCGCGGCCAGGGCGTCATCGCCATGCCGCTCCGCGAGGAAGCGGTCGACCATGCGCGCGCACTGGCGCCCCTCGTTGATCGCCCACACGATCAGCGACTGTCCCCGGCGGGCGTCGCCGGCCGCGAACACGCCCTCCACCGAGGTGGTGTAGGGCCTGACGGCCTTGACGTTGCCGCGCTGGTCCTTCTCGACCCCGAGCTGGTCGAGCAGCTCCTGCTCGGGATGCAGGAAGCCCATCGCGAGCAGCACCAGCTGGGCGGGGAGCTCGCGCTCGGTCCCCGGGACGGGCGCGAACGGCGGCTGGGGCTGCGCCTGGGCGATCTGCAGGGCAGCAACCCGACCGCTGCCGTCATCAGAGAAGCTCGTGGTGGTGACCGAGTAGTCCTGCTCGCCCAGACCCTGGTTCTTTGCCTCCTCCATCGCGTAGCTGAGGCGGTACTTCAGGGGCCACTCGGGCCATGGGGTGCGCTCGTCGGGGCGGTGGGCCGGCGGCTCTGAGAGGAGCTCGAGCTGGACCACCGAGCGAGCGCCCTCGCGCAGCGAGTTGCCCACGCAGTCGGCGCCGGTGTCCCCGCCGCCGATCACCACCACGTCCTTGTCCCTGGCGGTGATCGTCTTCTCGATCGCAGGCTGGGGCGCCGTCGGCTCTGGTCCGAACTCGCGCGCCACCCAACGGTTGCGCTGGTAGAGATACTCCATCGCGAAGTGCACGCCCTCGAGCTCCCGGCCGGGGACCGCGAGCTCTCTCGCTACCCGCGAGCCGGTCGCGAGCACGACCGCGTCGAAGCGCTCGCGCAGGTCCTCCACGGTGATGTCGCTGCCGACCTCCACCCCGCAGCGCACCTCGACGCCCTCGGCGATCATCTGCTCGGCGCGCCGCTGCACGAGTGTCTTCTCGATCTTGAAGTCGGGGACCCCGAAGCGCACCAGTCCGCCGATCGCCTCGTCACGCTCGAACAGGGTCACGTCGTGTCCCGCGCGGCGCAGCTGCTGGGCGGCTGCCATCCCGGCGGGCCCCGAGCCCACCACGGCGACCGCCTGGCCGGTCTCGCGTCGCGGATGCGGCGGCTGCGGGACGACCCAGCCCTCCTCCCAGGCGCGGTTGATGATCGCGTTCTCGACCTGTTTGATCGTGACCGCCTCGCCCTCGCGAATCTCGAGCACGCAGGCCGCCTCGCATGGCGCCGGACACAGCCGTCCGGTGAACTCGGGGAAGTTGTTGGTGGCGTGAAGCTGCGCGATCGCGTCCTGGAAGCGATCGCGGTAGACGAGGTCGTTCCAGTCGGGGATGAGGTTGCCGAGAGGGCAGCCGTTGTGGCAGAACGGGACGCCGCAGTCCATGCAGCGCGCGCCCTGCTCTCGCAGCTCGGCCACCGGGCGCTGCAGCTGGAACTCGCGGTAGTCGTGGATGCGCTCGGCCGGGTCCCTCTGCGGGATCCCATGGCGCTCGATCTGCAGGAAGCCCCCCAGCTTGCCCATCAGGCGCCCGCCTCGCCGACCGGGTCCAGCGGGCGGGGCGTGGAGACCTCCCCGTTGCCGGCCGCGCGGGCGGCGATGGCCTCTTCCTCGGCGCGCTCGCGCAGCACGCGCTTGTAGTCGTGGGGCATCACCTTCAGGAAGGCGCCGCGCCCGAGCAATTCCTCCCACTCGGCCAGCACCCGGGCCGCAACCGGCGAGTCCGTGCGCATCTGGTGCTCCTCGATCATCGCCCGCAGCTCGAGCGCGTCGGCGCCCGAGAGCTCTTCGAAGCCGACCATGCCCATGTTGCAGCGCGCGGGGAACGAGCCGTCCTCGTCGAGGACATAGGCGACGCCCCCGCTCATGCCCGCCGCGAAGTTGCGGCCCGTCGGTCCGAGCACCACGACACGTCCGCCCGTCATGTACTCGCAGCCGTGATCTCCGACGCCCTCCACGACCGTCCAGGCACCCGAGTTGCGCACCGCGAAGCGCTCACCGGCCAGGCCGCGGAAGAAGGCCCGCCCGGCGGTCGCGCCGTAGAGCACGGTGTTGCCCACGATCACGTTCTGCTCGGCCTTGAAGTGCTCGCCCATGCCCTCGCGCGGGCGGATCGCGAACACGCCTCCGGAGAGGCCCTTGCCGGCGTAGTCGTTGGCGTCGCCGCGAAGCGTGAAGGTCACGCCGGGTGCGAGCCAGCCGGCGAAGCTCTGGCCGGCCGAGCCCTCGAACTCGACCACGATCGAGTCCTCCTCCAGGCCGTCCGCGCCGCAGCGCTGGGCGATGTGGCTGGAGAGGATGCCTCCGACACAGCGGTTGCGGTTGCGGATCTCAAGCGACATGCTGACCGGCTCGCGCCGTTCGAGGGCCAGGCGGGAGCGCTCCACGAGCTGCCAGTCGAGCGCGTCCTCGAGCACCGCCGGCGGCGCTTCCACCCGGCGGCGCGGTGCGCCCTCGGGCAGCTCGATGCTCTTCAGCAGGTGGGTCAGGTCGACCCCGCGCGCCTTCCAGTGCTCGATAACCTCCGCCGCGCCGAGCAGATCGACGCGGCCGATCGCCTCGTCGAGGCTGCGCAGCCCGATCGAGGCCAGGATCTCGCGCACCTCCTCGGCCACGAAGAAGAAGAAGTTGACCACGTGCTCGGGGGTGCCCTTGAAGCGCTTGCGCAGCTCGGGGTCCTGGGTGGCGATGCCCACGGGGCAGGTGTTCAGGTGGCAGGCTCGCATCATGATGCAGCCGGTGGCGATCAGCGGGGCGGTCGAGAAGCCCATCTCGTCGGCGCCGAGCATCGCCGCGACGACGACGTCGCGACCGGTCTTCAGCTGCCCGTCGGTCTGGACGATGATCCGCGGGCGCAGGTCGTTGAGCAGCAGCGTCTGCTGGGTCTCGGCGAGACCGATCTCCCAGGGCACGCCCGCCGCCTGGATCGAGGAGAGCGGCGAGGCGCCGGTTCCGCCGTCGTGGCCCGCGATCAGCACGCGATCGGCGTTGGCCTTGGAGACGCCCGCGGCGACCGTCCCGACCCCCACCTCGGAGACGAGCTTGACCGATACCTGCGCGGAGGGGTTGGCGCAGCGCAGGTCGTAGATCAGCTGCTTGAGGTCCTCGATCGAGTAGATGTCGTGGTGTGGCGGCGGGGAGATCAGGCCGACGCCGGGTGTGGTGTGGCGGATCGAGCCGATGTAGGAGTCCACCTTGTGGCCCGGCAGCTGCCCGCCCTCGCCGGGCTTGGCGCCCTGGGCCATCTTGATCTGCAGCTCATCCGCGTTGACGAGGTAGTGGATCGTCACACCGAAGCGGCCCGAGGCGACCTGCTTGATGGCCGAGCGGCGGCGGTCGCCGTTGGCGTCCGGCAGGAAGCGCGAGGGGTCCTCGCCGCCCTCGCCCGTGTTGGAGCGCCCGCCGAGGCGGTTCATGGCGATCGCGAGCGTCTCATGGGCCTCGCGCGATATCGACCCGAGGCTCATCGCCCCGGTGCAGAAGCGCTTGACGATCTCGCTCGCCGGCTCGACCTCCTCGAGCGGGATCGGCTGCTCGCCGCCATTGCCGATCCGGAGCAGACCGCGCAGCGTGGCTTTGCGCGCCGCGTCCTCGTTGATGGCTCTTGCGTACTCGCGGTACTTCTCGAAAGCCGGGCTCTCACGGACGACCCTGTGAGCCTCGGCGTCACCCTTCAGAGCGGCGCCCACATTGCCGTTGGCGGCCCGCACGGCGTGCTGGACGAGGGCGATGGTCTCCGGGTTCCACATATGGTGCTCGCCGTCGCGGCGCCAGGCGTATACGCCACCCACGGGGAGCAGCTGGTCGTGAGGGGCCGGATAGGCACGGGCGTGGCGCTCGAGCGCCTCGGTTGCCAGCGCCTCCAGCCCGATCCCGCCGATGCGGGAGGCCGTACCCGTGAAGTGGGTGTCGATCAGCGCCTTCTCGAGCCCAACGGCCTCGAAGATCTGCGCGCCGCGGTAGGACTGGATAGTGGAGATGCCCATCTTGGAGATCGTCTTGAGCAGGCCTTTGCCGATCGCCTTGACCACGTTCTGGGCAGCCTCCTCGGCGCCCACCG
The DNA here is from genome assembly GCA_017882455.1 of Solirubrobacteraceae bacterium. GTDB lineage: Bacteria > Actinomycetota > Thermoleophilia > Solirubrobacterales > Solirubrobacteraceae > Palsa-744. Next base: position 25,937 of record JADGPL010000025.1, on the reverse strand, counting down.
GCACCTCCGCACCGTCCACCCTGCGCACGATCCGCCCTTCGAAGACCATCTCGTCGAGGGACTCGAGCAGCAGGTAGGGGTTGATCGCGCTGGCGCCGTAGCCGATCAGCGTCGCGAAGTGGTGGACCTCGCGGGGCTCCCCGGACTCGACGATGATCCCCGCCCGCAGGCGCGTGCCCTCGAGCACCAGGTGGTGGTGGACGGCGGCGACGGCCAGAAGCGAGGGAATAGGCGCTTTGCGGGGACCGACCAGGCGGTCGGAGAGGATGATGATGTTGACGCCTTCGGCGATCGCCTCGCACGCCTTGCGGTAGATGCGTTCGATCGCCTCGCTCATACCGGCGGGGCCCTCGACGATCGGCCAGGTGATGTCGATCGTGCGCGCCGCGTAGACGTCGTGGTCGACATGACGCAGGGTCTCGAGCTCGCGATTGAGCAGGATCGGCTGGTCGAGCAGCAGCTTGTGCGCGTGCTCGGGTGTTTCGTCGAAGAGGTTGCGCTCGTTGCCCAGGCTGGTGGCGAGGCTCATCACGATCTCCTCGCGGATCGGGTCGATCGGCGGGTTGGTGACCTGGGCGAAGAGCTGCTTGAAGTAGGAGAACAGCGGCGGCGCCTGGTCGGAGAGCACCGCCAGCGAGACGTCGTTGCCCATCGACCCGATCGGCTCGGCCCCGTCGATCGCCATCGGCGCGAGCAGCACCCGCAGGTCCTCCTGGGAGTATCCAAAGGCGCGCTGGCGCAGGCGCATCGGCTGGTCTGAGAGCGTCACTTCGCTCGACGGGGGCAGTTCGGCGAAGCGCACCGCGTTGCGGGCGAACCACTCGCCGTAGGGCCTGTGCGAGGCGACCTCGCGCTTGACCTCCTCGTCCTCGACGATGCGGCCCCGCTCGAGGTCCACCAGGAACAGCTTTCCCGGCTGCAGGCGCCCGAGACGGCGCACCTGCTCCGGCGGGATCTCGAGCAGGCCGGACTCAGAGCCGAGCACCACGTGCCCGTCGGTGGTCTCCACCCAGCGGCCGGGTCGCAGCCCGTTGCGGTCGAGCGTGGCCCCGACCACGCGCCCGTCGGTGAACGCCACCGAGGCCGGTCCGTCCCAGGGCTCCATCAGGCAGGAGTGAAACGCGTAGAAGCCCTTGAGGTAGTCGGGCAGGTCATCGCGGTTGCGATAGGCCTCGGGGATCATCATCATCGCCGCGTGGGGCAGCGAGCGCCCGGCGAGCATCAGCAGCTCGAGCACGTTGTCGAACGTCGCCGAGTCGGAGTTGCCGGCGCTGACGACCGGCAGGATCCGCTCGAGGTCCTCGCCGAAGAGCTCGCTGCGCAGCTCGCTCTCGCGGGCATGCATCCAGTTGACGTTGCCCATCACCGTGTTGATCTCGCCGTTGTGGCAGATCACCCGGTAGGGGTGGGCGAGCTCCCAGCTGGGAAAGGTGTTGGTGGAGAAGCGCGAGTGCACGAGGGCGAGCGCGCTCTTGGTGCGCTCGTCGCGCAGATCCTCATAGAAGGCCGCCAGCTGGAAGCTGATCAGCATGCCCTTGTAGTTGATCGTCCGCGAGGAGCTCGAGGTCACGTACAGCCCGGGGTCCTCGGCGTTCAGCTCGCAGATGCGGCGGATCACGTACAGCTTGCGCTCGAAGGCGTCCTGCCGTGCGCCCTCCGGATAGTCGTGCTCCCCGGCCGCGCCCGACCCCACGAACAGCTGGCGGATGACCGGTCGGCAGGCCGCCGCGACATCTCCTGTCTCCTGCTCGTTGATCGGCACGTCGCGCCAGCCCAGAAGACGTTGGCCGCACTCCTCGACGGTCCGCTCCAGCAGCGCCTCGAGCCGGCCGCGTGCCTCGGTGTCGGTCGGCAGGAAGCACATCAGCACGCCGTAGGCGCCGGGCGCCGGCAGCTCGAAGTCGACCACCGCTCGCAGCAGCTCGTCGGGCATCTGCATGAGGATCCCCGCGCCGTCGCCCGTGCGCGGGTCGGCGCCGTTGGCTCCGCGGTGCTCCAGGTTCTCCAGCGCCGTGATCGCCCTCGAGACGACCTCGTGGGTCGGCTGGTTGTCCAGGCGCGCGACCATCCCCACCCCGCAGGCGTCGTGCTCGAAGCGGGGGTCGTAAAGTCCGACGGCCTTCGGCGGCTGCTTGTTGTGCGGATTCATGGAAGTGCTCCCTTGGGGCGGTGCATCCCGCGCGGAGGGTTGACACACCCTTTGCGGGCATACCCACCGTCGCGCAGGCAGGCGGGCACCTGAGGCGGAGCCAGAAAGCGTAGCAGCGAAAAGGCGCTGGAAACCGTGCGCTACGCAAACTCTTCAGGGCCTTTTTGGGGCGTCTGGCGAGGCGCCTCAGCGGCCCTCCGGCAAGGGCCCGCCCTCGAGTGGAAGCTCGCGCATCGTCCGCTCCTCTCCCCAGGAGCAGAGGCTGGCGCGCCCCGGACAGGTCAGGCACAGGCCGCGATGGGGAGCCCCGGCGACCGCGAACCCTCTCTCCCGAGCTCGCGTCAGGCGCTGGGCGAGGCCCGATTCGAGGGCTTCCCGCTCCCCCGCGGCGTAGCTCGCGCCAACCCAGTCGTCGGGACGCTCGAGAAACCAGTGCACGATCTCCACCCTCGGCGCACCTTTGCGCAGAACCGCGAGCGCGTAGAGCAGTCGCTGGACGCCGTACTCGCGCTCCACCAGCCCTGCCAGGTCGACCTCGGGCCCGACGCGATCGCTCTTGTAGTCCAGCACCACCCACCCGCCGTCCTGCTCACGAGCGAGCAGGTCGATCGCTCCCGTGACCAGCGGCTCCCCTGCGCCGAGCGAGAAGGCGAACGGATGCTCGCGGCGCACCTCGCGCGCCGCCGCGATCCGCCTCGCCGGCGCAGAGCGGACGGCCGTCTCGAGGAGCTCGGCGATCCTCGCGCTGTCGCCGATCTCGAGGCCGATCCCGAGCTCCTGGGCCAGGGACTCGACGGCGGCGGGCGACGGCATCACCGGGCGGGCGAAGTCAAACGACTCGAGCAGCCTGTGCACGAGAATCCCGCGCTCGCGCGCCCTCAGGCCGTGAGCGAAGCCCGGCGCGCGTGCCGCCGCCCGGTCCTCGGGGAGGCCGAGCACCCGTTCCAGGTAGTAGCGGTACCCGCAGCGCTGCAACTCGGTGAGCGAGGTGTAGCTCAGGGTCGAGATCCGCTCCAGCGTGGCCTCGGCTCGGACCCGAGCGCTCCCTCGCGGCGCCTGCTCCGACAGCGCATCCGTCGCGGCGGTGGCCGGCTCAGGCTGGCTCTCCGGGGCCAACTCGCGACTGGCGTCCGATTCCCCCTCCGAGCGCGAGAGCGACGGGCGCAGGACTGCAGTGGCGGTCGCGGGGGTGTTCAGGCGAACGCCGATCGGGGCTGCGAGCGGACCGACCGCCAGCTCCCACTCCGCGCCCGCAGATTGAGCCAGCGTGGGCAGCTCCGCCGCGAGCGCCGGCCCCAGCCAGGAGATCGCCGTCGATCCCTGGCGCGCCTCTGGCCAGCGTTGGAGGTCCACGGCTGCGCTCAGGATCAAGCGCTCACGCGCCCGGGTCATCGCCACGTACAGGATCCGATCCTCCTCCGCTGCCTCTGCCGCCCTGCGCTCCTCGGCCAGCTGCTCATAGTCGAGCGTGGCGGTCGCCTTCCCGCCATCGAGGCGGACCAGTTGCAAGCCGATCCGCGAGCCCTCCACCAACAGGTCCGCCAGCCGCGTGTTGGGGGCGCGCCCGAGGTCGGCCACGCACACCACCGGAAACTCGAGGCCCTTGGCTGCGTGGATGCTCATCAGGCGCACAGCATCAGGCTCCGCTCCATCGACGGGCGCGTCGGACTCGGCGGCGCTGCTCGCACCGATGAGATACGCCACGTGATCGAGAAACGCGCGTAGATCGCGCCCTTCGCTGGCCTCGAAGCGCCGCGCGAGGCGCAGGAGCTTGTGCAGGTTCGCCAGGCGACGCTCGCCCCATTCGAGCCCCAGCGCGTGCAGCTCGTAGCCGCTGTGCTCGATCGCGCGCTCGACGAGCTCGGAGATGGTCCGTCTGGAGGCCCGCTCGCGCTCGCCGCGCAGGCGCTCGCAGAAGCCGACGATCGCGCCACGGTCCTCCAGCGAGATCTCGCCCGCGAGGAGATCGTCGCTCTCCACGCGCAGGGCCGTCTCCCAGGCCCCGCGCCCGTCGGCGCGGGCGACCAGGGCGAGCAGCGCCAGGCCGTCCCGTGAGACTCCCACCAGCGGCGAGGCCAACGTCGAGTACAGCGCCAGCTCGTCCAGCGGGTTGGCGAGGGTGCGCAGGTAGGCGAGCAGGTCCCCCACCTGCTGGTGCTCCCAGAAGGCGCCCACCGCCGCCAGCGTGCGCAGCCCTCGCTGTTGCAGCGCGCGCTCGTACACGTCGAGGTCGCCCAGGGCGCGGAGCAGCACGACCACCTCCCCCGCCCGGGCGCGACCGCTCTGCACGAGCTCGGCCACACGCTGGGCGAGCATGCACGCCTCGGCCTGGCGCCACAACGGCGCGCTCGGCAGCCCAGCGGCGATCTCGCGCGCGAGCTCCCCGTCCTCCTCCCAGCCGCAGCGGTCCGTCAGCAGCAGCTCGGTCAGCGGCTCCGAGGGCCCGGGCGAGCGCGCCTGCGCCGTGCTCGCCCCGCCTGCGTCCGGCGACTCGGTCGCACGCCCGGCCAGCAGCGGAGCGAACTCGACGAAGCGCTCCTCGAAGACCGCGTTGACGACTTCGAGCAGCGGTGCGCGGCTCCGAAAGTTACGGGTCAGCGCGAGGCTGGCACCGCTTGGCGCCAGCTCCTGGCGCCGCGCCCGAAACAGGCTCACGTCGGCATGCCTGAAGCCGTAGATCGACTGGAACTCGTCGCCCACCGTGAACAGGTTCCCGCGCTCCAGCGCCCGCAGGATTGCGAGCTGGCGTGGATTGGTGTCCTGAAACTCATCGACCATCAGCAGCTCGAAGCGCTCCGCCCAGGCCGCGCGGACCGTCTCGTGGCGCTCGAGCAGGTCACGGGCGAAGAGCTCGAGGTCGTCGAAATCGACGGCGCTGCGTTCGCGCTTGAGCTCTTCATAAGCGCACGAGAAGCCGCCCAGCAGCTCGTCGAGCAGGGCGCAGGCCGCGGCTGCCTCCGCGTTCTGATCCGCGTCGGTGGCGCCTTCGATCACGATCGGCTCGGGCAGGCTCGGCACGCGCTGCCCGCGACTGCGCAGCTGCGCATGGACGGCCGCGATCATCGCGTGGACGCGATCGACCCCGTAGGCGCCCAGCAGGTCAACCGCTCCGGCGCGATCCTCTCGACCGAGAAACAGGCGAAGCGCCGCGCTGAAGGCCCGCCCGCGCAGGCGTCCTGCCGTGCCCTCGTCGAGGATCGCGAAGTCCGGGTCCAGCTCCGCCAGCAGCGGGTGGGCGCGCAACAGGCGCGCACAGAACCCGTGGAAGGTGCCCACGAAGGCGGCCTCCGTGTCCCGTGCCGCCTCGCGTTCTCCAAGCTCCAGGAAGCGCGCCCGCACGCGCTCGCGCAGCTCGCCCGCGGCCCGATCGGTGAATGTGATCGCGAGGATCCTCCCGGGAGCGATGCCGTCCTCGCGCACCGCTCTGACGAAGCGCTCGACGAGCACCGAGGTCTTCCCTGAGCCGGCCCCCGCGGACAGCAGCAGCGGCTCGGCGCGGCGCGCTACCGGATGCTCCTGCTCGTCGGTCAGGACGGGGCCGGCCGCGGGGGGAGCGGATGCGCCGGAGCTCACGGCTGGCACCGGCAGATCGTCGGATACATGCAGCCGCCCTGATAGGCGCAGCTCCGCGGCCGCGACTGCAGTGCGCCGGCACCGGCCTGGACGGCCGCCTGACGCGCGGCGTCGAGCGCCTCCTCGAGCAGGCTGCGCACATCGGCGTGCTCGCGCACGTCCCCCCGGACGCAATCGAGCTCCACCCCGCTGTCGCCGTCGAGCAGGCCGCGAGCGCGAAGGTCGGGGCCGGACAGCGGCTGGTAGAAGCCGCCGGCGGCGGAGACACCCAGGAGCTGCTCGACCGCGCGCATGTACAGGGCCACCTGCAGCTTGCCCTCCCCGATCCACTTCGCGGCGGGCGGGGCGCTGCGCGCCTTGTAGTCGTACACGACCGCCTCGCCGTCCTCACCGACGTCGACGCGGTCGATCCTCCCGCGCATCCGCACGCCCCCGCCGAGCTCGAACGCCGCAAGCGTGCTCGCCTGCCCGCGCTCATCCGCGGCGGCGAAGCCGAAGCCGAGCTCCAGGGCGCTCGGCTCGAGTGGGCTCTCAGTCTCGGCGGCATGAGTCAGGTAACGCTCGAGGTCCGAGCGCAGGCGGCGCAGGGCGCCGGGTGCTCGCTCCGGCTCGACCGAGAGCGGAAACCGAGGCTCGTTCTCGGCAAGAGCCCGCTCGAGCTGCTCGCGCGCCGCCGCCAAGGATGCACGGGTCAACCGCGCTGAGCCGGTCTGGCGCCTGAGTCCCTCGAGCGTGTCCTTCAGCACCGCATGGGCCAGCCCGCCGCGCGCGAGCGGCTCGGCGTCCGGCTCGAGGTCCCCGGGGCGCAGCAACCGCTCCACGAACCAGCGCACCGGACAGCTGATCCACACCTCCAACGAGGACGCCGACCACACCTGGCCGCGCAGCTGCTCGAGCACGCGCGGGTGTCCGAGCGTCGCGGCCGGGGCCGCAGCCGGCGCCTGGGTCGCCGACTCGCCGGCCCAGCCGACCGCGCCGAGCGCACGGCGCGCCCTGCGCTCGATCAAGCCCGCGTCGAAGAGGTCACACAGGTCCTCGACGAACAGCGAGGAGGCTGTCGGCTCGCCGTCGTCGTCGCTCACGTGCCAGCTGAGGACGAGCAGCTCCTCAGGGCGCGAGACGGCCGCATAGAACAGGTAGCGCTCAGCGGCGAGCGGATCTTCGTGCTCGCCTAGGCGCAGCCCGCCCGCTTCTGCCAGTCGCCTGCGCTCCTCCTCTGCGAGCAGCGCCTGGGGCCGGGGACGCGCTGGGAAGACCCCCTCCTGCAGGCCGCACACGAACAGCGCCCTGACACGCCGGGCGCGCAAGGCCAGCGGGTCGAGGACCGCCACCGCACCGGGAGCCGGTCGCTCTCCACCGACGAGCTCCACGCCGGCGAGCGCCTCCGCCAGATCGCCCGGGCGCCGAGGCGCCATCTCGGGAGCCGCCCGGGCCAGCTCGCGCAGCTCCCCCAACGCTCGACGCCCGGCCGCGAACGCACGCGCCTCCTCCACGTCCTCGCCGTCGAGCACGCTTGCGCTCCTGCGCCTGGGCGCCGCAAACAGGCGCAGCAGCTCGCGCCCGGCGCGATCGATCAGCGCGATCGGCCCACGGCCGGCGGCCTCTCCGAGGTGATCCAGCTCCTGTAGCGACCAGTTTCGCTGCTCCCACAGCTCTCTGGCCCGCCCGGCGCTGACGGCACCGCTGCGGCGGGCCGCGAGCTCCAGCCGGTCGGCCAGCTCGGGGCGCTCCAGCAGGCCGGGCGCGCGCAGCCACGCAAGCAGATCGCCGAGCTCACCGTCAGGGGCCTCTCCGGCGCAGCGCAACAGGCCGACGAGGGCCCGGCCGACGGAGGTGTCGACGAAGCGCCTGCGCCGCTGAAACGCGTAGGGAACTCCCGCAGCGAGGAAGACCTCCTCGAGCAGGTCGGCGCCGGCGGGCGAGGCGCGGAGCACCACCGCGATCTCCTCCGGCGCCATCCCATCCCGCAGGAGCCGATCGATCTCATGCGCGACCAGCTCGAGCTCGGCGCGCTCGCCACCGCCCTCGAGCAGGCGGACTGCGTCCGCCGGATCCACGCGCTCCGCCTCGCCCTCGAACAGCGAGCGCTCGAGATGACTCAGAGCGTTACGGGATCGGGGCGCGTAGTACTCGGCGCGAGCTGCGAGGTGGCGATGCTCGTCGGCCAGCGGAGCGAGCGCCGCGAACGTCCCCGCCCGCCCGGCGAACGCCGTGCGCCCCGGCTCGAACGTGAGCGAGACCGTCACCCTGGCCCCCACGACCCTGCCGAGCGTCTCGATCGCATCGATCTGCAGCCGCGTCAGGTCATCGAAGCCGTAGAACAGCACGGGCGTCGCACCCCATCGGGCCGGTGTGCGCCGCAGCTCGTCGAGGGCGGCTATCGCCCGCTGCTCGCCATCGAGGCGCCCAATCTCCGAAAGCGCTGCCTGGTAGCGCTCGAACAGCCCTGCCAGGTGCAGCCGCGAGGCTCCCGCATCGTCCTGCGCGGCCCATTGCGCCAACGAGCGCGCGAGCGTCGCCGGCGTCACCCTGCGCACGCGCAGCTCCGCGAACATTGCCCCCAGCGCGCGTATGAGTCCCGGGGTCGCCCGCACGCCCTCCGCGGGCGCGGCGATCGCGCCCAGGATCCGCTCGCGGGCCAGTCCTCCGAGCACCGGCTGCCTCACCCGAGCGCGACCCACTGCCTCCTCGATCAGGCCGTCGAAGCGCTCCACGCGCGCGCCCATCGCGGCGCCGTCACCCGCGAGCTCGCGCAGGTAGTACTCGGTATCCGCCCTGGTCGGCACGACCAACAGCGGCTCCTCGCCGTGGGCGAGATGGGCGCGCACCGCGTCCATGACCACCTGGGCCTTGCCGGCGTTCGCGGGACCCGTGAGCAGGGTGATGGGCATCCCATCCATCCTGGCGCACAGCCCCGACATGCTCCTGTGCCTCTGCGCAAACGACAACTGCGGTGACCGGCGCCACTACGGCCGGACCGGGCAGCGCGCGCCCGGGTCTCCCGAAAAGGACCTAGGCGGCGCTGCGGGCCGCGACGGCCTTGCCGTTGGCTGCGGCGGCGTCCGTCTCGCCCTCGCCAGCCTCGGCCTCGGGCGGCTTGACGCCCTCCTTCGCCCACAGCTCGTCGAACTCCACGCGCCATTTGCCCTCCTCGGTCTGCTGGAGGGCGAGGTGCGCCCGAAAGCTGCGCCCGCTGCGCCCGCGGAAGCCAGTGACCGCCTGGGCGGTGTAGCCCGTCTTGATCAGCTCCTTGGCGATGGCGATCGGCAGGGTCTTGCCGGCTTTGGCCTTCCAGATCACGAAGCCGCAGCCCGGATCGTCGCGGGCCCAGCAGGAGTAGCCCTTGCGGTTCTCCACGATCTCATGGCCGCAGACCGGGCACGGGCCGAGACGGGCACGCGGGATGCGCACATCTTTGAGCGTCTCGTCGAGCTCCTTGACGGTCTCCTCGGCGAAGCCCGCGATGTCGCTCATGAACTTCTTGCGCGAGTCCTCGCCACGCTCGATCTTGCCCAGACGCTGCTCCCAGCTGCCCGTCAGCCCTGGCGATGTGAGGGCGTGCTCGTTCAGCAGCCGGATCACGTTGAGACCCTTCTCGGTGGCCACCAGCGCGCGGCCGTCGCGCTCGATATAGCCGACCGTGATCAGCCGCTCGATGATCGCCGCCCGCGTGGCCGGCGTGCCTATCCCTGAGTCCTTCATCGCCTCACGCAGCTCGTCGTCGTCCACGAGCTTGCCCGCCGTCTCCATCGCCCCGAGCAGCGAGGCGTCGCTGTAGCGCCGTGGCGGTTTGGTTTCCTTGCGCGCGCTCTCGATCTTGCGGGTCTCGACCTCCTCCCCGTCGATCAGTCGCGGCAGCTGCTGCTCGGTGGCCTCGTCCTCCTCGCCGCGCGCCTCGCTTTCGGCGGCCTTCGCGTCAGCTGAGATCTCGTCGTAGACCCCGCGCCAGCCGGGCACCAGCAGGAGCTTGCCGCGCGTGCGAAAGACGTGGGCGCCCTTGGCGTCGGCCGCCTTGACGGTCGTCTCCACGCGCGTGTTCTCGAACACCGCCTCCGGGTGGAACACGGCCAGGAAGCGGCGCACGGCCATGTCGTACACGCGCCTGTCGTCCGAGCCCATTTTCTCGAGGTTGTGCTCCGAGCGGGTGGGGATGATCGCGTGGTGGTCGGTGACCTTCTCGTCGTTGACCACGCGCCCGAGCGGCAGCACGTCCAGGCCGATCACGTACGCGGCGCCCTTGGCGTACTCGCTGTGCCTGCCCACGAGCTCGGCGATCGGCTTGATCTCCTCGACCATGTCCGTGGTCAGGTAGCGCGAGTTGGTCCTGGGATATGTCAGGGCCTTGTGCTCCTCGTACAGGCGCTGCGCCGCCGCAAGCGTCCTGCGCGCCGAGAAGCCATAGCGATTGTTGGCCTCGCGCTGCAGGGTCGTGAGGTCGTAGAGCATCGGGGCTTTCTCGCGCTGCTCCTTCTTCTCGAGCTTCGTGATCGTCCCGGGGCGCCCCTCGCAGGCGCTGACGATCGCCGCGGCCTCCTGCTCGGTGCCGATCCGCGGCCCCTTGGTCGTTCCGGGGCTCCCCGCCGGAGCCTGGAAGTGCCCGACATATGTGCGCTCCGCGCCGGCCGCCTCGCCATCGAGCGGACCGGCGGCGAAGGTCGCGTCCACGAGCCAGTAGGGCTCGGGCTTGAACGCCCTGATCTCCTCCTCGCGGCGGGCCACGATCGCCAGTGTCGGCGTCTGCACCCGCCCCAGCGAGACGGCGCCGTCGAAGGAGCTGCGCAGCCTGATCGTGGCAGCGCGAGTGGCGTTCATGCCCACGATCCAATCCGCCTCCGAACGCGAGCGGGCGGCCTCCTCGAGGGTCGCGAACTCCTCGGCCGGGCGCAGCGACGCCAGCGCGCTCTTCATCGCGGCGGTGGTCATCGAGTTCAGCCACAGCCGTTTCACGGGCTTCTTGCCCTTGGCCTTCTCGAACAGGTAGGCGAAGATCAGCTCGCCCTCGCGGCCCGCGTCGCAGGCGTTGACGACCTCCTCCACGTCCTCGCGGCCCAGCTGTTTGGTGACCACCGACATCTGCTTGCGCGAGCGCTCGTCACGCACCTCGAGCTTGAAGCGGTCGGGCACGATCGGCAGGTCGGCCATTCGCCAGCTCTTGTATTTGGCGTCATATGCTTCCGGTTCGGCCAGCTGCACGAGGTGCCCCACGGCCCACGTGACCACGTGCTCCGGCCCCTCGAGGAAACCCTCCTGCTTCTTGAAGGGTCCCGGCAGCACGCGCGCGAGATCCTGCCCCACGGAGGGCTTCTCTGCGACCAGGAGCGTCTTCGACATGGCGGTCAGCGTAGCGGTCCAGAGCTACCCGCCGATCGGCGCGCGCGGATTGGCGCCCCAGAAGACCTGGCTCCCGAGCATGCCGATCAGGTTCACGAGCACGATGTTCAGCACCATCGACTTGGCCGTCGCAGTGCCCACGCCCACGGGCCCCCCACTGGCTTTGTAGCCGTAGTAGCAGCCGACCAGCACCACCGCGGTCGCCATGAACATCCCCTTGGTCAGGCTGAACAGCACGTCACCCGGGTTTTGGAACTGCCAGAAGACCAGCAGGTACCCACCCGAGGTCACATACCCGACCTGGTCGACAACGGCCACGTAGGACGCCAGATATGCCACGCCGATGGCCGACACATACATGAACGGCAGCACGATCCAGGCGGCCAGCAGGCGCGTGGCGCACAGGAAGGTGATCGAGTCGATCCCCATCACCTCGAGCGCGTCGATCTCATCGTTGATCCGCATCGCGCCGATCTCCGCCACGATTCCCGTGCCGACCTTCGCGGCCATCATGTAGCCGAACGCGTAGGGAACCGCCTCGCGCAGATCGCACCAGGCGGCGAAGATGCCCGAGATCGCCCCGGTGCCCTGCGCCTCCGCGAAGTAGGCGCCCTCGATGCCACACGTGCCCAACCCGGTGAAGAAGGCCAGACCCCAGATCACGAGCGTGGAGGAGACGATCAGCACGCCCGCCTGGCGCAGCGCCTCGCCGAAGAAGCGAAATACGCGCAGGCCGTAGACCTCGCCCATCACCCGACCCATGAATCCGCCGATGTCCCCCGCTGAGGAGAGCCATTCACGCGGCAGCGCAAGCAGCCCAACCATCACTTGATCACCAGGAGCCCAGGGTGGGTGGCGAGCAGCGTCTGCATGAAGACGTAGTTGAACGCCGTGATCACCAGCAGAGATGTCACGACCGCCTGGTTGACAGCCCGCCCGACGCCCTCCGCGCCGCCGGAAGCGGTCATTCCCTTGTAACAGCAGACGATCGCGATGATCGCCCCGAAGATCGTCGTCTTCAGCACCGAGCCCCACAGATCGGTGGTCGTGGCGTTGGCGAACAGCGTCGTCCAGAACGGACCGAGCGGTTGACCGCTGACGATCTCGGCCAGGATGCCGCCGAACAGGCCGAACAGGATCGCGTAGATGTTGAACAGCCCGGTCACGACCATCAGCGCGAGGAAGCGCGGAACCACGAGGTTCTTGACGGTGTCCACGCCGAGCACCTGCAGCGCGTCGAGCTCCTCCCGGACCTTGCGCGCGCCGAGATCCGCCGTGATCGCCGTGCCGGCGACGCCTGCGAGCACGACCGAGGTGATCAGCGGCCCGATTTCACGGATGGCCGCAAGCACGAAGAATCCACCCAGCTTGTCCAGAGCGCCGATGAGCGTCAGGACGTTCGCTGCCTGCAGACCCGCCGCTCCGTAGTTGATCGACACGGTGGATAGGAGCAGCGGCAGCCAGCACAGGCGCAGCGCGAAGAGAAACTGGGAGACGAGCTCGCCGCCGTAGGGATATGGCGGCGCCAGCGCCGAACGGATCGTTCTGCCCGTCAGGAGGACCATGTCCCCCACTTCCTCGAGCAGGCTCCTGGTGGGCAGGAAGGCGCGGGCGGCGACCCGCTGCGCGCTACCGGCATCGGGGGATGGCGACGCCGGAGCGCCCCTCATGGGTGGCGCGGACCCGCCAATTCCTCGCTCCTCCCTGCCCATTTCCATAGTGTACTAGTTGACCAGCACACTGTAAATCTGTCCGGTGGCGCGCTAACTTCTGCGTGTGAGCTCGCAGCTAGATGACAACCCCGAGATGGCGGACCCGCCCGACTTCAAGACGCTCGTGGTCGATCGCCACGCGGAGGTGCCGATCGGCGTCCAGCTCGCGTGGGCGCTGCGCTCCCGCATCGCGGACGGCCAGCTCACCCCCGGCCAACGTCTGCCGGGACTGCGCGACCTGGCACAGGACAGCGGGGTCAACGTGAACACTGTTCGCGCGGTCTACCAGCGCCTCGATCAGGAGGGCCTGATCGAAAGCCAGCAGGGCAGCGGCACGTTCGTCAGCGCCACGCCGAGCACGCGCTCACCGGTGGGAAAGATCGCCGCCGGCGCCGCGCGCGAGGCCTTCGAGACCGGGGTCGATCCGCGGGAGGTCGCCGCGGCGCTCTACGTCTCGGCCGAGTCCCGCGACGCTCCCCGAGACGCGGCCGCCGAGCAGCGCCGAGCGCTGCGCGCCCAGATCGGATCGCTCGAGCGAACGCTCGCGGAGATGGAGGCCGCTCACCCCGCCCTGATGTCCGTGTCGAGCGCTGCCAGCGCGGGCATCGGCCCCACGCTCCTGAGCGCCGCGGAGCTCGAGCAGGTCCGCGGCGGGCTCGTCAGGCGCCTGGCGGCCATCCAGCAGGCGATCGACTCCGAGCTCGGCAGAGTGCCGGCCGAGCAGCCGGCGAGGCAGCGGCCGGCCGACGCCCATGCCCCACCCGCACCGGCCCCGAGCGAACCGAAGAAGCGCGGCAGTGCCCGCCCGCGCGCGGCGAGTCGCCCCGCGCCGGCCGGGACCTGAGCGACGAGCTGCACCGCGGCTTCGCGCCGAGCTCTCAGCCCGGGGCGCACTGCCCGGTGCCGACCTCGACCCCTTCTCTCTGGCGCATCTCGGCTTCCCGCAGCACCGCAGCCACGGTCGCGTTGGCCACCCCGTAGCCGCCCCGGGGATGGCCCCCGACGGTAGCGGCGAAGACCGTCGTGAGGACGCGACCGTCGATGTCCACGATCGCGCCTCCCGAGTTGCCCGGGCGCACCAGCCCGCGCAGCGGGGTCAGCTCCCGTGAGACCGGGCCCTGCCCGTAGGCGTTTTGGGTGATCACGGTCTGCGTGCGCCCGATCCGACCGGGTTGGACGTTGAAGGGCCCGTTCTCGGGGTAGCCGAGGATCGCACCTGAAGTGCCCGAGGCAGGATCGGCGAGGAGGCTGAGCGAGGGAAGACCGAGCCCGGGAACGCGCAGGATCGCGACGTCATGCGTCGGGTCGAAGGCGAGCGGCTGCGCGGCGAGCCCCGGCTGACGCCCATCGATCTCCACGGTCGTGTCCTGCTCGCCGGCCACCACATGCGCGTTGGTCACCACCAGGTCCGGCGCAGCCACCCAACCGGAGCCCTCGATCGCCAATCCGCACGCGGTCCCGTCGACGCGCACCACGCTGCGCGATGACGCGCTCACGCCCGGCGCGCGTGCGATCGCCGGTTCGGGCGCCGCCACGTCGGGCGAGGGCCCCGTGATCGACGGGAGCGGGTCGAGCCTGGCGAGCGCATTGAGAACAGATCCGGACGGCGGCAGGATCTGGTTGAGCCTGCGCAGGATCGCCGATCGCTGGATGTCGCCGCGCAGCTGTTCCTGCCCGGGCGTCTGTCCCGCCACCGCCGCCACGATCCAGACGATCCCCAGTGCCAGCGCCGCCCCCAGCGCAGCGCCGAGCATCCCGTCGAGCGTGCCCATACCGGGGATGATCAACGTGCGCCGCAGGCGAAACCCGAGTCCCTCCAGGCCGCTCGCCAGGATCGCGCCCCCGAGCAGCGCACCGACGAGGCCGAAGGCCGGCGCATAGGGCGAGGAGGAGCCCCGCGGGAGCAGAAGAGGACCCAGGCGGGTTCCGAGGAATGCACCAAGTGCGAACCCTGCAAACGAGAGCGCCCCCACGATGAAGCCCTGGCGGAATCCGAAAAGGGCGAGGATGGCCGCGAACGCGACAATGATCCAGTCCAGTTGTGTCACCTGCCATGTTGTACAAGCTCCTTGACTGAGAGCCGCAACCACAGACTGCGGCGCGCGCGCCCGGTGCTGGCGCTCGCCGCCGTGGCCTTCGCCGTGGGCGCGATCGTGGGGGCCCAGCACGGCACCTCGGCCGCATCCGCGCTCGCCGACCAGTTCGTCTCGGCATGGACCCGCGGCGACTACGTGACGATGTACGGGGACATCGACCCCGCCTCCCAGCGCGAGTACTCGGCCAGCAGCTTCGCCGACATCTATGAGCAGGCGCTGCGAACGGCCACCGCGACCCGCCTGCGGATCGTCGGCAGGGCGCGAGCATCGGGCACAGACGTGAGCATTCCGGTGCGGGTCAGCACGCGCCTGTTCGGGACGCTGTCGCTGAACTTCGAAGTGGCGATCGCCGAAGCCGGCGAAGGCCCTCCCCGCGTGAGGTGGTCACGATCGCTGAGCTTTCCGGGGCTGCGCAGCGGCGAGCGGCTGAGCCGTCGCACCAGCCTGCCACGCCGTGCGACGCTGCTCGCTCGCGACGGCAGCGTCCTGGCCGAAAGCCCCGCCGGCGAGGCCTCGACCGAAGGCACGCGCAGCTCGCCGCTCGGCGAAGCGGCGCGCGCCGTGATCGGGACGGTGGGACCCGTCCCGGCCTCGCGCCTGGCCACGCTCGAAGCCCAGGGCGTCCCGGCTGGCGCGACCGTCGGGCTGAGCGGGCTGGAGCGCGCGCTCGATGACCGCCTGCGGGGCCGCGCGGGCGGGGCACTGCTCGCTGGCGGGCGGCTGCTCGCCTACGCGGCTCCCCGCCCCGCCGCACCTGTGCGCACGACGGTCTCCCCCACGGTCCAGCGCGCGGCCGTGAGCGCGCTCGCAGGACAGCTCGGCGGGATCGTCGCGCTGCAGCCGTCCACGGGACAGATCCTCGCGGTGGCCGGCATCGGCCTCGAAGGGCTGCAGCCGCCCGGCTCGACGTTCAAGATGGTCACGCTGACGGGCGTGCTGGAGGCCCACATCGCCGCTCCCCACACGGTCTTCCCGTATGCGACCTACGCGACGCTCGACGGCGTGAAGCTGAGCAACGCCAACGGCGAGGACTGCGGTGGCTCGCTGGAACTGGCCTTCGCGGTGTCCTGCAACTCGGTGTTCAGCCCCCTCGGGGTGAAGCTCGGCGCCGCGCGCCTGGTGGCCACGGCCGAAAAGCTCGGCTTCAACCACGAGACCGGGGTTCCCGGCGCGGCCGAGAGCACGCTGCCTGCAGCTGCGGACATCCAGGGCGAACTCGACATCGGATCGACGGCCATCGGCCAGGGCCAGGTGCTGGCCACACCCCTGCAGATGGCGATCGTGGCCGCGACCATCGCCGACGGCGGACGGCGCCCAGCGCCCTCCTTCCTGGCAGGCTCAGCGTCCGGCGGCGGTCGGCAGGTCGTCAGCGCCTCGGTGGCACGCACGGTCCGCCACCTGATGATCGGCGTCGTTCGCGAAGGCACAGGCACCGCGGCCGCGATCCCGGGGGTGACAGTCGCCGGAAAGACCGGCACCGCCGAACTGAAGAGCGCCTGCAAACCGGAAACGGAAACCGGCTCGGGCGCAGAAGGCAAGGAAGCGAGCAAGGAAAGCTGCCACTCGAGCGAAAGCGAAGCCAGCAACACCGATGCCTGGTTCGCCGCGTTCGCACCCGCTCTTCACCCGCGCATCGTCGTGTGTGTGCTGCTCGTGGAAGACGGCGCCGGCGGAACCACCGCGGCGCCGGTCGCCAGGCAGGTGCTCGAAGCCGGCCTGCACTCAGGCGCGTAGGCGCCCAGAGCTCCGTAGGCGCCTCGAGCTCAGACGTCGAGCTCGGCCTGGGCGGTCTCGGCCGGGTTCGTCGGATCGACGATCTTCACCTCGAGCGGGCGGTTGTCGAGCGAGACCGTCTGGATCTTGAACAGCAGCAGGGCCCCCTGGGTGGGTCCCAGATCAGCTGTCGCATCGGGAATCGGCAGCTGGCCTTTGGCCGGCACGGGACCGGGGCGATAGGCGTAGGCGTTGATCTGGCTGGGCACGATCGGGATGTAGGTGTTGCCCTGGGTGTCGCTGATCGTGATGTCGCTGGAGGACGGCAGTTCATGCGAGGTGTCGTTGTAGACCTGGATGAACACCGCGAACCACTCCTGGCCCGGGGTGAGCTTGCGTTCGCCTTCGCTCAGGCCCTGCAGGTAGGCGGCGTCCTCGCTGTTGTACGGGTTGAGCTCGCGCGAGAGCTGGACCTCGTATTTCAGGGGACCGACGTCGAGGTAAGGGGCGTTGGCGCCCGACTCGCCCGCGTAGGTGCCGGTGGTGACCTTGGTGTGCGAGTCGCCACAGGCGCCGAGGACGAACACGGCGAGCAGGGCGAGCACGGCTGGCGGGAGCTTGCGCAGGCGGCTGGACATGCGACGCGGCAGTCTACCCGCCGGCGACGGTGACACGCTGCCCGCGGCTCTCGGGCGAGGCTCCGCGGCCCTCGTCCTGCTCGAGGATGCCCCGCAGCCGGCGCATCGCGCGCTGGTTGTTGCGCCTCAGCCAGGCCTTCGCGCCGAGGCCCTCCATGATGCGATCGGAGATCGTCACGGGGCTCGTCTGCAGCGTGAAACGCACGCGCGTCGCCCCGGCTTCGGCGACCGCCAGCTCGTAGACGCCGACGGTTCTGATGCGATTGCTCTTGCCCGTCCGCCCCACCTCGACGATCCGATGAGGGCGCTCGACCTCCGAGAACGTCACGTCGGCCCAGCTGAAGCGGTTGCCGGGCGCCTTGACGCGAAAGCGCGCACCCGCCCCGCGGCCGATCGAATCGATCCTGGTCAGGTGCCAGTCCACCAGGTAGTGGTCCGTGAACTCGGGGTGGTTGGCGATGTCCTGGAGATAGTCGAACACCCGCTCGCGGGGAGCGGATATGACGATCGAGGCGGTCACGGGATCCACGGCTAGCGCAAGTCTATTAGCCTCGCTTCGCGACCGACTGGGCGCGGGCGCCGCGGAGGGCCCGGACTACGCAGCGAAGGGCCGGAACTACGCCGCGCGGGCGGTGAGGCGCACGGTGTGGCCGTGCTCGCAATGGCGCACGATCTCGCTCGCCTCCGGCGTCTCCCGCCGGCGCGGGCGGCACAGCTCGCAGACGAGATGGTGAGAGCGCCCTCCGTAGAGGTGGACCTGCTCGCCCGTCAGCGGCGTGCGCCCGCAGTCGGCGCAGCTGCTCCTGTCCGCCTCCAGCGCGCCGAGGCCACGCTGTAGGAGCACACGCTCGAGCTGCTCGACATGGGTGACGGGCGAAGACATGATCGACCCGGTTTTCGGCGTTGCCGCGTGCGCTCCTGCTTAGCCTGCGCTCAGACGGGACGCGTTTGCAAGGGCGGCGCCGGGGGTAGATCGACGAGGCGTCCTTCGACGCACGGTGTCCCAGATGCTTCGATAGATTCCGGTATCCGGAACCAGACCCTATTGACAGGCTTGTTATGATCGTCACGAGTTTCCCCGGCGAGGGAGCGCCCCCTTGGCAGCAGCAGCTAGAGAGAGGGAGGACAGCATGAGCTCAGCAGTTACCTCGAATACCTTTGTCGGCGCGGGCTCGTTCCGCTGCCAGGATTGCGGCTACACCCTGACGCTCTCCTCCTCGGACGCGCTCACCGCATGCCCCAGCTGCGGCGGCACCGAGTTCGTGCGGGCGTCGCTGTTCAACACCGAGCGCATGTCGGCTCGAGTGGATGCCGAGCACCCCGATGCGAAGCTCGTCGAGCCGGTCGCCTCCGATCGCAAGGCCCAGATGGCTCGCGCCAGGGAGCAGGTCGAGCAGCCCGGCGAGTATCTCTGCTTCGAGGAAGGTGGCGAGCTGCGCACGATCGCGCTGAGCCGCGAGTGGACGCGCATCGGGCGCAGCATGGCAGCCGACGTGCGCTTCGACGACCCCACGGTCTCACGCCGCCATGCGCTGATCGTGCGCCAGCCGGACGGTGTGCGTCTGCTGGACGACCGCAGCCTCAACGGCGTGTTCGTCAACGGCGCGCGCGTGGACGGCCAGGTGCTGAAGGACGGCGATGAGATCATCGTGGGCCGCTACCGCCTGTGCTTCCTCAGCGTGCGCCCGGAGCCGGACGGGCAGGGTTAGCGCCGCAAGCCGGTCCATAGGGCCAAACTGACTGTCCACGCGGGAGAGGGCCCAGGGACACTCGGTGCGCCATGAGCGGGACCCGCTGCGCTTCGGTGGGCGGTGTGTGCGTAGTATCGCGCCATGGCTCAAACGATCGCCGTTCTCTCCCAGAAGGGAGGCACCGGGAAGACGACCACGGTGCGCACGCTCACCGACATCCTGCGCCGCTGTGAGGTCCGCACGCTGGCGGTCGATCTGGACCCCCAGGGCAACCTCTCCGACTACTTCGACCTGCCCACCGACGTGCAGCCGACGGTCGCCGAGGTCCTCTCCGGGCGCGCCAAGGCGAGCGAGGCGATCCACGAGGACATCATCCCCGCCAACCTCAGCCTGGCCGAGGCCGAGCTGATGCTCGGCGGCAAGATGGGTCGCGAGATGACCCTCAAGCGTGCCCTGGCCAAGGCCGGCGAGGACTACGAGGTGATCCTGATCGACTGCCCGCCGTCACTGGGCCTGCTCACGATCAACGCGCTCGTGGCGGCTGACCAGGCGCTGATCACAGCCGAGGCCCAGTACTTCGCGCTGCAGGGCGTCGAGCAGGCGATGGAGGTGGTCGAGCTGGCGCGCGAGAGCCTCAATCCCGAGCTCTCGCTGCTCGGGGTTCTGCTCAACCTGGCGGACATGCGCACGGTTCACTCGCGCGAGGCGCTCGTCTCACTGCAGGAGCGCTTCGGCGAGGCCGTCTTCGAGACGGCCATCCGCGCCTCGATAGCCTACGCCGAGTCGGCCGAGCGGGCGACGTCGATCCTCGACCACCGTCCCGACCTGGGGGCCGACTACATCGCCGTGGCGGGCGAACTGATGGGTCGCCTACCTGGGCTCAGCGATGCCCGCAAGCGCCTCGCCAGGCTGTCTCAGAGCTCCACCACGTAGGCGCCCTGGGGCTCGAAGGAGGCGCGCAGCAGCGACGCCCAGCCCTCGATCTCCGGCGCGAGGGCCTCTGCCACCGCGCCGGTCTGCTCGTAGAAGCACCACACGAGCACCGTGGGCCCGGCGCCCGAGATGGTGGCGCCGAGCGCGCCCAGCTCGCGAGCACGGCCGACCAGCTCGTAGGAGCGGGGAAAGAGGTGAGCCCGGCGCGGCTGGTGCAGGCGGTCCTGCAGGCCGCGGCCGAGCAGGTCCCAGTCGCCACGCGCGAGACCCAGCATCAGCAATGCCGCGTGGGCGACGTTGAAGACAGCCTCCTCCATCGGCACCTCGGCCGGCAGCGCTGCCCGCGCCGCCCGCGTTCGCACCGCCTCCGTGGGGACCACGGCCAACGCCTCCAGGCCCGTCGGGGGATCCAGGCGCGTGACCTCGTCGTCCGCACAGACCACGAAGCCACCGTGCAGGGCCGCTGCCACGTTGTCCGGGTGGCCCTCGAGCGCAACTGCCTCGACGAACAGGTCCGCGTCGAGCTCGAACAGGTGGTCGGCGGCTGTCAGCCCGGCCACGATCGCCGCCGCGCTCGAGCCCAGCCCTCCAGCAAGCGGAATCTCCGAGCGGATCCTGAAGGTGAAGCCGTCCGCCGGATGCAGCTGCTCGAACGCCCGCACGCAGAGGTTCTCACGGCCCCTCGCCACCGGCAGCTCGGTCTCGACGCCGAACTTCCCGGTCTCCTCGACCTCGAGCTCCAGCCGCGGCGAGAGCGCCGCCGCCATCGAGTCGAATCCCGGCCCCAGGTTGGCCGAGGACGCGGGAACGCGCACGACCCTCCTACGGATCACCCAGGACCGCTTCCTCGATCGGCCCACGCTCGGCGACGCACTGGATGACCTTGCCGTCGTTGTTGGCGATGGCAGTCTCGGGGTCCTTGAGACCGCGACCGGTGAGCACGCACACGATCTGCTCCGCGCCGTCGGCTCCGTACTTGAGCAGGCCGGCGACCGAGGCGGCTGAGGCCGGCTCGCAGAACATCCCTTCCTTGGAGGCCAGCAGGCGGTAGGCGGCGAGGATCTCGGCGTCGCTCACCACACGGATCGCCCCGCGCGAATCTCTCGCCGCCGCCATCGCGTCCTCCCAGCGCACCGGATTGCCGATCCTGATCGCGCTGGCCACCGTTTCCGGGTGCTCGATCACCCGGCCCTCGACCAGCGGCGCCGCGCCCTCGGCCTGGAAGCCGAACAGCTTCGGGGCGGCTCCCATCTCGCGAAAGCCGCGCCAGTAGGAGGTGATGTTCCCGGCGTTGCCGACCGGGATGCACAGCGCTTCCAGGCCTCCGTCGAGCCCCTCGTGAATCTCGAAGGCGGCCGTCTTCTGGCCTTCGATCCGGTACTCGTTCACGGAGTTGACGAGCACGATCGGATGCGTGTCGGTGAGCTCGCGAACGAGCGTGAGCGCCTGGTCGAAGTTGCCCTTCAGCGAGATCACGCGGGCTCCGTGGACGAGCGTCTGGGCCATCTTGCCCTGGGCGATCTTGCCCTCGGGGACGATCACCGCGCAGGTGATGCCCGCGCGCGCCGCGTAGGCCGCGGCGCTCGCGGCCGTGTTGCCGGTCGAGGCGCAGATCACGGCCTTGGCCCCGTCGCGCACGGCAGCCGAAACGGCGCAGGTCATGCCCCGGTCCTTGAACGAGCCCGTCGGGTTGGCGCCCTCGAGCTTCAGGCGCACCGTGGCCCCCACCAGCTCCGAGAGCACCGGTGCGCGCAGCAGCGGGGTCGAGCCCTCCTGCAGGCTGACCAGAGGATCGCCGGGCTCGAACGGGAGGCGCTCGAGATAGCGCTCGATCAGCGGAACGTGGGCTCCCGTAGGCGGTATCGCTTCCACCTTCGGGATCTTGACGGCGGCCTGGTTCATACAAACTCCTCTTCGATCACACGAATGGTCCGCGGGGTCGAGCGCATGAAGTCGAACTCGCCGACCCGCTCGACCGCCGTGCGCAGGCTCGACTCGACCACCGGATGCGTGACCATCACCAGGCGGGCATTCTCGCCCATGCCCCGTTGCACCACGGACTTGATGGACACGTCGTGTTCGCCCAGCACCTTTGTGACCGAAGCCAGCACCCCGGGGCGATCGGCCACGTCCAGGTGCAGGTAGAAGGCGCTCTGCACGTCCTCGACCAGGCGCAGCGGCAGCGGTGGCGCCGGCGGACGGGCGCCGCCGGTCATCACGCTCACGACGTCTCCCAACACGGCGCTCGCGGTCTGACGGCCGCCGGCGCCCGGGCCGGACAGCGTGATCTCGGTGATCGTCTCGGACTCGACCGTCACGGCGTTGAACGACCCCGAGATCGCCGCCAGCGGATGACCGGAGTACAGGAACGTCGGATACACGCTCACCGACAATCCGCCGTCGATCCGCTCCGCCGTGCCGATCAGCTTCAGGCCCAGGCCGAACTCGCGCGCGTACTCCAGGTCATCGCCGTGCAGGTGCTCGATGCCCTCGTAGCGCACGTCGTCGAGGTGGACGGGCGTACCGAACGCCAGGCGGGCGAGGATCGCCATCTTGGCGGCCGCGTCCCGGCCGCTGACGTCGTCGCTCGGGTCGGCCTCGGCATAGCCCTTGCGCTGGGCCTCTGCGAGCGCCTCGGCGTAGCTCGAGCCGTGTGTCATCTCGGTGAGGATGAAGTTGGTGGTGCCGTTGACGATCCCGTGGATGCGGTCTATGGGAGTGGCCGACAGCGACTCCTCGAGCACGCGCACGACCGGCACGGTTCCCGCGACCGCGGCCTCGAAGCGCAGCCTCACGTCGTGCTCGCGGGCCGTCTCGAACAGCTCCTCGCCGTGCTGGGAGAGCAGTTGCTTGTTGGCGCTCACGACATCCTTGCCTGCGCGCATCGCCCTCAGCAGATACTCGCGCGCGGGCTCGATGCCACCCATCACCTCGACGATGATGTCGGCCTCGGCGAGGATCTCCTCGAAGTCGCCCCGCGTGCGCGTGAGCACCCCGCTGATCACCGGCCTGCGCCCGTTGAAGCGCTCGATCTCATCAGCTCGCTCCTGCAGCAGCTCGGCGAAGGCGGCGCCGACCGTCCCAAAGCCGAGCAGGCCGACCTTGAACGGAGCCTCGTGGATGGGGGCCTCAGGGGACATCGTGCGCACCCCCCTTCTTAGACGACATCGCGCGCGGCCAGGTCCTCGAAGCTCTCGCGTCTGACCACCACGCGCGCATCCCCGTCCCTGCAGAAGACGACCGGCGGGCGGGGAACGCCGTTGTAGTTGCTCGCCATCGCATGGCCGTAGGCGCCGGTGGCGGGCGTCACGATCACGTCCCCTGGCCTGGGATCGTCGAGCACGGCCTCGCGCACGATCACATCGCCGGACTCGCAGTGCTTGCCGGCGAGCACGCAGCGCGTGGAGCCACCGAAGCGGTCCGCCACCTGCGCCTGGTAGACCGCGCCATAGAGCATCGGGCGCAGGTTGTCCGACATGCCGCCGTCGACGGCCACCCAGCGCGAGACGTTCTGCTTGACGCTCTCGACCGTGTAGAGGGTCACGGCGGCATTGGCGCAAAGCGAGCGGCCCGGCTCGACCATCAGCCGCCGCTCGGCCAGGCCGTTGGCGTGCGCCGCCGCCACGATCGCGCTCACGTACTCCTCGATCGGCGGTGGCGAGGGCTGCTCGTCGACGTACTGGACGCCGAGCCCGCCGCCGATGTCCCACACGGGGAAGTCGCCGAGCCCTGCCAGCTCGGCGACCTCGCGGCGGAAGGGATCGAGGCTCAGGAGCTGCGAGCCGATGTGCGCGTGCACGCCCTGCAGCGAAAGTCCGTCGACCTCCTGGACGCGGGCGATCGCCGCGGGCGCATCCGCCATCGAGAAGCCGAACTTGGAGTCGGCCTGGCCGGTGGAGATCTTCTCGTGCGTCTCTCCCCGGACATCCGGGGTGACCCGCACGAGCACCGGCTGGGGGCCGAGGTCGGCGAGCGCACCCTCCCCCACGAGCCTCTCAAGGCGGCCGATCTCGTCGAAGTTGTCGATCACGATCAGGCCCACGCGATGGCGCAGGGCCATCCGCAGCTCGGCCTCGGACTTCGCGTTGCCGTGCAGCACGATCCGCTCCGGGGCGAAGCCAGCCCGCAGCGCCAGGTGCAGCTCCCCTCCGGAGGCCGCATCGCACCACAGCCCCTCGCGCGCGAACAGCTCGAGGACGGCCGCGCATGGAAAGGCCTTGGAGGCGAAGACCACGTGGAAGTCGCCATGGCCGCCGTCGCGCCCGGCCTGCACGAAGGCCCTCGCGCGAGCGCGCAGGTCGTCCTCGGCCACCACATATGCCGGCGTGCCGAACTCCCTGGCCAGCTCGATCGTGTCGCAGCCTCCCACCTCCAGGCGCCCGCGCTCGTTCAGCCTGCTGGCGAGCGGGAACGCGAGGGAGAGGCTCGTGTCGGTGGCCATGGCCGTGATTATCGCTTGCCTGCAGAGGAGCTCGTCGGACGGCCCGCTCAGGCCGTCGTGGGACGCAGCGCGGCCGTGCCGCCACGGCGCACCATCACCGCCAGCCACAGCAGCCCGATCGCCAGCAGCGCGAGGCTCTCGAGCTGTGGCGTCGTCAGGCCGGCCAGCACCTCTTTGTTGCGGCGGATGAACTCCACCAGGAACCGCTCCAGGCCACTGCCGACGAGATACAGCGCGAACACGACTCCGGGCCGCACACGGTCGCGCAGCTTCCACAGAAGCCAGGCCAGCAGGCACATGGCGAGCGTCTCGTAGATCGGGGTTGGCTGCACCCGAACCCCGGGCGGCGTGGGGAGCGTGCCGTGCGGATAGCCCATCGCCCACGGCAGGCTCGAGCGGATCCCGTAGTCGCCGTCGCCAGACACCTGGCAGCCGATGCGTCCGATCGCGTACCCGAGCGCCAGGGCCGTGGCGCACATGTCGAAGGCCCTCAGTTCGAGCATGTCGCGCCAGCGCATCCACGCGATCACGCCGATCGCGCCACCGATGGCGCCGCCGTACCACACGAGTCCCGAGCCGGAGAAGATGCTGCCGATCAGATCGTGCTTGACCTGGTCGTAGTTCTGGATCACGTAGTAGCCGCGTGCGCCGACCACACCGCCGAGGAGCGCAGCGAAGGTGATCTCATAGGCCCAGTCGACCGGCTTGCCGAGCTCGCGCAGCCTGCGTGCCACGAGCGCGCCGCAGGCGAGGAAGCCCAGCGCGAAGCAGACGCCGAAGGTCTTGATCGAGATGCCGAGGAGTTCGACTTCGGGCTTCATGGAGTCAGGGCGCCGGGCACGGGATCAACTCCGGACTTTAGGGCACCGGGATTTAGGGCAGCGGTATCTGCGTCTGCGACAATCCGCACCATGGCGGCAAGACGCTCGAGCTTCGGCAAGGACACCGGCCTGCAGGCGCGGATGCTGCTGACCATGTTCCTGCTCGGGCTCGTCTACGTCGTGTTCATCGGTGTGCTGTTCGCAGCCGGGGCAGCCGCCGGCCTGATCGTGGCCGTGGCGCTGGTGCTGCTGGTGGTGCAGTTCTTCGGTGCGGACAAGATCGCGCTGGCGACGATGGGGGTCAAGGAGGTGACCCCCGCGCAGGAGCCCGAGCTGCACGGGATCATCGAGCGGCTGTGCGTGCAGGCCGATCTGCCCAAGCCGAAAGTGGGCGTGATCGAGACCTCGATGCCGAACGCCTGCGCGATGGGCAAATCGAAGAAGGCGACCACCGTCTGTGCCACCCGTGGCATTCTCGAGCTGCTCTCGCCGGCGGAGCTCGAAGGCGTTATGGCGCACGAGCTCACGCACGTGATCAACCGCGACGTGATGGTGATGACGCTCGCGAGCTTCTTCGCGACTCTCGCTTCGATGATCGCGCAGTTCGCGCTGTTCTTCGGCGGGGGCTTTGGCGGGGGCTATGGTCGCAACCAGAACGAGGAGGAGGAGATCATGGCCGTGCTGGTGGTCTCGGCGCTCGTCTATGCCATCTCCTTCCTGCTGCTGCGCGCCCTCTCGCGCTACCGCGAGTTCGCCGCCGACCGCGGCTCGGCGGTGCTCACCGGACGCCCCAGCGCGCTCGCCTCGGCGCTGCTGAAGATCAGCGGCACGATGGAGCG
>JADGPL010000009.1 GCA_017882455.1 Solirubrobacteraceae bacterium | reverse complement strand
GGCTCGAGGAGTACAACTACCGACGACCACACGGCTCCCTCAGCCACAAGCCGCCCGGCACCCGCCTACGCGAGCTGAACAACCTCCTCGGGTCTTACAGCTAGCCCCTCCCTGGGACGCTCGTCCTAGGCGAGTCCTAGGCGCGCTTGCCGCGGCCGTACATGAACTTGAACAGGCCCGCGAGCATGCGCGAGGTGCGCGACTTGTAGGGGTACATGAACGGTTCCTTCTTCATGGCCAGTTTGGTGACCACGATCGCCTGCTGGGAGCAGTACTTGCGGATGCCGCCCGCGCCGTGGCGCGAGCCGAGGCCCGAGGCCTTGGCGCCGCCCATGGGCAGCTCCAGCACCGTGTAGTTGATCATCGCGTCGTTGACGTTGGCCGCGCCGGCGTCCAGGCGGCGGGCGATGGCCTCGCCGCGCGCGGTGTCCTTGGAGAAGACCGACGCACCGAGGCCGTAGTGCGAGTTGTTGGCCAAGCGCACGGCCTCGTCGGCGTCGTGCACCTTCATGATCGGCAGCGTCGGCCCGAAGGTCTCCTCGGTCATGCACTTCATCGTGTGGTCCACGTCGACGATCACGGTCGGTTCGAAGAAGCGCCCCGCCCCCGGCACCTCTTTCCCGCCGGCGAGCACGCGAGCGCCCTTCTGCACGGCGTCGGCCACGTGATCCTTGATCGTCTCGAGCTGCGGCGGGAAGGTGATCGCGCCGACGTCCACCGAGCCGTAGCCCTCGGGCTTGCCCACGCGCAGCGCCCGCACTTTCTCGGATACTTTGGCCACGAACTCGTCGTAGACGGGCTCCTCCACGTAGACCCGCTCGATCGAGATACAGGTCTGCCCCGCGTTCTGCATCGAGTAGTAGGTCGCGAAGTTGGCTGCGCGCTCGAGATCGGCGTCGGAGAGAACGAGCATCGGGTCCTTGCCCCCGAGCTCCAGCGAGGCCGGGATCAGCCGTTTGGCGGCCTCCTCGGCGACCTTCCTGCCGGTCTTGGTGGAGCCCGTGAACATGATCATGTCGACGTGCTCAACGAGAGCGGCCCCGGTCTCCCCGCGTCCGGTGGCGATCTGCAGCACGTTCTCCGGCAGGCCGCACTCGCGCAGACCTTCCGCGAGCAGCAGCGAGGTCAGGGGGGTGATCTCGGAGGGCTTGAGGATCACGCTGTTGCCGGCCATCAGCGCCGGTATGCAGTCCCCGAAGGAGTTCGTGAGCGGGTAGTTCCACGGCCCGATCACGCCTATCAGCCCGAGCGGGCGGTAGCGCAGCAGGAGCTTCTTGCCCTTGACCAGCACCTGGCTGGATTTCACGCGCTCGTCGGCGAGGTACTCGGCGCCCATCTTGGCCCAGAAGCCGAAGGCGTTGCCCGCGTAGCCGATCTCGGCCAACTGGGCGTCCTCGTAGGTCTTGCCGGTCTCCGAGACGATCGTCTCGACCACACGTTCGGCGTTGTCCATCAGCCACTTCTGCGCGCGCACGAGCACCCGCGCGCGACCGTCGAAGCCGTATGCCTCCCACTCGGGCTGGGCGGCTCGCCCCCGCGCAGCCATCTCGGCCACGGCCTCGGCGCCGAGGTCTGGCACGGTGGCCACGATCTCGCCCGTGGCCGGGTTCTCGACCGGGATGCCCCCATTGGTCGCTGAGGCCCGGCTGGGCGCCTGGAGGATCTCTTCCTCGACGTGCTGCTCGACACTGGCCATTCTTCACTCTCCCCTGCTAGCTCGCCTGTGCCCCGAAGGGCTACCCGTAACAGAAGAGACTACTCCGGTCGGGCGCGAGCCTGGCTGCCGGGCCAGCTACTCCGAAAGCTCGATCGAGTCGATGCCGATCGGCTCGGACGGCTGGTCGCGCCCGTCGGTGGGCACGGCCTCCAGGCGGTCCACGACGTCCATGCCGTCGGTGACCTGGCCGAACACGGTGTGCTTGCCGTCGAGCCACGAGGCGGCCTCGGTGGTGACGATGAAGAACTGCGAGCCGTTGGTGTCCGGCCCGGCGTTCGCCATGGCCAGCGCTCCACGGACGACCTTGTGGGGGTTGATCTCGTCCTCGAAGGTGTAGCCGGGCCCGCCCGTGCCGGTGCCCTGGGGACAGCCGCCCTGGATCATGAAGTCTTTGATCACGCGGTGGAAGGCGAGCCCGTCGTAGAAGCCCTCGGCGGCGAGCTTGCGGAAGTTCTCGACGGTCTTGGGGGCGTCCTCGTCGAACAGTTCGAAGACGATCGGGCCCTCTGTGGTTTGCATGGTGGCTTTGGTCGGCATCGGCCTACTGTACAGCGCAGGCGTCGAGCGCCCCTGTCCGGTCAGGGCGCTCGAAACACCGAATGGGTGCCGACGCGTCGCCAGATGATGTGCGCCTCGCCGGCCTGAATCTCCTCGCCGTACTCGAAGGTCGCGCGGCCATCCGGTGCCCAAGTCATCTCCCACACGCCGGGGTGCCCTTGCACCCGCTTGACGCGCAGTCGTGGATGGAAACCCTGACCACCGCCCGCAAGGTCGGCGATGAACTGAGCTACCGCTTTACGGAATGCCCGCTGCTGTTGTGGGGTGAGTCGGTCCCAGTCACGCCAGAACGACGCGAGGACATCACGCGTCGGCATCCAACGGCTTCGTGCGCTCGTCCAATGCCGTCAAGAAATCCTCGTCGCTCTCGTAACGCGAGACACGGCCCGCCGTGCGGTCGTCGTCTGCCTCGCGCTCCTTCGCCTGCCACTCGCGCGTCCAATACCACGCCTGCTCGGGGTCGATGCGTCCGGCGCTGATCTCCCCAAGCATGATCGCGGCGCCATCGACCGCTCCCTCAGGCAAGCGGTCCACTAGCTGATGAAGCTCGGCCTTGGTCATGCCCTGATTCTCGCACGCCTGCCGGTGTTTCCTGCAAGTGCCAGCGCACCAGCCAGCCAGCAGTTATAGGTACATCTTGACAACGATGTGCATTGTTGCTGTGGACACGCCGGCCCTTCCCTTGTTCGCGGTCACGGTGGAGAGGGCACGATAGCGGCACCTATCACGCGCTTGCTCGGCGCCCTTTCGAGTCGGGCAGGGCGGCGGTAGCGATACCCTCACCCGCGGCGACGGTCAGCAAGGGTCCGTCAGAGCTTGCGATGCGCCCACCCGCTGGAGCGCTCGCCACGAGAACAGCATCGGCGAGCGAGATCGGGCAGCGTGAGCGATGATAGTGAGCAGCACGAATTTCGCCCGCGCGCCAGGCTTGAAGGGGTCCGAGCGGGAGCAGCATCAGGCTCTTTGCCAGAAGACCCTCGATCACCGGTCGTGTTCGCGCGATCTCAAGGTCATAGCGCCGCTTCAGTCGATCTATCGCCTCAGCGAGATTGAGGGCGGTCATCGCTGCGCCGCGGTTCAGCATCTCCTGCACCTCACCGGCGGCGGGCTCAGCTCCAAGAAGCGCGATGAGCGCCGAGGCATCGATCAGGGTCCTCGCCGAGGACTCAGCCTCGTCAGTGGCGGTCGCGCTCTTGGACATCCAGTTCCTCTTCGCGATCCAAGCGCTTGGCTTCCTCGGAGCCGAGCACGCCGATCTGCGTCGCGAATGCTCCTACAGCGGCGGCCACTGGATCATCTGGAACCGGGCGCAGCACAACGTGGTCGCCGCAATCTTCGGCAAGGACGGTTCGGGTGCGCCATCGCTTGCGCACCGCCGCGGGGACGGACACCTGACCCCCGCTGGATATCACAAGCCGCTTCGCCATGGTCATTAGACCATACCATGAGAACTGGCGAGTGGCATATGCCCCCGCGATCGAATCTATGGTCGCCCTCGGGGCGTCCCTGACCGGAGGACCTACGGCCGTCCCACCCTCTGCAGGCTGAGCTCCCGCCCACGCACCTCGCGTCCATCGAGAGCCTCGATCACGCGCTCGGCCTCGCCTCCGGGGACCGACAGGAAGGAGAAGCGCTCGAGCACCTTCACGTCGCGCACGGCCTCGCCGTCGAGCCCAGTGGAGGAGGTCACGGCGGCGACGATGTCGGCCACGCCCAGTCCGGCCGCCCGCCCGCCGCCGAGCACGAGCTTGACGTAGGGCTCCTGGTCATCCTGGCGGGTGATGCGGGGCTTTGAGTGCCTGCGCGGACGCTCGCGCACCGGTGTGGGCGCCGCCACGGCGCCCTCCTCCCACTGGGCGATCGAGGTGCCGATGTGGCGTTCGATCGCCTCCAGCTCGCGCTTCTGGCGGTCCTCCACGAAGGTGATGGCACGGCCCGAGCGCCCCACCCGGCCGGTGCGCCCGATGCGGTGCACGTAGGTGTCCGGGGAGGTCGGCACGTCGTAGTTGATGACGTGGGTCACCGTCGAGATGTCCAGGCCGCGGGCGGCCACGTCGGTCGCCACCAGGATCGGCACCCGCCCACCCTTGAACGCCAGCATCACGCCGTCGCGCGAGCCCTGGGACATGTCGCCGTGCAGCGCCCTGGCGTTCAGGCCACGGTCGCGCAGGATCTTGAAGAGCTGCTCGCAGCGGATCTTGGTGCGCACGAACACGATCGCCTGCTCCGGCGACTCGGCCTTCAGCACCTCCACGAGCTTGTCGGCCTTGGCCTTGGTCTCGACCGGGAGCTGGAACTGGGCGACCGTGTCGATCGTCAGGGTCTCCGCCTCGACCTGGATGATCGTGGGGTCATACATGTAGCGGTCGGCCAGTTTGCGGATCGGCGGCGGCATCGTCGCCGAGAACAGGGCCGTCTGGCGGCTGGAGGGCGTCAGCGATAGGATCTTCTCCACGTCCTCCAGGAAGCCCAGGTCGAGCATCTCGTCGGCCTCGTCGAGCACCAGGAAGCGGCAGTCGTGCAGCACCAGCGAGTGGCGCGAGATCAGGTCGAGCACGCGCCCCACGGTGCCCACCACCACATGCCCGCCGGCCCGCAGCTGCGCCTGCTGGGTGCGGATCGGCGCTCCCCCGAAGACCGCCACCACGTCGATGCCCGTGTGCGCGCCGTAGGTGCGCAGCGCCTGGGTGACCTGGATGCACAGCTCGCGGGTCGGCGTCAGCACGAGCGCCTGCACCGAGGACTCCTCCGGGTCGATGTACTCCATGATCGGAAGCCCGAACGCCGCCGTCTTGCCCGTGCCGGTCTGGGCCTGGCCGATCACGTCACGGCCCTCGAGCAGTGAGGGGATCGCCTGTTCCTGGATCGGGCTCGGCGCCTCGTAGCCCACGTCGCGCAGCGCGCGAAGCGTGGACTCGGAGAGCCCGAGCTCTGCAAATGACTTGGCCATGACCGTAGAGATGAGAGCTTAGGCGGCCGGGTCGAGCAACAGCTTGCCGGTGGTCCGTCGCTCGCGCAGATCGATCTGCGCCTGAGCGGCCTGCTCCAGTGGATAGGTGTGCCCGACGACCGCCTTCAGCTCGCCGCTGGCGGCGCGGGCGAACAGGTCGGAGAGCGCTTCGGCGAACATGCCCGAGCGCCCCAGGCAGTGGAAGAGGTAGAAGCCCACCACCGCGCGCGAGTGGCGCAGCAGCGAGCCCGTGGGCACCTGGTTCGGTTCGTTCGTGGCGATCCCGTAGGCCACGATCCGCCCGAACGGAGCCAGCGCCTTGTAGGAGGCGTCGAACACCGCCCCGCCGGACATCTCGAAGACGACGTCCACGGGCCTGCCCTCGTTGGCCTCGATCAGGCGCTCTGTCAGTCCCTCGGGATCCGGGTCCACAGCCACGTCGGCCCCCAGCTCCAGGGCCAGATTGCGCTTCTCCTCGCTTGACGCCGTCGCGATCACGCGGCCGGCCCCGAACGGGTGTCCGAGCTGGGCCGCGATCGATCCCACGCCGCCGGCCGCCGCGTGCACGACCACGCTCTCGCCCGCGGCAACCCGCCCGGATGTGCGGTACAGGTGCCAGGCGGTCGTCCCCTGGACGATCATCGCGAGCGCCGTGCCGTCGTCGAGGGAGTCGGGCAACGGGAAGACGCCTTCCTCCGGCGCAACCGCGTACTCGGCGTAGCCGCCCGTGCCCACAAGCGCGACCACGCGCTCGCCGGTGTCCTCGCGCACGCCCGCCACCTCGCCGCCGGGAACCAACGGCAGCGTTGCCTTCTGCACGTAGGAGTTCGTGCGCGTGTGCGTGTCAGCGAAGTTGAGCCCCGCGCGGGTCACCTTGATCAGCACCTCTCCCGGCGCGGGAGCAGGCATGGGCAGCTCGGCGAGCTTGAGCACCTCGGGTCCGCCGAACTCGGTCATCTGGATGGCGCGCATTCAGACCGAGGCTATCGGAGTGCCGCTCATGTCCACCCTGCGACCGCGACGCGCGCGCCGGGGCGGGCGGACATCGCCCCGGCGGGGTGCTCTAAGGTGCGCGCCCATGCCAATCACCGTCGTCGGATCAATCGCCTATGACACCGTCAAGACCCCGTTCGGCCAGCGCGAGCGGATGCTCGGGGGGGCCGCGGTGCATTTCGCGCTGGCCGCCTCCTTCTTCGAGGACGTGCGCGTGGTGGGCCCGGTCGGCGAGGACTTCGGCGAGGAGCAGCTCGCTGTCATGCGCCGCCGCGGCGTGGACGTCTCGGACATCGAGCGCATCGCCGGCGGCAGGACGTTCTTCTGGCAGGGCGAGTACGGCTGGGATCTGAACTCCCGCGAGACGCTCGACACCCAGCTGGGCGTCTTCGAGGGCTTCACGCCCAAGCTCTCGGAGCTCTCGCGCTCGAGCGACGTCCTGTTCCTGGCCAACATCCAGCCCGATCTGCAGCGCGACGTCCGCGCCCAGTTCCCCGCCGCGCGCTTCGTCGCGCTGGATTCGATGAACCTGTGGATCGACATCGCCCGCGACTCGCTCGTGGCGGCGATCGAGGGCGTCGACTGCGTGATCCTCAACGACGCTGAGCTGCGCCAGCTGACCGGCAGGCCCAACCTCGTCAGCGCCGCCCGCGAGGTGCTCTCGTGGGGCGAGCTGCGCGGCCCCAGCGTGATCGTGGCCAAGCAGGGCGAGTACGGCGCCGCACTCGTCACCCGCGAGGGCTTCTTTGCGCTGCCCGCGTATCCGCTCGAGACCGTCATCGACCCCACCGGCGCCGGCGACACGTTCGCGGGCGGGTTCGTCGGCTACATCGCCGCACACCCCCACGAGGAGCTCGACGACGGGCTGCTGCGACGCGCCATGGCCCACGCGACCGTGCTCGCGTCCTTCAACGTCGAGGAGTTCGGGACCGAGCGGATCGAGCGTCTCGCCGGCAGCGAGGTCGTGGCCAGGATCAAGGAACTTCACGCGATGACGCAGTTCAGTGGCGCCCCCCTCGCGCTCAGAGGCTGAGCGTCGCCCGATCGGTCTCTCAGGGGCTTGTACGGACCCCTGAGCGGGTATACGATCGGTGCGAGTGACAACCTGGACCTTCATCTGGCTGATGGTCTTGCTCAAGATCCCGATCGTGGGGCTGTTCCTGATCGTGCGCTGGGCCGTGCGCCAGACCCCCGACATGGCGGGCGGAGCGGAGGACGGCGGCATCGGGCCACGGCCGTGGCCCGTGCATCCCCACCACCCGCACGCGCGGCTGCCGCGCGTGCCACGACGTGGCCCGCACGGCGGGCCCCCGCCGCTCGCGCCTTCGCGCGTGCGCACCGCGATGGCCCACCAGCGCCTGCCTCGCAACTGAGCCATTTCGCGCGGCCAGCCGGGACAAGCCTCGACGTTTGCGCATAATCGGGGGAGTGCACCCCACACAGCGGATAGGAGATTGCAGATGAGCCCCGACCGATCCACCGTCGAGCAGCAGCAGGGCACATCGGATGGGGAGCTCCGTCAGAGCGCCGGCGAGAACGGGGCGTCGGGGCCGAGCACGTTGAGCGTCACCGACAACCGCACGGGCAAGAGCTACGAGCTGCCGATCGAGGATGGGACCCTGCGGGCCACGGACCTGCGCCAGATCAAGGTGGACCCCGACGAATTCGGGCTGATGTCCTACGACCCGGCCTACATGAACACGGCCTCGTGCCGCAGCGCGATCACCTACATCGACGGCGACGCCGGAATCCTGCAGCACCGCGGCTATCCGATCGAGCAGCTGTGCGAGCACTCGAGCTACCTCGAGGTCGCCTACCTGCTGATCAACGGCAAGCTCCCCACCCAGGCCGAGCTGACGGACTGGGTCGATGAGATCACGATCCACACGTTCGTGCACGAGAACGTCAAGGACTTCATGCAGGGCTTCCGCTACGACGCGAACCCGATGGGCATGCTCGTGGCCTCGGTGGGCGCGCTCTCGACGTTCTACCCCGACGCCAACAAGATCAAAGAGGAGCGCGTGCGCGCGATCCAGATCATCCGCCTGCTGGCGAAGATGCCGACGCTCGCCGCGTTCGCCTTCCGCCACAACATGGGCCAGCCCTACGTCTACCCGGACAACGACCTCGAGTACGCCGGCAACTTCCTGGGGATGATGTACAAAATGACCGAGCTCAAGTACCGGCCCGACCCGCGGCTGGCGCGAGCGCTGGACGTGCTCTTCATCCTGCACGCCGACCATGAACAGAACGCCTCCACGAGCGCCGTGCGCTCGGTCGGCTCGACGCAGGTCGACCCCTACTCGGCCGTCGCAGCCGGCGTGGCCGCGCTGTATGGGCCGCTGCACGGGGGCGCCAACGAGCAGGCGCTGCGCATGCTCAAACGGATCGAGACCGTCGAGAACATCCCCGCCTTCCTCGAGGGCGTCAAGGCCGGCAACGAGCGGCTGATGGGCTTCGGCCACCGCGTCTACAAGAACTACGACCCCCGCGCCCGCATCATCCGCAAATATCTCGACGACGTCTTCGAGGTTCGCGGCAAGAGCCCGCTGCTGGACGTCGCCACCGAGCTCGAGAAGCGTGCGCTCGACGACGAGTACTTCACCTCGCGCAAGCTCTACCCCAACGTGGACTTCTACTCGGGCCTGATCTATGAGGCCCTCGGCCTGCCCGTGGCGATGTTCCCGGTGATGTTCGCGATCGGGCGCACGAGCGGCTGGATCGCGCAGTGGAAGGAGCTCGTCGAGGACCCCGAGCAGAAGATCGCGCGCCCGCGCCAGATCTACACCGGCGATCGCGACCTCGACTACGTCCCGATCGAGCAGCGCGGCTAGAGCACCAGCGTGGCCCCGTTGCGCGCGAGCCACTCGCGATCCTCGCGGTAGCCGGGCCAGCGCCGCTCCACGAGCGCCCAGAAGCGCTGGGAGTGATCGAGGATCTCCAGATGGCATACCTCATGCCAGACCACGTATTCGAGCACTCGCTCGGGAGCCAGCAGCAGCCTCCAGTTGAAGCTCATCCGGCCGCCGGCCGAGCATGAGGCCCAACGGGTGCGCTGGGCGCGGATGTCCAGACCGGTGTAGGTGGCGCCCGCCAGCGCCGTGGCGCGGTCCAGGCGGCCGGCGATCTCGACGCGGGCCGAGCGCCTGAAGAAGCGCTCGAGCGCCGGCCGGGCATCCCCGGGAGGCACCAGCAGGCTCTCGCCGTCGCGGTGAACGCGCGTGCGGCCCGGCTGGGGCACGAGCTCCAGTGAGACGCCGAGATAGGGAACCGTCCCGGCCCTGGCCGCGACCGAGGCGAGCGCGGCGCGGGCCTCATCCAGACGGCGCTCGATCCATGGGCGCAGCTCGTGCACGGCAGCGGCAGCGGCACGCTCGGGCGCGCGCGCCGGCAGCACGACTTCGACGCCGCTGTGTGCATGTACGTTGACGCGCACGCGTCGGGCGCGCGCGGAGCGGCGAACGGTGTAGGGGATCTCAGCGAGCGGCTGCGTGGCGGGCATCGTGCGGGAGGCTACGCACTGCGCCGGGCGTCCACACCCGCGCCACCGCGGTGGCGGTCATAATGGCCGCGAGGATGCCCAGATCCAAGGTGAGGCTGCCGCGCGATCTACGCGAGCCGTATGAGGTCTTCCTCAACGGCGTGCCCCAGCGTCTGGGCACCGATTACAGCGTGCGCGAAGGCTCGCTCGTGTTCGAGCGCGAGCTGCGCAAGGACAAGATCAGCGGATGGCGCTGGCTGCTGGGCGCCTGGGGCGTGGGCACCTACCGCCAGAACGACTCGGTCGACGTCCGCTACGAGGCGGCCGACGGCTCGCCGCGCGTGGCCGAGGGCCTGGAGATCGAGCCCGGGTAGACGGCCTTCTCCCACGGCTTGGCCAGCTTCAGGGCGCTGAGGATGGCGCGCGTGGCCGGTGAGCGGTTGAGCGTGTAGAAGTGGATTCCCGGCGCCCCCGCCGCCAGCAGCTCGGCGCACTGCAGCGTCGCGTAGGCCACGCCGAAGTCGAGTATCGCCTCCGGGTCATCCCCGCGCGCGTGCAGCTCGCGGTGGAGCTCCGCGGGGATCGTCGATCCGCACATCCTTGCCATCCGCTCGACCTGGCCCACCCGTGTGATCGGCATGATCCCGGGGATGATCGGCACCTCGATCCCGGCCGCGCGTGCACGCTCGACGAAGCGGAAGTAGAAGCTGTTGTCGAAGAACAGCTGGGTGATCAGGAAGTCCACGCCCGCGCGCACCTTCTCGGCGAGATGCTCGAGGTCGTCCTCGGGGCTCGTGGCGTGGATGTGCGTCTCCGGGAAGCAGGCGGCGCCGATCGCGAAGGGGTAGTCGGCCGCGATCAGCTCGACGAGCTCGCGCGAGTACTCGAGCCCCCCCTCGGTCTTCTGCCACACGTCCTCGCCCGCGGGCGGGTCGCCGCGCAGGGCCAGCACGTTGTCGATGCCCGCGGCGCGCATCTCCTCGAGAGTCGCCCGCAGTTCCTCCACGGTGGCCCCCACGCAGGTGAAGTGCGCCATCGCCTCCAGGCCGTACTCCTCGCGGATCCGCTTGACGATCTCGATCGTCTTCTCCCTGGTCGAGCCGCCGGCGCCATAGGTCACAGATACGAACGAGGGCTCGAGCGTCTTCAGCTCCGAGAGGGCCGTATACAGGTTGTGCTCGCCCGCGTCCGTCTTGGGCGGGAAGAACTCGAACGAGAATGAAGGCCCGCCCGCCGTGCCGCCGCCGCCGCCGCCGAGGATCTCATCGATGCGCATCCTCAGATTATGCAGTCCAGCGCTCGGGATCGCCGGAGATGCGCTCGATCCTGCCGGCCGCGGCCAGGTGCGTCAGGTAGCCGAGCGTCTGGGACATCAGCCAGTGCGCGTTCTGCCCCGACAGCGCATCGCCGAAGACCTGTGAGACGACCTCGAAGGCCGTCAGCTCATGGCCGCTGAGCGCCCTGGCGACCTGCTCGAGCTGCTCGTCCACGAGCTTGCGGTTGCCCTGGATGTGGGCGTGGACGTCGGTGAACGTGCGCCCATGCCCGGCCAGGCACAGGCGGGCGCCGAGGCGCTCCACGACATCGAGCGAGCTCAGGAATTCCCCCACCGGGTCGGGCGAGTAGCCGTAGTCGAAGTACAGGGAGATGCGCCCCAGCAGATGGTCGCCCGAGACCAGCACGCGCCGCTCGGGCTGGAACAGGCACACGTGCGAGGGCGCATGGCCGGGCGTCTCGTAGGCGACCCACTCACCCAGGTCGGTCTGGACCGTGACGCCGGAGATGAGATCGCGGTCGGGCTCGATCGGACCGGCGATCCCGCTCGCCTGCGAGCCGCGCTCGGCGGCGTAGCGGCGCAGCGGCTCCTCGGGGACGCCGCTCTGGCGTGCCACCTCGATGCGCCGCGCGAAGACGGCTTCGGGGTCCTCGACCATCCGCGTGAGATGCTCGTGGTTGGGATGCATCCACACCTCACATCCGGCCCGCTCGGCGATCACGGGCGCCTCGCCGCAGTGGTCGGAGTGGGCATGGGTGCACACGATCAGGCTCACATCCTCGAGACGCAGGCTGCACATGGCAAGCGCCCGCTCCAGGTGCGCGAGCGAGTCGGGACCGTGCATGCCGGTGTCGAACAGGACGAAGCCCTCCCCGGCGGAGACCGCCCAGGCGTTGCAGTGGGGAACGCCCGGCCACGGGAGCGGCAGACGCAGGCGAAAGACGCCCGGCAGGACCCGCTCGCCGCGCCCCAGCTCACGCCTGCTGGTCACATCGGCCACCTCGCGGAGACTAGACTAAGGGCCTTCAGCGGCGTAAAGGAGGCGGGGATGGCCGATCAGGAGAGCGCGAGCGAGACGGGTGCCAAGGTGCAGGAGGT
Organism: Solirubrobacteraceae bacterium; assembly: GCA_017882455.1. GTDB lineage: Bacteria > Actinomycetota > Thermoleophilia > Solirubrobacterales > Solirubrobacteraceae > Palsa-744. Next base: position 129,133 of record JADGPL010000009.1, on the reverse strand, counting down.
GGCCGCGAGCATGCAGCAGCTCGCGAGCACCCGTAAGCGGATTTCGGGGAGCAAGGCCGAGGCAGTCACGCGCCGCTATTTCGCGGCGATCGACGCGCGCGACCTGGACACGGCGGTGTCGCTGTGGGCGCAGGGCGGCCGTGAGAACGTGCGCGGGCGCGTCGACGCTCTCGCGCCCCAGGGGGTGCGAGAGTTCATCGGCGAGCTGATCGACGCGGTCCCGGACCTGAGCATGCAGGTGGTCTCCACGACCGCCCAGCAGGATCGCTGCGGCGTGCACTGGCGCCTCACGGGCACCTTCGCCGGCCCCGGGTCCTTCGGCGGCGTGGCGCCCACGGGCTCTCCGATCGAGCTCGAAGGCTTCGATTTGATCACGGTCCGTGACGGGCTGATCCAGAGCAATGACGCCTTCACCGACAGCATGACCTTCGCGCGCCAGATCGGGATGATGCCCTCGCAGGACTCCTCGGCCGAGCAGCGGATGATGGGCGCGTTCAACGCCAAGACCCGCCTCACCTCGGGCCTGGCCGCGGGGCCGGCCGAGCTGGTGGCAGAGGGTGTGTGGGTGGTGCAGGGTCAGCCCGGCCGCTGCAACGTCTATCTGATCGAGGACGACGGCGGCGTGACGCTGTTCGACGGGGGCGCGCGCACCATGATCCGCGCCGTGGCGAGCGCCGGGGCAAAGCTCGGCGGCATCCGCCGGATCGTGCTCGGCCACGGGCACACCGACCATCGCGGCGTGGCGAGCGCGCTCGGGGTCCCGGTCCTGTGCCACCCCGACGAGGTGGTGGACGCTGAAGGCAGCGGCGGCTTTCGCTACTGGCCCGAGGGCCTGAGGGGACTTCCCACCCCGCTGCGCCAGGCGCACAGGCTGATGCACCGCTACGCCTGGGACGGCGGCCCGGTGAAGATCTCGGGCACGCTCGTCGAGGGCGATGAGGTGGCGGGCTTCAAGGTCGTGCACCTTCCCGGCCACGCGCCCGGGCTGATCGCCCTGTGGCGCGAGTCCGACCGCCTGGCGCTGAGCACGGACTGCTTCTACACGCTGGACATGTGGGGTCGGGACTGCCCGCCACGCGTGCCCGCGGCGCTCTACAACTTCGACACCGAGCAGGCGCGGGCGAGCATCCGCAAGCTCGCCGCCCTGGAGCCCGCGGCCGCCTGGCCCGGCCATGCAAAGCCCGTGACCGGAGATGTCCGCACCCAGCTGGAGCGCGCCGCGGACGCAGGCTGAGCGTGGGCCGCCGCGGCCGACGCCACGAGAGGCTCCGGGCTCCGCTGAGCGACTACACAGACGCGCAGGGCAACGTGTTGAGCCTGCGCGGCTCGCTGACCCCGGGCGCGCGGCGCGAGTACGCCGAAGCGCTCATGGGCACAAGCGCCCGTGCGGCCGACACTCGGGAGGACACCCGGCAGCGGGCGATGGAGCTGCTGTTCGAGCGCCTGGCCGTCCGCTGGGTGATCGCAGGTGCCCCGATCGAGCGCCAGCGTGAGCTGCTCGCCCGCCTGCGCGTGGCGAGCCCCGAGGAGCGCGTGTGGGTTCGCCAGACGCTGCGCGAGCACTGCGCAGAGCACTTTCCCGACATCGAGTCTCCCTGACCAGGCAGGGGCGCCGCGCTCGGCCGAATCGGGCCCAGGACTACTCCCCGAGCAGCTCCAGGCGGGGGCCGTGCACGCTCGCGGCCGACACGAACCGCGCCGTTGCAGGGCTGAGCACGAACTCGAGCACCTCGCCCCCCTCGCAGCGCACCTCCAGGCGCCGGCCCTCCTCGTGAACCGCCAACACGGTCGCGCGCTCGAAGTCGCCGCCGAAATGGGCGATGCGCGCCTTGGCCCCCACGCGAGGCAGCGGACGGGAGGGGCCGAGCATCTTTTCGATGCTAGTCACCCGTCAGACACCGCACACAGGGCGCGGCGCCGCTACCGTCAGATCATGCGCCGCACCAAGATCGTCGCCACCATCGGTCCCGCCTCGCGCGAGCCCGAGACGCTCGTGCGCCTGGTCGAGGCCGGCATGGACGTGGCACGCCTGAACTACTCCCACGGGACGCTCGAGGAGCACGCCGAGACGGTCAGCCGCGTGCGCGAGGCCGCCAACCGCGCGGGGCGCCCGGTGGCGATCCTCCAGGACCTCCCCGGACCAAAGCTCCGCATCGGGCCGCTGCGCGAGGACGTGGTCGAGCTGACGCCGGGCGAGCGGCTCAGCTTCATCTGCGGTGAGGAGGAGCTCGCGGGGGATGCCCAGCGGATGAGCATCTCGTGGGCCGGCCTGCCCGAAGCGGTCGAGCCGGGCTCGATCCTCTACCTCGCCGACGGCTCGGTCAGGTTGCGCGTGGCCGAGGTGAGCGTCCCCGACCGCGAAGTCGAGGTCGAGATCCAGATCGGGGGCGCTGTGGCCTCGCGCCAGGGGCTCAACATCCCTGGCCCGGTCGCCTCGCTGCCGGCGGTGCCCGAGGAGGACCTGCACCTCCTGCGCCACGGCGAGTCGATCGGCGTGGACATGGTGGCCCTCTCCTTCGTCCAGACCCCCGAGGACGTGGAATTCGTGCGCGACCACACGCGCCTGCCGCTGATCGCCAAGATGGAGAAGCCCCAGGCCGTGGAGCGCGCCGCGGAGATCGTCAGAGCGGCCGACTGCGTGATGGTCGCCCGCGGCGATCTCGGCATCGAGCTCCCGATCGAGCGGGTGCCGCTCGTGCAGAAGCAGCTGCTCGAGCTGGCCGGCTGGATGGCCCGGCCCTCGATCACAGCGACCCAGATGCTCGACTCGATGGTGAGCTCCTCGCGCCCCACGCGCGCCGAGGTGGCGGATGTGGCCAACGCGATCCTCGACGGCACCGACGCCGTGATGCTCTCGCAGGAGACAGCCGTGGGCGCCTACCCGGTGGCGGCGGTGGCGATGATGGCGGCGGTGGCCGTGCAGGCCGAGTCGATCGCTCCGTACGAGCGCTGGAACGAGACGCGCGTGCGCCGCACCGAATCCGACCCGGCGCACACGATCGCCCACAACCTCTGCGACGCGGCGCGCGAGCTGCTGCTCGACGCACTGGTGGTTCCCACGCTTTCGGGTCGCTCGGCCCGCCTGGTCTCCGCCCACCGCCCGACCGTGCCCATCTACGCGCTCTCGCCCGGCAAAGAGACCGTCAGGCGCTGCAGCCTGATGTGGGGTGTGCAGGGCGCCTCGATGCCCCGCCACGAGACCACCGAGGCGCTGATCGCGGATGCTGCCCGGCGCGTGGTTGAGCTCGGCTGGTGCAAGCCGGGCGACCGCGTGGGCATCACCGCCGGGCTGCCCTCGGGGCGGCCCGGCACCACGAGCCTCTTTCAGATCCAGGTCGTCTAGGCGCTTCGAGCTCAGCCCGCAGCGCCCACGCCGCTGCGACCGTAGAACTCGGCCTCTTCGCGACCGAGCTCTGTCACGGGCTCATCGCCATACATCCACTCGCGGGCGATCCTGTGCCAGTTGGCCCGCGCACGCAGCTGGGAGAGCACGGCGAGCGTCAACATCTCCATGCGCCGCCCGAACAGGTGCTCCGGGCGCATGTCCTGGTGGCGCATCTCCCTAAAGTGAGCCGAGCGCGGGTCGGAGCTTTCGATCATCACCTGGGTGGCGATCTCGGGTGTCAGCTCGACCGGTTCATCGGCGGTCGTGTACCACCAGATGGCGTCGCTGATGAACGCGAGCAGGTGGTCGGGATCCACGCGCTCGGGATCGGGCAGGAAGCCTGAGTCGGAGAGCAGGCGGTGCAGGCGGGCACCGTCACCCTCGGCCACCGCCCGCTGGCACGCGAGCTCGAGCTCGACGGGCTCGTTCTCCATGCGCTTGAACAGGCCGAAGTCCAGGAACGCGATGCGGCCATCGTCCATCAGCATGAAGTTGCCGGGGTGGGGATCGCCGGAGAACTGCCGGTGTCGATACAGGCAGCCGAGGAAGAAGCGGAAGACGATCTCGCCGATCCGGTCACGCTCGGCCTGGGAGCGTTGCTTCAGCTCCTCGAAGCCCACGCCGGCCACGAACTCGCTGACCAGCACACGCTCGCGCGAGAGCGAGCTGATGACATCGGGCACGACGATGAAGGGGTGATCGGCGAAGATTCGAGCCAACGAGCGCTGGTTCTGAGCCTCGAGCTCGTAGTCGAGCTCCTCGACGATCCGCTCCCTGATCTCTTCGGTGATCGCCTTGACGTCCATCCCGGGTGTCATGCGCTTGAGCAGGCGCATGATCATGTCCAGGTTCTGCATGTCCGCGCGCACGGCGCTGGCGACGCCCGGGTACTGAACCTTCACGGCCACCTCGCGGCCATCCTGCCCGAGCGTGGCCCGATAGACCTGACCGATCGACGCAGCGGCGATGGGCTCCTCGTCAAACGAGGCGAACACCTCGGAGATCGGCTCTTCGAGGTCATCCTCGATCACGCGCTTCATCTGCTTGAAGGAGACCGTGGGGGCGGCGTCGCGGAGCTTTGAGAGCTCACGCTGGAACTCCTCGCGGTGCTCCTCGGGCACGAGACCCATATCGAGGAAGGACATCACCTGTCCGAGCTTCATCGCCGCGCCCTTCATCGTCCCGAGCACCGCCACGATCTGCTTGGCGGTCTCCAGCTGACGGCGCGAGAGGGCCTCCTCGGAGGCCTCGTCTCCGCGCGTGACGTTGGCGGCGCGCGTGCCGAACTGCTTGACGGCCTCGCTGGCCGCGAGCGTGGCTACCGTCGCGGTGCGACGAACGCGCGAGGTCGGGATCTTCTCGTTCTCGCGCGGTGCCATGTCATGCATGCTAGAGCGCGGGATCAGACCGCCCGCTCGACCCGAGAGCCGGGGACGATGTCGTCCGAGCCGTCCTCCCAGCGCACCCAGGCCTTGGTGCCGCCGTCATAGTCGGCGCCGAGCAGAACCAGCGTGGCGGGCTGGCCGAGCGCCGTGCACCGCTCCGAGCCCTCGGGGTCCAGGCCCCGCCATACGCGGATGAAGGCGTTGGAGTCCCACTCCCGGCCGACGCTCGTCGCGTCGGCGTGGCCCGGATAGATGACCGTGTCCGGGGGCAGCTCCATCAGCGTTCCCATGATCGAGTCGCGCAGATCGGTGTAGGTCGTGTGACCTGGAGCTTTGACTCCTCCGACCGAGTCCTTGAAGAGGGTGTCGCCGGTGAACACGGCGGGACTCGCACCCGAGAACCCGCCCGGCGCTGCGCTCGGCCGGGCGCGTCCGGTGCCCCCTGCAGCGCGGGGCGAAGGATCGACCGGCTCGCTGTGCTCGCCCACCAGGAACGAGAGCATCCCGCCGGTATGCCCCGGGGTGAGCAGAGGTCGCACCTCGAGCTTCCCGAAGCGCAGCGACTGCCCCGCCTCGATCGAGCCCATCTCCTCGATCGCTCCGTCTGGGACCCGGCCGTCCTCGCCCGCAGCGGATGCCTCGAGCAGCTCGCGCTCGCGTGAGCTGATCAGCACCTCGAGATTCGGCCAGCGCTTGCGCAGCGCGGGGACCTCGCTGACGTGATCGAAGTGGTGGTGGGTGAGCAGGACGTGCGTCGGGGTCAGCCCGAGCCGGTCGGCCGCCTCGATCAGAGGCTCCACCGGACCGCCGGCGTCGACGAAGAAGGCGGGGCCGCCCTCGCCGTCGGCGACGAGGTAGGTGTTGGACACGAACTGCGGGTGGGTGGCGTGCTCGACGATCATGGCGCCATCCTTGCACGAACCTTCAGGTCGGGTTGGGCAGCAGGCTCTCGGCCCCGGGCGTTCCCTGCGGCCAGACCAGCCCGGTCAGGCCACCCAGATAGGCCTCATCGCCCACGTCCCTGCGCCACTCCAGAACCGGCACCGACGCAGCGCAGCCGACCACCCGCGCACGGGCCTGCTCGAGGGTCGGGGCGGTCGTGGCGAGCGCCACTGCACGCGAGGTGCCAACCGTGCGATAGACGTCCTCGGAGACCTGCACGGCCGAGGAGAAGAACACGTGACACCCCGCCGCTTCGATCGCGCGCCGGTCGAGACTGAACTCATACGCCGGACCGGAGCGCAGGGCGTAGTCGGGTGAGACGAGATACAGGACGAGCGAGGCCTCCTCGCGCAGCGGCACGTCCTCGGTGGTGAGGCTCCCAGCGGCGATCTGCTCCATCACCGCCGGCCAGCTGCCCTTGAAGAGGCTCATGATGTTCATGCACTCCGGATCGCCGAAGCGGGCGTTGAACTCGATCACCTTCACCCCCTCGGCGGTGGCGAAGAAGCCGCTGTTCATCACGCCGGTGAAGTGGCGACCCTTCTCGGCGAGGCGGGAGATGACGCGCTCGATGATCGAGCAGGCGGTCTCATAGTGCTCGGTGCTCATGAAGGGGAGCGTGGTCGTGGGCATCGACAGCGAGCCCATCCCGCCGGTCCCCGGCCCCTCGTCGCCGTCGTAGCGGAAGGGGTAGTCGTAGGTGGCGGGCGGAAAGACGACGCTCCGCCCGTCGCTGATCGCCTGGATCGTGAACTCGGCGCCCACGATCTTCTCCTCGATGTGCACGCCCTCCACACCCTTGCCGGACTCGAGCAGGCTGACGGCATAGTCGCGGGCATCCGCGTGGCTCGCGAGGTGCGGGCCCATGACCTTCACGCCCTTGCCGCCGGTGAGCCCGGGGGGCTTGACCGCCACTGGGACCGAGCCAAAGGAGGCGATCGCCTCCTCGACCTCGCGCCGATCGCGTGCCACATGCAACAACGGCGAGGCCTCGGGGGCGACCTCGGCCAGCAGCGAGCGCGCAAAGGTCTTGTTCCACTCGATCTCGGCGCCCGCGCTGGTCGGGCCGACCGCGCGCGTGCCCTGGGCGAGCAGCGCGTCGACCACGCCCGCCGCAAGCGGTTCGTCGGCGCTGACCATCGCGATGTCGATCTCGCGCTCGAGCGCGAAGGCGGCGACGGCCTGAGCGTCACACACGTCGCCGACAGCGTGCCCGCCGCCCGACTCGACAGCATGGCGGACGATCGACGGGTTCTCGTGGCCCACGAAGGCGTGCAGCTCGCTGTGCTCGGCCATCCGAGCCGCCAGGGCGCTCTCGCGCCCGCCGTGTCCGACTATCAGTGTGCGCACGGCGCCAGTCTAGACTTCCGCCCATGCCCCTAATCCACACCTGCTACCGCATCACCGACATCGATCGATCGATCGCCTTCTACAACGCCCTTGGCTTCCAGGAGGTGGGGCGCATCCCCATCAAAGACGAGGCCGTCAACGTGTTCATGAATCAGCCCGGCGACGGCGACATGCCCCGCCTGGAGCTCACCTACAACTTCGGCGTCGACAGCTACGAGCTGGGCACCGCCTATGGGCACATCGCGATCACCGCCCCGGATCTGGACGCCACGCTCGCGAGCCTGGCAGACCAGGGCATCGAGCCGGAGAAGCCCCCCTACTCGGTCCAGGAGGGCGGATCGCGGATCTGCTTCGTCAAAGATCCGGACGGCTATCGAATCGAGATAGTTGAGAAGCCGTAGTGCGTGCGTCGCGCCCCGGTCTGTAGGACTGGGCGCGAGACCTGAAGTTCGAGTACGGTCGGGGTTCCACGTGCGCAAACCAAGGGGAAGCCATGAGTGAGCAGAACGTCGAGTTCGTCAAGGGTATCTATGGCGCGTTCAGCCGAGGCGATGTGCCCGCCGTGCTCGGAGCATTCACTGACGACATTGAATGGTTCGAGGCCGAGGGCATGCCATACGGGGGCCTGCACCGCGGCGGCGAGGCCGTGGCGCAGAACGTCTTTGGCCCGATTTCAGAGGACGTTGAGGGCTTCGCGATCACACCCGAGGAACTCATTGGATCCGGCGCAACCGTCGCGGCAGTCGTCCGCTACACGGGCACCGGCAAGGCAACCGGCAAGGCGCTGGACGTGCCGGTGGTCCACGTCTGGGATATCCGCGACGGCAAGCTAGCGCGCTTCCGGCAGTTCATCGACACGGTCAAGTTCGCAGAGGTCGTCCCCGCGGGCGTAGCGGCTGCGTAGGCCGTGAGCCCCAGGGCCGCGTTCCGAGCCATCTCGACGCCAAACCTCGACGGCTATCGGGTCGAGATACCTTCAGGCTTGGGCAGCGCACAGCGCCGCGCGTGTCGAGTTCTTTGATGCCTTTGCGACGGACATCGTCGACTACGTGCCGACGGACGGCGGCAGCACCGTCGCCGTATCGGCGAACGTCCATGACATGGACGGGATGGTCCCAGCCCTGCAGACCCCCGAGGCGACCGCCCTCGAGGAGTCTCACGGCGTGATCCAGCCGATCTCGAGCTTCGTCGAGAGCTGAGTTGCAAACCGTCAACTAGCTTGACGGCTACAGGGTCGAGATTCTGGAGATGTAGGTAGGTCCGGAGGCGAACTAGGCGCAGACGCCTGCGGCCGTAGCCCAGCTGGGTGCGCTAACGCGCGTAGATCGCGGGGCGATATCGCGGCTCCGGGATCGGCCGGCCAGCCTCTTGTGCGGCAGCTAGCCAAGCCCTCTTAGCCTGCTCGACCTCGGCAAGAGCCTCTTCGGGGCTTGAACCGAACGCCGAACACGCCTCCAGGTCGGGGATGTCGGCTACGTAAGCCGCATCCTGCTCGCTGTAGAAGACGTTGATGTGGTAGTCACTCATTGCTTGTCGTCCAATCTAAGATCGTAGCGCTCGACAAGCCTCATGAGCTGACGGATTTGATAGGGCTTGGCTTGTCCGTGCACGGCTTGGAGATTGATGAGTTGCGGAATGTCTGGATGCACAAAGACATGGTGACTACCACTGACGCGTCGCAGCTCGAAGCCGAGCCGCTCGGCGAGTCCGCACAGATCGGCAAAGGCCACATTGGCCGAGGCTCCGCGTGCAAGACGCATGAGAAGCTTTCGCTCGTCCATCCAGAGCACCGTAATCCTGGCTTGGGACGGGACACTCGGATAGGACTGGCTTCGAGCAGCCGCGTCATGAGTCGCTGGGCGATCATCTCGGTGGCAGTCGTCGCAGCGATGATGTTCACGGGCTGCGAGGAGAAGCATCGAATCGAGATGGCCTAGCAGCGGGTATATGCTCGGTCGAAACGAGGAGAGGGTTCGAGATGGCAGTTGGTCTGAGGCTCAAGTTCGATGGCGGCACGCAGGAGCAGTACGACACGATCCATGGGCACATGAACGTCGAGGGCGACCCGCCGGAGGGCATGATCTTCCACTCGTCAGGCCCGATCGACGGGGGCTGGGGCGTCATCGACGTTTGGGAGTCTCGCGAGGCCTTTGACCGCTTCGCTGGGACGCGGCTCCGTCCAGCCGTCCAGGAGCTCGGCGACCGCGCGTTCCCGAATCCGCCGGACATCAAGGAGTTCCCGGTTCACAACTACACCAAGCCGTAGCCGCGGGCCGCGCGAGCAGCTCGCTCGGGGCGCACGCCGCCTGCGGAGTCAGGAAAGCACGCGCCCGCGGAACTTGCGCAGCCCGAACGTGAGGAAGGTGGCGCAGAATCCGATCAGCACCGGATAGACGATGTACAGGTGCATGTGCGAGGCATGCGTGAGACCGGCGCGCATGCCCTCGGTGATGTAGATCAGCGGATTCGCCAGCACCAGGATCTGCAGCCAGTGCACGCCGTCCACCTGGACCGGTGCGAGCTTGGTCCACTGGTAGTAGGTGCCGCCGAGGAACGTCAGCGGCAGCACCACGAACCCGAACATCAGGCCGAGGTTGCGCGCCTCGAAGACGGTCCCGAGCAGCAGGCCGAGCGAGGTCATGGTGATGCACGCGAGCGGGATCAGCGTCAGCACCACCGCCCAGTGGACATCCAGGTGCGCCTCCACCCCCTTGGCGTGGATCACGGCCGCGATCGGGAAGACGATCAGCGCGGCGATCAGGCCCTGGGTGGCGCCGGAGAGGACCTTGGCGACGGCCACGAGCCAGATCGGGCAGGGCGCCTGCACGCGATCCTCGATCTCGCGCGTGTAGCCGAACTCCTGGGCCATCACCATCGCAACCGCCTGGATGCCCTGGAACATGATCGAGATCCCGACGACCCCGGCCACGAGCACGGTCGCGAAGGCCGACTCGGACGCCCTCGCCGCCGCCCCACCGCCGGCGCCCCCGCCTCCGATCCCCTGTCCGATCGTGGGGAACACGTACAGGAACACGAACACCAGCAGAAACGGCTGCACGAGCGTGCGAATCACGAACTCGGCGAAGTTCTTGCGCAGGACCACCAGGTCGCGCAGCACGAGCGCCACGAGCGCCAAGCGGCTGGCGGCAAAGGTGGAGCGCGATGGCTCGATCGCGATGCGTGCCCCGCCCGCGGTGGCTGGTGCGGCGGTGGCGGCCATCAGTCGCGCAGCTCCTTGCCGGTGAGGCTGATGAAGACGGTCTCGAGACTCGGCTCGGACACAGACAGGTCGGCCAGCTCGAAGCCTGCGGCCTCGGCGGCGTTGACGACGCGCGGCACCAGGCGCTCGGCTTCCCTGACGTGCAGCTCCACGCCGCCGTCGATCACGCGCGTGTTCGTCACCTCGGAGATCTCGCCGGCGAGCAGGTCGGCGAGCGCCTGCGTCTCGCCCTCTGCCCGCACCGTGACGATCGTGTCGGCGCCCACCGAGCGCTTGAGCGCCTCGGGGCTGTCGAGAGCGAGGATCTTGCCGTGATCCATGATCGCCACCCGGTCGCAGAGCTCGTCGGCCTCCTCCATGTAGTGGGTGGTGAGCAGGATCGTCTGACCCTCTCGGTTGAGCTCTCCGAGGATCTCCCACAGCGCCAGGCGGCTCTGCGGATCGAGGCCGGCGGTGGGCTCGTCGAGGAACAGCACAGCCGGGCGGTGAAAGATCGCGCGGCCCATCATCAGCCGCTGGGCCATCCCGCCGGAGAGCGCGAAGACAGACGCCTTGGCCCATTTCGAGAGGTGCAGCTTCTCCAGCAGCTCGTCAGCCGTGCGGCGCGAGTCGGCGGCCGAGATGCCGAACAGGCGCCCGTGGAAGTACAGGTTCTCCCATACGTTCAGCTGACGGTCGAGCGTGTTCTGCTGGGAGACGATCCCGATCAGCTGCTTGGCCAGGGCCGGCTGGGCGACCACGTCGATGGCGCCCACGTAGGCCGAGCCCGAGGTCGGTATCACGCGCGTGGTGAGCATGCCCGCCGTGGTGGTCTTGCCGGCCCCGTTGGGCCCGAGCAGGCCGAAGATCTCGCCGCCGAAGACGCTTAGGTCGAGCCCGTTGACCGCCGCGAAGTCGCTGCCCGCATAGACCTTGGTGAGCCCGACGGTGCGAATCACCTCCATCGCCTCAATCTACAGCGCGGCTCGCTACCCTCCTCGTAGCGATGGCGGACACGGGCAAGATCGCCAAGAACCTCGAGCGCTTCGCGCAGGCGGTGGCTGCTCACGACCGTGAGAACCCCACCCACACCGCGCACGGGATCGGCCTGGCCCATTTCGACATGGAGCGCCTCGGCTTCGACGAGGGCGAGGAGATCCTTCCGGGCATCACCATCCACGCCGACAGCGGCGTCACGGGCAACTTCCGCGTGCTCTGCGATGGCGAGCACGACGAGGAGCTGAGCGAGGCAGAGGAGCAGGCCGTGGAGGCGATCTCCTCCATCTCGGTGCCGGCGATCGCGCCGGGCCACTCTCCATTCGAAGCGCGCTAGCCGCCCTTATCTTGCGGGCGCGCGCACCTGCCGCTGCTCAACGCCGTGTACTTCACGGTTGAGACCGTCGCCACGGTGGGGTTCGGCGACCTCTCGTTCTCGAGCCAGCCCACGTGGGTCGAGGCCTTCGGCATCGGCCTGATCGTGGCCGGGACAACGCTCGTCACCACTCGCCGCGCCGTGGTTCGTGGGCGCGGCCCTGGGCCTCGAGGTGCTGTTCACCTTCTACGTGGGCAACAACCCCTTCCTGCTCGCCCGTCTGCGTGTGAGCGCCGGCGGAGGCCTGGACGGGATGGCGATGCGCGAGCTGCCCGGAAGGATCCGCGTTGCCGCCATCCGCCGTGGGGCCGGCCCGCGCGGGCTCGAGCACCCGCCGCGGCGGGACACGACGCTGGCCGCCGACGACGACGCCTACCTGGTCGGCCCCTACGCCGAGCTGCTGGAGGTTCTGCGCCACGACCGCGAGGGCGGGCAGGCGCCCGTAGCCGGCGCGCCCTGAGCCGCGCTCAGGCGGGGGAGTCGGGGATCGGCGGCGGGACGTGGATGCGCGCCGCGATCATGCTCACGAGCCGTTCGATCGTCGGGCATGGGATGCCGTGCCGTGCCGCCGCGCGGAGCACCGAGCCCGGAATCGCGTCCAGCTCCGGTTCGCGCCCGGCCGCGATGTCACGCTGCATGGAGGTGCCGAAGGTATCCGGGATTCGTGCGACCTCCGCGAGTGTCGCCGCGACGTCCACCTCGGCCGCTCCCTCGGCGACAGCGACCGCCGCGGCCTCCTCGATCGCGCCCTGCAGATCCGCCTGCGCCTGCGGCGTCGAGCGGATCTGGCCGAGCAGCTCGTCGTAGGCGCTCGTGGCACACGCGAGCGCGTTCAGCCGCACCAGCTTGGACCACATCACCTCGGCCTCTGAGTCCAGCACCCGCGCCGGGACGCCGGCCTGCGAGAGCGTGGCGGCGAGCTCCTGCATGGCCGTGGCGACGCTCGGCTCGGCGCTTGCCATGGTCACGAGCAGGAACGGGCTGGTGTGCACCACCACTCCGGGCCGCGGCCTGTCGGCCTCCACGCGGATCGCGCCGGCGAGCACGGACTCGGGCGCGAAGCGCTCCCTCAACACCGCGATGTGGTCGAGTCCGTTGAGCAGCGGCAGCACGAGCGTCGGCGCTGTCTCGATCCGCTCCAGGGCCGCACTCAGGCCTGCAGCCTTGGTGGCAACGAGCAACGCGTCCACGGGCTCCCGCAGGGCGGCCACTGCGCGCGGGCGCGAGACGAGCTCGCCGAATTTGACGCTCTCGACCACGAGGCCCTGCTCGGCGATGACGGCCACGGTGGGCTCCTGCGCGACCACCGCGACCTCGTTGCCCGCCTGCTCGAGCGCGGCCGCGACGAGGCCGCCCACACCTCCGGGGCCGAGCACCGCGATCTTCACGACAGCGGGTCGATCAGCACGCCGGGATTCATGATGCCCGCGGGGTCGATCGCGGCCTTGGCGCCGCGCAGCGCCGCCGCGAAGGGCTCGGGGCGCTGACGGTCATACCACGGCCGGTGATCGCGCCCGACGGCGTGGTGGTGGGTGATGGTTCCGCCGAGATCGATGATGGCGTCGGAGACGGCGCGCTTGATCGCGGCCCACTGCTCGGGCTCCTCGCCGCGGCGGGCACGCGCAAGCACTGTGAAGTAGGGCGCGGGCCCGTCGGGATAGACGTGGGTGAAGCGGCAGAAGACCCGCCCGCCCTCGCCGCACACCTCGGCGACGGCCTGCTCGGCCGCGGCGATCACGCCCTCATGGAAGGCGGGGAAGCGCTCCCAGGTGATCGCGGTCTCGAAGGTCTCGGCCAGGATCCCTGCTGCGACGAGCACGTCGCGCAGATAGGGAGCGCCGAGGAAGGCGTCGCGCCATGAGCTCACGGCGTCCCCGCCGGAGGCCGCGCCGCCGTCATCCCGCTGGCCCGTATCCGGCGCGATGCCTCCGTGCCCGGAGCAGAGCTCGAGCGCGCGCGCCATCGAGGCGTCGACCGGATGATCGCTTGACTCGAAGCCGAGCACGAGCAGCGCGTGGGAGCCGTCGGCGGCCAGCGTGAGACCGGCCTCGCCCGCATCGAGCAGGCGGCAGTTGGCCGGGTGCAGGCCCGACTGGGAGATCTCACGCACGGCCTCGACGCCGGCGGCGAAGCGCGGGAAGCGAACGCCGGCAGAGCCGCGGTGGGTGGGGCGCGGCTGAACGCGCACCCAGGACTCGGTGATGACCCCGAGGATGCCCTCCGAGCCGGCGAGCAGCCGATCGGGGCTCACGCCGGCACCGGACCCGGGCAGCCGCCGCGACTCCCAGGCCCCGGTCGGGGTGATGGCGCGCACGGACTCGACCAGGTCCTCGATGTGGGTCCACACGGTGGCGAAATGGCCGGCGGCGCGGGTGGCGATCCAGCCGCCGAGCGTGGAGTACTCGAACGACTGCGGGAAGTGGCGCAGGGTGAGGCCGTGCTCGCCGAGCTGGGACTCGAGCGACGGGCCGAGAGCGCCCGCCTGGATGCGCGCGGAGCGCGAGACTTGGTCGACCTCGAGCACGCGGTCGAGCGCCCCCAGGTCGATCGACACGACGCCGTTGAAGCCCGGACCGACCGCCGGGGTCACGCCCCCGACGACCGACGTGCCGCCGCCGAAGGGGATCGCGGCGACCCGCTCACCGGAGCACCATTCGAGCACGCGCTCGAGATCGGCCTCGTCGCGTGGGCGTGCCACGAAGTCGGGAAGCTCGTCGAACTGTCCACGAAAGCCTCGCACCACGTCGGTGTAGGACTTGCCGAGCGCGTGTGAGGCGCGGGCGTGCGGATCGGCCTGACTGATCTGCGACAGGGAGGCCGGCGGGAGCAGGCGGGGCGGAGCGAGCTCGAGCGACTCGAGCGCCACAGGATCCTCGACATCCTCGGAAGCGATCCCGAGATGTGCACCGAGCTCGACCGCGGAGGCGCGTACCTGGGCAGGGGTGGGCTGCTGGTCCTCGAAGCCCCACCCCCAGTGCTTGCGACGACGGATGCTCACCGCGGCGAGTCTATGCCCAGCGCCGTCTCACCGAGCTGCCCCGCGCACACGCGCTCATTCACTAGCCTTCTCACGCGATGTCAGCGCGAGCAGAGCCCAGCAGCCAGGCACCCGAGATCCTCGCGCGCGGTCCGTGGGCGTTCGAGCAGATCCGCGCCCATTGGCGGGAGGACTGCTTTCAGCCCTCGCCGGAGCAGACGGAGGCCGCGGACGCGGCGATCAAGGGACTGCAGGACCGCGGCTCGCCCAGCCATGACGGGGTGGCGGCGCGGCTCGTGGACTTCCACCAGGACGAGGACGGGATCGCGATCGAGCTGCAGCCGCTGCGCTGGGCGCTGCGCCTCGTTGCCGAGGACGCCTCCCACAGCGTGGCCGCGTTGTGTGTGACCCGCTCGGCCGACGGGCGCTGGCTGGCTGGACGGCGCGCGTCCTGGGTCGCTTCGTGGGCCGGGCGCTGGGCGCTCGGCGCCGGCGGAGCCGTCGACCTTGGCGAGAGCCCGGCCGAGACGCTCGTGCGCGAGCTCAGGGAGGAGTGGGCGGTCTCCCCCGAGAGCGTCCGCGGCGAGGCGCTGCTGTGTCTTCCCCACAAGCTGATCATGTTCGTCGGCCAGGCCTGGCTCGCGGAGGGCGCGGAGGAGACGGTCGTGCCCGACCACGAGCACGACGCATTCGCGTGGTGGCCGCGCGACATCGCCGAATGGCCCCCTGAGGCCGGCGATGCGCTGCCACGCATGGCCAGCTGGCTGTCCGGGTGAGCATCCCCCCGCATCCGAGCGCTGAGGCCCGCACGGGCGCCGCGTCCCGTGCTGACTCGCTCTCCCCTCCTGGCTCGGCCATGCGGCCCGGCGCCGGGCCGCTGACCTTCACGCGCCTGAAGTGGACCTCGTTCACGCACTCCTGTGTCTATCTGGCCCTGCTGATCAGCGCGTTCGCGGCGGGCAAGCCCGAGCCGCTGACGTTCGTGCTGGGACTCGCCCACGGGCTGCTGTGGATCTTCATGTCGCTGGCCTGCATCACAGCTGCGCGCCTGCGCGTGGTGTCGCTGAGACTGGCCGTCGCGGTGGCCGTCCTGGGAGGGATCGGGCCGTTCTTCGGCAGCTATGAGTTCATACGCGAGCAACGCGGTCACGGCGTCCCCGACGAGGCGGCACCGAAGGGCCGCGATTCCCGCTGAGCGGGATTCCCGCTCGGAAATGTGAAAAAGCTCACTGCTGGTGCTGAGGTCGATCGAGCTCCCGCGCTAGAGTGAGGAATCGATGGCGGCGAGCACGACGGCTCAGCAGATAATCGATGTTGTGACCCCAGCCGCGGGCGAGTCTGTCACAGAGGGAACGATCCTCGAATGGCATGTCAAGGTCGGCGACGCGATCGAGGTAGACGCCACGATCGTGGAGATCTCGACCGACAAGGTCGACGTCGAGCTGCCCTCTCCGGCCTCGGGAACGGTGACAGAGCTGCTCGTGGAGGAGGGCGACGTCGTCACCGTGGGACAGGTCATCGCGCGCATATCCGTGGGCGACGTGGACGGCGCTGCCCCCAACGGCAACGGCTCGTCGAGCCCGGCGCCCGCCGCCGAGCGCCCTGACGCGAGCGCTGCCGTTGCCGAGGACACGAGCGCCTCGGCCGACGAGCCCGCCGTGACTGCGCCGGCCCCCGGCGAGAGCCAGCAGATCGTCGACGTGGTCACCCCCGCGGCGGGCGAGTCGGTCACGGAGGGCACGATCCTCGAGTGGCATGTCAAGGTCGGCGACTCGATCAAGGCCGACACCACGATCGTGGAGATCTCGACCGACAAGGTCGACGTGGAGCTCCCCGCCCCCGCCACAGGCACCGTGACGGAGCTGCTCGTGCAGGAGGGCGACACGGTGACCGTGGGACAGGTGATCGCACGCATCTCCGTGGGCGCCGGGGCACCGGCCTCCGCCGAAGAGCGCTTCGATGCGGTCATGGGGAAAGGGCGCGGCACCGGAGCCTCGGGGCAGACCCCGTCCGAGCCGGCCCCCGCCGAGGCCCCCGGGGGCGTGAAGGCCTCCCCCGTCGCCGCCCGGGCGGCGGCTGCGGAGGGAGTGAACCTGGCCCAGGTCCAGGGCAGCGGACCGGCCGGACGCATCGTCAAGTCCGACGTCCTCGCCGCGGCGGCGGGCACCGGCTCCACCAAGACCGAGGGCGCCGGCTCGAACGGCGCCGGGGCGGCGACGGAGCCGAGCGCACAGCCGATGCGGGGCGGCGCGGCGATGCTCGCGCGCTACATGCAGGAGTCGCTCACGATCCCCACGGCGACGAGCTTCCGGACCCTGACGGTCACAACGCTGGATGCTCGCCGCAAGGAGCTGAAGGGAGGCCAGCGCAAGGTCTCCTTCACGCATCTGATCGCCTACGCGATCGCGCTGGCCGCGGAGGACATGCCGGTCATGGCCAACCACTACGCGGAGGTCGAGGGCAAGCCCAACCGCATGCTCGACGGCCAGGTCAACCTCGGGCTGGCGGTGGACGTGGAGAAGAGGGACGGCTCGCGCACGCTGATGGTCCCCGTGATCCGCAATGCGGGCAAGCTGTCGTTCGAGCGCTTCCTCGACGCATATGACGAGCTTGTGGACAAAGCGCGCACGAACACCCTGACGGCCGATGACCTGGTGGGCGCGAACATCACGCTGACCAACCCGGGAGGGCTCGGCACGGCCGCCTCGGTCCCGCGCCTGATGAGCGGTCAGGGCACGATCGTGGCGACGGGCTCGATCGGCTACCCGGTGGGGCTTGGGAACATCGGCGAGATGATCGGCGCGGAGAAGGTCATGAGCATGACCTCCACCTACGATCACCGCATCATCCAGGGAGCGGAGTCCGGTCGCTTCCTGGGGCGCATCGAGCAGTACCTGCAGGGCGAGCACGGCTTCTACGAGGGCGTGTTCGCGTCGCTGGGCCTCGAGCTGGGCCCCACGCCACCGCTCCCGGCTCCGGCGGCGGCGGCGCTGGCGGCGGCCGGCTCGGCGGGCAGCGCGACCCCGGCCGCGGGCGCCGCGGTGGGCGAGGAAATGCTGCAGGCGGTGCAGGCGGCGAGCACGTTCGTCAGCCGCGTGCGCAGCCACGGGCACCTGGCGGCGCGCCTGGATCCGCTCGGCGCAGAGCCCGAGGGCGACCCGGGGCTGGATCCGGAGGCGCTCGGGCTGACGCCGGAGATCCAGGCAAAGCTGCCGGCCAAGATCTTCCAGATGTACGTGCCGGGGGCCACCCTCGCGGACGCGCTGCCGCACCTGCGCGAGACCTACTGCGGCACGATCGCCTACGAGATCGAGCACATCGCCTCGCACCGCCAGCGCGTGTGGCTGCGCGAGCACATCGAGTCGGGCGCCTTCCGCCACGCGCTCACGAGCGACGAGCGCCGCAGGCTCCTCAGGCGCCTGGTCAAGGTGGACGCGCTCGAGCGCTTCATGCACAAGGCCTACCTCGGCCAGCACCAGTTCTCGATCGAGGGCCTGGACATGACGGTGCCGATGCTCGACGAGCTGATCCAGCTCTCGGCGGCGCACGGTGGCCAGGAGGTCGTGATCGGCATGGCCCACCGCGGGCGGCTGAACGTGCTCGCCCACAACCTGGGGCGCCCCTATGACACGATCTTCGCCGAGTTCGAGGGCGCATCGACGCTCGAGGCGGTCACCACGATCCCGCAGGGCGGCACGGGCGACGTCAAGTACCACCACGGCAGCCAGGGCACCTACGCCCTTCAGGACGGCGGCTCGATTCGGGTGAACCTGGAGTCGAACCCGAGTCACCTGGAGTACGTCTCCCCGGTGGTCGAGGGGGCCACGCGCGCGGCGCAGACCTCGCGCAAGGGGCCACACGCCCACCAGGACACCAACGCGGCGGTGCCGATCGTGATCCACGGCGATGCAGCCTTCCCGGCCCAGGGCGTGGTCTCCGAGACGCTGAACCTGCAGGCGCTCGACGGCTACAAGGTCGGGGGCACGGTGCACCTGATCATGAACAACCAGGTCGGCTTCACGACCGATCCCGACGACGCGCGCTCGACGCGCTGGGCATCGGACCTGGCCAAGGGCTTCGACGTGCCGATTATCCACGTCAACGCGGATGACGTGCCCGCGTGCATCAGCGCGGTGCGCCTCGCGTTCGCCTTCCGTCAGGAGTTCGGTCACGACGTGCTGATCGACCTGATCGGCTACCGGCGCTTCGGCCACAACGAGTCGGATGAGCCCGCCTACACCCAGCCCGAGATGTACGCGAAGATCAAGAACAAGAAGCGCATCACGGAACTGTGGTCGGACCGCCTGGTGGCCGAAGGCGTGGCCTCGCCCGAGGAGGTCGAGTGCCAGGCCCAGGAGGTGTGGGACAACCTCACGCTGCTGCACCAGCGCCTGAAGACCAAGATCGCGGCGGCGGCGGAGCACGGAGGCGAGCACAGCACAGGGGAGTACCAGCTGGACCGCTCCCCCAGCCCGGATGTCGAGACGGCCGTCCCGGCGGCCCGGCTGCGCGAGCTGGGCAATCAGCTGCTGCGCGTGCCGGATGGCTTCACGGTGCACCCGAAGATGGTCAAACAGCTCGATCGCCGCCGCGAGGCGCTGGCGGATTCAGAGTCCTCGACGCCGACGATCGACTGGGCCCATGCGGAGGCGCTGGCGTTCAGCTCGCTGCTGACCGACGGGGTGCCGCTGCGCCTGACCGGACAGGACACCGAGCGCGGCACCTTCAGCCAGCGCCACATGGTCCTGCATGACGCGAAGACGGGCCAGACGGTCTGCCCGATCCAGAGCCTGCCGGACGCGCTGGCGCCCCTGGAGCTGCACAACAGCCCGCTCTCGGAGCTCGCGTGCATGGGCTTCGAGTACGGCTACAGCCAGGAGGCGCCCGAGACGCTGGTGCTGTGGGAGGCGCAGTTCGGCGACTTCGTCAACTCGGCCCAGGTGATCGTGGACCAGTTCATCACCTCGGGCCTGGCCAAGTGGGGGCAGACCTCGCGGCTGACGCTGCTGCTGCCCCACGGCTACGAGGGCTCGGGCCCGGAGCACTCCTCAGCGCGCCTGGAGCGCTTCCTGCGGGCCGCGGCAGAGGGCAACATCCGCGTGGCCAGCCCGACCACGCCGGCGCAGTACTTCCACCTGCTGCGCCGCCAGGCGCGCATCGCCAAGCAGCGCCCGCTCGTGGTGATGACTCCCAAGTCGCTGTTGCGCCTGCCCCAGGCGGCGAGCGCGCTGGCGGACATGGCCGAGGGCACGCAGTTCCACCCTGTGCTGGCCGAGCCCGGCGTGCACGACGAGCAGGTCACGCGCCTGGTGCTGTGCACGGGCAAGATCTACTACGACCTCGTGGGGCACCCGGAGCGCGCCTCGCACACGGGCCTGGCGGTGGCGCGCGTAGAGCTCCTCTACCCCTTCCCGGAAAGCCAGATCCTGGCGCTGATGGCCCGCTACCCGAACCTGCGCGAGGTCCTGTGGGTGCAGGAGGAGCCGCGCAACATGGGCGCCCGCGCGCACATGTTCCCGCGCCTGATGCAGATCATGCCCCAGGAGATGCACTTCGGCTACGTCGGCCGTCCCGAGCGCGCCAGCCCGGGCGAGGGCTACCCGGCGGCGCACATCGACGAACAGAACCGGATCGTGACCACCGCGATCGACCTGCGCGAGCCGATCTCCCAGTATCCGCGCAAGACGCCGGGAGAGCGCTGATGTGGGCGCTGTGGCGGCGGTTTCGGATGGTCATGGCGCAGCGCAAGCGCAGACGCCGCGGCCTCTGAGAAGCCGCTCGTCTCCGGGAGACACGTTCGCGCGCCTGGCCCGGACAGCCTGTGTGGCGCCGGTCAAGACAGCTGGGGTCGCCGCGTGAGGCCTATCTGCCCTTCCACACGGGCTCGCGCTTCTCCTTGAAGGCCGAGGAGCCCTCCTTCGCGTCCTCTGAGGCGAACACGGGGCCGGTGATGGCGCCCTGCCTCTCCCACATATCGGCGCTGGACCAGTCGAACTGCTCCTGCAGGACCTGCTTGGTGGCGATCAGCGCGAGCGGGCCGTTCTTGGCGATCGCCCCGGCGAGCTCGAGCGCGGCCTCGACCGCGCCGCCCGGCTCGGCCAGGCGGTTGACCAGGCCGAGCTCGTGGCAGCGCTCGGCGGGCAGCGGATCGCCGGTGAGGGCGAGCTCCATGACCACGTGGTAGGGCATTCGCCGCGGCATGCGCAAGAGCGCCCCGCCGGCTGCCACGAGCGAGCGCTTGGTCTCGGGAATCCCCATTCGCGCGCCGGCGGCGGCGACGATCAGGTCGCAGGCCAGGGCGATCTCCATGCCGCCGGCGAGCGCGAAGCCCTCGATGGCGGCGATCAGCGGCTTGCGGGCGGCGCGCTGGGTGATGCCGGCGAAGCCACGGTCGCCGAACCAGGCGGACTCACCCTTGACGAACGCGCCCAGGTCCATGCCCGCGGAGAAGAACCCCCCGGCGCCTGTGAGCACGCCCACGGAGAGCGAGTCATCGCCGTCGAGCTCCTCGAGGGCGCCGGCGAGGCCGGCGGCGAGGGCGGCGTTGACGGCGTTGCGGACCTCGGGACGGTTGAGCGTGATCAGCAGCACGGTGCCGCGTCGCTCGGTCAGTACGGGTCCTCCTGGGTCGGCCTGCTCAGCGCTCATCCGGGCTCCTTGTTCGGGGAAGTGAGGAGCCTATCCGCGGTCGCGAGATCGCGACGAGAACGCCGGTCCGTGGCGGGTGGCCACGAGCGGGGCGCTCAGGCCGCGAACAGGCGCAGGTCGGGCTCGCGATCTCCGCGCAGGATCTGCGGATCGACCTCCACGCACTCGATCCCGCGCGAGATCGCGAGCACACGTGCCTGCGGCTTGATGACCTGCGCAGCCAGGACGCCCCGGCAGGAGCCGAGCGCGGGATCGAGGCGGATGCGCTCGAGGTAGCGGCTCAGCTGCTCGACGGCGTCGATCGTGGCGATCCGCTTGATCTCCACCGCGATCCACTCGTCCTGCTCGTCCTTGCACATCAGATCGACGGGCCCGATGTCGGTGGGCCACTCGCGCTTGACCAGCCGGAAACCCTCTCCGCACCACTGGGGCGCGTCGGCCAGGAGCTCCTGGAGCTCACGCTCGACGCCCTCCTTCTCGAGCGTCAACAACGTGTCGAGCTCATGCTCGACGTCGGAGAGAACCTCGGAGATGGCGATGTCCAGCTGCTCCTGTTGGCGCTGCTTACGCACGATCAGCCGCGTCAGCGCGCCCCTCTCGCCGGTCTCCTCCTCCACGACGGTCGGCGGGATCATCCAGTTCAACGGCTTGACGTTGGGGCCGCCGCCATCGGCCCACACCATGAAGGTGCCGTCGGCCTTGAGCATCAGCAGCCGCACGGCCTCGGGTAGGACGGTGCTCAGACGACCGGCGTAGGAGACCTCACAGCGGGCCACTATCAGGCGCATTGCCCGACCGTATCGGCTCGGCCGGATCAACCGGCGCGGAGGCGGCCTGCGGCTCCTCCTCGGCGGTGGAGTCGAGCGCGTCCCCGTGCTCGTGCGCAAGGGCGAGGGGCGTGTGCGAGGGCGGTTCGAGCGCGGGCTGGGAGATCGGGGTCTGCGAGACGGCGGGCTCGACAATCGGCGCGTGCAGGTCCTCACCGTCGACGTTGATGGCCTGGCGGAACTCACGGATGCCGTGCCCTAGGGCGCGCGCAAGTTCCGGCAGGCGCTTGGGACCGAGGACCAGCAGGGCGATGACGCCGATGAAGATCAGGTGGACCGGGTTCTCGATGCCCATCACCCAGCAGGCTAGCGCGCGCGCTCTGGGGACGGCCGACCCGACCCCTACGCTCTCGGTTCGTGGCCCAGACCTCGGCAGAGTCCTCCGGCCGTGTGTACCCGCCGCCGGGAGTGGTGGAGTCGGTGTGGCCGGCCCAGCTGACCGTGCTGGCCGCGATCGGACTCCAGCTGACCCTCCCGGAGCGGCTGACCGTCGGGCCGAACTGGCTGCTTCCGGCGCTCGAGGGCGTGCTCGTGATCGGCCTGGCGATGGCCACCCCCCGGGAGCTCGAGCACGAGCATCGTCCGCGCCGCGGCGCGGCCATGGCACTTGTGGCCCTGGTTAGCGCCGCCAACATCTTCTCGCTCGTATCGCTGACCCATTACCTCCTGCATCACGTTGTCACCGAAGGCCAGCGGTTGATCGTTGCGGGCGTACTGATCTGGCTGACCAACTTCCTGATCTTCGCGCTGTGGTACTGGGAGCTCGACCGGGGCGGCCCCGGACGGCGCGCCGCCGGGACGGACGGACCGCCGGACTTCCTCTTCCCTCAGATGTCCGACGACCACATCGAGCCAATGGACTGGCGGCCGAAATTCATCGACTACCTCTACGTCTCGCTCACCAACGCGGCGGCGTTCTCCCCCACAGACACGATGCCCCTGACCCCGATGGCCAAGTGCATCATGGGCGTGCAGTCGATCGTCTCACTGGTGACGATCGGGCTGATCGTCTCCCGGGCGGTGAACATCCTCTAGCCGGCGATGCTCGGCTCGATCGCCAGCGCCTGCACGATCAGCTCGCGCACGTCCTCTCCGGCCCCGAGCTTGATCGCGCGCCGCAGGGCGTCGAGCGCGCCCTCGCGATCCATCAGCCGCAGGCGCAGACGGCCGAGGCGCTCCCAGGCGCCCGCGTCGGTGGGGCCCCGCTGCGCGGCGCGGTCGGCGGCCTCCTCAGCGAGATCGACGGCGCCCATGTCTTCGTAGATCCTGGCCGCGAAGCGGTGGGCGGCGGGACGCCTGCCGTCCACCCGGGCCCAATCGCGGACGGCGCGGGCGGCCTCGTCGAGCTTGCCCGCGTTCCAGAAGGCGAGCGTCATCAGACGCAGCACTGCGACGTTTCGCGGCTCGGCGTCACGGGCGTAGATCAGGCGCTGGGCGGCAAGCAGGTACTCGCCTTCGGCCATGGCGCGCTGGGCGGCGATGAGGAAGCGCTCGACGCGCTCCTCGGCGGGATCGGGCTTTGAGAAGTCCACGAATTTCATGCTGCCGGCGGGCACGGTGCGGATGCCGTGGCTGAACTTGACGCGCGCCCACTGCTGGACCTCCTCGCCGGCTCCGACGGGGTCGGAGGAGAAGTAGATGCCCGCGACGGTCCCCACGCCCCACTCGGGATAGGAGAGGCAGCGGGCGTAGCGGTGGACGACTGAGTGGTCGGGCACCCTGCTGCCGAACGGGTCGTGTTCGGCGCGATCCTTAGCCATCGCACGAGCCCGCTGTTCGGCCTCGTAGGCGCGCCGGCCCGCCTCCTCGCGCTCGCGGCGCGCAGCAGCAGCGCTGACCTTGACGGCGTTGGCGGAGACCTTTCCGCCGCGTGAGCCCTCGGCCAGGCGCTCCAGCTGGTCGGCTGCCTCGTTGATCGCCTTGAGGTGGCGCTCATGCTCGAACTGGCGGCCCTGCGGAGCCACGTCGGGGTGCCAGCGCTTGGCCATACGCCGGCGCGCGAGCTGCACGTCGCGCTTGGTGAACGGCGCCTCGAGCTCCAGCAGGAGCAGATGCTGCTCGACGTCGAGGACAGTGGTGGGCATGACCCGACAACGTTAGCGAGGGTGGGCGGGTTTCTGTTCCCTCTATCCTGCGTGCGGATGTCCTCCCAATACATCTTCACGATGCACCGCCTGTCCAAGGTCCACCCGCCGGACAAGACGGTGCTCGACAACGTGACCCTCGCCTTCTATCCGGGCGCGAAGATCGGCGTGCTCGGCTACAACGGCGCGGGCAAGTCCTCCCTGCTGCGGATCATGGCGGGAGTCGATCAGGAGTACCGCGGCGAGGCCGCCCTGGCGCCGGGCGCCACCGTGGGCATGCTCGAGCAGGAGCCCCATCTGGACGAGAGCAAGGACGTCAAGGGCAACGTCGAGGACGGCGTGGCCGAGACCAAGGCGCTGCTCGACCGCTTCAACGAGCTGGCCGCCAACTACTCCGATGAGACCGCCGAGGAGTTCGGCCGCATCCAGGCCAAGATCGAAGCGGCGGACGCCTGGAACCTGGACACCCAGCTCGAATACGCGATGGACGCGCTGCGCCTGCCGCCGCCGGACGCCGACGTGAGCACCCTCTCGGGCGGCGAGCGCCGACGTGTGGCGCTGTGCCGCCTGCTCCTGCGCGCCCCCGACCTGCTGCTGCTGGACGAGCCCACGAACCACCTCGACGCAGAGTCTGTGGCCTGGCTCGAGCAGCACCTCTCCGAGTACAAGGGCGCGATCGTGGCGGTCACCCACGACCGCTACTTCCTGGACAACGTGGCCGGCTGGATCCTCGAGCTCGACCGCGGCAAGGGCATCCCCTACCAGGGCAACTACACGAGCTGGCTGGAACAGAAGCAGGCCCGCATGGCTCAGGAAGATCGCTCGGAAAAGGGACGCGAACGCACGATCGCCGCGGAGCTCGAATGGGTGCGTACGAACCCGAAGGGCAAACGCACCAAGTCCAAGGCCCGCCTGGCGCGCTACGAGGAGCTGGTCTCGGAGGAGCGCAACGTCAAGCTCGACGAGGTCCAGATCCACATTCCGCCCGGGCCCAGGCTGGGCGGCAAGGTCCTCACCGCGACCGAGGTCTCGAAGGGATTCGGCGACCGCCTGCTGATCGAGTCGCTGTCCTTCGATCTGCCGCGCGCCGGGATCGTCGGGGTGATCGGGCCCAACGGCGCCGGCAAGACCACCCTCTTCAGGATGATCACCGGCCAGGAGGAGCCCGACAGCGGCAAGCTCGAGCTCGGAGACACGGTGAAGCTCGCCTATGTCGACCAGTCACGTGACTCGCTGAATCCCGAGAAGACGGTCTGGGAGGAGATCTCCGAAGGCTACGAGCACATCAAGGTGGGTGAGCGCGAGGTCAACTCCCGCCAGTACACAGCGGGCTTCAACTTCAAGGGCTCATCCCAGCAGGCGAAGATCGGCAAGCTCTCGGGCGGGGAGCGCAACCGCGTGCACCTGGCCAAGCTCCTGCGCAGCGGCGGCAACCTGCTGCTGCTGGACGAGCCCACCAACGACCTCGACGTGGACACGCTGCGAGCGCTGGAGAACGCCCTGCTGGCCTTCCCGGGATGCGCGATCGTGATCTCCCACGATCGCTGGTTCCTGGATCGGGTGGCCACGCACGTGCTGGCATTCGAGGGCGACTCCCAGGTGACGTGGTTCGAGGGCAACTTCGAGGCCTACGAGGAGCACCGGCGAGCTGTGCTGGGGGCGGCCGCCGACCGCCCCCATCGCATCACCTACAAGCGGCTCGTGCGTGGCTGAGGCGGTCTCGCCGCAGGCCGGCACGGCGCTGGCGCTCGGCGAGTTCGACCGCGACACGGCAGTATCGCTGGAGGAGTCCTCGGGGGCTGCGCGCCGCTTCGCAGCCGTGGTCTCACCGGAATGGCGTGCGGGGCGGGGACCGCACGGCGGCTACCTGGCGGCGATGCTGCTGCGCGCGCTGGTGGAGGCGGTGGACGACCCGGGGCGAGCTCCGCGATCGCTGACCATCCACTACCTGCGCGCGCCCGAGCCGGGGCCGGTGACGATCACCACCGTGCTGGAGCGGGCCGGGCGCTCCCTGAGCACGCTCACGGCGCGGCTGGAGCAGGACGGCCGGCTGATGGCGATCGCGTTGAGCGCCTTCTCGGTCCCCTGGAGCGCGCCGGAGGTCTCCGAGATCGAGATGCCGAGGGTGGCGGGCCCGGATCCCGAGCGCAATCCGGGCACGCTGATCAAGCACGGCGCTCCCCCCTTCGCACGCCACATCGTCCTGCAGCCACGCATCGGCGGCATGCCGTTCGCCGGCTCACAGCAGCGCATGGAGCTGGGCGGCTGGCTCGGCCTGGCCGAGCCGCGGCCGATCGACGCGCTCGCCCTGGCGTTCTTCAGCGACGCCCTGATCCCGGCGCCCTTCATGCTCACGGCCGAGCCCAACCCGGCGCCGACGATCGACCTGACCGTCCACTTCCGCACCGCCATGCCGCGCGTGGCGGATCCAGATCCCAACGAGCTGTGCCTGGCTCGGATCAGAGGCGGCGTGATCTACGAAGGGTTCTTCGAGGAGGACGGCGTGATCTGGGCCGCCGACGGAACGGTGCTCGCCCAGTCGCGTCAGCTCGCGTTGCTGTTGCCCCAGAAGACCAGTTAGGCTGACAGGCGAATGCCCGACTACACGGCCAAGAGACTGGACGAGATGGAGGCCGCCTATGGCGGCGGGTTCGTCAAGGCGCGCGCCGAGCTGGGCGTGAGCTCCTTCGGCATCCAGGTGATCCGCCTGCCAGCCGGCAGCAGCGACTACCCGGAGCACGACCACGTGGCCGATGGCCAGGAGGAGGTCTACCTGGCCCTCAGTGGCTCCGGGTGGATCGATGTCGAAGGCGAGCGCGTGGATCTCGAGGAGAACGTCCTCGTTCGCATCGGCGCGGAGGCCAAGCGCAAGGTCTACTCCGGCCCGCAGGGCCTGTCGGTGCTCGTCCTCGGCGGATGCCCCGGCGAGGCCTACAAGATCAGTCCGTTCAGCGAGCTCGCGAGCGCCTAGCGCGCGAAGGACGTGCCGCGCTGCAGGCGCAGGGCCGCCGCGGCGATCAGCCGCGCACAGGCGTGGACGTCGTCGAGCTGGACGAGCTCGACCGGAGAGTGCATGTAGCGGATCGGGATCGACACGAGGCCCGTGGGCACGCCTGCGCGACTGACGTGGACGGCGTCGGCGTCGGTCCCGGTGGCGCGACCGCTGGCCTCCACGGTGAAGGGGATCTTCTCGGCCTCGCCCGCCGCGTGCAACAGCTCGAAGACCCCGTTGTTGAGGGTTGAGCCGCGGCTGATGACCGGGCCCGAGCCCAGCTCGTGCTTGCCGGCCTCCTTGACGTCGATCCCCGGGGCGTCGGTCGCGTGGGTGACGTCGATGACGATGGCCGCGTCGGGCTCGAGCGCGAAGGCGCTCGTGCGCGAGCCGCCGAAGGTGGTCTCCTCCTGGACGGCGGCGACAGCCGCTATCTCCCACTGCGCGCCCCCGGCCTCGGCCACGAGCCGTGCCGCCTCGAGGGCCACGAAGGACCCGAGGCGGTTGTCCAGGGCGCGCGACGCCAACCTCCCGTTGGGCAGCTCCAGCGGCTCGGCGTCGATCACCGCCACGTCCCCGATTCGCACCATCTCGCGCGCCTGCTCGCCGTCGCGGGCGCCGATGTCGATGTGCATCTCGCGCAGGCTCGGAAGCTTCTTGCGCTCCTCCTCGCGCAGGAGGTGGATGGGCTTCTTGCCGAGCACGCCGCGCACGGGACCGCCGGCGGTGTCGATGACGAGACGCTGGCCCACGAGGATCTGTGCGTCCCAGCCGCCGACGTCGCGGAACCACAGAAAGCCCTCGTCGTCGATGTGGGTGACGATCAGCCCGATCTCGTCGATGTGACCCATGACCAGCAGACGACGGCGCTCGCTCTCATAGCCGTGGGCCGGCGCGATCAGCGCCAGCGGAGTGCCGACCAGGTCGGTGCTGACCTGGGCGAAGGCGCCGGCCGCCTCGCGCCACACGGCCACGGGTGCCTGCTCGTAGCCGGAGGGCCCACGCGCGGCGAGCAGCTCGAGCAGAACCGGCGTCGCGCCCTCGCCGCCCTTCGCGCGAGCGGGTTTGCCAGCGGGTTTGCTGGCGGCTTTGCCGGCGGGTTTGCGCTTGGGCTGACTCATCGGGCGAGCAGCGCTCGCAGGACGTAGGAGAGGATGCCCCCGTGGCGGAAGTACTCGGCCTCGCGCGGCGTGTCGATGCGCACGCGCGTGTCGAACTCGACCACCTCGCCCCCGCGGCGCGTGGCCGCCACGTGCACCTCGCGCGGCGGGGCGCCCCCGTCGGCCATGCCCTCGGCCAGGCCCGTGATCGAGTAGGTCTCCTCGCCGCTCAGCCCGAGCGAGGCGGCGCTCTCGCCGTCGGGGAACTGCAACGGCAGCACGCCCATTCCCACGAGGTTCGAGCGGTGGATGCGCTCGAAGCTCTGTGCGATCACCGCCTTGACCCCCAGCAGCTTGGTGCCCTTGGCGGCCCAGTCGCGTGATGAGCCGGAGCCGTACTCGCGCCCGGCGAGCACCACAAGCTCGGCGCCCTCGCCGATGTAGCGCATGGCCGCGTCATAGATCGACATCTGCTCGGCGGAGTCGCCGCCGAGGTAGCGCGTGAAGCCGCCTTCGGGCAGCTGCTCGCCGCCACCGATCAGGTTGCGCAGGCGGATGTTGGCGAAGGTCCCGCGCATCATCACCTCGTGGTTTCCGCGACGCGAGCCGTAGGAGTTGAAGTCCCGCGGCTCCACCCCCTGCTCCTGCAGGTAGGCGCCGGCCGGGCCGTCGCGCTTGATCGAGCCGGCCGGGGAGATGTGGTCGGTGGTCACGCTGTCGCCGAGCAGCGCCAGCACGCGCGCGTCCTTCACATCCCGAACCTCAGCGGGCTCGGCCGGCATCCCCTGGAAGTAGGGCGGCAGGCGCACATAGGTGGAGTCGGCGTCCCAGGCGAAGCGCTCGCCCTCGGGGACCTCCAGGCCGTTCCAGCGCTCATCTCCCTCGAAGACCTCGCCGTAGCTGCGCCGGAACATGTCGGCGCGCACCGCCTCGCCGATCGTCTGGGCAACCTCGTGCTCGGAGGGCCAGATGTCCCTGAGGAACACGTCGTTGCCCTCCTCGTCCTGACCGAGAGGATCATCGACGATGTCGATGTCCATCGTCCCGGCGAGGGCGTAGGCGACGCACAGCGGCGGCGAGGCCAGGTAGTTCATCTTGACGTCTGGGTTGATGCGGCCCTCGAAGTTGCGGTTGCCCGAGAGCACGGAGACGACGGCCAGATCAGCCTCGTTGACGGCCGCCGAGACCGGCTCGGGCAGTGGACCGGAGTTGCCGATGCAGGTGGTGCAGCCGTAGCCCACGAGGTTGAAGCCGAGCGCCTCCAGTGGCTCGGTCAGCCCGGCGCGGTCGAGATACTCGGTCACCACCTTCGATCCCGGCGCCAGCGAGGTCTTGACCCACGGCTTGGAGCGCAGGCCGCGCGCGAGCGCGTTGCGGGCGAGGATGCCAGCGCCGATCATCACTGAGGGGTTTGAGGTGTTGGTGCAGCTGGTGATGGCCGCGATCACCACGTGCCCGTGGTCGAGCTCGAAGCTCTCTCCATCGAGGGTCACCGCGGCGGCGGCATGAGCCCGCGTGAGCGTCGCGTGAGCGCTGTGAGAGGGCTCGGGAGCCGCCTGCGGCGCCTTGTGTCCCGGCACGCCGTTGGCGGGCGGATCGGAGGCAGGGTAGGACTCGGCGATGGCCTCGTCGTGGGCATCGAGCTGCTCGCCGTCGCTCGGCACGTAGTCGCGCAGCGCGTGCCTGAACGCATCCTGGGCGCCGCTGAGGGAGACCCTGTCCTGTGGACGCTTGGGCCCGGCCAAGCTCGGCTCGACCGTCCCGAGGTCGAGCTCGATCGTGTCCGAGAAGGTGGGCTGCTCGGAATCCTGGTCATGCCACAGGCCCTGTTCCCTGGCGTAGGCCTCGACCAGCGCTATCTGCTCGGAGGAGCGGCCGGAGAGCTCGAGATAGGTCAAGGTCTGTGCGTCGATCGGGAAGATCGCACAGGTGGAGCCGAACTCGGGCGACATGTTGCCGATCGTGGCGCGATCGGCGATCGGCAGCGCGGCCACGCCGGCGCCGTAGAACTCGACGAACATCCCCACCACCCCCCGCGCCCGCAGCATCTGCGTGACGGTCAGGACGAGGTCGGTCGCAGTGGTGCCCTCGGGGAGCTCGCCGTGCAGCTGCACGCCGAGCACCTGGGGTATGAGCATGGACATCGGCTGGCCGAGCATTGCCGCCTCGGCCTCGATGCCGCCCACGCCCCAGCCGAGCACCCCGAGCCCGTTGACCATCGTGGTGTGCGAGTCGGTGCCCACGAGCGTGTCGGGGTAGGCCTGGCCGGTCTTCTCGTTGGGAAAGACCACACGCGCCAGATACTCGAGGTTGACCTGGTGCACGATGCCGGTGTCGGGCGGGACGACCGAGAAGTCGTCGAAGGCGCCCTGGCCCCAGCGCAGGAAGGCGTAGCGCTCCTGGTTGCGCTCGAACTCGCGCTCGGCATTGAAGCTGAACGCTGCACGCGTGCCGAACGCGTCGACCTGGACGGAGTGGTCGATCACGAGCTCGGCCGGGGCGAGCGGGTTGATCCTGGCCGGGTCGCCGCCCATCTCGGCCATCGCGTCGCGCATGGCTGCAAGGTCAACCACGGCCGGCACGCCGGTGAAGTCCTGCATCAGGACGCGGGCTGGGCTGAAGGCGATCTCCTTGCTGGGCTCGGCCTTGGCGTCCCAGCCGGCCAGCGCTTCGATGTCCTCTGCGGTGACCGATCCGTTGCCCTCGGTGCGGAGCAGGTTCTCCAGCAGGATCTTCAGCGAGAAGGGAAGCCGCGCCACGTCGAAGCGCTGCTGCAGCGCCTCCAGACGGAATATCTCATGCCTGCGAGCACCGACCTCGAGCGTGTCCTTGGCGCCAAAGCTGTTCTCCGACATGTGTGCATCTCCTGGCGGTCTGCAGGTCTACAGGGACTGCGGGCAGTCTCGCAGAGTCCGCCCTGCGATCCAGGGTCGAGCGTGTGTCCGCGGCCCGCGCTAGCGGACCGGCTCGGAGGCCTGGGTGACCCGTCCCTTGCCCTGGCGCTTGGAGCGCAGGAGCGCTTCGTCGCAGGCCTCGAGCAGATCGTCGGTGCTCATCGGCGACTGCCACTGAGCCACGCCGATCGATGCCGAGACCCCGCGCACGGCGCCCTCGGCGGACGGCAGCTCGTGCAGTCGTTCCAGCGCGCGGCCCGCAGCCGCGGCCGCGCTGTCGCGTTCGGCGTTCGGCAGGATCACGACGAACTCGTCGCCCCCGTAGCGCGCCACGCGGTCGAAGGCCCGAAACTCGCCCACGAGCGCCTGCACCACGGCGCGCAACATCGCATCGCCCGCCTGATGCCCGTGCTGGTCGTTGACGAGCTTGAAGTCGTCGAGGTCGATCAGCATGCACGACAGCGGCCCCCCGGTGCGCATCGCGCGACCGATCTCCTCGTCCAGGCGCCGGCGCATCGCCCGATGGTTCATGCACCCGGTGACCGCGTCCGTGCCGGCCTCGGCGCGGGCGCGCACCAACGCGAGCGCGGTGCCGGCCTGCTCCACGAGCGCGGTGGCCAGCTCGACCGCCGACGGAGCGAACACCTCGGAGACACGCCGCACGAGCATCACGACCGCCTCGACCTCTCCCCGCTCGGCCAGTGGCAGCAGCAGCGCGCAGCTCACCTCTCCGGTGGCCGTCAGCCTGGGGACGCTCGCGGCGAACTCGTCTGTGTCGGCTGCGAGGAAGCTGCGACGCGTGCTCGCGACCCAGCTGACACCCGGCGGGCGCTCCGATCGCGGCACCAGATAGCTCACCCGACCCTCTGCGGAGAACATGTAGACGGCGACCAGATCGTCCTCATCGCCGGGCGTACCCACGTGATGGATGTGCACCTCCTCGGCGCCGGGGACCGCCAGCAGCTCGCGGGCCAGCGCGCGGTAGATGGCCTCGGGGTCGGTTGCCGCGTCGGTGAGCGCCGTCAGGCGGCGGATCCCGGCCAGCAGGCGGTCCACGCCCATATATGACGCCGAGGTATCCGTACCTGGCACGACATTCATGCCTTCAATCTAGGGCATAGCGAGGCCGCTTGCGAGACCGAGCCGGCCCACCACGACCGTGGAGCTCGTCGCGGACGGATTCGTGAGGGACCGGCAGAGGGCCCGGCGTACGTGGGGGGCGGGCCGGGCCCGCCCCCCACGCGCCGAGATGAGAGGGTCAGCCGAAGGTGACGGTCACCGTCGCCGCCGAGTTGCCGCGCCTGCGCTGCGTGGGCACGTAGCCGACGCGCAGGCGGACCCGGAAGGGACGGCCCCGCCTCTGTCCGCCCCTGGAGAGCGGCACCTTCAGCGTGGTCGCCTGCGTGGCCGATCCGAGGTGACGGTAGACGGTGGCCAGGCTCGGCCCGCTGCCACTTATACGGCCGGCGGCGGGAGCCGCAACGGTGATGTATGCGGTGTTGCCGATCACCTTGTGCCCGACGATCTGCACGCCGCAGCCGACCGGGTTGATCCTGGTGTTCTGTTTGACCGTCGCGCCGTTCTGGGCGACCATCGTGGTGGGCATGATCAGCGGCTGGGTGCACAGGTTGCCGAAGCCGGCCAGCGCCGAGTGTTCACCGAGCGGCAGGTTCACCGTGATGCTCGACACGGGCACGTCCGGGGTGGACGCGAATTTGGTCGTGGTGATGCCGTTTTTGATGTCCGTGTTCCCGACCAGGATCACCCGCACGCCGTTGGCCTGCAGAACGAGGTCGAGATCCGGGAAGGCCGCTCCGGCGTGGGACACCAGGTAGGCCGGTCCGGACAGTTTGCCCGGCAGCGTCGGCGTGTTGGCCCGCGCGCCTCCCACCAGCGATCCCACCGGACACGTCAGCGGGTTGGCTTGGAAGGTGGCCTGTGGGCACGCTTTCTGAAGCGTGGTCAGGCGCGAGGGCAGCTGCTTGGGCAGCTGGACGGTGACGGACTTGATGTTCGCCTGGCCGGCCGGCTGGTTGATCGTGGTTTCAATGCTCGCGCCGTACTTTTTCGACGTCTTGCCGCTGGTCGTGGCCTTGAACGACGGTTTGAACTTGAGCGAGTTGCAGTTGGCCGCCTGGAATGGCGTCGACAGCTTCGCGCTCCCGCCCAACGAGCCCGTGACCGTCGATTCGATGGCCTCGGCCTGACAGTTGGTCGGGTTGGTCAGGAAGCCCGGCCGGTTGATCGTCACGCTGGCCTGTTTCAGGCGCGTGGGCACGCCGCCGTAGACGATCGAGGGCAGATAGCCGGCTGTGGTCACCTGACCCGTCGTCTGGTCGATGTAGATGCCAAGCCGCGTGACCGCCGGGCCGAGGTTGAACGGACCGGCCACCACGGGCACCTCGATCTCCATCCCGTACGGAGCGCCGTTGTACGGGCCTGTGAGATACGTGGTGCCATTGAGGAAGAGTGGTTTGGATCCGGACCCGGCCGTCACGTTCGCCGTCCCGATGGCACTCGCCGGTTCACATTTGCCTACGTTTGCCAGTGCTTCGCTGCACTGCGCCACCTTGGGGATGGCACCGACGAGCCCCGAGGGGAGCGTCGTGCTCACGTGCGAGAGGTACTGTTCGCCATCCTTCCGTTCCAGGTTGACGGTGAAGGCCGTCGCGGCGCCGGCGTTGCCTGTCAGGGGTGCGACACCTTGCGCCGGAGCGAACGGGACCGGCGAGGCGCACGCGCCCCCGGAGCCGTTCCCGTCGACGGTGAAGCTGCTCGCTGGTTCCTTCGCGGCCGTTCCCGTGAACGGGGTCAGGACCGCCTTGACCGTCGCCGTCCCGCATGTGAGCGAGTTGGCCAACGACCCAAGGGCATCATTGCGGAAGTTGATGGTGAGCTTCGTGAACGGCTGTTCCGGATTCTTGACGAACGTGGCCACGAGCTGGCCGGTCGCCGGGTTGGGTTCGACCGACCCTTCAACGCGCACGGAGATTCCGTACCGTTTCGACTCGGCGTCCACGTAGACCGTGTACGGCGGCGCCGTGATGGGTCCGGTTTCAGGACCGCCGAGGTAGACGTTGCCTGTCAACGAGCCCGCTGGCAGGCCCGGCACTTCCAGCTTCACATTTCCGAGGCTGGATTCGGCGGGGCATTCGACTCCAGGAGTGTGACTGTGAATCCTGGCCTGCGCCGGAGTGCACGCCTTCAGGCCGTTGGCCGCTGACGGGTTGAGCGTGAGCCCTTCGGGCAGAGTGAAGGTAGCCGTCTTCAGCTGCGAAGAGTCGACTTCTTCGGGTTCCACGTTGTGGGGAAGGCTCAGTTCTGCCGTAGGCCCGTTCGGCTGATCCTGCTGGGTGTTACCTGCGGCGATGGCGAATTTCGGCGCGAATGGGACCGGTTCGAAGGGCGGAAGGCCGTTGCAGCCTTCGGTGCCGATGGGTGCTTCGTAGTTGCTTGCTTGTATCAGTTTCGTCGTGCTTTCCAGCGTCAGAGTCGAAGTGGTCTGCGGACCAATCCCGGTGCAGCTGCTCGGGTTGGCGAGGAAGCTGCCCTTGCCGGCTTCTCCGATGTTGCCGAAGAAGACCAGCCGCGAGCTGATGAGCGGAAGTGCGGGCGAGACTTTGATTTCGAAGTAGTCGTGGTAGTCGCTCGCCCATTCGACGTGCCCTTCGATGATCGTGTGGGCGTACAGGGGCACGTTTTCGAGCGGCGTTCCTTTGAACAGAACTTTGGTCAGCGCTTCCGGAAATTTCAGCGCGGCGCCGAATTCGGAGGAGTTGCCTTCCTGCTGCACAAGGTTGTAGACGCTCCCTTCGAGGGGCACGTCACCGCCGGCCGCTTCCACGTAGACGAGCACTTTGTTTCTGCCGATGATGGAGTTGCTGCTGCAGGTGGGCGCGATGAAGAAGCCGGGGTGGACTTCGGTCCCAAGTTCGGCGAGAGAGCACTTCGGCACGGCCTCGGGGTTCGTGCTCACGCCCAGGGCGACATCGGTGCGGATGTGCTGCACGGTCCCGACCGGTATTTCTTCGCCCGCACCGCCTTCGGTGTTGACCTTGAAGTCCGTCACGCCGAAGGGCGGATGTCCGGCGGCCTGCGTGTAGCCTTCTTCTTCGGCTTCTTTCTTGCTCGGCGCTTCGGCGCCTTCGCCGCATGTTTCGAAGCCTTCTTCGCAGTTGAGGGCAACGAAGCCTTTCACGCCGAACGCGGCCTGCGCGGCAGCGGGCGCCGACACGAAAACGATGGCGCCTACGAGCAGCGCGAGCAGCGAAAACCGAACGTGGACCCTCATGCCAACCTCCCTATAGAACCGAACACCTGACCAACTACCCCTTTGGACTCCCTCTGGTCCCGAAAGTTGCGGGACTTCGACATTCCTTATTACACGGTCCTGACGAATGTCCTCCAACCGCGGAATCAGGTCTTCTCGGTCTAGCACGATGCACCAAACGGGGGCTTGATCCCAACGGATGTACGTGATCCCAACGGATCTACGCGTACTCGCCGAGTCCCTCAGGATCCGTCCGCGCCGAGCTCCAGCGACTCCCCGAAGCCCACCCGCAGCAACGCGCCGCCGCCAGGGGCGTTCTGCGCCTCGACGAAGCCCCCGCAGGACTCGACCGCCTGGCGCACGATCGCCAGGCCCAGGCCCGAGCCGGAGAGCTTGCGCGCGTCCTGTGCCCGGTAGAAGCGGTCGAACACGAACGGCAGGTCGGCCTCCGCGAAGCCCGGCCCGTGGTCGCGCACCGACAGGACCCCGTCCTTCAGGGCGACCTCCACCGTTGCGCCGTCCGGGCTCCACTTGCGGGCGTTGTCCATCAGGTTGGACGCCGCCCGGCCGATCCTGTCGGCCTGCCCGCTCACCATCGTCGGCTCCACGCTCACCTCGAAGCGCAGATCGCTGCGCCGCCTGGCCCGCTCGACCGCTGCCTCGACCACCTCGTCCAGGCGCACGTCGTCGCTCACCGCCGCCGGTGTCGCGCCGCGCGCGAGCTCGAGCACGTCTCCCACCAGCGCCGTCAGCTCGTCCAGCTCGTCCACGATGTCACGGCGCAGGCCCGCCAGCTCCTCGGCTCCCAGCCGATCCGCCTCGCCCAGGATCTGGATGTTGGCCCGCAGCGAGGAGATCGGGGTGCGCAGCTCGTGGCTGGCGTCCGCGATCAGGTGCCGCTGGGCCTGGATCGAGCGCTCCAGCGCGTCGAGCGTCGCGTTGAAGCTCTCGGCCAGCCGCGCCAGCTCGTCGCGACCCTTGACCTCCAGGCGCTGGGACAGGTCGAGGTTGCCCGTCAGCGTCTCCGTGCGCCTGGTGAAGCGCCCGATCGGCGCCAGCGCCGTGCGCGCCACAAGCGTTCCCAACAGCGCCGCCAGCACGATCCCGCCCACACCGATCAGCGCCAGGATCAGCAGCAGCCTGCTCAGCTCATGGTTCACCTCCGTCAGCGGCCTTGCGATCATCAGCGCCCCGCCGCCGCTCGCGCCCTCCGTCAGCACGCGCAGGCTCGTTCCCTTCACCGATCGTTCCGTGAGGCTGCTCCCGCTTCCCCGCGACGCAATCGCCCGGTCCTGCGCCGTGACCGCGATCCGCGTCGGCGAGGAGCCCTGCCCGCCGGGCACGAACACCGTGCCCTGGGGCGAGATGAACTGCACGTAGCCCGACGCCGCCCCGAAGGGCGCCGGCTGGATGTGCCCGGGAAAGCCGCCCGGGCCGCCGTCGCCGTCCGCCGCCGGTCCCGAGCCGCCGCCAGCTTCCGTTGCGCCGCCCGCACCCCTTCCGCCGCCCGGGTAGCCGGGGCTCCCCGCGCCGGCTCTCGTCGCACCGGGTTCGCGCATGAACGGAAAAGCGTCCGCACGCGCGCGCAGCGCGCTGTCTATTTCCCCGCGCAGATCCGAGCCCACGGCCACATACAGTCCGATCGCCGCCGCCAGCACCGCCAGCGCCACCGAAACGCTCGCCACCGCCGCTATGCGCGAGCGAAGCGTCATCGCCGGCGACCCGGTCTCGATGGCCTGCTCACGGCTCTCGCAGCGCGTAGCCCACGCCCCGGACCGTGTGGATCAGATCCCGCGCTCCCGCTTCCTCGAGCTTTCGGCGCAGGTAGCCCACATACACGCGCAGCGCGTTCGAGCTGGGGCCGAAGTCATAGCCCCACACGCGGTCATAGATAAGGCTGTGCGAGAGCACCTGCCGGGGGTTGAGCATCAGCATCTCCAGCAGCTGGTACTCGGTGCGCGTCAGCTCCACGAAGCTCTCCCCCACCTGCGCCCCGTGGCGCGATGGGTCCAGGCGCAGCTCCGCGAAGGACAGCGCCCCCTCCTCCGCCTCCGGGTTAGCCCGGCGCAGCAGCGCCCGCAGCCGCGCCTTCAGCTCGCCCACGTCGAACGGCTTGACCATGTAGTCGTCCGCGCCCTCGTCCAGGCCGTCGATGCGGTCCTCCACCTGGTCGCGCGCCGTCAGGATCAGGATCGGCACGCGGCTGCCCAGGCGGCGCACCCGCCTGCACACCTCCAGGCCGTCGATCCCCGGCAGCCCCACGTCCAGGACCACCGCGTCCGGCATCGACTGGACGATCAGCTCGAGCGCCTGCTCCCCGTCCTCCGCCAGCTGGACCTCATAGCCCGCCAGCGCCAGCGTGCGCCTGAGGGCTTCGCGCACCGCGCGGTCGTCGTCCACCACCAGGATCCTCACGGGCTGATTCTCGCGCTCTACGCCTTGGCGAGCTGCGCCGAGCGACCATGACAGTCGTAGAGGGTGCTCGTCGAAGAGGACGCTCCTCCGAGCGAAGCGCCCGCTTTGGAGGTCGTGGAGGTGAGCGTCACCTTCCTGCAGGCCGTCTCAACCGCGCTCATCGCCGTCCTGGAGCCGGTGCGGGTGTCGCCCGGCAGGCGCCCGCCGAAGCCACTTGCCTGCGCGCTCGCTTCGCCAACCACCCAGCGGATCTTGCCCGCGCGCACCTCCTGCGCGAGCCACGAGGCGCTCACATCGCTCTCCCGGCCCGAGAACCCTCCGATCCCCGCCACCTTGGCGTTGCTGGCGATGATCGCCGACGCCGCACTCGACTGGCTCGACACCGCCACCGTGCCGCCGCCGTGCTTGGCCACGTAGGAGAGAACGCTCGTGAGGGAGGCGTCGCCGCCGAACGCGCCTCCCGCGCCCGCACCTCCCGCGCCCGCGCCGCCGAAGCCGCCACCGAAGGTCCCGGGGACCGCGCCCGTCTGGGGGGAGCCCTGGCCGGCCCCCGGGAAGCCGCCCGCACCTGCCCGGGGTGCGCCGGCGCCTTCCGGTGCGCCCGAGGAGCCCGTGCCACGACCCGAGCTCGCTCCGCCCGGACCGAACAGCTGGACGCCACCCGTGCCCGCGCCCGCGCCCGCTCCGAAGCGAGCGCCGAGGCCCCGCCCGGCGCCGCCGAAGCCGCTTCCCGGTCCGCCCATCGTCTCCGCCGAGGCCGGGCCGCCCGCCGGGAAGGTGCCGCTGGTCGCATGGCCCAGCGTGTCGAACGCCCATACCGTCGGGGCGATCAGCAGCGCCGCCAGCGCGCCGCCCAGCGCCGCCACGCGCACGACCCGGGAGCCGAAGGCGATCAGCGCGAGCGCCGCCAGCACGCCCACGACGATCAGCACCGGCGGCAGCCATTCGAGCTGGCCGGGATAGTCCCCGCGCACGATCAGCTCGCACGCCACCCCCGCCGCCACCGCCAGCGGCGCCACGATCCGCGCCCGCAGGCCGCCGTCGAGCAGCTGCGCCGCGCCCGCGCCCACGAGCGCCGCCGCGAACGGGGCCAGCAGCGAGACGTAGTAGGGGTGGAAGATCCCGCTGGCCGCGCTGAACAGGAC
The DNA here is from genome assembly GCA_017882455.1 of Solirubrobacteraceae bacterium. Classification (GTDB taxonomy): domain Bacteria; phylum Actinomycetota; class Thermoleophilia; order Solirubrobacterales; family Solirubrobacteraceae; genus Palsa-744. The sequence goes on along the minus strand of JADGPL010000009.1, from coordinate 90,148 downwards.
CGCCGTGGTCAGGAAGGCGCCGCCCACCGCCACCAGCCAGCCGCTGCGCCCATCCGCGCGGCGCAACCGGCTCGCGATCAGGATGCCCAGGCCGCCCACCAGCGCGAAGCCCAGAAGCCAGCCCGCCTGGCCGCCCAGCGCCGAGTTGAGCAGGCGCAGGGGGCCCGTGGAGCCGCCGAACAGGCTGTTCGCGCCCCCCGGGCCGCCAGCGACGGCGCCCGGGCCGCCCGTCTGACCGTCCACGCGACCGAGGCCGTTGTATTCGAACATCAACGAGAAGATGCTGTTGTCGCTCGTGCCCGAGATCCAGGGGCGATCCGCCGCCGGCGTGAGCTGCACGAGCGCCGGCCACGCCCCGCCCACCATCACCATCGCCGCGCCCCCCGCCAAGAGCTGGCGCAGCGCATGCAGCCTGCCGCGGCCGGCCGGCGAGACCCACAGCCACGCCGCCGCGATGCCCGGGACCACCGTGAGCGCCACGCCCATCTTCGTCTCGAAGCCAAGGCCCACGAGCACGCCCGCCGCCACCAGCCAGCGGGTGCGGCCGTCCTCTAGCGCCCGCACCGCGCACCACAGCGCCGCCACGCAGCAGAGCACCAGCAGCGCGTCCGGGTTGTTGTGGCGCGACACCGCCACCGTGATCGGCGTCACCGCCAACGCCAGGCCCGCCACGAAGCCGCCCAGGCGCCCGAAGCGGCGGCGCACCAGGTCATAGAGCAGGGCCACGCTCGCCACCCCCATCAGCGCCTCAGGGACGAGCATGCTCAGCGGGTGGTATCCGAAGACCCTTACCGACAGCGCCTGCACCCACAGCGCAAGCGGCGACTTGTCCACCGTCATCACCCCGCTGGGGTCGAGCGAGGCGTAGAGGAAGTTGTGCCAGCTCGAGCTCATCGAGCGCACCGCCGCGCTGTAGTACTCATTCGCCCAGCCGTTGCCGCTGAGCGCCCACAGGTTCAGGATCCCCGCCAGCACCAACAGGCCGAACAGCTCCGGGCGCGGAGCCCGCACTGCGAGGGCCCTGGCGCGGGCGCGCCAATCCCATGCAGCACCCGCTCCTGTCGTGACCGGCGCCGCAGACGCTTGAGAGGACGCGGCCGAACTCGTCTCCCATGAATAGCTCATGGGGGGAGGATCAGCGCTGCGTGTAGGACCAGCGTGTGAGCAACCTAAAGTTGGATAAGCCCTCAGTCGATCAGGCGCCTGCCGAGCTGGGAGATCGCCAGGCGCCACATGAGCAGCGCGAAGGCGATCAGCACCGCCGCGTGCCCGAGGTCGGCCGTGCCCAGGCCGCCCAGGGAGGCGTCCCGGACCAGCTGCACGCAGTGATACAGCGGGTTCACCTGCGCCACCTGGCGCACGCCCTCCGGCAGCGCCGAGACCGGGAAGAACGTCCCCGCCACCAGGAACATCGGCGTCAGCACCGCGCTCGTTATGTAGTTGAAGTTGTCGATCGTCTTGGCCACCGCCGCGATCGTCACCCCGAAGGCCGCGAAGCCGAAGCCCGTCACGAAGCCGATGAACGGCACCAGCAGCATCCCCCATTCCGGTTGCAGGCCGAACGCGAGCGCCACCAGCAGCGGCGCCATCCCGTACACCCCCGCCCGCAGCGAGATCCACAGCACCTCCGCCGTGATCAGCTCCTCCACGTCCACCGGCGCCGCCAGCATCGCGTCGTAGGTACGCTGGAACTGCCAGCGGATGAACGTGTTGAACATCCCCGGAAAGGCCGAGGAGAAGAGCACCGCCGTGGCCACCGTGCCCGTTCCGATGTACTGCACCGTCTTGATGTGCCCGATCTGCTTGACGAGCGTCCCGAAGCCCAGGCCGAAGGCCAGCAGGTAGATCGTCGGCTGCACGATCGAGGAGAACGTCGTCGCCTTCCAGTAGCGCCCGAAGATCGCCACGTCACGGCTCATCACCCCCGCGAGCGCCGCCGGTTCGAGGCGTCCAACCCGGCGCGTGCGCGGCGCCGACCCGGTCGCCTCCCGCGCAGCCGCGCTCACTCGATCTCCTCTCCCGTCAGCGCCACGAACGCATCCTCGAGGTTGGCCGGCCGGCGCACGCCTTCGGGCGCCTGTCCATTGAGGGTCTCCGCGCGCATGATCGCCACGGCCGGGCCGCTGCGCCGGCTCGACCAGCCCTTCTCCGCCGCCAGCGCACCCACCTCGGCCAGGCGCTCCGGCGGCCCATACACCTCCAGCACCTGCTCGCCCGCGTGCGCTCGCACGAGATCAGCCGGCGTGCCCTGGGCGATGATCCGCCCGCTCGACATCACCGCCACCGTGTCCGCCAGGCGCTCCGCCTCCTCGATGTAGTGGGTGCTCATCAGCACCGTCACCCCGCTCGCCCGCAAGCCGTCGATCAACGTCCACAGCTCCTGGCGCACCTGCGGGTCGAGGCCCACCGTCGGCTCGTCCAGCAGCACCAGGCGCGGGCCGTGGATCAGCCCACGCGCCACCAGCAGCCTTCGGCGCATTCCCCCCGAGAGCTCCTTCACGATCGTGTCCGCTCGCGGGAGGAGGTTCGCGAGCTCAAGCGCCCGTTTCACCGCCGCCGGGCGTTCCGCGCGGGGGACTCGGTAGAGGCGTGAGAACACGGTCAGGATCTGGCGGCACGTGAGCTCCACGTCCAGGTTGTCCAGCTGGGGGACCACGCCCATCTCCAGGCGCGACTGCTTCGATTCGCGCGGCAGCTCATAGCCGAGCACCGAGATCCTCCCCTCGTCCGCCAGCGTCTGGGCCGTCAACATGCGCATCGTCGTCGACTTGCCCGCCCCGTTGGGGCCCAGCAGGCCAAAGCAGACCCCCGCGGGAACCTCCAGGTCGAGACCGTTGACCGCCGTGATCTCCCCGAAGCGCTTCACCACACCATGTATCGAAATGGCTGACCCGCGCGCGTGCGCGCGTACGCGCGCGTCAGCCGTTTCGGACGTGTGCTCCTCCATCTCCGCGGACACTCTATGCGGGCGGCCACCATCGCCCCGCCACGCAGTCCATATGGGCGAATGTCGATCCCCGCGCGCGTGAATCTCGGACGCCGGTCCATATCCGCGAAAGGCGAGGTACGGGAGCCTTGGCAATCGTTGTCCGCTCTTTACTACTCGAGGGAAGTGAGCGATGTCATCCCGACCTCCCCAGATCGTTGCCCTCGGAGGCGGTGGCTTCTCGATGGAGCGGGACGGCACCCTGCTGGACGACTACGTGCTCTCGCTCGTCGACGCTGCCCGGCCGCGGGTCTGCTTCCTGCCGACCGCCTCGGGAGACGCGGACCACTATGTGGTGAGGTTCTACCGCCGCTTCTCACCTGGCTGCGAGGCGAGCCACGTGTCCCTGTTCCGGCGCGACCAGGGCACCGGCGGTGTCGAGGATGACCTCGCCACCCACCTGCTCTCCCAGGATCTGATCTACGTCGGCGGGGGCAACGTGCTGAGCATGCTCGGCGCCTGGCGCGCCCACGGGCTGGACGCGATCCTGCGCAAGGCCTGGCGCCGCGGCATCGTCCTGTGCGGGCCCTCCGCCGGATCCCTGTGCTGGTTCGACCAGGCGCTCAGCGCCTTCCACGGCGCCCCCCGGCCCGTGCGGGGGCTCGGCCTCTTGCCCTATTCCAACTGCGTCCACTACGACGCCGAGCCAGCCCGCCGCGCCGAGTACCACCGCGCCGTCGCCGACGGCATGTGCGGCGGCTACGCCGCCGACGACGGCGTGGCGCTGCACTTCCAGGGCACCTGCCTCGAGCGGGCCGTGAGCTCGCGGCCCGACGGCAGCGCCTACCGCGTCGAGCTGCAGGGCTCGAGGGTCCGCGAGACGCGGCTGGAGGTCACATATCTCGGCGCCACGGATGGACGCGCCGAGCGCCCGCAGCCCGCGCTCGGCGCCTCCGCTCCCACGCCCACCCGCGCCACCGCCGAGCCGGTCGCAGCATGAGCTCGCAGGTTCGCCCATGAGCCCACAGGCGGTCGTTCCGATCGAGGAGCGCCTGATCTTCGCAATGGGCGGCGGCGGCTTCACGATGGAGCCCAACAACCCCCTGCTCGACGACTACGTGCTCTCGCTCGTCCGTGCCACCGAGCCGAAGATCCTGTTCCTGCCCACCGCCTCCGGCGACACCACCCACCAGATCAACGCCTTCAAAGCCCGCTTCGCCCACCGCACCTGCGTGCACGAGCACGTCTCCCTGTTTCGCATGCACGAGATCGGGCGTCCCCTCCGCGAAATCGTGATGGAGCAGGACATCGTCTACGTGGGCGGCGGCTCCATGCGCAACCTGCTCGCCATCTGGCAGGCCCACGGCCTCGATGAGCTGCTCGTCGAAGCCTGGCAGTCCGGGATCGTGCTCGCCGGCCTGAGCGCCGGCGCCATGTGCTGGTTCCAGGGCGGCGTCACCCGCTCCAGCGGCCCGCCCGAAGTGCTCGCCGGACTGGGGCTGCTCGAGGGCTCGCTCACCGTGCACGCCGACGGCGAGCCCGAGCGCCTGCCCGTGTGGCTGGCCGCCGTGCGCAGCGGCGAGCTTCCCGGCGGCTGGGCGCTCGACGACGGCGTCGGGCTGCTGTTCCGCGGCAAGCAGCTCGAGCGGGCAGTCAGCTCGCGCCCCGGCGCCGGCGCCCAGCGCGTGGACGCCATCGCCGGCGAGCTCGTCCGTCACCGCCTCGATCCCGAGCTGCTCCTCGGCGAAGGGCCCTCCAAGGCGCTCGGCGGGCTCGACGAGGCCGTCGAGGAGCTGCGCCGCGTGCACCGCCTGCGCAGAGGCATGGGACGAGGGCGCGGCTGAGCTCCTGAGACTGTTCACACCTTCTCGAGCGTTTACCGGTCTGTTACCGGATCTTGAGATGCGCGCGTCACAGTCGATGCTGTCCTCTCTTTCCGAGACGGAGGCCGAGCATGAACCGAGACGAGCAGCTGACAATCGAGCAGACCCGCACCGGCTATTGGAGCGTGCAGCGCGGAAGCGTCCACCTCGCCGGGGCCATGACCCGCAAAGGAGCCGAGGCCGAGCGCGAGCTGCTGCGGCGCCTGAGCGCACGGCGCGTCAGGCGCACGGCGCGGCGCCCCCGCATCTCCGCCCGGGCCTGAGGCTGCCCCTGGGCAAGGCCCGCGACGAGCGGTCCACGTCGGCTTTGCGCGCGTCGCTGAGCGACGGGCGACCGGGACGAGCGGTGGGCGGTGGGCGAGCGTCAGTCGCCGATGTAGCCGGCCGGGATTACCCAGCCGAAGGGCACGAACCAGCTCTCGACGCGCCTGTCCATGACGCCGATCTGCTGCTTCAGCTGGCCAGGGCCGCCCGTGGCGGCGTCGTCTGGCGCCCGCCTGGCCCACATCCCGAGCACGTCATCGTCCCCGAGCAGCTCGAAGAGCCCGCGCATCTCCTCGGCGGCCGACGCCTGCTCGGCCGCCGTCAGCTCACCCCGCTCGAAGCGCTCGCCCAGCCACTCCTCGGCGCCCTCGAGCAGGCTCACGGCGATTATCTCCTCGGCCACGCACCCGGCCGGCCTTTCGTCTGAGAGCCTCACCATCAGGGCCACGGCCGCAGCGAAGAGGTCGAGCGCGAGGCCCTCGTTCACCGCCGCGGCGAAGCCGGGGGGCACCAGCCGCGCCGCATGCTCGACAGCCACACCTTGCAACAGCTGATCGCGAAAGCCGCCGACCAGCACGGTGCTCGCGCGCAACAGCGCCTCGCGTCCATGGAGATCGTCGACGAACCTCGAGAGGAAACGCAGGACCTCACGCGGGACGCGACCGTCGCGCTCGACGAACTGGCTCCCGGCGCGCGACACGATCGGCGCCAGGCCCTCGTCGAGGCCGCTGAACAGCAGGCCGGTCTCGACCAGCTGCGCTATCGCAGCGCGCACATCCCGCGAGGAGGCTCTCAGCTCACGCGCGAGGTTCGCGATGTCGAGTGGCTCGTCCGCCGCCCCGGCCACACCGGCCAGCTCGAGCAGCCTGATCTTCCTGGTCAGGCCCTCCGGGATCGCGTGACCATTTTCCATCGTGCCATTAAACGCGATGTCTCTCGTAAATGTGAAATGGGCCCATATGTTGGATAATGCGAAACGCCATGTCTATGAATGCCCCGGGGGCATCCGGCGCTCGATCGCCGCCCGGGCGCGCTCGAACGCGCGGCCATCGCCCAGCAGGCGGGAGTACACATTGGCGCCCAGACCGAGCGAATAGACCTCGAAGGCGAGCTCGGTCGCCTCCTTCACCCCGGCCGCCTGCGCCTGGCGCTCGAGCTCGCCCAGCCAGCCGGCCACCCCGGCGCGGACCGCCTCCCGCACCGGCCCGGGGCGGTCGTCGAACTCGGCTGCCGCCGCGGCCCAGAAGCAGCCGCCCGCGAACACCCCTCGCTCGAGATAGCCGAGGTAGAGCTCGCAGTAGGCGCGCAGTCGCGCTGCCCCCTCCGGCTCCTGCCGGGCCGGGGCCACGACCGCCTCGAAGAAGCGCCTCCCGGCAGCTTCCACCGTCGCCAGCTGCAGCTCCTCCTTGGAGCCGAAGTGGGCGAAGAGGCCGCTCTTGCTCATCGCGAGATCGCTCGCCAGCCGGCCGATCGTCAGCCCCTCCAGGCCCTCCACCGACGCGAGGTCCACCGCCCGCTCGAGGATCCCGCGCCTGGTTGTAGCCGCCTTTGTCTCCATATCGGCACTCTAGCTACCGGTACGACAGCGCACGAACGTTCGTGCTATTAATCGCTCGCTACCGGTCACTCAGCCACAGGAGGCGACATGTCGGACTTCACAATCAGCCCCATCGACACCATGGAGGGGGCTGTCTTCGGATCCTTCAAGCGGGCCCGCGCCACGCTCGGAGTCGAGTCGTTCGGAATGCAGGTCATCGACCTGCCACCCAACGCCCATCAGTACCCCGAGCACAACCACGCCGACAGCGGCCAGGAGGAGGTCTTCGTGGTCCTGCGCGGCGCCGGTGAGATCGAGATCGACGGCCAGCGCCACCCCATGGATCCCGAGACCATGGTGCGAGTCGGGCCCGAGCCCAAGCGCAAGATCTGGCCAGGGGGCGACGGCATGCGGGTGCTGGCGCTCGGCGGCTGCCCCGGGCACGCGTACTCGGCTCCCGAGGTGACCAAGCTCGGCGGGCCCGAGCCGGGTCTGCCGGCTGCGCCGCCGTCGTGACCGGGGCGGTGGCCGCCGGCGGGACGCGTTGCAAACCAACCGCGTCTTGACCGAAGGTCGAACCGCCCTGGTCTCGGCCCCGGCCCGTCACCTGCGGCGCAGCGCTGGCGACGCGCGCGGGAGCGCCCCGAAGCGGGTCTTCATAGGTCGCGTCGCGCGGAACGGCGCCGTGGCCGGGGCGCCGTAGCGCATCGGCGCGATGGCGCGAACGGAGACGCTACCGGCGCTGGTAAGGGCTACGCCTCGCAGGGTCGCGCCCGCGCCGCGCGTCCGGACGATCCGCTGGCCCGCGCTCGGCGACGTCGTGACCAGCTCGTACCCGGTTGCGCCCGGCACCCCCTGCCAGCTCACGATCAGGGCGCTCGCGCGACGGCGCACGCGCAGGTGCGCGGGGCGGCCGAGGCGCGGGGACGGAGGCCTGAAGCTCGCCACCGTGAGCGTCTCGGCGCGGATCCCGTCGAGCGTGAACTGCGCCTCGATGTGGCGCACGTCGCTGCCCGGCGCCGGGGAGAACGCCAGCGTGCCGCGGCCGCCGCTGACGGTCCCGATCGGCTTGCGAAGCGAGCCGCTGACCTCGACGAACTGGACCGTCTGCTGGGGGCGGCGCCGGATGTCGTAGGCCAGCGTGCGCCGCGCCCCGTGACCGTGGACGCTGGCCTTGACCTGCGCGGGGAGCGGGTCGGTCGCCTCCGCGACCCTGGTGATCGCCGGCGATCCGGGGAGCGTCTCGATGGTGTAGGTGCCTGGCCGGGGGTTGACGAGGCCGACGACGGTCTGGTGCAGCTGCTCGGAGCGCAGGATGCGCACGGCCCGCGTTACCGTGATCCCCGGGCCGACCGGGCTTTCGACGGCGGCGGCGCCTCCTGGCGATGTCACGCGTACGCGCGCGGCGCTCGTGGCGGAGTCCAGCGCGATCGCCTGGCTGCGCTGACCCCGGACCACGTGCACGGTGATCGGCCGTCCGAGTTGGGCCACCCGGGCGGTGAACACGTTGTCGTCCTTGAAGCGCGACCAGCGGCACCCGTCGAAGGGCCAGAGCTTGATGTCAAACGGGCTGTAGACGACGCCGCCGCCGACGTTGTAGGTCCCCAGGAATCCCGCGTCGAGCGAGACGCAGCCGCCCACTCCCACGCTCGAGAGGTACGCAATCGCGCCCGCGCAGACGACGTCGGCGACGCACACCCTGATCTGGCCGCTGAGGTTGAAACGGCCGTTGGCGGCGTTGAATTCGCCGTCGGCGCGGCCGGTGAGCGAGAGGATGTCGAAGAAGTCCGCCTGCACGCCGCCGCCGAAGGCGACGTAGCCGGGCGCCTCGTAGAGGAAGTACGCCCTCGCGAGCCCGATCGGGTCGGAGATCAGCGGCACCTTGAGCGACGCATCGGCGCCCAGCGCCAGCGTGAAGCGGTTGTAGGGGCGGCCGTAGAAGCTCGCCGGGAAGTCGTCGCCATTCTCTTCGCGCGTCAGTACGAACGGCGTCGCGTCGGTGGGAAGCGCGAGCACGAGCGCCCCATCGATCTGGAAGATGCCGAGCGCCGTAAGGCGAGCGCCGCCCAGAAAGCGCGGCGGACCCAGCCCGATGCCGGCGCCGATTCGGTTGAGCTGGACGCCCGCGAAGAGCGTGATGCCGGGGTCGGGGAAGTCGAGGTTCGCGTAGGCCCGCACGAGCTGGCCGTTGCGGATGAGGACGCCTCCCGGCGGGGCCTCGCCGGGAATTTCGCGGGCGTCAAGGCACACGACCACGACGCACAGCTCTCCCTGGCCCTTCCACTCCTGCGTGGCCCGGGTGTAGTCGATCTGCAGGCCCTGCACCCCGAGCGGGCCGATCTCCGCATCGATGGGCCCGATGCGGAGGTTGTCGAGCACGATTTCGCCGCCACCGGTCACCCGCAGCCTTACGTCGCCCTGGACGTGGACCCCGCCCGCTTCGAGGAAGCTCGGAAGCTGGAGATGGGCGCCGATCTCAGCGCCCGCGGGCGCTTCCGGGGTACCCGGGGTGAGGGTGACGTCGACGTCGCCGGTAAGCGCGAACCCGCCGAGCGCGGCGAGGCCGCCGACGAGGCGCGGGAACGAGCCGAGCGGTATGCGCCCCGCCGCGCTCGGAGTCATGTCGAGGGTGAAGTTAGGCTGGTCGCGGAGCCTGATGCCGCCGACCGTGGCCGCTGCGTCCGAGCTGAGGACCTTGTAGAAGGACGGGGCCACGATGATGCTCGCACCATTGCGCGGCGTGAGCCTGACTCCGTCGACGGTGACCGGGCCGTTGGCCCGGTAGGAAGTCGAGTCTGCGAGCACGCGCGGGATTTCGCCGACGAATTTGTGGGCCGGCACTTTGAGCGCGCCGGACAAGACGGCGAACAGGCCGCGCTCCGCGGGCGGGACCTCGGCAAGCGAGTGGATCCGGAAGAAGCAACCGGAGACTTCGAGGCCTCCGACCAACCCGGCGTGCACGGTCATGTCGTGGCATATCTCGTCATCGAGCCTGTTGGCGAGCCCCTTGTCGAAGGCGGCGGTGATCGATGTCAGGTCCGATGCGTGCCCGCACGCTGTCACCGGGGGCTGGCCGGCCACCAGGGCCTGGACGCGCCTGTCGATCGCGGAACCCGCCGGTGCGGCGGACGAGACCGCGAGTGCCTGGGTGAACACGGGTCCGCTGCCCCCGGCGCCGACGGCCTGGACCGAGATCTGCCGGGCGAAGCCGCCCGACGCCCCGGTGGGCGCGCGGAAGCTGAGCGTCGTCTGGGAGCCATCGCAACCGATGTCGGGCTTGCCGTCGCCGTTGAGGTCCCAGAGCAGGCGCTGGGCCGGCCCGGCGATGTCCGCGCTCACCACGGCGGTCTGGCCGGCGACTATCGGGGCGGCTATGTGGACGGCGGTGACCTGCGGCGGGGCGCCCCCCGAGGGTGACGGGGGCGGAGGTGTAGACGGGGGCGGCGAGGATGGGGGCGGGGGTTCGCTGAGCGTCAAGCTCACGTTGTCGGCGTAGCCGTCGTTGTAGGGGGCTACGGTCCGTGTCGCTGTGATCGCGACCAGAGCCGAGCGGGCACCGGTCGGGACGGTGGCGCTCGCTTCGCGTCTGAGCAGAGTGGTTTCGTTGTGGCGGTCTTCCGGCGTGACCGGTCCGATCGTGAGCGGCGAGCCGACGTTGCTGCCATCGCCGAGCGTGCCGGAGTTGAACGTGACGGTGACGCTCGCGGCGTCCCCCTGGCTGCCGGCCCCGCCGAGGTATGCGCTGAGGCTCGCGCGCACGTGGCCCGAGTCGATCTCCGCCGCGGACCCCGAGATGTCGACAAACTGTTGCGCACTGCTGATCTCGTCGCTCGGCCCGCCCGCGAAGAGGTTGCTCCCCCCACCGATGCCGTCACTGACCGACTTCGGCGGGAACCCGGCGCGCCCGTAGGCCATGACCGTGAAGTTCGGGGCTGTTTCCCACCCGGTCGGGGCTGCTTGTTCGGCTTCACTCGCCGGGGCGGCGGGCTGCTCGGCGCCCGGGTTCTGGACGAGGTTGCCCTGCGGGATCGCGGCGCCGGCCAGCGGTGCGCACGCGAGGGCCGCGGTGGCGAGTGAGGCCACGACGATGCCCGCCCCGCGGACCAGCAGCGCCTGGCACAAGCGGGGCATGCGGGGATCCTCGCAGATGTTCCGCCTGCACCTGCAGCGATGGGCCTGCGACGAAGGGAATCGAGCGCCTCACACACTGGAGTGGTCTCGGTGATCGAATGACGCAAATGCCGGGGAGGCACTCAGCATGGCATCGCGGAGTTGCATGCGCAGCGTTTTGGCGGCATTGCCGATGACCAAAGCCGCCGTTCCGTTAGATGCAGGCCACAGACGTCGTAAGCGCTGGCGGGCGGACGATCGTCTGAAGGACCACGCAGTAGCGCTCGGTTAGTCGCTCGAGCGTCGCCAGCTGCTCTGTGTCCGCGTCCGTCTCAAGCTCAAAGGAGAGGCGGATCGCCGAGAAGCCCACCGGGCCATCACGGTCCGCGTTGAAGTACCGCACCGGGGCCGCCGCCTACCTTGCAGCGATCACGATCGAGCGGGTCCCAGAGGCCAGCCGTCTGCGCCGTGCTGGCGATCCTGCCCGACAGCTTCAGGGTGCTGATGACCGCCTGAGCAGGTAACGCTGCAGCCAGTCGATCGCCAGGCGGCTGACCTCTTCCATCGCACCGGGCTCCTCGAAGAGATGGGTTGCATCCGGTACGACGGCGAGCTCGCTGGGGCAGCGCAACTGCCGCTGGGCTTCGCGGTTGAGCTCGAGCACCTGATAGTCGGCGCCACCCACGATCAGCAGCGTCGGCGCGCTCACGGCGCCGAGGTTCCGTGCGAGGTCAGGACGTCCACCGCGCGAGATCACCGCGAACACCCGATCGCCCAGCTCTGCGGCGGCCGTCAGCGCGGCCGCGGCGCCCGTGCTGGCGCCGAAGTAGGCGAGCAGCAGACCTGCGGACGCGCTGCGCTCTGAAAGCCAGGTGCTTGCCGCGACGAGCCGTGAGGCGAGCAGCGGGATGTCGAACACATTGGCCCGGTCCATCTCCTCGCGCGGGGTGAGCAGGTCGAACAGCAACGTCGCGTAGCCCGCTTCGTTGAGCGCACTCGCCACGGCGCGGTTACGTGGGCTGAGCCGGCTCGAGCCGCTGCCGTGAGCAAACGCGACGATGCCCTCGGCTGCTGTCGGGATGTTGAGCTCGCCGCCGAGCGACACGTGTGGGTCGAGAGCGATCGTGACCTCGTACGAGAGTGGCGCATCACCTGCTGGCTGGCGTGCGATGCGCTTGACCCCCTCGTCCAGCAGCGCGGCGACCTCCTCGTCGGTGGTCGGCTGGAAGTCCTCATACCAGAGGCCGACGGCCCACAGGTCCTCCGGCAGCTCGACGCAGACGATCTCATCTGCCTCCTCGCGCAACGCTTCCACCGACTCTGGCGCCGCGACGGGCATGGCGAGGATCACGCGGGCCGCACCGCGCGCGCGCAGCGATCGCAGCGCCGCGCGCGCGGAGCGGCCTGTCGCGAGGCCGTCGTCGACGAGGATCGCTGTGCGCCCCGTCAGCTCGGCCGGCGCGCGGCTCCCGCGGTAGCGACGAGTCCGCTCGGAGAGCTCGCTCGCGACGCGTGCAATGAGCGCTTGCGCGGCGGCGCTGGAGAGGCCTATCGCACGCGCGGTCTCATCGCTGAGCACCTGCACGCCCCCCTCCGCGAGCGCACCGATGGCGTACTCGGGGTTCTGCGGCGCCCCGATCTTGCGCACCACCGCCACGTCGAGCGGCGCACCGAGCGCTCGCGCGACCTCGGCGGCTACCGGCACCCCGCCGCGAGGAATGCCGATGATCACCGGCTGCTCGTCGCGAAACCGCTCGAGTCGGGTGGCCAGCCGCCGTCCCGCGTCCCGCCGATCCTTGAAGCACGCCCTGGATGACCCGAGCAGCGGCGGATCGTCGAGACCGGTGATGGCGCCCGTACGCCGTATGCTCGACTGTGCAGCCATCGTCTACGCAACGTAAGGCTTCGCCGGCGCGCTCGCGTCAGGGGTGATCACGGTGATCGCCGCGGCCTTTTACCGAGCTGGCGCGCCGGGCGTGGCTACCCCGCGACCGCTGCGAACGCGTCGAGGATCAACCCGCCGACGGGAAGGTTGCCTCGCTCGAGGACTGCCTCACCCTCGACGTCCGCGCCTACTCTCCAGACGAGCTGCACGCAATGTGGCTGCGCATGGTGGGCGCCGTGAGAACCTTATTCACGGCAAGGGAGCCGCAGCGTCGGTCGAGACCTGCAGCGCGACCGCGCCGGCCGCAATCACGCCGGAAACCACAACCGCTTCGCCGCTCAACGGCTGAAAGGCCACCAGGCCCGAGCCGCCGGTCACGTCTTCGCCGGTGAGCCTCACCGCGAGCTCGAAACGCCCGCTGCCGCGTCGCAGCGAAGCGTAAACGGGGCCGATGCCGGAGGTCGAATGGCGCTCGTCGAACCAGGACACCAGCAGCGCCCCATCGGGTCCGGCGGTCGCGTCGTCGAGCGCGCCACCCACCAGCGAGTCAGACAGCGGCGTCCAGAAGCCGAGCCCGCTCACGGTGAGCTCGGCGAGCTTCACGATCGGTGCCCCGTCCAGCCCACCCGTCCACGCCAGGTAAACGTGGCCGAAGCTGTCCACGAGCGGAGCGATGCCCGCCAAGCCCTCCCCCACGGCCCCACCGGGCGCGTCGGCTGCGATCGATGAGCGCTCCACAGCGAACACCCGCCACGGTGCGCGAGTCAACGCAGCGCTTGCGACCGGTGCATACCAGACCGCGCCGGCGCGCAGAGAGGTCGCACAGCCTTCGCAGGCGCTCGCACTCTCCCACGCGAGCACGACCGTCCCCGCCGGTGTGATCGCGGCGCGCAGCCTGATCGTGGGGACCGGCCTGGCGGGGACGGCCAGGCGCGCGACCAGCTCGGCGGAGCTCCACCGACCTCGCACGGGGTGAATCCGCGCATACAGATCGCGTAGATCGCGGCCACCGACCCAGGCCAGCACGCGCTCCCCGCGCGCATTCAGGGCGACCGTGAAAGGCTCTCGCGCCAGCGCCCGTCCAGGGAACGTAAGCGGCTTGCCGAAGGCGCCCCCAAGACTGCGCCCGGCGATGCGAAAGTGCCCGCCGTGCACCCACGCGACGATCGCGTCGCCGTGCTCGTCCGCCGCCGACACCGGCGCACTGCCATCCTGATCGAGCATCCTGACTGGGCGAAAGCTGCCGTCGACAAGGCCGTCCGCGTAGATCACGCGCACGCGCAGGACCGTGCCCGAAGAGCCGGCACAGCACGGCAGCGACCCCGGCAGCGGTATGCCGCCCCGCGCGGTCACCGCTTCGGAGCCCACGAGCAGCGCGCGGCCGCTGCCATACAGCTGCAGCTGCTCGATCGCTGTGAACGGCGGTTCCGCTATCTGGCTCCAGCCACCGCCCGGCACGCGCGCCTCCCCACCATCGAACAGCCGCGGCGGCTGCATCGCATACGGGTTGCCGTCCCACAAGAGCAGCCCGTCACCGGCGGAGTCGAAGGACAGCGCGATCGGGCCGACGATGCTGGCGAGCGTCAGCGTTTCCGTCCGCCATCCCGCCTGCGCCGCCGCCGGCCCAACGGGCAGCGCCAGTGCTAGGAGCACGACAACCGCGGCCCGCGCGCCGATGCGCCCACGGGGCGGTGAGTGTCGGCGCGGCTCGCGCGAGATCTCTGCGGCGCCGGTCATGCGGCCACGTTACGCGTCGATCGAGCGGCTGCGCTGATCGGGCCTTCCGCTGTGGCCCCACTCGCGCGCGGACAGCGCCATCGCGGCCAGACGCGCCTGGACGCGGGCGTGCAGCGTTCCCTCTGGATAGGCGCCATCGGCTCCGCGCCCGCCGGCGGGCAGGCCCGTGAGGATCTCGATTCCCTGATCGATGCTGTCAACCGCCCAGATGTGGAAGCGACTGTCCCTGACCGCCGCCAGCAAGGGCTGGTCGAGCATCAGGTGACGGCGGTCGGCGGCGGGGACGATCACGCCCTGCTCACCCGTGAGCCCGGCACGCTCGCAGGCCGCGAAGAAGCCCTCGATCTTCTCCGCCACCCCGCCCACAGCCTGGACGCGGCCGTACTGGTCGACCGAGCCGGTGACCGCGATGCCCTGGTCGATGGGCGCGCCGGCGAGGCTGGACAACAGCGCGTAGAGCTCACTGCTGGATGCCGAGTCGCCTTCCATACCGGCGTAGGACTGCTCGAAGGTAATGCTCGCCGACAGCGACAGCGGCACGCCATCGCCGTAGCACTGCTCGAGATAGCCGCGCAGCGTGAGGAACCCCTTGTCGTGGATCGGCCCGCTGAGCTTGCTCTCGCGGTCGATGCTCACGAGCTCGCCGCCGCCGGTGGCGGTGGTGGCGGTGATGCGCGTCGGGTGCCCGAATGCGTAGTCGCCCAATGCAACGACGGCCAGCCCGTTGACCTGCCCGACCGCGCTTCCGCGCACCTGGATGTGCAGCGTGCCTTCGTCGACCATCTCGGCTAGGCGCCGCTCGAGCAGGTCCGAGCGCGTGCGCCGCTCGCGGATCGCCTGCTCGACGTGCTCGGCTGCCACCACCTCCGCCCCCGCTCGCGTGGCCCAGTGGCTTGCCTCGGTGAGAACGTCGGCGATCTCCTGGAAGCGCGTCGAGAGCTTGCCCTGATGGGCGGCACGGCGGGCGCCCTCCTCGATCACGCGTGCGACCGCGGCGGCCTCGAAGTGGAGCAGCCCCTCGCGCGCGACCTGGGAACTGATGAACGCGGCGTAGGCCGAGCACCCCTCATCACTCCACGGCATCTGCGTATCGAAGTCGGCCTTCACACGGAACAGCTCGCGTACGTCCTCGTCAAGCGCGTGCATGAGCTCGTACAGCTCGCCCGAGCCGACGAGCACGACCTTCACCTCAACGGGAACCGGCTCGGGCGTTAGCGACGCGGTCGGGAACAGCATGAACTGCTCACCGAGATTCTCGATCTGCGCGCGCCCGGAGCGCAGCACCTCCTTGAGCTTCTCCCAAGCGAATGGCTGGCGCAGCACGTCGGCGGCGCGCAGGATCAGGTAGCCGCCACTGGCGGCGTGGATTGCGCCGGCCTTGATGTGGCGGTGGTCGGTGACGGCGGCGCCGAGCGTCGTCTCGAACTCGATGCGCCCGAACAGGCGCGGGAACGTCGGGTTGCGCTCCACCACCACGGGCGCACAGTGAGCGTCGCTTGCCACGAACAGGTTGACTTCGTAGCGGGCGCGGAACGCGTCCGCGCCGCGGCCGAGCACAATGCCAAGCGGCGCCGCAAGCTGGCTCTGCTGGGCACCGGCGAGGAAGCCGCCGTAGTTGTCGATGACGTCCTGGCGGACACGCTCGAGCCAGCCGGCCACCGCCTCCACCCCGGCGTGCTCGCGCTTGACGTCGTCGATCAGGTGCCCGACCGCGTACAGGACGACCTCCCGCTCCAGCGCACGGACCCGATCGCGTACGCGCGATTCGATCTCCCGCAGCTGGGGGATCACAGCGGCCATTCGCTGTTCGACCTCGTGGCTTGCGGCGTCGAGGTCGCGCCGTGTCTGCTCCGGGAGGCGCTCGAACTCCTGGGGCGTCACCGGCCGTCCGTGCACCAGCGGGATCGTGACCACGCCGGCTGGCGTGACCTCGAGATTCAGCCCCCGCGAGCGCGCGAAGCTGCGCACATGCTCGAGCAGATCCTGGCGCTCGCGCTCGAACGGCTCGACGACCTCGCCACGACGGCGCTGGTAGCTCTCGCTCTCGAACGCGTGCGGGATCTCCGTGCCGGCCTGCTGCACGAAGGCGCCCATCGCCAGCTCCAGGCGGCGCCCGTCGCCGGCGGCCAGCAGCGAGCACAGAGGCTTTGTGGGCTCGTCGAAGTTGAACAGGAAGACGATGTCGCGCGAGGCTGGACGAGCGCCGGCGTGCATGCGCAGGCGTGCTTCGACTGTGTCGCGCTTGCCCGTGCCGTCGGGGCCGGTCGCGAACACGTTGTATCCCCGCTGTGGCACCTCGACCGCGAAGTCGATCGCGCGCAGCGCCCGCTGCTGGCCGCCCGCGCCGTCCGCCGGCTCGACCTCGGCGGTCGTAGCGAACGGCAGCGCTGCGGGATCGCAACGCCGGCGCAGCTCCTGCGGCGCAAGCCTCAACTCGCCACGCGAGCTCACGGCGCCGATCGAGCTCTCAGCATCGCAGCGAGCCGTAGGCCTGCTTGTAGCTCGCAGAGAGCTGCGCCAACGCGGTCTTGATCTCGGGCCCGACCGACTGCAGCTGTGCCTTGATGCCGCCCGGCACCTTGGCAGCCAACGCGAGGCCGCCGCCGATGGCCGTCATCTCGGCCTGGAAGGTCTTGGTACCGGCTTCGACCTGTTGCTTGACCGCCGGTTCCAGCTTGGGCTCCGCTTCCTTGATCTTCGCGACACCCTTGTCGATCGCTTCGACGCTCGCCTTGGCATCCGTGAGCAGGCTCGCCGAGATCGAGAGCCCTTCCAGCTTGGCGACCTGCGCGGCGATCTCGGTGCGTGCCGAGCACACCTGTGCTTTGGCCTTCGCCTGGGTCGATTCGCCACAGCTTGCAAGCAGCAACGGCGCGAGCGCCAGTACGGCAACGGCGGATGGTCTGCGGAGCATTCTGTGCATGGCGATCTCTTCTCTAGCGGGAACTGACACCCGCGCGGACAGCGGGCGATGACAACTGCACCGCCAAGCTACGCTCGCAATCGACACGCGATATCCGGCTCCTCCCCACGGGACGCTGCGGAAGAGTACTGAACCGATCCCGGCGCACGAAGCGGCGACGCGCCGCTGCTCCCGGTCCTCGGCGGCGACCCGCTCGCCTTCGGCGAGCCGTCTCGGCGCCCGTTGATCCGAGGGGGGAAACCACTGCCTCAACCCGTGATTACCCACGATGACACGAGGCTGGCCGAGCGTAGTGTCATGACATCATGCGCACGCCCATCCGATCCGAGCAGGACGCCTTCCGCTTGACGATAGCTGGGGTGTTGGCAGTTGCTTTGGCTGTGCTGGTCGGCTGGCTCACCAAGCCGCTGGTTGGCGTAGCGGTGTTCCTGCTGGTGCTGATAGTCGCCGCGATCGCCTACGTGCGCGCGGCCAACCCCGATCGCCGCATGTCGCTGCACGAGGCGGCGGCTGCGGTGCATCCTCATGGCGCCCCGCCCGGCAAGCGCCATGTGCTGGTCATCGCCAACGAGGCCCTCTCAGGCGAGGCGCTGTGCGAGCGGATACTCGGAGAGGATCATGAGCGCGTCGAGATCGACGTCCTTGCCCCGGTGCTCACGTCGCGCCTTCACCAGGGAGTCTCTGACATCGACCGCGAGTTCGATCAGGCCCGCGCGCGCCTGGAGCGGTCACTGGCGTGGGCGCACGAGCAGGGCATCGTTGCTCGCGGCGAGGTCGGCGATCCCAGTGCCACGACTGCGATCGAGGACGAGCTGCGCGACTTCGGCGCCGACGAGGTGATCGTCGTCACGCATCCGCGCGAGCGTGAGAGCTGGCAGGAGCACGGAGAGCTCGAGCGTCTGCGGCGTGAGCTCGACATACCCGTCACGCAGGTGGTAATCGGCGACGGCGGCGCCTAGGCGTTGAGTCACCCACCACCCGTGTGCTCGGCCTTCGCACCGTCGGGCCTGGCGGTGGCAAGGCTCTGCGTAAGGTCGCTGCAGGCTCTCGTCGTCTTGGTGGCGGCGCTCGCGGTCGGACTGACGGCTTCGGTGACGTTCGCGAATGCGACGCCTCAGCTCACCGCCGCCTCTACCGGGCGGCAGGCCGCGGGCGGGGCCTTCGGCGAACAGACCTGGCACGCAGTCGTCGCGCTTCAGGGATGGAGCGGACTGGTCCGCGACGGCATAGCGGGTCCGCTCACGCGCCGCTCGCTCGCGCACGCGCGGCGGCCAGTGCCGTGGTCCACCGCACCGGGGTTCGAGATCCGCATCGCTCAGCAGGTGCTGCTGCTCGTGCGTGACGGGCGGGTCGAGCGCGCGATTCATGTCTCGACCTGTCGCCCAGGCTGGCCGACGCCGGTTGGGCACTTCACGATCCGCTGAAGGCGCAAGGAGCATCGTGCACCATTCGACGCTCCCCGTGCCGGCGCCCGCCTCTCAGCGCCTCCAGGCCGCGAGCCGGGCTGCGCGCGGACTGGCGGCGCGGGTCGCGCGAGGGTTGTGCCTGGTGCCGGGGACTGCCGCGGGCCTCGCCGCGGCGATCCCCGTGATCAACTCGACGATCAAGGCCGTGCACGCGGGATGGGTACCGGCGGGGGACGATGGGATCATTGCCACGCGCAGCTGGGACGTGCTCACCTCACACAAGCCGCTGGTCGGCCAGTACTCCGAGGCCGGCCTGGTGATCCACGGACAGGTCATGCACAGCCCCGGTCCGATGCTGTACTGGCTGATCGCGCTGCCAGCGCACTTCGGCAGCGTTACGCGCATCGCGGTGACGATGGGCGTCGTCAACACGCTCGCGATCCTCGGCTGCGTCGCGCTCGCGCGCCGCCGCGGCGGCCTGATCCTGATGTTCGCGACCGCGGCCGGGATCGCGCTGATGTGCCAGTCGCTGCCGGCCGAGGCGATGCACGACATCTGGAATCCGGCGGCCGGCCTGTTTGCGTTCCTGCTCCTGATCTTCCTCGGCTGGTCGCTCGCCTGCGGTGAGCATCGCCTGCTGCCGATCACGGTGTTCGTCGCGAGCTTCGTCACGCAGACGCATCTGATGTACGCGGCGCCCACCGCGGTGCTGCTCGCGGTCGGCTTCGGCGGGCTCTTGATCGGGTCGCTCCAGCGCCGCCGCGCACGCTCCGCCGGCTCCAGGCCACAGTCGCCATCGCCATCGCCATCGCCATCGCCATCGCCGAGGATCTGGCCGTGGGCGCTCACCGCGCTCGTTGTCGCGGCCGCGTGCTGGACCGAGCCGGCGATCGATCAGATCGAGAACAACCCGGGGAACCTCTCCATCATCGTGCGCACCGCCGAGCACCGCGGGCCGACGCTCGGCACGACGGTGGGTTGGCATGCGGTGGTCCGCTCGATCGGGGTCCGTCCGTGGTGGCTGTACGTGCCCGCGTCAGAGTGGGAGCGCAAGGCGGACGTTCGCGCCACGCCGAGCAGCCCCCGGCTCGATTCGACGATCGCGCTGCTCGCGGCGCTTGCGCTGGCCGGGCTGATCGGCGCCGTCAGACGACGGTGGGACCTCACCGCAGCGACGCTCATCGGCCTGGGCCTGTGCGCGGCGATCGGCGTCGAGGCGACCTCCAACCCGTCGACGAAGCTGCTTGCGGAGACGCTCGGCTACACGATGTGGTGGGGGTCGGAGCTGGGATTCTGGGTGTGGCTGACCCTCGCGTGGGCGCTGTGGCTCGGGCTGGTCGGCGTGTCGAGCGCGCCGCTTCGAGCGCTGCGCCGTCGCGTTCACAGCGAGCATTGGGCGCTGCGCTCGTGGGTGCGACCGGCTGCCGTCGTCCTCGCCTCGCTGGCGAGCCTCGGTGGGGTGAGCGCCGTGGGCAGCGCGGTCGCGGCGACCGCCAAGCCGGACTCCCACATGTACGAGTACCGGCCGATCGGCGCGGTTGCGGCGGGCGTCGAGCGGCTGATTGAACCGGACCGGTCGATCGAATATCGCCTCGGACCGCTCGACGTGGGCACGCAGCCGATGGAGCCAGCGATCCGCTTCCTACTCGTCCGCCACGGCGACCGCGTGCTGGCGAGCGGCTCGTTCCCGCGATTGGGCTCGTACTACGAGCTGTATCACCGTCCGGTGCAGTGGACCGTGTACCTCTGCGACGACACCCGGCCACAGCCGCACATGACGCTGGCGGCTCGCGTCCGCTTCACCGACCCCTGGGGCACGGATGTGCTCAGCGCGTGGGTGGCCCGCGTGAAGCGCTCCCGATCTACGTAAAAGACCGCATCGCCGACGGTAGCTACGGCCGATGCGGGCGCTTCGGCTGATGCCCTACGGTTCGGACGTGCCGTCAACGGGTGAGACAGCTGTCGCGCCGAACATGCCCGACTACGAGGAGGCTCGCTCGAGGTTCTCGTGGGCGGCAGCGCGGGCGGAGCTGGCTGGCCTGCCCGACGGCGCCTTGAACATCGCCTGCGAGGCCGTCGACAGGCACGCCGATGGACCACTGGCCAACACAACCGCGCTGCGCTTCCTCGGCAGGCACGGCGGCACACGCGACATCACCTACGCCGAGCTGCGACACGAGACCGCCCGCTTCGCCAATGTCCTGGAGCAGTTGGGCGTCCGGCGCACAGAGCGCGTGTTCGTCCTCAGCGGACGTATTCCCGAGCTGTACATCGCCGCGCTGGGGACGTTGAAGTGCGGCTGTGTCTTTTCGCCGTTGTTCTCCGCGTTCGGGCCCGAGCCGATCGAGCAGCGGCTGGCGCTGGGCGACGCGCGGGTGCTCGTCACGACGCCGGTGCTCTACAAGCGCAAGGTCGCTCAGCTGCGCGAGCGCCTGGCGAACCTCGCGCATGTCCTTCTGGTCGGAGACGAGGCGGAGATCGCGGAGATCTCCGGCGTGCACGACTTCAAGCGGCTGATGGGCGCCGCCGGGGACACGTACGAGGTCGCCGCGACCGCTCCGGAGGACATGGCGCTTGTGCACTTCACCAGCGGCACCACCGGGGCGCCGAAGGGCGCGGTCCATGTGCACGAGGCGGTCGTCGCACATCGCGCGACCGGGCGCATCGTGCTCGATCTGCACCCCGGCGACGTGTTCTGGTGCACCGCCGATCCGGGCTGGGTAACCGGAACCTCCTACGGGATCATCGCGCCGCTGACACTGGGGGTGAGCAGCGTCATCGACGAGGCCGACTTCGACGCCGACCGTTGGTATCGGATCCTCCAGGAGCAGCGGGTGAGCGTGTGGTACACGGCGCCTACGGCGCTGCGGATGCTGATGCGCATCGGCGTCGAGGTGGCCCACGAGTACGACCTGAGCGCCCTGCGGTTCATTGCGAGCGTCGGCGAGCCGCTCAACCCCGAGGTCGTCCTCTGGGGCGAAGAGGCGTTCGGCATGCCAATCCACGACAACTGGTGGCAGACGGAGACCGGCGGGATCATGATCGCCAACTACCGCTCGATGGACGTCCGGCCCGGGTCGATGGGTCGCCCGCTGCCCGGGATCGAGGCCGCTGTGGCTCGGCGCGACGCCGAAGGCCGGCCGATCCTCGCTGGCGACGGCAGCCTCGAGCTGGTGACCTCCCCCGACGAGCAGGGCGAGCTCGTGCTGCGCCCCGGCTGGCCGTCGATGTTCCGCGGCTACCTCGGCGAGCAGCGGCGCTACGAACGCTGCTTCGCCGGCGGCTGGTATCTGACCGGCGACCTCGTGCGGCGCGACGCCGACGGCTACTTCTGGTTCGTCGGCCGCGGCGACGACGTGATCAAGTCCGCTGGGCACCTGATCGGCCCGTTCGAGGTGGAGAGCGCGCTGCTCGCCCACCCCGCCGTCGCCGAAGCGGGAGTGATCGGCAAGCCCGACCCGGTCGCCGGGGAAATCGTCAAGGCGTTCGTCTCGCTGGCCCCGGGCCGCGATCCCGGCGAGGAGCTGCGCAAGGAGCTGCTCGGCTTCGCCCGCAAGCGGCTCGGAGCAGCGGTCGCGCCACGCGAGATCGACTTTGTGTCAAGCGTGCCCCACAACCGCAGCGGGAAGGTCATGCGCCGTCTGTTGAAGGCGCGCGAGCTCGGCCTGCCGGAGGGCGACATCTCGACGCTCGAGCCGGACGCATGAGCGCCGAGCAGCCGCTCGAGCGCGACCACGGGCTGCACCTGCTGAGCCAGATGCTGCGCGTGCGCCGCTTCGAGGAGAAGTGCGTGGAGCTGTACAGCGCGGCGAAGATCCGCGGCTTCATGCACCTGTACATCGGCGAGGAGGCGGTCGCGGTGGGAGCGATCGAGGCGCTGGAGCCGGACGACGCGGTGGTGGCGACCTACCGCGAGCACGGCCACGCGCTCGTGCGCGGCGTGAGCGCCGGCGCGATCATGGCCGAGATGTACGGCAAGCTCGAGGGCTGCTCGCGCGGGCGCGGCGGCTCGATGCACCTGTTCGACGCGGCCACCCGCTTCTACGGCGGCAACGCGATCGTCGGCGGCGGGCTGCCGCTCGCGCTCGGCCTGGCGCTCGCCGACAAGCTGCAGGGGCGCGAGCGCGTGACCGCGTGCTTCTTCGGCGACGGCGCGGTCGCCGAGGGCGAGTTCCACGAGTCCATGAACCTCGCCGCCCTGTGGAGGCTGCCGGTGCTGTTCTGCTGCGAGAACAACCTCTACGCGATGGGCACCGCGATCGAGCGCTACGAGTCCGAGACCGAGCTCGCCCTGAAGGCCGCGAGCTATGAGATGCCCGCGTGGAGCGTCGACGGGATGGATGTGATCGCGGTCGAGGACGCCGCGCGCAGGGCAACGGCCGAGGTCCGCGGCGGGATGCCGTGCTTTCTCGAGCTGCGCACCTACCGCTTCCGCGCGCACTCGATGTACGACCCGGATCTGTACCGCTCCAAGGAGGAGATCGAGCACTACAAGCAGCACGACCCGATCCCAGGGCTCACCGGCCGGCTCGAAGCGGCCGGACTGGTGACGGCCGAGGACATCGAGGAGATCGAGCGCTCGGTCGCCGAGGAGATCGAGGTGGCGATCGCGTTCGCCGAGGCGGGCACGCTCGAGCCGGTCGAGGACCTCGAGCGGTTCGTCTACTGGGAGGGCACCACAGCATGAGCGCCTCGGCGATGGTCACCGTCAGCTATCGCGAGGCCATGCGCGCCGCGATCCGCGAGGCGCTGCTCGGCGATGAGCGGGTGTTCCTGATGGGCGAGGACGTCGGCGCGTACGGCGGCTGTTTCGGCGTCTCCAAAGGCCTGCTCGAGGAGTTCGGGCCTGAGCGGATCCGCGACACCCCGCTGTCGGAGTCGGCGTTCGTCGGTGCCGGGATCGGGGCCGCGATGGGGGGCATGCGCCCGATCGTCGAGGTGATGACCGTCAACTTCTGCCTCCTGGCCCTCGATCAGATCATGAACAACGCCGCAACCATCACGCACATGTCCGGCGGCCAGTTCGCGATTCCGCTGGTGATCCGCATGACGACCGGCGCCGGGCGCCAGGTCGCCGCCCAGCACTCCCACAGCCTCGAGGGCTGGCTCGCACACATCCCCGGGCTCAGGCTGCTGGCCCCGGCGACGCTCGCCGACGCCCGCGGGATGCTCGCACTGTCGCTCGAGGATCCAAACCCCGTGCTGATCTTCGAGCACGGCTCGCTCTACAACATGGAAGGGGAGCTGCCCGCCGACGCCGGCGCCGTCGACATCGAGCGCGCCGCCGTCCGGCGCACCGGCGAGCACGTGACGCTGATC
The DNA here is from genome assembly GCA_017882455.1 of Solirubrobacteraceae bacterium. Lineage (GTDB taxonomy): Bacteria > Actinomycetota > Thermoleophilia > Solirubrobacterales > Solirubrobacteraceae > Palsa-744. Next base: position 66,158 of record JADGPL010000009.1, on the reverse strand, counting down.
GCCTACGGGGGGACGTTGTCAACCGCGATGCAGGCCGCCGACGAGCTCGCCGGGGCCGGCATCGAGGCCGAGGTGATCGACCTGCGGGTGCTGCGCCCGCTCGACGACTCGACCGTGATCGAGTCGCTCGCAAGGACCCACCGAGCCGTGATCATCGACGAGGGATGGCGCTCGGGGAGCCTCGCGGCGGAGGTCAGCGCGCGGATCATGGAGCAGGCCTTCTACGAGCTCGACGCCCCCGTCGCCCGCGTGTGCTCCGCGGAGGTCCCGATGCCATACGCACAGCACCTCGAGCAGGCCGCGCTGCCGCAGGCGAGCACCGTGGTCGCCGAGGCTCGGCGGATGGTGGGCGGTGGCTGATTTCCTGATGCCCTCGCTGGGCGCCGACATGACCTCCGGCACCCTGCTCGAATGGCGCGTGAAGCCCGGCGATGCGGTCAAGCGCGGCGACATCGTCGCGGTCGTCGACACGAGCAAGGCCGAGATCGAAGTCGAGATCTTCGAGGACGGCGTGATCGACGAGCTGCTCGTACCTGAGGGCACCCGGGTGCCCGTCGGAACGGCGCTCGCGACCGTCCGCGCCGGCACGGAGGACGAGGTGCCGTCCGCTCGCCCCGTGCCCGCGGCCCCGCAGCCGCCCGAGGCGCATCGCCTGCGGGCCTCGCCGATCGCACGGCGCGTGGCCCAGCAGCTCGGCGTCGACCTGGCCGCAGTGACCGGCAGCGGAGCGGCCGGGGCGATCACCAAGGCCGACGTCGAGCACGCCGCAGCGGGCGCCGTCACACCCGTCGCACCCGCGCCGGCTGCACCCGCACCGGCGGCGAGCGGCGCGCCCGCCCCCCCACCCGCGCCGCCGGCCACACCAGCCGGGGAGCCAGGCGACCGTGCGCTGGCGATGCGCCAGGCGATCGGAGCGCTGATGGCGCGCTCCAAGCGGGAGATACCGCATTACTACCTGCAGACCCAGATCGACATGAGCCGGGCGCTCGCGTGGCTGGCGGAGGAGAACCTCAACCGGCCGATAGCAGAGCGGCTGCTGCCCTCAGCGCTGCTGCTGAGCGCGGCGGCCAGGGCGGCCGCCGCGACGCCGGCGCTGAACGGCTTCTGGGTCGACGAGGCGTTTCGCCCCGCCGAGGGCGTCCACCTCGGTGTGGCGATCTCGCTGCGCGGCGGTGGCCTGGTCGCGCCGGCGTTGCACGACGCCGACCGCAGCAGCCTCGACGAGCTCATGTCCGGTCTGCGCGACCTCGTGACGCGGGCTCGAGCCGGCAGGCTGCGCGGCTCGGAGATGTCCGACCCGACGATCACCGTGACGAACCTGGGCGAGCAGGGAGTCGAACTGGTGCACGGCGTGATCTACCCGCCACAGGTTGCGCTGGTCGGCTTCGGCGCCGTCCTCGAGCGACCATGGGCCCTGGAGGGGATGATCGGCGCGCGGCCGATCGTCACCGCGACGCTCGCGGCCGACCATCGCGCGAGCGACGGCCACGCCGGCAGCCGCTTCCTGACGCTGATCGACCGTCAACTGCAGAAACCGGAGGAGCTGTGAACGAGCAGGAGCTGCACGACGTCGTGATCCGTGCGTTGACCGAGGTCGCCCCGGACGTCGACCCGGCCGCGATCGATCCCCAGACGGATCTGACCGATCAGCTGGACATCGACTCGATCGACTTCCTGAACGTGCTCGTCAACGTGCACGAGCAGACCGGGGTCGAGATTCCCGAGCGCGACTACCCGAAGCTCGCCACGCTCGACGACGCGGTCGCCTATCTCCTCGCGGCACAGCCGCGAGGAGCCGGCACGGACGCGTAACCTCCCTGCCGATGACGCCTCTGGCCGAGCTCCTCGACCGGCTGCGCCGGCGCCGGCAGCCGCCGGGGCGCGCGGCCGGGGCGGTGGGCGTGCCCGCGCTGGAGCCCGACGTCGCCACGGAGCTGGCGCCCCTGTTCGGCCGGCTCGACGATATCGACGCCGAAGCCGCCACGATCGTGCATGCAGGCCGGTCGCAGGCGGTAGCGATCGAGCGTGCGGGCCAGCAGGAGGCCGAGCGGATCCTGGCGCGTGCTGCCCACGAGGCGCTGCTCGAGGCGGATCGCCTGGGCCGGGAGCGGCGGCAGGCGGCCGAGCTCCAAGCGCAGGCGATCCTCGCGGACGCCGGCGCGGAGGCGAGGCGCCTGCGCGAGCGGGCCGCGCAGCGCACGCCGACCGTCGTCGAGGACGTGCTGGGGCTGCTCGTGCGGGGGGCCCGTTGAGCGCCGAGTGGATCGCGGGCACGGTTCGCGGCAGGCTGCTGCTCGAGCGTCGCCTGGGCGAGGAGCCCGCGCGCGGGCTGGCCGCGCAGAGCTCCTTCGCCGCCGCCCAGCGCCTGCTGCTGGCAAGTCCCTACGGCCGCGAGCTCGGCGCGGCGCAGGAGCTCGCGCCCGCGCAGCGCGCCGTCGCCGCGACCGCGCTGTGGCACCTGCGCATCCTCGCCGGCTGGCTGCCCCCGGACGGGGCCGTGCTGCTGCGCGCGATCGCCGCCTGGTATGAGCTCGTCAACATCGAGCACCACATCGCCTGGATCGTCACCGGGGCCGGCTCCCCGCCGCCGTTCGAGCTCGGCGGCCTCGCCACCGTCTGGCCCCGCGTCGAGCCGGCACGCAGCCTCGCGGAGGTCCGCGCGGCGCTCGCCAGCTCGCCCTGGGGAGAGCCCGCCAGCGAAGAGCCGCCCGCTCTGCATCTGGCGCTGCGCGCCGGCTGGGCGCGGCGCGTCATCGACCACGGGGGCGCGGCCGGCGAATGGGCGCAGGCGGCGTTGGCGCTGCTGGTGGCGCGCGAGCTGCTGCTGGGCGGCGGCGAGGACCCGCGGCTGCTGCTGGCGCTGCCGGGAGTGAGCGCGAGCTGGCTCTCGGCGAGGAGCGTGCCGGAGCTCGCCGCACGCCTGCCCGCGAGGATCGGCTGGGTGTTGCACGAGGTGGAGCGGCCCGAACAGCTGTGGCGCGCCGAGCTGGCCTGGTGGCGGCGCGTCGAGGACGACGCGCAGGCGCTGATGCGAAGCCCGGTCGGCTCGCCCGCGCTGGTGGTCGGGACCGTCGCGCTGCTCGCGGCCGATGCGCGGCGAGCAGCTCAGGCGCTGGCGATCGCGGCGCTCGGCGGCAGCCGACGAATGCGGGAGCGTGCGGATGCCGCGGCCTGAGACGCTCGTCCCCGCGCGCATGCGTCGAGTCGCGATCGTGGCCGCGCCGCCACGGCTGCGCGACGCGCTCGCCGAGGTGGCGGACGCCGGCACCGTCGAGCTGAGCGGCGCGCTCGCGCCGGCCGCCGGCGAGGCGGTCGAGGCGTTGCGGCGCCTGGAGCGCACAGCGGGGAGACTGGATGGGGCGTCGCAGCCGCGCCTGCGCCGGCGAGCGCCGGCGATGGCCGAGCTCGAGCGCCGCGGAGCTCGAGAGCTGCTCGCGGGCGAGGTCGCCCTGCGCCAGCGCGCCGAGCGGGCGGTCGCCCACGGCAGCTTCGCGCTGCTCGCCGGGTGGACCCCTCAGGGCGAGCTGAGCGCGCTGCGCGAGCGCCTGTCGGCCGTCGGCGCCGGCGTCGTCGAGCTCGCGCTGCCACCGGGTGAGACTCCGCCGACGCTGCTCGAGCCGGTTCGCGTCGCGCGTCCGTTCAAGCTGCTGGTCGAGACCTACGGCGCCGTCCCCTACGGCGACGTCGACCCGACGCCATTCGCCGCGCCGATCTTCTTCCTGATGTTCGGGATGATGTTCGGCGACACCGGCGACGGGCTGCTGTTGATCGCCGCCGCCCTGCTGCTGCGCCACACTCGCCACCCGCGCCTGGCCGCCGCGCGGCGGCTGTGGCCGTTCCCCGCTGTGGCGGGCGCCTGCGCGGTCGTGTTCGGCCTGCTCTACGGCGAGCTCTTCGGGCCGACCGGGATCCTGCCGGCGCTGTGGACGGCGCCACTCGATCACCCGACGACGCTGCTGCTCGTCGGCGCCGCGATCGGGATCGTGCTGCTGCTCGGCGCTCACGCGCTCGGCGCCGTCAATCGCCTGCGCGAGCGCGGGCCCCGCGCCGCGTTGCTGGCCCCATCCGGCATCGCCGGCCTGCTCGTGCTGATCGGCGGCGTGCTGCTCGTGCTCGGGTTCGCCTACGTGGCGGCCATCGCGGTGGCGGGCGCGGCCGTCGTGACGCTGGGAGCATCGCTGCTGTACGCCGGCTTCCGCGACGACTCTCCCCGCGGAGCGCTGGGGGTGCTGCAGCGGCTGATCGAGCTGTTCGACGCGCTGCTGCGCACCGGCTCCAACGTGCTGTCGTTCACGCGCCTGGCGGCGTTCGGCCTGATGCACGCAGCGATCGGCGAGGTCGTCGTCGACGGCACGCGCGCGCTGGCCGGGGGCGCAGCCGGCTATCTGGCGGCCGCCGTACTGTTCGTGCTCGGGAGCGCGTTGGCCTTTGCGCTCGAGGCACTCGTCGTGGGGGTGCAGGCCCTGCGCCTGGAGTACTACGAGCTCTTCTCGCGCGTGTTCGTCGAGGAGGGACGTCCGTTTCGACCCTGGAGCATCCCGCTCCTGGATGATGAGGAGGCACCATGACGATGTTTCTACTGCTCGGGCTGCCGGTCGCAGCGGCGGGCGCCCTGTTCTGCCAAATGGTCCTGCGCAGGGATGTCGCGCGCGGCGCTCGGCGGCTGGTCGCCCTCAACGGCCTGCTGGGCCTAGGCGCCCTCGCCGTGCTCGGGCTGCTCGCGCTCGGGGTCGCCGAGCCCGCCAGCGCCGCCACCGCGGCATCCGACAGCAGCCAGAGCGGCGCGTTCATCGGTGCGGGGATCGCTGTCGGGGCGTCGACGATCGGGGCCGGTGTCGCCGTCGCGTACACCGGCTCGGCCGCGCTCGCCGCGATCTCCGAGAAGCCGGAGATGTTCGGCCGCGCGATGGTAGTGGTGGGGCTCGCCGAGGGGATCGCGATCTACGGGCTGATCATCGCCGTGATCCTGATCGGCAAGGTATGAGCACAGTCGTGGCGATCGGCGAGGAGCAGCGCCTCCGCGGCTTCGCGCTGGCGGGGGTCGGCGTCATCGCAGCCGCGGATGAGACTGCGGCACGCGCCGCGTGGGAGGCGCTCGATGCCGAGGTCGGCCTCGTGATCCTCACGCCCGCCGCCGCCCAGGGTCTGCGCCACGAGCTCACGAGCGCCCCGCGCCGGCTGTGGGTGGAGCTGCCCCGTTGAGACGCTCGCCCCGCGCGCCGGCGGCCGCGACGCGTGCGTCCGCGCAGGTGGATCCGTGGGCGCCACTTCGGAGCGCCGCGCTGGACGACGCCCACGCGAAGGCCGAGCGCCTGCGCGCCCAGGCGCTGGACCGCAGCGCCGCCGCGCTCGCCGCGGCCCACGAGCGCGCGGAGGAGCTGCGCGAGGACTCGCTCACCACTGCCCGCCGGGCCGCCGAGGACGATGCGCGGCGGGTGCTCTCCGCCGCGCGCTGCAACGCGCACGAGCTGCTGCTGTCGGCGCGCCGGGAGGTCTACGCCACCGTCGCCCGCGAGGTCACCCAGCAGGCGTCGAGCCACCGTGAGGATTACCAGGCGGTGACCGAGCAGCTGATCGGCGACGCGCGAGAACGCCTGGGAGCGGACGTCGAGATCACCGACGCGCCTGGCGGCGGAATCATCGCCCACGCTCCGGGCCGTCAGATCGACTACTCGCTCTCGACGCAGGTCAAGCGCTGCCTGGCCCAGCTGGACGACGAGGTGGCGGCGCTGTGGAGTTGAGCGCCGGCACGATCACCCGCGTGAACGGGCCCCTCGTCGAGGTCGCGGGGGGGTGCGACCTGCGCGTCGCGGAACTCGTGACCGTCGGATCGCGCCAGCTGGCGGGGGAGGTGCTGTCGTTGGCGGGCGAGAGCGCGACCGTGCAGGTCTACGAGGAGACCTCCGGGCTGCGCCCGCGCGAGGCGGTGCTTGCAACTGGGCGTCCGCTCAGCGCCGAGCTGGGTCCCGGCCTGCTCGGCGGCGTCTTCGACGGGATGCTGCGGCGCCTGCAGGACGCAGGTCCGTGGCTCGAGCCGGGGGCCCTCCGCGGCGCGCTCGACCCCGAGCGGCGCTGGCGCTTCACGCCGAGCGTTCGCCCCGGCGAGCAGGTGGAGCCCGGTGCGGTGCTCGGCACGGTGCCCGAGACCGACGCGATCACCTACCGCGCGCTCGTACCGCACGAGCTCGCCGGCACGATCGAGACGATCGCCGATGAGGGCGAGGTCACGGTCGGCGAGACGATCGCGACCGTCGCCGGACACGAGATCACGCTGGCCCACACGTGGCCCGTGCGCCGCCCGCGGCCGGCCGCCGGGCGCCTGTCCTCCGGCCGGCCGCTGATCACCGGGCAGCGCGTCGTCGACCTGCTGTTCCCGCTCTGCCAGGGCAGCACCGCGGGGGTGCCGGGCGGGTTCGGCACGGGCAAGACGCTGCTGCTCCAGCAGATCGCGAAGTGGTGCGACGCCGACGTGATCGTCTACGTCGGCTGCGGCGAGCGCGGCAACGAGCTCGCTGAGCTGCTCGAGGACTTTGCCGCGATCGAGGACCCGCGCAGCGGCCAGCGGCTGATGGACCGCACCGTCACGATCGTCAACACCTCGAACATGCCGCTGCTGGCGCGCGAGGCCAGCATCTACACGGGCGTGACGGTCGCCGAGCACTACCGCGACATGGGCTATGACGCGGTGGTGATCGCCGACTCGACCTCCCGCTGGGCCGAGGCGCTGCGCGAGTCGGCGGCACGCACCGAGGAGCTGCCCGCCGAGGAGGGCTATCCGCCGGAGCTGTCCTCGACGCTGGCCGCCTTCTATGAGCGCGCCGGGCGCTTTCAGACGCTGGCCGGTGCGCAGGCGTCGGTTACGATCCTCGGCGCCGTCTCTCCCCCCGGCGGTGACCTCGCCGAGCCGGTAACGGCGCACACGCGACGGTTCGTGCGGGCCGTCTGGTCGCTCGACCGTCAGCTCGCCTATGCCCGCCATCACCCGGCGATCAGCTGGACCGACTCCTCCTCTCGCGACGCCGAATCGCTCGCGGCCTTCAAGGCCGCCGAGGGCGACGACGGCTGGGCACAGCGCCGGCGCGAAGCCCTGCAGCTGCTCATGGACGCCGATCGGATCGAGTCGATTGCCCAGTTGACGGGTGTCGAGAGCCTGCCGAGCCCCGAGCGCGTCGCGCTGATCTGCGCCCGGCTGCTGCGCGAGGGAGTCCTCCAGCAGAGCGCGCTGAGTCTCAACGATCGCTACTGCGCTCCCGCCAAGCAGGCCGCGCTGCTCGCACTGGTGCTCGACATCAACCGAGCGCTGCTTGCCTCGGCAAACGGGGGCACCGCGATCGAGCGCATCGAAGCGCTCGACCTCTCCGACGTCGCGCGCGTCCGCGACGAGTGCCCCGCCGACGACGTCGACGCGGTAACGCGGCTGGGAGCCGAGATCCAAAGCCGAATCGCACGGCCGCGATGACAGCGGCGCGCATGCCGGGCGAGGAGCACCGGGACGAGCCGGTGCAGCCGGAGCCGCAGCCGATCGAGTACAGCTCGACAGCCTCGATTCGCGGTCCGTTGATCGTCATCGAGGGCGTGCAGGACATCGGCTGGAACGAGGTGGCCGAGATCCGGCTGGTCGACGGCGAGGTGCGCCACGGCGTCGTCCTGGACGTCTCCCTCGACCACGCGATCGTAGAGGTGCTCGAGGGCACTGCGGGCATGCGCCTGAATGGGGTACGCACCGCCTTCGGCGGAGGCCCGATGAGCGTGCCGATCACCGAGGAGTGGCTCGGTCGGGTGTGTGACGGTCGCGGAGAGCCGCTCGATGGAGGCCCCCCGATCCTCGGCAGTCACCGTCGCGAGATCAACGGCACGCCGATCAACCCCGCCGTGCGCATCCCGCCCAGCGAGCCGATCATCACCGGTGTCAGCGCGATCGACGGGCTCGCGACGCTCGTGCGGGGCCAGAAGCTGCCGATCTTCTCGGTCGGCGGGCTTCCGCACCTGGAGCTCGCCGCCCAGATCGCCGTCCAGGCGAATGTCGCGGGCGAGCCGTTCGCGGTCGTGTTCGCGGCGCTCGGGGTGACCCACGCCGACGCGGCCTCGCTGCGGGACACGCTCGAGACGCGCGCCGGCGAGCGCGAGACGGTGATGTTCATCAACACGGCCGACGACCCGGTCGTCGAGCGCCTGATGACGCCGCGGCTGGCTCTGACCGTCGCCGAGCACCTCGCCTTCGAGTGCGACCGGCACGTGCTGGTGCTGCTGGCAGACATGACCAACTACGCGGAGGCACTGCGCCAGGTGTCGGCCGCCCGCGGCGAGGTCCCAACGCGCCGGGGCTACCCGGGCTACCTGTACAGCGATCTCGCCTCGCTGTTCGAGCGCGCCGGTCGCATGCGCGGCCGGCGCGGGTCGGTGACACTCGTGCCGGTGTTGACGATGCCCGCCGGCGACATCACCCATCCAGTGCCGGATCTCACCGGCTACATCACCGAGGGCCAGCTCGTGCTCGCGGCCGACCTGCACGCCCGCGGCGTCTACCCGCCGCTGGATCTGATGGGGTCGCTGTCGCGCCTGATGCGCCGTGGCGCCGGCGAGCAGCTGACACGCGAGGATCATCTCGAGCTCTCCGACCAGCTGTACTCGCTGATGGCCCGAGCGCTGCAAGCGGCCGAACTCGCGGAGATCGTCGGCGCCGATGCGCTGCCCGCCGCCGACCAGGGCCTGCTCGCGTTTCGCGCTGCGCTCGAGCGCGAGTTCCTCAGCCAGGGCCAGCAGGAGGCGCGCACGGTGGAGGCGACGCTCGACCTCGGCTGGCAGGTGGCCTCGCGCCTGCCGGCCTCCGCGCTGACGATGGTCAGCCGCCAGACCCTCGCCGCACGCTACCGAGGGGGGGAGCCCGATGCCGAGCACGGGCACGTCGGGTAAGGCGGCGCGGCTCGTGCTGCGCCGGCGGCTCGCGGTCGCGCGCCGTGGCGCCGACCTGCTCTCACGCAAGCGCCAGGCGCTGCTGGCCGAGCAGCGGCGGCTGCGCGACGCAGCTGCCACGGCCGCCACGGAGTGGGCGCAGGCGGTCGCCGAGGCCGAGCGCTGGCTCGCCCGCTCCGCCCTGCTCGACGACGCCAGCGAGATCGCGCGAATCGCCTCCCTGACCCGGCGCGCGCCGGAGCTGACGGTCGCCTGGGAGCCGCTGATGGGCATCGTCCGACCGCGCATCTCCGGCCTCGAGCAGGGCCCTGCGCCACCGATCTCCTCGCTCGGCGGAAGCTCGGCTCTGCACTACGCCGCGCTCGCCTACCGCCGCGCAACCCGAGTCGCCGCCGCGCAGGCCGCCGCGCAGATCGCGCTCGCACAGGTCTCGCAGGAGCTCTCCACCGTCGCCCGCCGCGCGCGTGCGATCGAGCGACGCCTGGTTCCCCGCCAGGAGGCCCAGCTGGCCGCGCTCGAGCTGAGCCTCGAGGAGGGCGAACGCGAGGAGGCTGCGCGCCTGCGTCTGCTCACCCGCCGCCGCGCGACGCTCTGAGTCTGCGTAGACGCGTCAGCACCCGCTCGCGGGACTTGTGCCGTCTCAGCTTCAGCGGCTCAGGCCGACCGTGCTCAGAACGCCTCCTCGGCCAGCAGAGCGGCTCGCTCTTGCGGCGAAGCGAAGAGGAAGCGCTGGACGCCGAGGAGCCCGGCCACGTCGCCGACTTCCAGATCCATCTGAGGCACGAGGATTGGGCGCCCGTCGCCTAGGGCGGAGGACAGGCGCCGGATGCTTGCGGCGTCGCGCCGCGCGAGCGCCCGCAGGTCTGCGAGCGCCTGCATGGATCTCGCGGCCAGATCGGCGTCACCGCCGAAGTCGGCCGCCAGAGAGTCCTCATCGATCGCCGGCCGGGTGCGTGCGAGCAGGCGCACGCGGTTGACGATCAAGGCGCCGACCGGCATGCCGGCCTCCCCCAGTCGCCGGCGAAGGAAGATCGCCTCCTCGACGGGTGTGGGCTCGGGCGATGTGACGATCAGGAAGGTGGTGGCAGGGTCGCCGAGCAGTCGCCCGACGGCGCCCGCGCGCTCGGCGAACCCGTCCACGACGCCGCTCAGCGCGCGGAAGAACACGCTGAGGTCCGCCAGCAGGTCGACGCCGGTCACGCGACGCAGGGCGGAGAACGCGAGCCCGCCCCCGCGCGCCGCGAACGCGGCGGCCGCTCCGGTGGGCGCGGCGATGACCTTGAGCGCCCGACCTTCGAGGAACCTCGTCAGTCGCTCAGGAGCATCGAGGAAGTCCAGCGCGTTGCGCGACGGTGGCGTATCGAGAACGATCGCGTCGAAGCGGCCGGAGGCGTCCAGCTCGTAGAGCTTGGCCACAGCGGTGAACTCCTGCGAGCCGGCTGCTGCGCTCGAGAGCTCCTGGTAGATGCGGTTTGCGAGGATCTCCTCACACGTAGCGGCATCCGGCGCGAGCAGCTCGACGAGCTCATCGAAGGTGCGCTTGGCATCAAGCATCATCGCCCACAGCTCGCCGTGCAGCTCGATCCCCTGGCCGGCGAAGTGGGCGGGATCGACCAGGCGGGGCTCGTTGCCCAACTGCTCGAGCCCCAGGGAGCTTGCCAGTCGACGCGCCGGATCGATCGTCACCACGGCGACCCGCTGGCCGCGCGCAGCGAGCCCGATCGCGACGGCGGCGGCCGTGGTCGTCTTGCCCACACCGCCCGAGCCTGTGCAGATGCAGATCCGCTTGCCGGCCAGGCACTGCGCGATGCTCATGGCTCGAACTCCCCGGCGAGCAGCTCGAGCGCCGCGCGATCCAGCGCGGAGCGGAACACGAACGGGAGCGTCACGAGCGCCACGCCCGGGAGGCTCTGCCGGAGCCTTGTGATCTGAGCATGCTGCTGGCGCGTCCAGGTGGCCGCGAAGAGCGCAGCATGGCTCGCCGGCGAGCGCGGTGCCGCCCTCAGCGTCCGCTCGTCTGCAGCGGAGAAGCGGTGGGGCACGACGGCGTTGACGACGACCAGTGAAAGGTCCAGGCCCGACTGCTTGCCCAGCTGCGAGCGCAGCTGCAGCGTCTCGGTGACGGGCATCTCTTCGGCGGTTGACACGGCCAGCACCGCGGTGCGGCGCGGATCGACGAGGAAGTCGGCAATCGCCCGTCCCTGCCCGGCGACCGGGCCCACTCGGGCGACCGTTGCGAACGTGCGTGGCGCCTGCAACATCGCCAGGCCATGTCCGGTGGCCGGCGCGTCGAGCACGACCAGGTCATAGGGCTCCCCATCACGGGCGCGTCGCTCGTGCTGGGCGAGCTCCCACACCTTTCCCATCGTCAGCAGCTCGCGCATGCCCGGCGCCGCGGCGATCAGCGTCGTGAAGATCCTGCTGCGCGAGAGCAGCGCGGCCAGGGCCCCGAGGGGAAGCGCTCCGCGCAGGTACTCCTCCATCGCATGCTGGGGATCGATCGAGATGTGGTGCAGGCGCTCGTCGAGGGCTCGTTCGGCGTACACACCCGCCACGTTCGACGCAAGCGCGCGCGCGACGTCCTCGCGGGCGGCCACCTCGACCACGATCGTGCGCAGCCCGCGCGCGCTGGCGGCCAGGCCAAGGGCCGCCGCCACCGTGGACTTCCCCACTCCGCCCTTGCCCGTCACGACGAGCAGCGAGTGGTCGAACAGGCCATGCATCGGATGGACACTAGTTCTCGTAACCCTCGTGCCACACCGCTGTCCATGTAGAGCGCGTCCTCGGGACGCAAGAATACGAGCATGCAGTCCCTACAGAAAGGTCGCATCCATGCACCCGTTCCGCAGCGCAATCGAGACAGGTATCGCTACTCGCTCGACGGTGGACGCACCTTTTCTTTTCGCGGGCGCGACGTGTTTCTCGACATGGCCGGTGGGCGCAGGCCGGCCGTGAGCCACGCCGCGGCTGGTTGGCGCGCATCCTGGCCCACGTCCGCCGAGGCGCTGCGAGGCGCGCAGCGCGAGCTGGCGCTGTCGCAGGCGCCCCCATGGCAGCCGCCAGCGAATGCGTATGCGATCGGAGGGTGCTTCGTGTGCTTTGCCCGCGACGCGCGGCCTCGAGGTGTCGAGGGGGAGCCAAGCTGGGCGGCAGCGGCCGTGACGTTCGAGCGGCGCGTCGTCGCACGCGCCCTTGCGAGGGGCCGTGTCGTGGCCGCCTACCGTCCGGGCCTGCTCGCCTTGCGTGAGGGCCCGCTGCTGGAGGCGGCGGTCGCGGCGCTGCCGCGGGCTCCCGACGTGCTCCTGGTAAACGCGACCGGACGCGACCATCCTCGCCGAGCCGGCCTTGCGCTCCAGCTCGGGGCGGTCATCGGCGTGCCGACGGTGGGCGTGACGCACAGGCCCTTGCTGGCGGCGGGGGAATGGCCGCCGGAGGATCGCGGCGCACGCAGCCCTCTGATGCTGGACGGAGAGACGGTTGGATGCTGGCTGCGCACGCAGCGGCGAGCGCGTCCACTCGCGGTCCATCCTGGATGGAGGACAGGTATCGAGACCGCCTGCTCGGTCGTCCTGGCGGCGACAGCTCTGGTGCGAGCGCCTGAGCCGCTGCGCGAGGCGCGCCGCCTTGCGCGTAGGGCGCGCGCGAGCGAGCGGTCCTCGGATGATCTGTGAGCTCCCCCGCGGGCGCTGTGCGATCGCAACGCTCGACTGTGCATCGAGAGCAGCACGGGCGGAGCGCTGCTCGCATTCAGTCCTCGGCGCCCTGCAGCGGCTGACCGATCTTCGAGCCCTCGCGGTACACCGAGATGGCCTTCAGGCCCAGCCGCCAGGCATCGAGGAAGATCGACTCGATCCTCTCGGGCGGAGTGTCGTGAGGCAGGTTGAGCGTCTTCGAGACGCCCCCGCTGAGCAGCGGTTGTACGGCGGCAACCATCCGCAGGTGCCCGTCGACGGGCACCGGGTCAGGGCCGCTCGCGGTGTGAAAGACGGCCGCGTGGGCGGCGCGCAGCGCCGGCGCACCGACGAGGTGGCCGTGGTCCAGCGCGTGCTCGCCGAGTTCCTCCAGAGCGTGGGTGGAGTAGCCGAGCGCGAGCAGCCCGTCAACGACCGCTCGGCTCTGAAAGTGCAGCTCGCCGCCATCGACCAGGTGCCTGCGCCCGGCGAGCGCATAGTAGGGCTCGATGCCGGTGCTCTCGCAGTCGAGCATCAGGCTGACCGTGCCCGTTGGCGCGATCAGCGTCGTCTGTGCGTTGCGCAGCCCGTGCGCGGCGCCCTCCGCCAGGACCTCATCCCACGCCCCGCGCGCCGCCGCCAGCACCTCGGCGGGCGCGTCGCGGCCGATGCGCGCGGCGGCGTCGCGGTGGGCGGCCAGCACGGCGAGCATCGGCTCGCGGTTGCAAGCGAACTCGGCGAACGGGCCGAGTGTCGCCGCCAGTCGCGCCGAGCGCCGGTAGGCGGCGCCCGTCATCAGCGCGGTGATCGCCGCCGCCCACGCCCGCCCCTCGACAGAGTCATAGGCGATTCCCATGGTCAGCAGCAACGCAGCGAGGTTGGCATAGCCGATGCCGATCGGGCGAAAACGACGCGTGCCCTCCGCTATGCGCTCGGTCGGATAGGACGAGCCGTCCACGATCGCGTCCTGGGCGAGCACCAGCAGCTCGACCGCATGCACGAACGCCTCGACCTCGAACGAACGGTCCTCCCGCAGGAACGCGAGGAGGTTGAGCGTCGCGAGGTTGCAGGCCGACTCCCCCACGTGCAGGAACTCACCGCAGGGATTGGAGGCGGTGATCGGACCCGAACGCGGACAGGTGTGCCAGCGCTCGATCGTGTCCGCGAACTGCAGCCCCGGATCCCCGCACACCCACGCGGCCCGCGCGCACGCACGCAGAAGCTCGCGCGCGGGGAGCGTCTCGACCACCTCGCCGCTGGTGACGGCTCGCAGCGCCCACTCACGACCATCCGTCGCGGCGCGCATGAACTCGTCGCTCACCCGCACCGCGTGCGTGGCATTCTGGAAGGCGAGCGACGCCACGGCCTCCTGCGGTTGGAAACCGGCGGCCACGAGCGCGGCGCCGTGCTCCTCCTCGCGCGCCTTGCAAGCGATGAACTCGAACACATCGGGATGCTCGGCGTCGAGCACGACCATCTTGGCTCCCCGCCGCGCGCGCCCGCCTGAGCGGATCGTCGCCGCCCACGCGTCCGCGGCGCGCATGAACGACACCGGACCGCTCGCCAATCCTCCGCGCGAGACGGGCTCGCGCGAGGAGCGCACCCCCGACAAGTTCACGCCGGTGCCACCGCCCTGCTGGAAGATAACCCCCTCGCGCGCGTTCCAGTCGAGCAGTGCGCGAATCGAATCCTCCGCCTCCAAGATGAAGCACGCCGAGGTGAACGGCTCGCGCTCGACGCCCACATTCAGCCACACCGGCGTCGCGAACGTGCCGCGCTGGCTCAGCACGAGCGCCGTCAGCTCAGCTTCCAGCGCCACGCGCTGGCTCTCATCGCAGGCCTGCCCCGAAGCCCGCGCCCAACCACCGATTGCGCCCGCGACACGCTCGACGAGCTGCCGTACCGAGTGCTCCTGCAAACCGTCCGCGTGGCGAGCGAAGTATCGTCGCGCAACCGTCGCCACAGCGGTGTCCGACCAGCTCGTCGGAGCCTCGACCCGCTCGCACGCGAACGCGACCTGGCCATCCTCGGAGCGCACCGCCACCGAGCGAGTCCCCCACCCGACCACCGCGAACGGATCCTGCCCCTCCACGATGAACATGCGCGGCACGTCTGACCCATGCTCCGACGCAGCGCTTCCCATCTCGATCCCCCGGCACTCGTGGACAACTGCCCATCAGCATCACACCCCGTGCCTGCGCCGACATCGGGGAGAGCTACGGAGGCTCGCTGCAGCGTCCGCATCAGCGGGAGCGCCGCCTGCATGCCCACCAGAGACGCGACCACGTCGAGCTCGAACACGGCACGCAGGTCGGCCGGGTCGAGCTCCTCGAGCATAACGTGAAGACCCTGCCCGACATTGTTGACGAGCACGTCAACCCGGCCATACGCCTCGATCTCCACGGCGCTCGCTCAATCATCATCCGGCGGCCGCGGTGAGAGCGTGCTCGGGCGTCGACTCGGGCAGGGCGAGGATGGTGGCGTGACGTGCGGTGCTGATCGCGCCGGCCAGCGGTGGACGCGTGCTGCTCGAGCACGCCGGGTGTGCGGCACGCCCACTACGGGCATGCCGGCTGAACGCGTGCGCGATCTCTTGGACGGAGGCATCGATCAGCTCGAGATCGACGAGCGCGGTAAGCCGGCTGCGCAGGTCTCTGTGCAGGGCGGCTTCGATCGCTGGCCAGAGGCCGCTCGGGGCGACTACGGCAAGCTCCTCGAAGGCGCGGCGCCGGTGAGCGCGCAGCAACAGCTCTGCGAGCCTGCGCGCGTGCTCCGCCGGATCCTCTTGTGTAGGACAGGAGCCTCTCAGCTGCGTACAGTCGCCCAATGCGGGGCGATGGTGATGCCGGTCGCAGACGGTCGCGTACTCCACGAGCATTCGTGGCGCGCCTCGAAACAGCCTTCCAGCGTGGCGGTCAATAACGGCGACGGCATGATCTCCAGGGGTGAAGATGCCAGCCAGCGGCTCGAGCCATGGCAGAGTGTCGATGACTGCCAGCGGCTCGATCGGGCTCGGCAGCGGCACGGCCGCGACTGTCGCTCCTTGTGCCGATGAGAACAGGGCGAGGCTGCGCGTTCCGTGTGCGAGCGGGGGCATGCACCGCAGGACCTCGTGGAGACGTCCCACCTCGGCCTGCATCGTCCCCTGCTCGATGCCAGCGATCACGCCGTCCAGTTCCCGCTCGCGCACTTCGACGGCTGCCTCGAGAGATCTCCCGCCCTCGAGGCCAAGGTAGACGCTGAGGACAGGATGCCGGCCGGTGTGGAGCTCGCTCAGCCGGCGCAACGTGCCGGTGCCCACCGCGGGCGGCGCCATCAGACATCGCTCCCGTCCGCCGCGGTCCCGAGTGGCTCCGCCATTCGGTCATGGCCCGCAGTGGCGTAGGCGCGGTGACGGCGCGACGGGTCGCCATAGAGCATGCGTACGACGTCCGCCTCGAGGTTCGCCTCGTCGTAGGTCAGCGCTGAGACCTGCTCGCAGGCACGCTGCCAGCCGACGAACAGGACGCTGATCGCCAGCGATGACGGCAGGTGCAGATCCCCCTGGCGTGCGCAGAAGCCGCGATAGGAAGCCGCGCTGAGTGCCGCGGGATCCACCGCCAGCGAGCGCGCCACGAGCTGGATCGCGCAAGCCGCCTCGCGTCGCGCGTGCGCGCGATCGTGCCGCGGCTTGTCGATGACGGGCGTGTAGGGCTCGGGGGTCATCGCGTTCAGCTCGCTGGCTGGAGGATTGGCGTCCGCGCGACGCAACGTGGCGTCAGGTCGATTGAGGCGACGCTCCGCCGGCAGCGCGCCGCGTCGACCTTCTCAAGCGGTTCAGTCGCCTCGGCCATCGCCTGCACATCGGCGACGTGAAAGCCGTTCTCGCCATCGCCACCGACTTCCCCGGCGAACACGGCGTTGCGGCCCCTCAGCGCCCTCCGCTCCGTCCCACGGGGAAGAGTCGTGACTTGGTGGAGGGAGGGCGCGCTCATGACCTTGAGGGTTACTTCAGCGCCGAGCCGGCTGCACCATCCGCCGACCGGCGTGTTCTTGACTTGCGCTGCTCAAATTAGTCTCCTTCGGCGGGGCGGCCATCCGCGGGCGACCGCCAGCATCGAGCCGGAAACTACGGAGCCGGCCGCCCCGCTGTCGCGACGTAAGCCATGGTCGTTCACGTCATCTGGACAGCGCTAAGCACCGTCAGCCTCCAGCCGACCTTTCGCTGGTCTTCGATCCCGTAGCGGACAGACTGGACCCGGCGCACCGGGCTGAGCGTGTTCGGTCGAGGCGACGTCTTCCTGCCGTGGGTGCGCTGATATGCCCTGGCCCTCGCGCGTTGCGCTCGGGACGCTGCGCGACCATCGCCGCGGGCGCAACGCTTGCGCGCCGCTCATTCGGCCTCGCTTCAGTACGTAGTCTCCCGCCATCCCGAGGCGTTGCTCGCGCGGATGCGCGACGCGAGGCGGGCGAGAAGACTCTGGGTCGATGACGCCAGCACCGGTCGGCATTTTTGAGACCCCGTGACTGAGGGACAAGCTTCCACAAGCATCGAGCGGATGCACGTGGCTGCCCGCGAGCGCGGGGTTGACACGCGCCTGTATGCGCTCATTCG
Source organism: Solirubrobacteraceae bacterium (assembly GCA_017882455.1). Taxonomy (GTDB): domain Bacteria; phylum Actinomycetota; class Thermoleophilia; order Solirubrobacterales; family Solirubrobacteraceae; genus Palsa-744. Next base: position 48,980 of record JADGPL010000009.1, on the reverse strand, counting down.
ATCGCTGCTGGCGCCAGCGCTGCGGCTGTGGTTTCGCGTACGGATCTCAGGATCTGAGCACATACCTTCACATGGCGCGGCGATCGTGGCGCCGAACCACAAGAGCTTCCTGGACGCCTTCTTCGTCGGCATCGCCACCCGCCGCCATGTGCGCTTCATGGCCAAGACCGAGCTGCTGGAAGGGCCACTGGGCTGGCTGTTCCTGCGGCTGGGCGCGTTTCCCGTGCGTCGTGGCGAGGCCGACGTCGAGGCGATGAAGACCGCGCGATCGATCCTCGAGCAGGGTGGGCTGCTCGTGATCTTCCCGGAGGGCACGCGAGTCGAGGATCCGGATGCGCTCGGCTCACCGCACCACGGTGCCGGCAGGCTCGCGCTGCAGACGGGCGCCCCGATCATCCCCGCGGCGATCGCTGGCACGCACCGGCTGTGGCTGGGACCGTTCCCCAAGCCCAGGCGTGTGCAGCTGACGTTCCTGCCAGCGATCGAGCCGGGCCAGCTCTCCGGGCGCCCCGATGCCCTAGGCGAGCTCGTCGACCGCCGGCTGTGGCAGTCCGTCCAGAGCGAGTACAGCCGTGAGCTGGCCCGCCCGGGCATGATCCTCGCCGGACTCACGGCGATCGGGCTCGGTGCCGGGCTGTTGGCGCGTCGGCGGACGTCAGCGGCGCCCCGTCTACTCGGCATCGTCGAGCCGCGCAAGATACGCCGACGCAAGGCCAGAGCGCAGCTGCGCGAACAGCTGGGACACCCGTGGCGCCACTTGCGCGCGGTGCGTAGCGGCAACATGCGACGCTGACGGTCGGATCTCACCGTCCAAAGCGGCGCGCTACCGAACCGGCATCGAGGGCCGGATCAGCCATCGCGAGCGGGCGCGAGCAGACGACCGTCGTCGGCACTGGGCAGCTTCCTGCGGGGAACTCTCGGTACGCCAATCAGGCGCACAACGGTTTTCGAGACCGCTAAGCTTTGGCTCTGCAGAGCCGAAAATCGCTTATGCACGCCCGCATGCGCGCCAGTCCTGCGGAATCGCTACTTGAGGGTTTGCGCCGGCTTCGACGTCGCGGCCCCAAAGCCAACAGCAAGTTACAGAAGGTTACAGATATCTGTGATGTCTGCTAACTTTCCGTAATGGCGCGGAACCCCTACAGCCCCGGCGTTGGGACCAGGCCGCCGTACCTGGCAGGCCGTGAGCAGCAGATCCATCGCTTCCAGCGTCTGCTGGAGGACTACCCCGAGAAGCGGCGCAACCTACGGATCACAGGGCTTCGAGGCGTTGGCAAGACGGTGCTGCTCAAGGAGTACGAGCGAATCGCCCGACGCCAAGAGTGGGTGGTCGTGCGCCGGGACTGGAGCACGCGCCTCTGCGAGGAGGCCGACTTCGCGATCGCGCTCGCCGGCTACCTGACGGAGGCGGTGGAGGCGCTGAGCGTAAAGGTGAGGATCAAGAAGCGTGTGGCCGCGGCGATGAAGGCGATCGGGCAGGTGCAGCTGCAGATCGCCGATGGGGTGAGTGTGTCGGTGCGCGCTGGCTCCGAACAGTTCGCGTCTACCCTGCTTGAAGACGGGCTGCGCGAGGCGCTCATGCAAATCGGCGAGATTGCCCAGGCACAGGGGCGGGGTGTGGCGCTTCTGTTCGACGAGGCCCACAGCGTTTACGACCGGCAGGCCAAGCACCAGTTTCCTCTCGGGGCGCTTCTGTCAGCGCTCGTGGCGGTCCAAGACGATGACGAGTACCCGATGCCCATCATGCTGGTCCTCTGCGGCCTGCCACCGCTGGTCGGCAACATCCACGCCGCTCGCAGCAACGCCGAGCGCCTGTTCCGAGCCGAGGTGATCGACAACCTCTCGCTGACGCCAGAGCGACCCGACAAGCTCAGCGCGGCGGCGCAAGCGCTCGTGCGCCCCGCCACCGACATCACCTATGGGCCGGGTGTCGCGGATCGTGTCGCACGCGACGTCGACGGCTATCCCTACTTCATCCAGTGGTTCGGCGAGGCACTCTGGGAAGCGGCGGACCTCGAGGGCACTACGACGATCACCGCCAAGCTATACGAGCGCGAGCGCGTGGCGATCCAGCGCAGTCTCGACGAGGAGTTCTTCGAGCCACGCTACCGCGACGCCCGACAAGCCGACCAAGGCACGCTGCGAGTAGCGGCATCACTCGGTGCCGAGCGCTTGACCAAGGCAGACCTCGACGCAGCCACGGGCCGCTCCACGGGCGCGCTCTCACAGAGCCTCATTCGACTCATCGCCGACAACCTCATCTACCGCGACGATCACGGCGTATACGCCTACACCGCGCCGATGTTCGGCGACTTCATGCGCCGCAGACACCCGCGGCTCGAGGAGGACGAGTAAAGCGGCGATTTGCCCACACCACGCCCGACCCCTGTGGGATGGTCGGTGTGACAAATCGCAAACCCTGAGCCAACTTGGCGTTTGCGCGCCGATCGCGCGCCAGTCCATGTGCCGCTCAGGCGGGTTTGGGCGTCCTCCTGCGGTCTCGCAGGCACAGCCAACTTGGGCTCGTACTGGCCAGATCTCCTGCAAACACGCGGAATCCAGGAATCCAGCCAAAAACGGAGGGGGAGAGATTCGAACTCTCGGTACGCCAATCAGGCGCACAACGGTTTTCGAGACCGCCGCATTCAACCGCTCTGCCACCCCTCCAGGGCGACGGCCCCTAGGCTAGCGACGCGAGGCGAAGAAGGCGCTGAGCATCTCCGCGCACTCCTCGTCGAGCAGGCCGCCGGCGACCGCCGGGCGATGGTTGAGGCGCGGCTCGCCGAGGACATCGAGCACGCTCCCGCAGGCTCCCGCCTTGGGGTCGTAGGCGCCATAGACCACGCGAGGAACCCTGGCCAGCACGATCGCGCCCGCGCACATCGCGCAGGGCTCGAGCGTGACGTAGATGACCGTGTCGAGCACGCGCCAGCTGCCGACGGCCCGCGCAGCCTCGCGCAGGGCGATGATCTCGGCGTGGGCCGTGGGATCCTGGCGCAGCTCGCGCTCGTTGTGCCCGCTTGCGAGAACCTCTCCGTTACGCACCACGACCGCGCCGATCGGCACGTCGTCGTGTTCCAACGCACGCTCGGCCTCGCGCAGGGCCAGGCGCATGAAGTAGTCGTCGCGTGGGAAGAAATGCTCGCTCATATGCCTCGCCGCCGCGTCTGCGACAGTGCCTCCCCGTCCTCGGCACGCGCGGCACGCGCGGCACACCATCATTACCCAAGTCCATGGCCATCTGTCTCCCTCGCCACGAGCTCTCCTCCTGCGCGCGAAGCGTTCGCCTGCTCGGGCTGCTCGCGCTGGGCCTCTCGGCGTGCGTGATGGGCCTGCCGGCAAGCGCGCTTGCCGTAGTCGACGCCGACGGCTATGCCTCCAACGAGATCGTCGTCCGCTACGCGCCTGCCTCGCGCGCGAGCGCCGCGAGCGCTGGCCGAAGCACCCCGCTCGCTTCCGGCGGCGCCCACACGATGCTCGTGCGCCTGGCGCGTGGCGCGAGCGTCGCCTCCGCCCTGCGCCAGCTGCGCGCTCAGCGCGACGTGCAGTGGGCCGTGCCCGACTACGTTGCCCACGCGACCGGCAGCGTCGCCCGCGCCGCGGGCGGGCTGATCCCGAACGACGTCGGCTCGGGCACCGCGCCGGGAGAATGGCAGCAGCTGCAGTGGAACTTCAGCGGCCCCTTCAGCATCAACGCCCCCGAAGCGTGGGCCAACGTGGCGGCGGACGGCGCGCCCGGCGGCAGAGGCACGACCGTGGCCGTGCTCGACACGGGGGTCGCCTACGCCAACCGCGGACCCTTCCGCCGCTCGCCCGACTTCAGCAGCCACACGTTCGTGCAGGGCTATGACTTCGTGGCCCACAACCGCTTCCCCAACGACCGCAACGGCCATGGCACGTTCGTCGCGGCAACCATCGCCGAGGCCACCGGCAACCGCTACGGGGTCACGGGCCTTGCCTTCGCCGCGCACATCATGCCGGTGCGCGTCCTCGACACCCAGGGCGAAGGCGAAGCCTCCACGATCGCCGAAGGGGTGCTATTCGCGGTCAAGCACGGCGCGCAGGTGATCAACCTGAGCCTCGAGTTCTCGCCCGGCGTGACCGCCTCGGACATCCCGGAGCTGATCGAAGCGATCCGCTATGCCCATCGCCGTCGGGTGCTCGTGGTGGCGGCCGCGGGCAACGAGGGGCACGCCGCGATCGCCTATCCGGCCAAGGGGCCCGACGTGGTCTCGGTGGGTGCCACCACCGAGCACGGCTGCCTGGCCAGCTACTCCAATGACGGCTCAGGGCTGACGCTCGTGGCCCCCGGCGGCGGAGCCGATGCCGATCTGCCGGGCGATCCCAACTGCCGCCCCGAACTGCCCGCCGGGCGCGATATCTACCAGGTCACCTTCACCGGAAGCTCGCCAAGGCGCTTCGGACTGCCGACCGGCTATGAAGGAACCTCGATGGCCACGCCCCACGTGGCCGCCGCGGCCGCCCTGATCATCGCCAGCGGCGTACTCGGGCGCCATCCCACTCCGGCCCAGATAACGGCGCGCCTGCAGGCGACCGCGACCAAGCTCGGCGGGGGCGGGGACGAACGCCTGTACGGGGCGGGCCTGCTCAACGCCGCCGCCGCCACCGCGCCCGGCGGCCCCGCCGCGGTCGTCGGCTAAGCGGTCTCGGCGAGGCCGGTCCCAGGCCAACGCCCGGCCAACGTCCAGGCCAACGCCTGCGCGCCTGCGAGCGCCCCAGCAGGACAGGTCTGGCACGCTCTCTCGACGTGTCCGAACCACCTGAGCAGGCCGCCCCCGCGCCCGAGCGCTGCGATCTGGCGATCGTCGGCGGAGGGATCGTGGGGCTCGCGGTCGCGCGCGAGCTGCTCGCCCGTGACCGGCGGGCGTCCGTGTGCGTCCTCGAGCGAGAGCAAGGGATCGCCGCCCATCAGAGCAGCCACAACTCGGGCGTGATCCACGCCGGCGTCTACTACGCCCCAGGATCGCTCAAGGCACGCCTGTGCGTTGAGGGCTCGCGCGAGATCTACGAATACTGCGAGCAGCGCGGCATCGCCACGAAGCGCTGCGGAAAGCTGATCGTGGCGAGGGACATGTCGGAGCTCGGGCGACTCGCAGAGCTCGAGCGCAGGGGCCGGGCCAACGGGGTGCCGGGTCTCCGACGGCTGGACGCTGCCGGAATCGAGCAGATAGAGCCGCACGCCCGCGGGATCGCCGGGCTTCACTCGCCCGGAACGGGCATCGTCGACTTCTCAGCTGTGGCGCGAGCCTACGCGGAGGACATACGCGCGGCGGGCGGAACGGTCGCAACCGGCTGTGAGATCACGGGCGTCGCGAGCGGCCGTCGCTCGCTGCGCCTGACGCACTCCCAGGGCGCGACCGAAGCCGGTCACGCGGTCTTCTGTGCGGGGGCGTGGGCCGATCGCCTGGCCGTGATCGCCGGCGCCGATCCAGACCCCCGGATCGTGCCCTTTCGAGGGGCATATCTGCGCCTGGTGCCCGATCGTCGCGAGCTGGTACGGGCGCTGATCTACCCCGTTCCCGATCCCGCGCTGCCGTTCCTCGGCGTGCACCTCACAAGGAACATCGACGGCGAGGTGCTGATCGGCCCGAGCGCGCTGATGGCGGGAGCCCGTGACGCCTACCGCCTCGCCACCGTGCGCCGGAACGACCTGCTCGACACTCTGTGCTGGCCAGGCACCTGGCGGATGCTGGCGCGCTGGTGGAAGACCGGGTTGACCGAGCTGCACCATGCAGCGGTGCGGGGCGCGTTCGTCCGCGCGGCCGCACAGTATGTGCCTGCGCTCGAGGTGAACGACGTCGAGCCCTCGTTCGCCGGCGTGCGGGCCCAGGCGCTTGGCCGCGACGGCAGGCTCCTCGAGGACTTCGCGTTCTCGCGAACCGATCGGGCCCTGCACGTTCGCAACGCACCCTCCCCGGCCGCCACCTCCTCCATGGCGATCGCCCGCCACATCGCCGACGAGGCCGCAAGCGCGTTTGCGATCGCGACACCACGGGGGCAGCACGAAGGAGCGTGACCTGGCGTCCGACGGGTGGGCGCGGCAGGCCCAGACACGCCGACTTCGTCCTGGAGCCGCCCAGCCAGAATGAGAGCCGGCTGTCAGGTGGGCGAGCTCGACGCCATCAGTCGTGCCACCGCGTCGGGAACCCCCTCCCGAGCGGTCACGAACCTCGGCCGCCATCCCAGCTCCGCCTTGATCTTGGCGTTCGAGGAGCGCGCCGAGCGAGTCACGGCGTCGACCGCATTCGCTCCTGCGACCAGACGGGCGAGCGCAGCGGGGATGCGCCTCGGCGGCCCCACGCCGAGCGCCTCTGCCGTGGTGCTCATGAAGTCGTAGAAGCTGATCGGCTCGTCGTCGACCACGTGGTAGATCGAGCCCGACGGAGCTTGCTCGACGGCGAGCGCCAGCGCGCCAACCACGTCATCGACGTGAACCACGTCCCACATGTTCTCGCCGCGGCCGATCACTGCGAAGCGTCCCGGCTGGCGCAGCCGCGGGATCAGCTCGTGCGCGTACCAGCCGCCGGGACCGTAGACGTGGGATGGCCGCAGGACCACCACGGGCAGGCCCGAGTCGAGGAGCATCCGCTCGCACTCCTGCTTGGAGCGTCCGTAGGGGGTCTGCACCGGCAATGGCCCCTCCTCGGTGAGGAGCGCACCGGCCGCATCGCCGGTGACCACCGTGGAGGAGAAGACCATGCGCGGACCCGCTGCCGGATCGTCCCCGCCGAGCGACAGGCAGGCGTCGAGCAGGCGGCGGGTGCCCTCGACGTTGACCTCGCGGACCTTGCGCTCGCTGCGCTGGGAGGCGATCTCGGCGGCCAGGTGGATCACGCACTGCGGGCGCTCGCGACCCAGCGCTTCGCTCAGCCGGGCGCCGTCACCCAAATCGCCTGCCACGGCGCGGGTCCCCGCCGGCTCGGAGCCGGGGCGGCGAACCAGCGCGGCCACGTCGTGTTCCTCGCGCAGGAGCTCCGCACACAGGATCCCGCCGATGAAGCCGCTGGCGCCGGTGACGAATACGCGCATCCCCCAGCGAGCCTATCCCGGCGCGAGGACCCGCGCCCGGCCGGCGCGCCAAGAGCTCGCCTACATCTCGAAGGCCGTACGCCCGCCGCAGTCCAGGAGCTCCTGCAGGTGCTCGCGGGCGTCGCCGATCACGGGACCGCCGTGCGCCAGGAGCAGGCTGTCGAAGTCGAGCTCGCCAAGCAGCCGCGAGCACGCCTCGAGCAGGCCGCGCTTGGTGGCCGGCGGGTCGTCCATCAGCGAATCCGGGACGAAGCCGAGCTTGTCCTGCTGCCCATGGGGACCGCCCCGCACGATCCCGTCGGCCAGCACCACAGCTCGCACGCCCGGCAGGTACAGGGCCGTGTCGTCAGGGCAGATGACGCCGAACTCGACCGCCACCGCTGCGCCCGGGAGCTGCTCGCCGACGTCAAAGCCCTCGACCGCCTGCTCGTCTGAGAACTCGTGCAGGCCCCGCCGATTGCAGTGAACGGTGCAGCCGAAGCGCTCGGCAAAGCGATCTGACTCGCGGTAGTGATGGCGATTCGACAGCAGGATCGCGCTCGGCGGGACCGGGCGCTCGGCGAACCAGTCCAGGCCCTCCCGCGGTGGCACCAGCGGGTCGATCAGGACCCCGGAGTCCTCCAGCCAGTAGGAGGAGACCTCGATGTGGATCTTCGGATGCGGAGCCGTCCAGTGGAAGACCCCGGGGAGCACCTCGCGCATGTGGCCAACACTACCCGGCGCCGGACAGGTCAACCATGCTCGCCCGCGGGGGCCCCGCGCCGTGCGCTCGCGGCCCTGTCGATGACCGCTGCGAGCTCTGCCCGAAAGCGCGCCTCGCCGAAACCGCGGGCATTCTCGCGCACGCGCTGCTCGTCGAGCTCGAGACCCTCGAAGCGCTCGATCGCCTCGGCAAGCGCCGTCACGCTCTGCTCGCCGAAGAGCACGCCCGTGCTCCCGTCCAGCACCGACTCCGCCGCTCCGCCCACGCCATAGGCGATCACGGGGGTCCCCACGGCCTGCGTCTCCACGGGCACGATGCCGAAGTCCTCCTCCCCCGGGAAGAGCAGCGCGCGGGCGCCACCGAGCAGCGCATCGCGCTGTGCCTCGGAGACCTTGCCCAGAAACTCCGCGCTCCCGTCACCGCTCCTGCGCACGGCCTCCAGCGCCCGGCCGCCCCCCGCCACCTTGAGCTTGCGCCCCAGACGGGCACAGGCTTCGACGGCGAGATCGACGCGCTTGTAGGGCACCACGCGCCCGAAGACCAGGTAGAAGTCCTCCGGCGAGCGTTTCAGGGCGAGGAAGTGGTCCACGTCGATCGGCGGGTGCACGACCTCGGCCGATCGCCCGTAGTAGCGACCGATGCGCTCGGCCACGTAGCTCGAGTTGGCCACGAACACGTCCGGCCCCGCGGCCCCGGCGCGATCCTGGCGGCGAAGCCACGCGAGCAGCGCAGGAATCAGCGGGCGCAGCAGGCCGGGGACCTGCTCCCCCGTGAGAAAGCCCTCCTCCCAGGCGTAGCGCATCGGCGTGTGGCAGTAGCAGACGTGAAGCACGCCGGGCGGCGTGCGCACGTTCTTGGCGCAGGCGTGGCTGCTCGAGAGCACCAAATCGAAGCCTGAGAGGTCGAACGAGCGAAACGCGTGGTTCATCAGCGGCAGCAGCTTTGGGTACTGGCGCGCCGCGCCGGGGATCCGGTTCAGGTAGGAGGCATGCACCGGGCGCTCTTTGATCTGGGCCGGCCACGGCTTTGGGTCGTACACCGAGGTGAACAGCTCGGCCTGCGGGAACATCTCGAGCAGCTGGAGCACGACCTGCTCGGATCCGCCCGGGATCGTGAGCCAGTCATGGACCACTGCCACGCGCCGAAAGCGCCGGCGAAGATCCTCGATCAGGCCATCGCTCACCGGTGTGACCTGCTGCCGGCCGCACGGCTGCGCTGGATCGCGTTCGCGAGCTCGCCCCAGTCGGCGGCGTGCGGCCCCAGGCGCGCGAGGAGGCTTTCGAGATCCGAGAAGCCATCGTCGGCCTCCCAGCCCCAGTGCAGGACAAGGGGTATCCACAACCCGCAGGCCTGCTCGATCATGCGCTCGACTGCCGGGAGGATCTCATTGCAATGACCATAGAACGGGGCGTATGAGGGCAGGTAGACGCTCTCGCCTCGCCACTGCGGCGCACCCTGAAAGCCCATCAGCCCGATCGACTCCGGGCCGCCGCACACGATCGTGAAGCGACGCGCGAGTGCGCTGAACTGACCGGGGTCGAAGCGGTTGTAGGGCGCCACGAAGACCTGCGGACGGATCTCGTGAGGGGCGAGCTCGCCGAGCGCCTCGTCCAGCAGGCTCTCCAGCTGGGCATCGGTCAACCCGCACAGCTCCGAATGGCGTCGTGGCGAGGCGAAGCGGGTGCGATGGTCGAGCCCGTGCAGGGCCAGCGTGACCCCCTCACCCCGCAGGCGGGTGAGCATCTCGAGCTCCTCCGCCTCGAGCGCCCTCGAGCCCGTCGCTGTCGGGGCGAGCGGCTCATGGCTGACCCGGGGCAGGACCGCCAGCAGATACGGAACGCCCGAGGCGCTCATGATCTCGTGAAAGCGCTCGAAGCGGGCCACGCCGAAGCGCTCCGGTTCGTCCTCGGCCATGTAGTGGGGAAACTCATCCACGCGGATCAGAAAGCGCGGCGGTGCCGCGCTCCGGGCCCCGAGCGCCGCACGACGGGCGGCGAGCAGCGGCTCGAGCACCGCGGAGTCGAAGCGCAGACCTCCCAACCTGTAGCGAACCTGCTGGGCCAGGCGCAGCGGGCGCGACGGGACGCGGCTCACCGCGGTGGCACGACGGACCTCGGGCGCGGAGAGCGCCTCCGCGGCGAGCGTGCCGCCCTGCAACTCGGCGTCGAACAGCAGGTGCGCCGTGCGCAACTGCTCCAGATCGCGCGGCGTCAGGCTGTTCGAGGCATCGGCGTTCACCGCCGCGAGACTACCCAGTCCGGTCTACCGCCACGCGTGCTGGCGCGGCGATACGGCGCTCATGGCAAGGCGCGCTCGCGGCCACCTGGGATCATGCCCCGCGATGACCGAGCGTCCACGCCTTCGCAATCGCGACATCGTGTGTGTCGGCTTCGCCGACTGGGACACCGACCTCCAGACCAACCAGCACCATCTCATGAGTCGCCTCGCGCGCGAGAATCGGGTGCTGTTCGTCGAGTCGCTGGGCCTGCGCCGTCCGCAGCTCGCCGGCCGGGACCTCAAACGGATCGCCGAGCGGCTGCGCAACGGGCTGCGCGGCCCCCGTGCGACCGATGGTCTTCACGTCCTCTCCCCGCTCGTGCTGCCGCTGCACTCCAACCGCGCGGCGCGCGCCTTCAACCGGCGCCTGCTGCCTGCGCTCGTGCGACGCGCCACCCGCAAGCTCGGCATGCGCCGGCCGATCCTGTGGGCATATGTCCCACAGGCGGAGGTGCTTCTCGACGCGCTGGACCCCGAGCTCGTGATCTACCATTGCGTCGATGACATCGCCGCCCAGCCGGGGATCGATGGCGTCACCTTCGCGGCAGCCGAGGAGCGCTTCGCGAGACGTGCCGATCTGGTGCTGGCGAGCGCTCCCGGTCTCGCCGAACGACTGCGCAAAGTCTCAGACAAGGTGATGTATGCGCCCAACGTGGCGGACACGGACATGTTCGCCACCGCCCTGCGGCACGGTCCGGTCGATCCGGCGCTCGCCGCGCTGCCACGCCCACGAATCGTGTTCATCGGCGCAGTCGTCTCCACCAAGCTCGACATGGAGCTGCTGGTGGGACTTGCCAGAGCCAGACGCGACTGGTCCTTCGCACTCGTCGGCCCGGTCGGCCCCGGTGACCCCCGCACCGACGTGTCGATGCTTGCGGCGGAGCCGAACCTGCACCTGCTCGGAAGACGTGCCTACGAGCAGCTTCCGAGCGTGTTGCGAGGCGCCGACGCCGGGCTGATCCCGTACGCGCGCAACGAGCTCACCAACAGCATCTTCCCGATGAAGGTCTATGAGTATCTGGCAGCCGGGTTGGCGGTGGTCGCAACACCCCTGCCCTCGCTGTCGGAGATCGCCGAGATCGACACGGCGTCGGACCCGGAGGGCATCGTGGAGCTGCTCGAGGAGGTGCTCGCGCACGACAGCCCTCAGCGCAGGGCAGAGCGCTCGCGCGGCGCCGCGAGCCACTCGTGGGACCGCCGCCTGGAGGAGATCGCCGCCGCGATCGAAGAGCTGTGAAGGATCTGCTCGTCACAGTCCACACTCCGGTGCTGCGCTCGGGGCACGTCTTGCGCACCTACGGCATCGCGCGAGCGCTCGCCGCACAGGGCGGCCTGCGACTGCTGTATGTCAACTTCGACGCGCCGGAACCCGACAGAGCCTTCCAGGAGATCCCGGGCATCGAGCTGCACGGGGTCACGCCCTCGCGTGGAGCGGGACGTCTTCTCACCTACGCGGGCGCTCGCCTCACGGGCGTCCCCGCTGCGCTCGCGCGTGGCATATCGAGAGAGCTCGGGAGCGCCGCCATGCGACTGGCCGAAAGGCCGGACTGTGGCCGCGTGATCGCCGACGGCCCGGTCGCAGCGGCGACGCTTGCGCGTCTTGCGCGCCACCGCCCGATCATCTACAACGCCCACAACCTCGAGTCCGGCTTCCGCCATCAGATCGACCGGCGCAGGTTCGGAGCCGCCCAGACATTGCGCAGGTTCGAGCGCAGGCTGCTCGAGAGCGCGGCCGAGTCATGGATGGTCAGTGAGGCCGACATCGCGGGCGCGCGCGAGCTGTGCCCCACCGCGCACCTGCGCTACGTGCCCAACGTGGTCGACCTCGCGCGGATCACACCCGTGTCCCTCCCCCAGCCCGAGCCGCGCGTGATCTTCGTCGCGAGCTTCTTCTACACGCCCAACCGCAACGGTCTGAGCTTCCTGCTCGACGAGGTCTTCCCGCGGGTCTGGGCGGAGCTGCCCGACACCAGGCTCACGCTCGTCGGGGCTGGCCTGCCGGCGATGCCCGGCGTGGACCCGCGCGTCGAGCCGGTGGGCTTCGTCGAGGATCTCGGCGCAGCCTACGCGCGCGCCTCCTGCGCCGTGGTTCCCCTGCTCCAAGGCGGAGGCACGCCCCTGAAGTTCATCGAGGCGCTCGCCTACGGCCTGCCGGTCGTCGCCACCCCGCGCGCCGCCGCCGGCCTCGCCGTCAGCGACGGGCGTGACTGCGTGATCGCCGAGCACGGCGAGCAGTTCGCGCAGGCGCTCGTCGGGATCCTGCGCGACGGCGGCCTGGAACTCGCCCGCCACGGGCGCGAGCTGGTCGCAGAGCGCTACTCGATCGAGGCGCTGAGCGCGCTGCTGCGGACTTCTACGTAGCGGCCATCTGCAACAAGCCGTGCACATCTCATCTCGCGTCCAGTTGGCTCATCGGAGCTAAAGAACGGGTCGCGCTCCACCGAGAGGTTCATTGCAGAGCTTTAGTAGGCGAGGACGCCGGGTCACTTCGCAAGCGTCTTCGCAAATTCTCGAAAAGGCACCCCCGCCGTGAGGCGGGCTCGCAAAGCCAGGGGTCTCCAGCAGACCGCCCAGCCACCGAAGGAGTTGACGCATGCAGTCCACGAATTCCCTCCCCGGCGCGCAACCAGCTCACCGGCGGGCATCGCGCTCGCTCACAGTCGCGGCCCTCACCGTGCTGGCAAGCGCAGGCATCACAGCAAGCCCTCTCGCCGCCAGCGCGCGCACAACCGCCTCTGGCCCCAGGGCCACAGCCTCCCGCGTGATGCCCCGCTCCCTGACGCGCGCCGCCTCGCGCCGCGCGCGCGCCGACCGGCTACTCGTCACCGACGCCAAGGCCCTCAAGCAGTGCGTCAGCAGGCACCCCGCGCGCTGCGCCTCCGAGCGCCGCGCCGTCCAGCAGGCCGGCTCGAGGCTGGCGCTCGCCTCGCGAGCGCTTGCAAAGGCCGCACGCTCCAACCGCGGAGCGGCGAGCGCGAGGTACAGGATGGCGCTGCTGGCCCCCCAGCTCAGCGTCTCGGGACAGACCCTGAAATGGGCGCGAGTCGCCTGGGTGACCACCTATGTCGTCGAAACCAAAGTACCCGGTCAGCCGACCTCCTACGCGCTCGTCAAAGGCACCTCCGTGACGCCGCCGCCCGTGCCGGGCGCGACCGTCGGCTACCGGATTCGCACCGCGCTCAGCGGGTCGAGCTGGTCGGCCACCGTCTCGATCTCCTACCCGCGCCCCGCCGAAGCGGAAGGCGGCTCTCCGACCGAACCGACCCCCCCGGTCGAAACGGTCGACACACAGGGCGCCCCCGTGCTCACGGTCTCCGGCCAGATCCTGAGATGGAACCAGGTTGGCGGCGTGAGCACCTACGTGCTGATGCAGCACGCAGCGGGCCAGGCCGCGCAGTACACGGTCCTCAGCGGCACCTCCTTCACACCCACGCCGACGGCCGGCGCGACCGTCTACTACAGCATCCGCACCGCCGTCAACGGCAGCGCCTGGGCGCCTGAAGTGTCGATCGCCTACCCGGCCGCCCCCGTCGAACCCACACCCCCGGTGACACCGCCCGCGAGCGGAGTCATCATCGGCACCAACGACGCGCTCGGCTGGGGCCCCGAAGTGGCCAAGAAAACCTTCGCCGCGGGACTCCGCTCGGCACGGATCGAGGCGGGGGCAGGGCTCAACACGCCCCAGCACGCCAGAGAAGAAGGCTTCACGAACAACATCGTGATCGTGGGCAACACGCCCGACGGATCCCGGCTCGCCACCGTCGAAACCGCGTCATGGACCGCCAAAGCCCTGGCCGAAGTCAAGGAAGCCGCCGCCAACGGTGACACGCTGATGGAGGTCGGCAACGAGATGTTCCTCAAGGGCGGTCAGGCGGAACCTGTCAAGTACGCAGAAATGTACGTGTCCCTCGACAACGCCGTGAAGGCCGCGGGCGTGACCGGCGTGAAGCTCCTCTTCAACGACTACGGCGACTACGACCCCAACGGCGTCTGGTCGCTGGTTCAGTACGGCGGGGGCTGGTTGGGCGACGCGCTCCGCGCACAGCCGACGCTCAAGACGATCGTGGCCGGCTTCACGAACCACCCGTATGGGAAGCCCGGCGAAAACCAGGAAGACAACTGGGGACCGGGCGCACTCGTGGCCGAGCACAACCAGGCGGTGTCGCTTGGATTCGCGAACACCGACTTCTACGTCAGCGAGTTCGGGGTTCGCGCAGAAGCGGGCGGCGCCACCGGTTCGGCCTCCCCGGCCCAACAGGCGGAACTCGTACGCGCGGTCTACACCGAACTGATCGCCACCGGCTACGTCAAGGGGATCTGGTTCTACGAATCACACGACGAAAGCTCCACCGCCAAATGGGGCTTCGTCAGCGGCAGCTGGAGTCCGCGCCCCGTGCTCGGAGTGCTCGAAGAAATCGCCAAGAAGGAGAACGCGTAAGCCACGCGGTCGAGCGAGCCCGGGCCCTGGGGCAACCCAGCGGCGCGGGCTCGCAGGCGTCGCCGAGAGGGCGTTCCAGTCGCGAAGTTCTGTCTCGACACGCGCTAGCCTGTAGCGCGGACATGGGCGCGAGCGGACGATGAGCGTACTTCCGCGCAGGCATCTCATCCTCGCGGCAGGCGTTCTGCTCGGACTCGCGGGCGGGGCGATCGCGGTGCGAAAGCCCAGCGACGCGATCCTGCTGTGCATCAGCCTCGCGGCGGTCCTGGGTCTCGCGATGGCAGGAGAGCGAGCCTTCCCGTGGGCGATCGCGATCGTGGCGGTGGTCCCCTGGTATCCGTTCGTCTCGACGAAAGCGGAACCGCCGATCTTCAAGCAGAAGGTCCTCTGCGCCGCCATCGCGGCGGCACCCCTGGTGCCCTGGCTGTGGTCGCTGGCAACCGGCGGGCGCAGGACGCGTCCAAGTCGAGCCAGCCTGCTCATGGGGCTGCTGTTCGCGGGCCTCGCGATCCTGATCTACGCGAGCCTCGGCAGCATCTCCGCCCTGATCGAAGTCGAGATCGTCGGCTTCCTGTTCGGCGGCGTCACGTTTCTGTGTGCCCGACGCTTTGGCGACGGCCGCGGGCTGCTCGCCGCGGCCTTCGGCGCGCTGCTGGTGCTCGGGCTGCTGGGAATCGACGCGTACACGAAAGCGCCGACCAACCGAATCGGCTATTTCGTCGGCTACCCGATCACCTACGGCGCACTCGTCGTAGGGCTGCTCCCCGCCGCTCTGCTGTACGCCTACAACCGCTCGCGGCTTCTGGCCGGCGGCGTGGCCGCGGGCAGCGCGGCCCTGCTCATCTTCAGCGAATCGCGGAGTTCCTGGGTCGCCATCGTGGTGATGCTCATGGTCGCCGTGCTTCTGCAGGCGAGGGCGGGGAACGCGCGCGGGCTGGGAGCGATCGTTGCGGGCCTCGTGGTCTTGGTCGTCCTCGTCCTGAGCACCGGCTCGTTGCATCACATCGTGGAAAAGCGACTCGGCTCCAACATCACCAGCAGCGACTCGGTGACGCACCGTAAGTGGAGCTACGGCTATGCGCTGGAAGAAGTCTCCAAGCGACCGTTCTTCGGTGCGCAGGCCCCGGGCTTCTCCGGGAAGGAAGCCGCCAACAAGACGAGCATCGGGGCGATCGACAACGGCTATCTCTCGATCTCGGTGGACATGGGGCTCGTCGGGCTCCTGGCGGCCGTGATTCCGATCGGCGTGGCGCTGCGAGTGCTGGGGCGATGCCTGCGCCTCGGATTGGCGCCGAGATTCGAGCTGTCACTGGCTCTGGGCATCCTCGGCATGGCCGTCGTGACCGTCTTCTACGACAGCTTCTACTGGGCTCAGATCGACCTCGTCCTGGGACTCATGGGAGGCGTGCTCTCGACTCGCGTCACACGACTCACCAGGCCCGAGGGGGTCGCGCGTCAGACGGAGGCGCCCACTCGGCTGCGACGCGGGCGCTCGTTGGGCTGGCTGGGCTCGTCGTAGTAGTAGTAGTTGCTCGCGGTGGTCATCTTGACGTCGGTCACCACCAGCCCGAAGACCCGCTGTCCGCTCTGAGCGAGCACGTGGCGTGCCGCCCGGACACGATCGCGACGACTGACGTCGACTCGTCCGACCATGATCACCCCGTGGACCTCGGATAGCCTCAGCAGCACGCGCGTATCGGCGACGGGCAGCAGCGGAGGGGAGTCCACGATCACGATGTCGGCGGACTCGGCTGCGCGTGCGAGGACTTCCCCCATGCGTCCTCCGCTGAGCAGGTCGGAGGAGTTGGGGGGGATCGTCCCGCTCGGCAGCACCAGGAGCCCCGACTCCTCGCCGACGGGTACGAGCAGCGTGTCGAGATCCGCATCCGAGATGAGCAGGTCCGAGAGGCCCTTGAGGTTGCGGCTGATCCCGAGCTGCGCCGCTGCTGCCGGACGGCGCATGTCGGCCTCCACCAGGATCACGCGGCGCCCGACCGCGGCGAGCGCCGAGGCGAGATTGGCCGCCACCGTGCTCTTGCCCTCGCTTTCGTCGGCGCTGGTGATCAAGAAGCACCGCGCCAGCCCGGTGGGATCGACGAAGCGCATCCCCTCCCGCAACATGCGGTAGGCCTCGCCCCCGGGGCCGGCGGAATGCTGAGCGGCCGTCAGATTGGAGCGGGTGTGAGGCACCGTCGCCAGCAGGGTGTAATCGGGACATACCCGTTCGAAGTCGTCGATCGTCTTCAACCGACGGTCGAGGAAGTCGACCAGAAGCGCCAACCCGCAGCCGACGAGCAGTCCGACCACGAACCCCAGCAGAGCGTCCCGCTTGGGTTTGGGGGAGACCGGTGTGGAGTTGGGCTGCGCCCGCGCGATCACCTCCGCGCTGCCGGTCTGCAGCGATCGCAACACGCCGAGCTGACGCAGGCTTTCGTCGAGTTTGACCGCCTCCGCCGGCGAGGCGGTCTTGAGCGACTGGCTCACGAGTTCTTCGGCCTGTGCGACCGCAGCACGGTCCGTCTGGCGCCGATAGATGATGTAGCCTTCGGCGAACGCGTTGGCGACGGCCGCGGCTTCCTGGGGATGCAGGCGGGTCGCCTTGATTATCGCGATTTCCGCGCCGGCGCTGGGCGTGACCGAGATCGAGCCCACGAGCGACTGCACCGATTCGTGGGCATGGAAGCGATTCGCCAGCAGGCTCGCAGCCTCCGCGCCGACGTTGAGCGAGGTGACGACGTCGATGTTGGTCTGGGTCGTGCGCTGCGCTTCCTGCTGTCCCGTCGAGAACAGGTTGCTGCCAAACAGAGCCTGAGCGAAGCCGGGTTCGCGGAAGAGGAGTTCGGCGGTGGCCGAGTACTCCTTGGTGGAGCGCACCGAGAGCACCGTCGAGACCGCGACGCTGAGCACGACCACGACGATCACGACGATCTTCCGTCGCCACAGAACCGAAAGCAGCTCAAACGGCGAAACGGTCGGAGCGCTTGAGATGTCGGGTGCGGGCTCGGGATCGGGCAGGGCTATGCCACCGGGTTTGATGAGGTCACCAGGGTCGATGATACCCATCTATCGACAGGGCCAACGGCACGCTTTAGGCCTCGGCGCCCCTCAGATTCCCCAGGTCGCGACCGGGCGTCCCGCGAGCCTGCAACGCCGAGTGGGCGTCCAGGACGAAGCTTTCCTGCGCATCGAGGTATGGGCCGATCCTGAACTCCTGTGCCCGCTCGTAGGCCCGCCCCACCCGTGCGGCGGTCTGCTCCACCTCGCGCAGCGTGCGCGCCAGTGCCGCCGCCGCCGCCGCTGAGTCGCCCGGCGCGAACAGCAGCGCGTGCTCCTCGTCGTGCATTCCCTCACCGATCCCCCCCACATCGGAGGCGACCAGCGGCACGCGGGCGAGAGCACCCTCGATCGTCACGAGCGGAAACGGCTCACGCCAGACCGAGGGCACGATCATCGCGCTCGCCTTCGCGAGCAGCGCGGCTACCTGCTCGGGCGGCGTCGGGCCGTGCCAACGCACGGAATCGGCAACGCCGAGAGCCTCGGCCAGCTCTCGCATCTGGGCTCCGTACTCCTCCGCCTCCGGCCCGACCACGCCGAGCGTGGCAAAGATCTCGTGCTCCGAGCGCAGCAGGGCAAGGGCCTCGATCGCCACCGCGAGGCCCTTGTATTGCGTGACCCGGCCGAGAAACACGATCTCCGGCTCGAGCGCCGGCTCGCGAACCACCGCGTCATACAGCTCGCCGTAGCGGGGGACCGAGTGTCCAACTCGCTCGAGCACCGGCTGGACGAACGCGGGCACCTCGACCATCTGCCTGATCGCCTCGGAGTTCCAAGAGATCGCAGCGCGCAGCCCTGCCGCGGGGTCGAGGCGCAGCGACGGCAGCCCGTTGAACGCGCGACAGGCCCCCGCCCACGCGGCACGCGCCGGATCTCGATGGCGCGGGAACAGCTCTCGCAGGAACTGATCCTCCACGAACAGGCGCCCGAACCAGTGCTCGCAGACGCGAAAGGCGAGCGGAACACCGCTGTCGCCGAGCACTCGCAGCGCCGCCTGGGGGATCGAGGAGCCGTTCCACACATACACGAGGTCCGGGCCCCACTCGAGCGCCCGCCGTGCGGTCCCGACAGCCCGCAGCGATGCCAGCGGCGCGCGCATGGCCCCGGCGGCGTCGGGAGCCAGCAGCGCGAGCTCCCGGCGCACATCCGCTTGCTCGGGGGCGTCCGCGCGGTCGTGATCGCTCGTGAGCACGAGCACCCGATGGCGCTCGCCCAGGCGTTCGACGACGGCTGAGCACTCGACCTCGTAGCCGCCGAAGGCGACGGGGGGATAGAGGGTGGAGACGACGAGGATGCGCATGGCGCTGCACACGGTAGTGCGCCCGCCAGAGCGCTCTCGCTCCAGGGCTATGGGTACGGCCACGTGAGCGCGCCCGCGCAAGATGTTCGAGCCGACCCTCAGGTCCGTGCGATTCAAGGACGATGAAGACACAGATGGCCGTTGAGATCACCTCCGATCTGGGCGATGCGCTGGACGCAGCGAGGCGCCCGCTGCAGCGACGCCGATCCGCTCCGGCCGGACCACGCATGCGCCTGCGCACGACCCCGTGGCTTCGACGCATGGTGCCGCTTCGCATCGCCGTGGCGAGGGCCGAAGCTCGCGGGCGGGCCCTCTGGGAGCGGGATCCCGAGGCGCGCCAGCGCGCGTTGGCTGCAATCGAGGCGATCGTCGCAGGGACGGCTCGGGCGGGCGAGGTCACGGCGCTTGCACGCCAGCACCTGATCGAGACCGAGGTGTACGAGGTCATGTTCTGGAGACCATGGATCGTGCCGGCGATCGACGCCGCCTCTGAGGAGAGGCTGCGCCGGACGCTCGCGCTCGACGGCGGCGTGCTGATCAGCGTCTGCCACCTCGGAACGATGTTCCTCTCGATGGCGCGAGTGCTCGCGCTCGGACACACGCCCTACTCGGTTGTCGCTCCATGGCTCTTCGAATCGGCCGGATCGGGAGATTGGGACCGGCGCCTGGACCGGTGGTGGACGGCGATCAGAGCCCGCGACGAGCGACTCGTGCCCTCTGTCGGGTCGTTCCCGGTGCTGCGGGCCCTGCTCGAGCAGGGCGAGGTCGTACAGCTCTTCTTCGACATGCCCGGCGGCGGCGAGACGCGTTTCCTCGGCAAGCCGGTCATGCTCGCGACGGGCAGCGCGCGGCTCGCCGTCCAGGCCGGGGTGCCGATCGTGCCGATGCGGGCGCGACGTGACGGCCACCGCATGCACGCAGACGTCGGTGAGCCGCTGGATCCAAGCGAGTTTGCCTCAGTCGGGGATCTCCACCAGGCGCTGGCCGCGGTGCACGAGCGCTGGATCCTGGAGGTCCCGGCGAGCCTGGAGGACCCCCGTCGGCCGGGCGCGTGGGAACTGGGCGCCACGGCGACCGGATGGAGCCGGCCGGGATCCGCCTAGGTGGATCCGCGGTCGGCATCGCCGGCGGCTACGGTGAGCGCGCATGCGAGTGCTGTTCTTCAACGAGGGAAACCTCGGCCATCAGATCATGGGGCAGGGGCAGCTCGAAGCCGCTCTGCGGGTCGGGCTGCCGGGCATCGCGGATGTGAGCGCGCACTTTGCCGGACTGGCGCCGATGGGGAGACTGGCACGGACGGCGACCCGCGAGCTGCCGCTGCTCACCAAGGCGAGCTTGGACTTCGGGGCGTCGCGCTGGCATGTCGTGCAGTCGCTGCGCGCCCGCTCTGCGCTGCAGCGTGAGCTGCGCGCGTGGCCTGCGGACGTGGTCCACGTGCACAGCCATTCGGTGGCGTTCGCGATGGGCCACACGATGGCCGCGCTACCGGTGGCCCTGTCTCTCGACACGACCGTGCGCGACTGGTGGGAGATGCCTGCGTGGCGCCCTCCACGCTACGCGGCCGCCACGATCGCCGCAAGCTGCGCCCTGGAGCGGCGCGCTCTGAACCGAGCCGCGCTGGTGCTCGCGTGGACCGCATGGGCGCGCCGGGCGGTGGAGCGCAGCGCGCCGCAGGCACACGTCGTGGAGCACCATCCAGGCATCGACCTCGAGCGCTACCGCCCGCTCGCCCGCACCGCGCGCGAGCGACCGCGGGTCCTGTTCGTGGGAGGTCGCTTCGAGAGGAAGGGCGGGGAGGACCTGCTGGCCGCCCTCGGCGACGATCTGGGGGTCACGGTCGACCTCGACATCGTGACCCCGGCGGCTGTACGGGAGCGTCCCGGCGTGCGCGTGCACCGCCTCGGGCCGTCAGACCCCGAGCTGCTGCGCCTGCAGCAGGACGCAGACGTCTTCTGCCTACCGACCAAGGGGGACGCCGCGCCGTGGGCCGTGCTCGAGGCGATGGCGTGCGGAACGCCGGTGCTCGGCACCCGCATAGGGGGTATCCCCGACCTCTTGGACGGTGGTCGCGCCGGCGTGCTCGTACCCCACAGCGACCGTCGCACGCTGGCAGAAGGCCTGCGTGGGCTGCTCGAGAGCCCACAGCGACGCGCCGAGCTGGCCGCGAGCGCACGAGCGCGCTGCGAGTTGCGCTACGACGCCGGCGTCCAGACCGGGCGCATGGCCGAGCTGCTGCGCAAGCTGTTGGTAGCGTGACGCGGGATGGGCCAGGCTCCACCCGTGACGCTGCAGGTCAACGTCGCCCCCACCGACCTGCCCCACGCGAAGAGCGTGCTCCCACATCAGTTGCGCCAATGGGGGGGCCAGGTGCAGGAGATCCTCTTCACGCTCGACCTGCACCGCACGAAGCACGGCGGCCGCTTCGGCGAGGCTTGGGAGGAGCGCAAAGGGCCGATGGAGGAGCTGTTGCAAGAGCTCTGCAGACAGCACCCCCACGCGCATGTGATGACTGTGGACTACGGAGCGGAGGCGATGCGCGAGGTCGCCGAGAGCTTCCTGGAGCGCCCGACGATGCCCGCCAAGGACACCAAGGGCGCTCCGGTCTACCCCTACTTTCACGGTCTGCACACAGCCCGGCACGAGCTCGTTCTGCACCTCGACTCCGACCTCATGTTCGGCGGCGGCAGTCAAACGTGGGTGGTGGAGGCCTGCCGGCTGCTGGAGGGGCACACCGACGTGCTGGCCTGCAGCCCCCTCCCGGGGCCACCGATGGCCGAGGCGAGACTGCGCAGGCAGTCAGGGGCCCGCTTCGAGTGCGATTCGCTCGCGTTCCGCTTCCCCACTCTCAGCACACGCCTGTTCCTGATCGATCGCCAACGTCTGCGCGAGCGGCTGCTGCCACTCAAGCTGCAGGGACCGGCCCGCCTCGCCAGCCGCATGAAGGCGAAGCTGCATGGCAACCCTCCCTATCGCGCGGCCGAGCTGGTGATCAGCGACGCGATGGAGCAGGCGGGGCTCTCGCGTGTGGACTTCCTGGGCGCGGATCCTGGCATGTGGTCGCTGCACCCGCCGTTTCGCTCCCCGGAGCTCTTCCTTGCGCTGCCGCGACTGATCGAACGCATCGAGGCGGGGGACATCCCCGAGGCACAGCGCGGTGACTACGACCTCAACGACAGCATGATCGACATGTCGGCCGCGCGCCGCCGAGCGCGGCTGCGCCGCCTGTGGGCATGAGCCGGCTGTGAGCGCCGTTCTGAGCGCCCACTCAGGTCAGCTCGGCGCGCTTGAGGACGACCGCGATGTCCTCGCGCCCCAGCGCCCCGAGGCCCAGCAGCAGCACGGGGTAGAGCGCGCACGCAGCGAGCACGAGGACGACGAGCGATGCGCTCAGCGCGTTCAGCCCGCTCAGGGCGCCGAACAGAAGCGCTGCCGCCAGGACGGTGCGGGTGATCCGTCCGGGGCGCGGCAAGGGACGCTTCAGCTCGCGCAGGATCGCCGAGAGGCACATGGCGCACACGAGCATCTCGGTCGCCAGCGTCATCCATGCCGCGCCGATGAAGCCGGTGAGCGGAACGAGCACGAGGTTGCCTGCGAGGTTGAAGATGAGCGCCATCAGGCTGATCTTCAGGAAGCGCCGCTGCAGCCCGAGCACCACCATCAGGTTGCCGTTCAGATAGCCGAAGCAGATGAACACGAATGCCCCGCCGAGCACCGGCAGCGCGGGCGCCGCCGCGGTGTAGTCGGGCCCGAAGAAGAGACGCACCAGCGGCGTCGCGGCGACCGATGCGAACGCGAGCGCGCCGAGCGAGGTGATCGCCATCAACTCCGCCGTCAGACGGGCCGCGCGCAGCATGCGCGTGGGATCGGTCGGCCACGCGGCGGCCATGATCGGCGCCAGCGTGACGAGTACGGAGATGGGCACGAAGTGCGCACGGTCCAGCACGCTGTACACAGCGCCGTAGAGACCGGCGGCCCTGCTGCCGACCGCCTGCAGCACGATCACCTGGTCGATGCGCCCGTATCCCACCACCAGCATGCCGGTGAGGCCGAGCGGCAGGCTCGCCCGCAGCAGCTCTCCCAGCCGTGCGCGAGATGGCCGCGGCCAGCGTCCGAGCGTCCGCAGCGCGGCCACGGTCTGCACGATCGAACCGGCCAGGTTGGTGAGCACCAGCGCGATCGCCAGCGCGACCATGCCGCCCCCGCGCTCATAGATCACGAGCACCGCGACGCCCCACAGAACGCTCCTGATCGTGAGCACCAGCATCGGAATGCGGTTGTTGACGCGCAGCTGGAAGACGAGCTGCAGCACGCCGATCCCGTCGAACGGCATGAAGACGACGAGGATCAGCCCCACAAGCAGCATCGTGTGGCTCTGCTGGACCAGCAGGATCGCGCCGAGTGAGATCAGCATCACGGGGGCGAGCGCGATCAGCCTCATGGCCATGATCGCCCCGAGCCATTCGCGTTCGCGCGCGGGATCGCGGGCGGCCTCACGCACCACGATGCTTTCAGCGCCGAAGCTCATGAAGTAGCTCGTCAGGCTGAGGATCGCGAAGATCGTCGACCATTCGCCATAGCCCGCGCTTTTGAGGGTCCGCGCGATCAGCGCGGTGACGACCACGCCGAGAGCCAGGTTCAGGACGCGCACGACGACCTGCATCAGGACGTCGTGGACGGCGCGTTGCCGGGTGGCAGTGCGAGCGGAAGTCGACATTGTGCGTCGCCCGCGCTTGGGCGAGCCACAGTATCCCTGGACACGCGGTCGCCGCGCCGAGCCGCCGGGGCGCCGGGCTAGACTCCTCGCGTGCCTGGCCTGCTGATCATCAATGCCGACGATTTCGGCGGAAATCGACTCGCGACGGACAGGATCGCCGAGTGCTTCGCGAGCGGTGGCATCACCAGCACGAGCGCGATGGTCTACATGAGCGACTCCGAGCGCGCGGCCGAGATCGGACGCTCTCGGGGGCTTGCCGTCGGCCTGCATCTCAACGTGACGCAGGAGCTCGAGGATCCGGCCGCGCCCCTGCCGGTACGCGAACGCCAGGCGCGGCTCGCACGCTACTTCGCCGGCAGGCGCCTCAGGCGCTTCACGTTCAATCCGGTGATGAGCGCCTGTGCACGGCGCTGCGTCGAGGACCAGCTCGAGCGGTTTCGCCAGCTGTTCGGCGGCGATCCGAGTCACATCGACGGACACAACCACGCGCATCTGAGCCCCACCGTGCTGATGGCGCTTCCCAAGGGCATGCCGGTACGCACCGGCCAGTCGGGCGGCGGCGATGGAGGTCGAGATGGCCTGACTGCCCTGTTGCGCAGATCCCGTCACGCGCTCATCGCCCGCAGACAGACCACGACCGACTACTTCTACGGGATCGACCGACTGGGCCCCACGCCCACCGACGAGTCCATCGAGGATCTACTCCGGCTCGCCGATCGTGGCAGTGCCGAGATCATGGTCCACCCCGACCGTGACATGGACTTCGCGATCCTGACGTCAGCGGGGTGGCGGCGAGCCCTGCAAGGCCGCAGGCTCGGCTCATTCAGAGATCTGGGCTGAGTCCCGCCGCCCGCAGTAGGCGTCGAGTATCTGGAATCGCCTGGACGATCGCGCCGACGCGCTGTATAGTCACAGTCGCTTTACATCTTCGTCGGTCATGGAGGCCCGACTGATGTTCTACTGGAGGCATGCGAGGGCGATGGGCCGCAGGCGAGCGCGTGCCCTGAATTCGCCCGACATACAGCTGTTCTCGGAGCGTGATCGAAGGTTCATCGAACCTTCCCTTCGGCGCTGCCCGCGGCAGGGGCGCACGTCCCTCGTACTCCTCCTCGCCTTGGTGGTCGCATCCCTGGGCGGTGCGCCGAGCGCGCTCGCAGCGGAAGGCTCCGGGTTGTTGTCGGCGCTTTCGCCGGGGAGTGTGGGTGCGGGTAGTGGTGTGGCGCGTATGGTGGTGAGCCCGGATGGTCGCAGCGCGTATGCGGCCAACAGGTTCACGACGACCGTCTCGCAGTACGCGCGCAACCCTGAAACGGGGGCGCTCACGCCGCTCTCGCCGGCGAGCGTGGAAGCGGGCTACTCGCCCGAGGGCATCGCGATCAGCCCGGACGGCAAGGATGTGTATGTGGCCAACAGGTACTCCAACACCGTCTCGGAGTTCTCCCGCAACAGCGAAACGGGCAAGCTCACCGCCCTCTCAAAAGCGACCGTCGCGGCAGGCGAAGGACCGATCGGCATGACGATCAGCGCCGACGGCAAGAGCGTCTACGCGGCCAACTCCTCCTCCGCCACCGTCTCGGAGTACTCCCGCAACAGCGAAACCGGGGTGCTCACCGCGCTCTCACCCGCCACGATCCCGGCAGGAGCCAACGTCCATGGCATGGCCGTCAGCCCTGACGGCAAGAGCGTCTACGCCACCAACTACAACTCCAGCACCGTCTCTGAGTACTCCCGCAACAGCGAAACAGGCAAACTCACCGCCCTCAGCCCCGCCACCGTCGCAGCCGGAGTCAACCCCCACGACCTCGCGATCAGCCCCGACGGCAAAAGCGTATACGTAGCGAACAGCACCTCCCCAGGGAAAGTCACGCTGTTCACGCGCAACACGACCACCGGAGCGCTCACATCCACCGCCGCCATCACGGCAGGCGAATACACCGAATGCGTCCTCGTCAGCCCCGACGGAACCAACGTCTACGCAACCAACGAGACCACCAACACCGTCTCGCAATACACCCGCAACAGCGAAACCGGGATCCTCACCGCCCTCACCCCCACCACCATCCCAACCGGAGCAGACCCCGAAGGCATCGCAATCAGCCCCGACGGCCACAACATCTACACCACCAACAACGGCGCCAACACAATCTCCCAATACGCACGGAGCCACTAGCAGCGATTACAGGGCGTCCCCGCCCGTAGACGGACCGAGGGGAAAGGCCCTGCGCCGCGTCCAGCGGCGAGCGACCTTGCTCATCAGCCACACCTCCTCGGCGCGCACGCGCACAGGCAGCCGCTCAGCCAGGCCGCCGGGTATCGAGGCCCCGTAGGCGACGGTGAGGTGCGGAACGATCTCCTCGTAGGCGCCTTCATATGGCTGGTGATCGGGCCAGCGCCCGGCGAGCGCCTGCGTCAGGGCCACGAATGGCGCGGCCGGCTCCGGCGAGAGGTACACGACGCCGGGAAAGCGTCCGATATCGGTCAGCTCGAAGTCGAAGCAGGGAACCTCCTGCAGCAGAGCCGCGAGCGCAGACTCTGTCTCGGCGTCGATCGTGCGCACGTTGAGGAAGGGGTAGAAGATCGTGATGTGGGGCGGTATGCCGGCCTCACGAGCGGACTTCTGGAGCAGTCCGTCGGCCGCCGGGACGGGCACGATCAGCGTGGTCACCGAGCCCTCGCCCAGCTTGCGCAGCAGCGCGAGATCGGAACGATCACGCCAGCGCTTGCGGTAGCTGGAGTGCGTCTTCAGCTGCAGCGACAGGGATAGGCAGGGCACCGGGCGGCCTTCGATCTCCCCGGAGGCGAATTCCACGTGCGTTCCCGACAGCTCGAGCGGGTGCAGGTCGACCGCCCGCCCGGCGGTCTCGTGATCGTGCAGGACCACCCGCGAGAACAGCGGCACCTCCGACTCGGCGCGATACCACTCCCAATATCCGAGCCCCGCCAGGACATCGACGGAGCGCTCGATGTCTTTGTCTTCAACCACCAGATCGAGATCGCCATGGGGGCGGGTGCATCTTCCCGCCAGCGCATCCACGCCCCAGCCACCGCTGATCCAGCAGCGAATGCCGGCCGCTTGCAGAGCATCGACGATCGCCACGACCGCCTTGCCGGGCATCGGCGGGCTGCGGTATACGGTTTTGCTCAGCCGCGCCAACGCACGCTGAGGCAGCGGCAGCTTCCACACGAGGACGTTCAGCGAGCCCGTCACTCGATAAAAGAGCGGAGGCTCGAATTTCGCCGGCGAGGCCGATCGCTGTATCGCAGGTGACTCCATCAGCCGATGTGAGGCGGCCGGGTGAACAGAGCGCTCAGCCGTCCGCTGTGCGGGTCGGCCGCACCGCCGAGCAGTGGCAGACCGAGCGATTCCTCGATCGTGGCAAGCACGCCGTAGTGGTCGACCGCTCCGCCGTAGCGTGCGCCGCTACGCACATCGGGGCCGGCCACGATCGTGGCTATGCGCCCGCCCTGCGCCCCGCTGCAGCACCCGCTGTTCGAGCTGCCCTCGTCCCACGTGAGCACCAGGTAGCCGTGTGGCCCGAGCTCACGCAAGAGCGACGGCACCGCACGGCGCAGGAACCGATCGCCACCGCTTACCCCGCAGTCGTGGCCATCGTCACACAGATTCGGTGAGATCCAGGCGAAGGTGGGCAGCGCCCCATGGCGCAGGTCGCTGCTGAGGGCGCCGAAGCCGACGATCCTGTGACAGCGCCCGGAAGACTGGGCGACGTCGTCGTAGTAGATGAAGGGATCGTGCTTCTTGGCATAGCCGCCCGCCATAGCGCCCGTGAAGCAGGGCGCGGGCAGTTCCTCCATGTATGCCTTCCAGGAGGTGCGCTTGGCTTCGAGCTCGTCGACGATGTTGATCGCACTCGTATGACATTCGGTGCAATCGCTGGTCACACCCTGAGTCGATCCGCTCGTGAGGGCGAGGTAGTTCGGGAGCGAGGGATGGGCGATGGCGAAGCTCTGCGTGGCCAGCCCGTAGCGGCGAATCAGCGAGTTGGCGTAGGGGGCGGCTGAATCGCCCACGATGCTGGTGGCCTCCTCGTTCTCCATCATGACCACGATCACGTGGGAGGACTTCGAGCGGGGCAGCGCGGAGGCGGCCTGCACCTTCAGGGGCCTCCCCGGATTCGCCTGCGCGCAGCCGGCGGCGCACAGCAGCAGGAGGACGAGCGCGAGCGTGCCCAGGACAGACATGACGCGAGAACGCACCCGCGGATACTCGCACAGCCTGCCGCAGCCGAGTGAGCCGGGTCTCAGGAATCCAGGCCGAACGCACGCTCGACGGCACGAAGCGTCCGCTCCGGCGCGTGACTCTCCAGCGTGGCGGCGCGGGCTGTGCGTCCCTCGCTCAGGCAGCGCTCGCGATCGTCGCGATATGCCGCCAGCGTGAGCGCCAGCGCGCGGGCATCGTGATGCGGCGAGACGATCGTGCCACCGCCCGGGGGAATCAGTCCCTGCGCGCCCTCGGGGTCGGTGGCGACGACGGGGATCCCGACGAGCTGGGCCATCACGATCACCCGCGGCTCGCCCTCGGTCGGGCTCGGAGCGAACACCAGCAGGTCACAGGCCGACAGGAACGCCTCGACGTGACCGCGCACGTTCGGCTCGAAGCGAACGCGCTTCCCATACGGCGCGGCTCGCTCGCGCAGGGCCGCCTCCTCCTCGCCCTCGCCGGCGATCACCAGCTGCACATCGCCCTCCAGATGAGCCATGGCGTCGATGACCACGTCGTTGCGCTTGCGCCGCTGAAAGCGCGAGATGCAGCCCACGACCAGGGTCTGCTCGCCGGCGCCCCATGCAGCACGCAGCTCCGTCCTGCTGCGGGGATCGGGCTTGACCGCCTCGACGTCAACCAGGTTGGGGACCACGTCGACCTTCTCGGCCGGCACGCCGGCATCGATGATCGTGCGCCTGGTCCCCTCGGAGATGGCCATGATCCGTCGCGCTCGCCGCGCGGCGAGCGCGTACAGGAGGCGGGCCGGGCCGCGACGCATCGGGAGCGGAACGGGTCCCCACTCGGCCCAGACGATCTCCCCGGTGAGTCTGCGCGGCAACAGCGCGCAGAGGAGCTGCTCCTTCTTGAAGTGCAACATCAGCGCGCCCACGGGTCGCTGCGCTCTGAGAGCGCGCGCGAGGCGCAGCAGCGTCAGCGGCGCCTGCGCCACGACCAGCAGGACGGTGCGACGAGCGAGCTTGGGCCCGAGGTCGATCGCCCGCACCGGGACGCCCGCTCCCGAGGCCAGGTCGGGGAAGTTGGTCAACAGCACCACATCATGTCCCCGCGCCCTGAGCGCCGCGAGCAGATCCACGTTGGCGTACTCGGCGCCGCCGCGCTCGTTCGTCGTTTGGATTGAGACGATCCGGCCCTGGCGCACGCGCTGGCCATACTATCCGGCGGGTGTCCAGGGAGCGCCTGTCAGCCTGCCTGATCGTCCAGGACGAGCAGGAGCGTCTCGCGGCGGCGCTCGAGAGCGTCGCCTTCTGCGATGAGGTGATCGTCGTCGACGGAGGGTCGACCGACCGCACCGTCGAGATCGCGCGGGCGGCCGGCGCGAGGGTGATCGAGAATCCTTGGCCCGGCTTCGCAGCCCAGCGCAACCTCGCCCTCGACGCCGCCACCGGCGAGTGGATCCTCGAGATCGACGCCGACGAGCGCGTCTCAGAGGAGCTGCGCGCGAGCATCGAAGGACTGCTCGCGGCAGAGGCCTCGGATGTCGAGATGGCAGTGTGCCCGCTGCGCAACCACTTCCTTGGCCGACCGCTCGGGCCCTCGGCCAAGTACCCCGGCTACCGGGCGCGGATGTTTCGGCGAGGCGCCTACCGTCACGACGAGGCACGCATGGTTCACGAGGGCATCGAACCGCGCAGGCGACCGTTCGTGCTCGGCGGCGATCTCGAGCACGAGCTCGCCGGGACGCTGCGTGAGGCCCTGCTCGACGCGTGGCGCTACGCGCGGCTGGAGAGCCGCCACCTCGCGCGACCCGCTCGGGTCGACGGCTATCTGACCGGCATCGTGCTGCGGCCCATCGCCAAGCTCCTCTACCGCTCGATCCTCGAGGAGGGCTGGCGGGACGGCTGGCGAGGGCTGCTCAAGATCTCGCTCGACGTGGCCTCTGACGCGCTGGTCTGGACGCTCGTGCTCCTGCGCGGGCAGCCTGCCTCGACGTCGGGCGCGGCTCGCACAGAGCACTTCGGCCGTCGGCCGAACGGGTCCGTGAAGGTCGTGGCGGTTGCCAGCGGCGAGGAGGGGATACGGGCGGCGACGAGCTGGCTGGCGGGCCTGCAGAAGCACGGGCTCGACGTGGCCTTGATCACGGCCGGGGCATCTCGCACCGAGCACGTGCGCAGCGCACCAGGGGAAGCCGATGAGGGCTTGACCGTGCACCACCTCGATCGTCTGCTCCCGCTGGCTGTGATGCGTGCGCTCGATGTCGAGATGCAACTGCGCACGACGGACGCGGTCGTGGCCGTCGGCGGGCGCGCCCGCCTCCTCTGGCGCCTGCTGCCGAGGACGCTGCGACCAGAGATCCCGCAGCTCGGCATCGACGTGGACCCCGCGCTGGCAGCCGAGATGGCGAACGCCCTGGTCTCACGCACCTGAAGCGGCGGCGCGAGCGAGCCCCGAGCTGCTCAGGTCGTGCGGATGATCAGAACCGAGCAGGGAGCGTGGTGGGAGACCTTGTTGGGGACCGACCCCAGCAGGAACCGCTTCGCGCCGGTCATCCCCTTGTTGCCGACCACGATCAGGTCGGCCTCCCGCTCCTCGGCGACGTCGAGAATCGCGTCCGCCGGGTCGCCCAGGCGTGGATAGACGTTGACCGCAACCCCCGCCTCGCGGGCGATCTCGGCGGCCGCCTCCAGCGTCGCGTCGACCTCCTCGCGCGGGTTGATGGCCCACTGCAGATCCTCGGGCGCGTCGCGGCGTTCCTCGCTCAGGCGCTGGGCCGGCACGGGCTCGTACGCACTGACGAGCTCGAGGCTCGCCCCCACGGACTTGGCGAGGTCCACCGCCTGGCGCACAGCCTGTCCGGCGGTGTTCGAGCCGTCCGTCCCAACCACGATCGATCTGAACATGATCCTCCTCTTGGCTGCGGTTCGCCGCACTGCGAACCCAGGCCGCCGATCATATCCGCCCCGCTCCCGGGACCCACTCAAACGAGCTTGGTGACAGCGACGATCATGCCCGCCAGCACGAACACGACGATCGCGACCTGCATCCAGATCCACGTGGGAGACATGACTGCCCAGGGTAGCGCGCGCCGGTATGCCGGTGCCCGGCGCGGGTACCCCCCGGAGTCCACCGGTCGATCCATTACAGTGTTTCCATATGGGTAGACGAAGCGGGGTGCCGCTGCTCGCTTTGGCGGCTGTGCTCATTTGCCTGACAGCGACTGGTGGCGCGAGCGCCGCCGATAGTGCCCACCTCTCCTCGAGCCCCCCACTGGGTGGCGTGAACGTTGCAGGCGTGGGGCCTTTCGCGCTGTCCGGCGCCGACCAGGCAATCGCCCAGGCGCACGCCCTCAACGCCACGGTCGTGCGCACCGAGATCCCCTGGTCTGACGTGGAGCCCTTCGCCCCGGGCCAGCTGTGGCCGGCGTCGCTCGCCTTCATGGACCGACTGGTCGCCGACGCGGCGAGCGCGGGCATCCAGGTGGTGATGACGGTCGACCACACCCCCTGCTGGGCCTCCTCGGCGCCGGCGTCGCTCCTGCGCAAATGCCACGGGATCACATCGAGCAAGGCCAATGCCTGGCCACCGGTGGATCCGTCCCAGTACGCGGCCTTCGTGGCCCTTCTGGCGCAGCGCTACGGGAGCCGGCTCGCCGCGATCGAGATCTGGAACGAGCCCGACCAGGCCAACCAGTTCTACTTCGCCGGGCCCGAAAAGCCCAAGCGCTACGTCGCGCTCCTGCGGGCCGCCTACCCGGCGATCAAGCAGGCGGACCCGAGCATGACGGTTCTCGCCGGCTCGCTCGTGGGCTCCAACGGCCTGTTCCTGCGCGCCCTCTACGCGGCGGGCATGAAGGGCTACTACGACGGTCTCTCCGTTCACTTCTACAACCTCGTGCTGGGCTCGCTGCGATCCATCCACGAAGTCCAGCTGGCGAACGGCGATGACAAGCCGGTGTGGCTCAACGAGTTCGGCTGGACGAGTTGCCTGCCCCACCGCAACATCGAGCAGGAACAGCCCTGCGTCACGCCGCAGACGCAGGCGAGCAACCTCACGGACACCTTCAGAGCGCTCGCACGCACACCCTGGATGTCCGCGGAGATCGTCTACAAGCTCCAGGGGTTCCCCGCCGAAGACTTCGGCGTGCTGAGCGCGAGCGGCGGGCGCAAGCCCTCGTTCGCCGCGCTCGCGAGCGTGCTGAGCTCGCCGTTCGGCCCCGCCTCTCGGGTCACGCTCGGCCTCGCTCGGCGCGCAGGGCACGTGGTGGCGAGCGGCTCAGGCCCGGTCGGCGACTACATGGAGCTGGAGGCCTACCAGGGCCAGACCCCTCGCTACAGGGCCCTGTTCACGCTGAACCGCTACAACCGCTACGCGGTGACGTTGCCCTCGGTGCTGGGCCAGAGCGGGCTGCGGGTGCGGGTCTACCAGTACTGGGCGGGTCCGAGCTCGGCGGCACAGAAGAGCATTTGAGCGGCCTGTCTGCGCGGGGCGGCGGGGGCGTCGCGCTCTCGCCGTGCGCGGGGCGCCGGCACGGTCACTCCGCGTTGCGAAACAGCGCCACGACAGTCAGGGCCAGGATCTTCAGGTCCAGGCCGAGGGACCAGTGGGCAATGTAGTAGTTGTCGGACTCCACGCGCTCCGCGAGGGAGGTCTGCCCGCGCAGGCCATGCACCTGTGCCCAGCCGGTGATTCCTGACTTGACGCGGTGACGATCGCCGTAGCGCAGGATGTCGTGCCTGAAGAGCTCCACGAACTCGGGGCGCTCGGGGCGAGGCCCGACGAGGCTCATGTCCCCGCGCAGGACGTTGAACAGCTGGGGGAGCTCGTCGAGCGAGGTCCCCCGCAGGAACCGCCCGACCGCGGTGCGACGATCCTCGCCCTCGACCCCCCCCGGGGCGATGTCGCCGGCGAGCAGGAAGTCGAGCGCGCTCGTGTCCTCGTCCTCGCCATCCTTCCGGGGCGCAACGCGCATCGAGCGGAACTTGTAGAAGTCGAACACCTTGCCGTCGCGTCCGACGCGTCGCTGGCTGAACAGCGCCGGTCCGGGAGAGCTGAGGCGCACGGCGATGGCCGCGATGGCGATCACCGGCGAGAGCAGGATCAGGAGGATCAGCGCAAGGACGCGGTCGAGAGCGTGCTTGATCGTGAACTCGACTCCCTTGGGGTTGACCGCGCTGAAGGACAGCAGCGGGAGCCCCCCCACGCTGTCGTAGCCCACGCGGTCGTTGATCGTGTCGAACATCCGCGGGACGACGGACACGTCGACGCCCAGTTCCTGGCAGCGCTGGATCAGGCGGCTGACGCGCGCATCGGCCACCGATGAGAAGGCGACGATGAGGTTCTTGACGCCCGTGCGGGCGACCGTGTCGTCGAGGTCCTCGACGGTGCCGAGCACGGGCACGTCGCGACCGCCTACCTCGGCCACCGAGCGCGGATCCTCGTCGAGGAAGCCGATCGGCGCGAGACCGTACTCCGGGTGGCTCTCGAGCCTCCGCGCCACCTGGGCGCCCACCACGCCCGCCCCCATGATCAGAACGGGCTTGCCCACGAGACGCTTGGCGCGAGCCCAGCGTTGCAGGAAGGCGAGCGGGATCCGGCCAAGGCCGACGCCGATCAGCGCGAAGAACCAGCCGCGCAGCCACACCGACTCGCTGGGAACCTGGTTGTTGAGGAAGGCGCCCAGCAGGGCCACCGCCATCGCAGCGACGGATATGGCGCTGAGCACTGGGACGATCCCGTCGAGCACCAATGCCCGCAGCCGCGTCTGATAGAGCCCGCGGAGGTAGAACAGCAGCATCACCAGCGGGGGCAGCGCGAGCAGCGGAGCGCGCACGCCCGATACATGCAGGAGACCGTTCACGCCCCCGAGCGCCGCGATCACCGCCGCCCACAGCATCACGAAGTCGACCGACGGGCGCACCACGTTCCAGCCGCCGCCCTCCAGGGCCCACTGCAGCGGCCCCTGGAAGGTCTGACTGCGCAGGGCCCTCGGGGACGGGGCCTCGTGGCTCAGCTCTCCGCGAAGCGGGAGCGCAGTAGATGTCTGCTGGGTGACTCTTGTGCTGTCCATAAGCGTGGGGCCTCGGTTGGTCCCTTAGTTGACTACTCGGGTCCTGCGTCGCAACCCTTTAGCCGCAATACCCATTTCTCTAGGAGACAGGACGTGTCAGGCGCCTCGTGAGGGTGCCCGCGAGGAGCAGCGCTCCCGCCGCAAGGAGGATGTACAAGAGATCCGAATCGGACAGCCCGATGTGTGAGCTCTCGACGGCGGATCGGCTTTCGGACGGACTCGATGCGTGTTCATACGTACGAGCGCCGGGGGCGGATGTGTGCCCGCCGGTCGCCTTGGTGCCCGGGGACGCATGGGCCCCGCCACGAGAGCCCCGCGCGCTACCGCGCTGCGTGCCGGTGGCGCGCGTGCTCGTGACCCCTGCAGCCCCACTGCCGCCCGAGCCGCTCTGGCCTGAGGAGCCGCCTGAAGAAGAGCCCCCGCCTCCGGAGCCGGGGCCGCCCAGGAGCGCCGAGCCGAGGATCGCCTGATTGCCCTCTCCCGGCCCGCCATATCCGCTGAGCAGCGAGTTGGCCCCGGCGACAGCGGGAGCGGTCAAAGTGAGAGCCAACACGAGTGTGGCTGTTGTCGTAGCGCGGTGCCTTGTCATCATGCGTCCCTGCTGTGGGTCCCTCCGTTGGCAGAGCAATACGTGCCTCTCCATGCCATCCACCCGCCATCGGCTCCCCCGCGTGCCACACGCTTGCGCACCAGGCGTTCGCGGTTCGACGGATCGACGAGATTCGCTCTATAAGCTAGCGAAGCGCGAGGGTCCTGTCGAGGCCGATTGTCCCGTCCAGCAAAGAAGTCCGGGCTGCTCAGGCCAGTTGGCGAGCTTTGAGAAGGATTGAGCGGTTCAGTTCATCGGAATTTATCCGATGGCCGGCGCGGACGACGGCCAGGGCCTCCCGGGCGAGGCCGTCGCGCGGGTCGAGCGCAACCGCGTGCCCCAGCAGTCGCAGAGCGGCCGATCGTTCGCCTCTGGCCGAGGCGATCGCGCCGCGCTCGAGGGTGGCGTAGGCGTCCCCCGGAGCACGTGACAGCGCCCGCGCGAACTCGCGATCCGCATGCGCCGTTTCGCCGTAGCGCAAGGCGATGCTGCCGGCCACGAGGTAGGCCTCGTCGCTCAGTGGATTGAGCTTCGCCGCCTGGCGCAGACGCGCATAGGCCGCCTGCGGAGCCTTCGTCCAGATCCGCGCGGCGCTCTCGACCTGGAGCTGGCTGAGCCACGGAGCCGCCAGCGAGGCCGCCGCTGCCAGCGCCACCAGCAGGCCCGCGGCGAGCAGCGCGCGCCTGAGGAGCGCCGGCCGCCCCGCCGTGGATCGCGCGGCAGGCTCGCGCCCGGGCGCGAGCGCGAGAGCGATGCCGAGCATCGCGAACGCGGGCGCCCCCAGCCCCGCAAACTCCCAGAACCAGTCAAAGGACCCGTGCACCACCCAGTAGCCGAACCCCGCCAGAGCGGCGGCCGCAACCGCGCCGCCCAGCGGATCGGGACCTCTGAGCGAGCGCGCCGCGGCGAGCAGCGCGGCCGCCAGGCCCACGAGCGCGAGCAGCGCGCCCACCAGGCCGGTCTGCGTAAGGGTTCGCAACTCGACGCTGTGTGGATAGTGGGGCGTCTCGTCGCTGCGCCCACGAGCGAGATACTGCTGCTGAAAGTTGTCGGCGCCGATGCCCACCACCGGGTGCGCCACGAATTCGTCGAGCGCCACGCGGTAGAAGTCGTAGCGGTTGCTTCCCAGCCCGCTGACCAGGTGGCTGCCCGTCGAGGTGGTTTCTCCATAGCCGCCCTTGAAGCTGTCCCAGCCGTGTTCGATCCTCGTCACAGGATTGCCGGCGGCGAGGAGGCCAACGGCGAGCACCGCGATCAGCGCGGCGACGGCGAGTGCTCCGATGCCGGTGCGGAGCCGACCGCGGGTCGCAGTGGAGGCGGTGCTCCGGGACTCGATGGCAGCGGCCAAGGCCACCACCAGGCCGACTGCGATGGCGGCCACGAAGGTGCTCGTCACAGCGCCGTGCACAGACGAGGCGCGGACGGCCCCTTTGGTGAGGTGATCGCCCACCTTCAACACCGACGGCGCAGCGGCGGCCACGCCGCCCGCCACGGGCACGAGCAGCGCAAAGGTGCGTATCCGGCGGGGCAGCAGAGCGAATACGAGCACGAGCATCACGGGTGTGGCGTAGAGCGAGCCGCGACTCTGGCTGAGCAGGGCCACCTCGGCCAGCAGCACCGCCCCGCCGGCCAGCAGACCGCGAATCCCCCAGGGGAGACGCTCGCTGCGCGCCAGCAGCACGGCCGGCCAGAACGCCATCAGCCATTGCGCCGCGTTGGCGTTGGGATAGCCCGTGGGGTAGTCCAGCCGCCCGCCCGGGATCATCTCCTGCAGGTGTGAGCCGCTCGCCCCATTCACGTGCAGCAGATCGACTGCCGCCAGCACGATCAACGCGAGCGTCCAGATCACGAGCAGCAGCGCCGCGCCGACGCCTCGCTGGCGCCAGCAGGCGAACAGGGCGAAGACCAGCAGGTAGAGCAGCGTCCGGTTGGCCCCTTCCCAGGCATCGCCCGGAACAGCCGCCCACAGGATCGACATGAAGCTGAGCGCCGTGTAGGCGATCATCGCGCCGAGCGCGACGCGCACCGGAGTGGGCATCTCGGCGGGGCGCAGCCGGATCAGGCCGATACCCATGCCGAGCAGGATCAGCACGATCAGCCCCCCTGGGGCCCAGTGGGTCACGGGATAGCCCGCCTGGTCGGTGGCCCACAGCACGAACAGCGCCACCGCCGCGAGCGCCGGCACCGTCGCGGGCGCCTCGCGCAGCGACCCGGTGAGCTTGGCCGTCATCGCGCCCACAATAATCCTCGGGGTGGAGGACCCTGCCGACCTTGTCAGCTTCTACGACGAGGCCTACTCGAGCGAGCCGACCGAGGCGGCGCTGTATGCGCGCTGGCGTGCGCTGGGCGCGGTCGGCAAGGCCGAGCACGTGATCGCGCTCTGCGCGCGGGCCGGGGTGCGTCCGGCGAGCACGCTCGAGGTCGGCTGCGGCGACGGGGCGCTGCTGTCGGAGCTGCATCGCCGCGGCTTCGGCGGAGCGCTCTCGGGGGTGGAGATCACAGACGCCGCGGTCCAGATTGCGCGAACGCGGTCGGAGATCGAGGCGGTCGACCTATATGACGGCCTGCACCTGCCCGTGCCCGATGGCACCTACGAGCTGGGGATCCTCTCGCACGTGCTCGAGCACGTGCCCGACCCGGCAGCGCTGCTCGCCGAGGTCGCGCGCGCCTGCCGCGCGGTGATCGTCGAGGTGCCGCTCGAGGCCAACCGCTCAGCGCGCAGAGCCGGCAAGCGCGCGCATGCGGCCGAGGTCGGGCACCTGCAGCGCCTCGATCGCTCGGCGGCACGCCAGATCGTCGTCCACGCCGGCCTGTCGATCGCCGCCGAGCTCGAGGACCCGCTGCCGCTTGCGGTTCACCTCTTCTTCGCGACCGACCCCGGCGCACGGGCCGCGGCCACCGCGAAGTGGGCCGTGCGGGCCGCGCTGTACCGCCTCGCCCCTCCGCTGGCGCGACGGACGTTCACGCTTCACTACGCGTGTCTGTGCCTGCCGCCGGTCGCGTGACGGCGGAGAACAGGAGGGAGAGCACAGTGCCCATCAGCTCGTCCGGGACGGCGTCGGGGTCGGCGAGCTTCTGGCGGGCGATGCCGTCGGCCAGCGCGTCGATCGCCACCGCCAGCTGCTCGGCCGGGATGGCCAGCTCGAGGTCGAACTCGCGCACGCCGTCGGCTATCAGGCGTGTGAGGACCTCCCGCATCTGGGCAAAGCGCGCAGCCACCTTCGGACGCACCTGCGGATCGCGCACCCCGTAGGCCCAGAACTCCATGAACAGCAGCAGCAGCTCGGGCTCGCGGTCGATCATGGTCATCCACTGGCGCGCCCCGCCGGTCGCCCGCTCGGCCACCGACGCCCGCGCCCGCACCGCGTCGGCGAGCTCGCGCGCGTGCTCGTCGATCTCGCGCTCCATCAGCTCGAGGAAGAGATCCTCCTTGCCGTCGAAGTTGGAGTAGAGCGCTCCTGTCGAAAAGCCCGCCTCCGAGGCGATCTCCTCGACCGAAGCCCCGTGAAAGCCGCTGCGCGCGAAGGCGCTGCGCGCCGCTGCGAGCAGCCGCTCACGCGTGTTGGCGCGGCTCTGCTCCCGGGTCATACGCGCCCCGCCCGCTCCCTCTCGCGAGCCGATGCCGCCGCCGCTAGCCATCCGTACATCCTACTTGACAGAGCGAGCGCTATTCCGATAGCGTCCGTTATCCACTCTGGCCCAGGCGACGCAGCGAACAGGAGCAAGACGATGGCGAGCGCAATCACCTCTGACGCCGACGTGGCCGCCCTCCCGGCCGACGCGATCTCCTACGAGGATCTGTATGCGCGCTGGGAGCGCGGCAACTGGTGTGCGACCGAGCTGGACTTCACCGAGGATGCGCGCCAATGGCGCGAGGACTTCACCGAGTTCGAGCGCCAGGCGGCGCTGTGGAACTACTGCCTGTTCTTCTGGGGGGAGGACGCGGTCGCCGACAACCTCTCTCCTTACATCGACGCCGCGCCACGCGAGGAGCAGAAGTACTTCCTGACCACCCAGCAGGTCGACGAGGCGCGCCACGCCGTCTTCTTCAAGCGCTTCATGCAGGAGGTCTGCGGGATCGGCGACGGCTCGATGTCCAGTGGCCTCACCGCGATCAAGCCCCAGCTCACATCGGGCTTTCGCAAGATCTTCGATCGTCTCGACCGGATGGCCGACGAGCTGCGCGCCGACCGCTCGCCCGCCCAGCTCGCGGCCGCCGTGACGCTCTACCACATCGTCATCGAGGCCTCGCTCGCCCAGCCGGGGCAGCACTTCATCTGCAGCTACCTCGAGGAACGCAACCAGTTGCCGGCGTTCCGCGAGGGCATGGAGAACATCGCCGCCGATGAGCAGCGCCACATCGGCTTCGGCGTCAAGCTCCTCTCCGACCTCAATCGAGAAGATCCGGTCCGCGTTCCCAAGGCGGTCGCGCGCATCCTGCGCGAGGTCACGCCGTTCACCTCCCAGGTGCTGATGCCGCCCGGATGGGACGAGACATATCTGACGGTGTTCAACTACACATTCGACAAGGTCGGCGTCGAGGGCCTCACCTCGATGACCACCAAGCTGCGCTCCGCCGGCCTGCCCCTCGAGGCGCTGCCCGGACCACCGCTGCTGCCCCAGGGGCTCTCGCCGCTGGAGGTCACACAGCGAGGGCAGGCACTCGCCAAGGCCGGGATCACCGGCGTGCGCGAGGGACCCACGGCCCGCGATCCCGACACCCTCGCGCTGCTCTTCGACACGATCCGCCGGCAGGTGAACCCCAGCCATGGGCTCAAGCGGCCGACGACCTTCCAATGGGAGTTCACCGACCCGGACATCCCGACCTGGCATCTGACGGTCAACAACGGATCGAGCACCGTGGAGCAGGGCGAGGCCTCGAGCGCGGACTTGCGCCTGCGCCTCTCCTACCAGGATTGGGTGGACATCGTGGGCGATCGGCTGGACCCGCTACGGGCGGTGGCAACGGGGCGCCTGCGCCCGCGCGGGAACCTGCTCGCGCTGGCGCGTCTCGGCAAGGTCTTCCCCAAAGGCTGATCCGGGCGTTATCCGGGAGAGAACTCCCGGTTCGCCTGCGCGGCGCCAGCCGAAGCGGCGCCAGCCGATGCGGCGCCAGCCGATGCGGCGCCAGCTGACGATGTGCCACCTACCGATGCCGTGCTCCCGATCACCTCGGAGGCGCGCGCCGTGGCGCGGGCGGTGGGTGAACTGGCGGCACTCGTGGCCGAGGCGCGCTCCGGTCCGAACTCGCGGGTGACCCTGCGGGCCGGCGTGAGCTGTGCCGTCGAGGGAGCTTCCGCCCGGACAGCAGCGGGCGTCGGCGGCCCGAGGCGGGCAGCCGCGTAGTCGTAGCTCGCTCGAGAGCTCCAGCGCGGCGCGGCGCTGCGGCCCGGCGAAGAAGCACGGGCGCGGTGCTCGTGCGCGGGCGCCGACGGCCGGTCGGCTCCGACCTTCAGCGCTATGCAGCCGGTGCCCACGCTCACCGCGAGCAGGCACCCGACCGCGAGCTTGCCGCCGCCGGCCAGCAGCCAGCCACCGCCGGCCGCGCTTCCCGTGCTCGCGCCCGCGCCCGCGCCGGCCGCGCCTGACGCCGGCAGGTTGCCGCCAAGCCCTCGGCCCACATGAGCGCCGGTCCCCGCTCCCCCGAGGCGCGCGCCACTTCCGAGGCCCGCGAGGGCGAGGGCCCCGAGACCCCCCGGCAGCAGTACGGGCGGCATGGTGGCGGCCAGTCCGCGCAGGGAGGTGACGTATGCGCGGCAGGCGGGACACTGGCTGCGGTGCATCAGGGCGAGCCGATAGCGCTCGCCCGCTGGATCGAGGATGCCGAAGGCCAGCCCCCGCATCAACGAACCCTGCTCCTCGCACCAGCCGCCGTCGCGGATCGTCTCAACCAGCGCCCCCATCTTCCCAGCCACGCCGGGCCTCCCCGGTCCCCGACCCTCCATCAGCTTGCGCATCCGCGCCTCGCTGACGCCCATGCGCGCAGCGGCCTGAGCCCGCGGCAGTCCCTGCAGATAGCAGAGCACCGCCGCCTCGCGCTCGCGAGCGCCGAGACGACCGCGCAGCGCCTCGAACAGATGACGCAGCCGCGCGCGGTCATCGAGCTCGGCGGCTAGATCGTGCTCCTGCGCGGCTGCCGACTCGATGCCGTTGGCCAGCTCGCCATGAGTGCCAGGCCCGGGCGCGCGATCGGCGCCGCGGTGGGCGCGAGCGCGGGCTCGGTGCTCCTCGATCGCGCGGCGGAAGGTGACCAGGATCAGCCACCCGGCCGGGTTGACGATCTCCTGGCCGTCGAGCACCGCGGCGTAGAGACCCTGCCAGGCGATCGCGTAGCAGGCCTCGAGATCGCAGGCATCGAGATCCACGTTCGCTCCGCGCAGGCGGCGCGCCACGTTCGCCACGACGGGAGCCTGCAGGCCCTTGAACTGGCTCTCGAGCAACCGCTCGGCTCGGTAGCGACGGAGGGTCAGCGGGCTCACCCGCGGGAGATTAGGGAATCCTGCGAACTTGGCGAATTCTGCGATCTGGGCGCGTGGGATGCGACTCGGCCGGCTCCTCCAGCCCCACAGCCCTCAGGGCCTCCTCCCGCGTGGGGTAGCCGACGGCGAGCGTGACCTTCCCGTCGCGAAACCAGGTGACGCCGGCCCAACGGAAGCTGAGCGGCATCCTCGAGCGGACGC
Organism: Solirubrobacteraceae bacterium; assembly: GCA_017882455.1. Classification (GTDB taxonomy): domain Bacteria; phylum Actinomycetota; class Thermoleophilia; order Solirubrobacterales; family Solirubrobacteraceae; genus Palsa-744. The sequence goes on along the minus strand of JADGPL010000009.1, from coordinate 7,928 downwards.
CGATCCCCTCCACGCAGAAGGTGGCTGCCACGAAATCCTCTCCGGCGGCGATCTCCTCCTCCACCCGGTAGCGCGCTGCTCCGGCGAACATTTCGAAGAGGTCACTCATCCATTCGCGCCAGCCGTCAGCCCCGTGATACGTGTAGTCGGTGACGGCTGTCACGCGGTTCTCCATGCGAAAATCCGGGGCAAGGATCTCCGCAGGTACCTCGCGTGCGACAACAGCGGCGACTGCGCGGGCGTGGACATCGATGTTGCGCTGCTCGACGCGCTTTTCCGGCGCCCGCTCCAGATTCTTCCCCGCCATCCTGCCCAGTATCCGCCACCCGGCAGACGGGCGCAGTCTCCTCGCGCTCAGCCCTTCGGCGAATGTGCCGAAACTCGCTGGCCATGCCCCGCCAGTCGTGCGCCGAATAGGGAGAATTTCCGTATGGGCCGCCAGTTCGAGAAGCCGGCATTTGCCCGACGATGTCTCTCGCGTGCGAGCTCATCCCCCAGTCGCACGACCGATACGACTTTCGAAGCGCTCGATCTGTTCCAGACTCACCTCCCGCATCGCCTTGTCGGCCAGATGGGCACGATGCCATTCCACCACCAGATCGAGGGCCTCCTCCAGGTCCCAGGGCGCTGACCAGTCCAGTGCTCGCTCGGCATCGCTGGAATCGAGCGCCAGATGAGCGGCCTCGGGGGGATTGACGCCCGGGTCGAGCTCCCACCTCAGCGCGCCGCCCCACAGCCGCTCCAGGCGCTCGACGATCCAGCCGACGCTGCGAGCCCCCCCGGCCGGCGGCCCGAAGTTCCAGGCGCGGGCCACGCGGGGGCTCCGGTGAAGCTCCTGCGCCAGGCGCAGATAGCCGCCGAGGGGGTTCAGCACATGCTGCCACGGGCGCACCGCGTGCGGGCTGCGAACGAGCAGCGGCTTCCCCGTCTCGACCGCGCGCACGCTGTCTGCGACGAGCCTGTCGGCGCCCAGGTCACCACCGCCGATCACGTTGCCCGCGCGCGCCGTTGCAAGCCTCGGAGCATCCTGACCGTGAAAGAACGAGCGCCGATAGGCCGCCGTAACGAGCTCCGCGCATGCCTTCGAGCTCGAGTAGGGGTCCGCGCCGCCCAGCTTGTCCCCCTCGACAAAGCGCCGCGGAGAGCTCCCGGTGTTCTCGTAGCACTTGTCCGAGGTCACCACCACCACCGACCGTACGTCCTCCCCGGCAACGCGCACGGCCTCGAGCACGTTGACGGTGCCCATCACGTTGGTCGCGTAGGTGCCCGCGGGATCCTGCAGCGAGCGCCGCACCAGGGGCTGGCCGGCGAGATGGAACACCACCTCCGCGTGCGCCTCGCGCATCGCCGCGCACACGGCTGCGATGTCGCGCACGTCGAGGGCGTGCTCGCGCATCCGCTCGCCGACCCCCGCCAGCGCGTACAGGCTCGGACGCGCCGGCGGAGCGGGCGCGAGACCGGTCACCTCGGCGCCCAGAGACTGCAGCCACAGCGACAGCCACGCGCCCTTGAAGCCCGTGTGCCCCGTCACCAGCACGCGCCGGCGCCTCCAGAAGTCCCGATCGATCTCCACGAGGGCGGGTATCTTCACGCAATCCCCATCCCGCCCGTCCCCACCCCCTCGGCGCCGGCCGCGCCGGCGCCGCCCACCCGCGCGGAAGTCGTGGGCGTCCAGCTCGCCGTCTCTGACTACGACGAGGTGATCGAGTGGATGGAGGCGATGATCGCGGCGAACGCACCCGGGTATGTGACGGCCGCAGCCGTGAACCTGGTGATGTCGGCTCGCGAGGACCCACAGACCCGTGCCGCGGTGCTCGGGGCGACGCTCGCGGTACCCGACGGCCAGCCCCTCGTGTGGGCGCTGCGGGCACTGGGCAACCCTCGCGCCACACGCGTCTACGGTCCCGATCTGATGGCGCGCTTCTGCGCCCGGGCAGCCGCAGCGGGCACGCCCATGTATCTCTACGGGGGGCGCTCGCCGTCAGCGCTCGAGCTGCTCGAAGCGCGCCTGCGCGAGCGCTTCCCGGGACTGCGCATCGTCGGCGGCTTCTCGCCGCCGTTTCGCGAGCTGAGCGAGGCGGAGGAGCGTGACGTGATCGAGGCGATCGACTCCTCTGGCGCGGCCGTCGTGTGGGTCGGCACCGGACAGCCCAAGCAGGAGAAGTGGATGCTGAGGATGCGTCCGCGTCTGGCCGCCCCGCTGCTGGTCGGGGTTGGCGCCGCGTTCGACTTCCACGCCGGCCTCGTGCCCCAGGCCCCCGCCTGGATGCAGCGGGCCGGGCTGGAGTGGCTCTATCGCCTCTCGCGTGAGCCGCGGCGACTGTGGCGGCGCTACGCCCGCTACAACCCCCGCTTCATCGCCTGCTTCGCACGTCAGTATGTCCGTCACCGTCGGGGGGCCGGCGGTTGAGAGGGCACTTCCGGCCTCGCGCCCGGACGGTGGGCGGACCAGCCGGCCCGCCCGGCCGCCGCTAACCTCAGTCCCTCGATGAACCCCTCGCAGAGCACCGCCGATGTGGCCGTGATCGGCCTCGGCCGCGTTGGACTGCCGCTGGCACTCTCGTTCGCCGATCGCGGCCTGGACGTGATCGGGATCGACAACGACCCGTCTCGGCTGCAGGCCGTTCGCGAAGGCAGGATGCCGTTCGAGGAGACCGGCGCCCAGGAGGTGCTCGGACGCGTGCACGCGAGCGGAGCGCTCTCGCTGTCCGAGCGCGTGGTGGACGCAGCGGCGGCGCGCCAGATAGTGATCACGCTGGGAACCCCCTCCTTCTCCCACATCGAGATCGACATGCGCGACATCCGCTCCGCGCTGGATGACCTGCTGGGCGTTCTCGAGCCCGGCCACTCGCTGATCCTACGCTCGACGGTCGCGCCCGGCACGACCGAGTTCGTGGCCGGCTACCTGGCCAAGCACCGCGGCTTTGAGATCGGCCAGGAGGTCTTCGTGGCGCACGCCCCCGAGCGCATTGCCGCAGGACGCTTCCTGGCCGAGATCGACACGCTGCCCTGCATCATCGGCGGCGTCGGCGCGCGCTCGGGCGAGGTCGTGGCCGAGCTGTTCGGCGCCTTCCACGCGCCGATCGTGCAGACCACGCCGGTCCAGGCGGAGCTGGCCAAGATCTGGGCGAACATCCTGCGCTATACGAACTTCGCGCTGCCCAACCTCCTGATGATGGACTGCGAGCGCTACGCGGCGAACGTGTTCGAGGTCATCGACCTGATCAATCGCGACTATCCGCGGGGCGGGATTGCGCAACCCGGCCTCACCGCCGGAACCTGCCTGCGCAAGGACTTCACCTTCTCCGAGGAGCGCTCGGCGGCGCCCGGGATGCTGCTGGCGGTCTCGCGCGTGAACGAGTCCGTGCCCCTGTTCCTGCTCGAAGGCGCCAAGCGACGCCTGGGCACGCTCGCCAACCGCAAGGTGGCGGTGCTCGGTCTCGCGTTCAAGGCGGACACCGACGACGAGCGCGACTCGCTCGCACACAAGCTGATTCGCCTGCTCGAGCGCGAGCTCGCAGACGTCCAGGTGCACGACCCGCACGTGACGACACCGACGCTGTCCTTCGAGGAGGCCGTGGACGGTGCCGAGCTGGTGATCGTGGCCAGCAACCACTCGGAGTTCTGTGACACGAGAGCGCTCGCCGCGATCGCCGAGCGCGCAGCCGCCGATTGCCTGATCGTAGATCCTTGGAACTGCTGGGGCGTGGCCCAGGTCTTCGCCTACGCGTCCGAGCTCGCCGCCCTCGGAGCGCGCGGATGAGCAGGGTGCCCGGATGAGCAGGGTGCTCGTCACCGGTGGCGCCGGCACGATCGGCGCCGCCGTCGTCAGGCGCCTGCTGGCAGACCCGTCCTTCGAGGTGCGCGTGTCCGACCAGCGGCTCGCCCCCCAGTGGATGCGCGAGGGCTGCGAGGTCCACACCGGCGACCTGCGCCTCCCCGAGGAGGCGCGCACGGCCACCAAGGGCTGCACCCACGTCATCCACCTCGCCGCCATCGTCGGCGGCATCGCCAACTTCCACAAGCTTCCCTACACCCTCACCGAGGTCAACAACGCCCTCTACAACGCCGTCATCCGGGCGGCGATCGAGCTCGACGTGGAGCGCTTCGTGTACGTGTCCTCCTCGATGGTCTTCGAGCGCGCCGAGCTGTTCCCGACCCCCGAGGACTACCTGCCCGAGTGCCCTGTGCCGGTGTCTGCGTATGGCTTCTCGAAGCTGACGGGCGAGGTCTACTGCCGCGCCGCCCACGACGAGCACGGCCTTCCCTACACGATCTGCCGTCCCTTCAACGCGTATGGCCCGGGTGAGATGCCGGACGCCGAACCGGGGATCGCCCACGCGGTTCCCGACCTGATCAACAAGGTCCTCTCCGGACAGCGCCCCCTCGAGATCTTCGGCTCGGGGGAGCAGACGCGAACGCTGACCCACGTCGAGGACATCGCCGACGGGGTGGTCGCCGCGATGAGCTCCCCGGCGGGCCTGAACGAGGACTTCAACATCTCCGCCTCGCGCGAGCTGACCGTGGCGGAGATCGCCCGGATCGTGTGGGAGGCCTGCGGTGAGGATCCGGACGGGTTCGAGCTCGAGCACCTGCCCACCTTCGCGGTGGACGTGCAGCGCCGCTGGCCGTCTGTGGAGAAGGCGCGCCGGTTGCTCGGCTGGGAGTCGCGCATCGAGGTCGAGGACGGGATCGCCGCGACCGTTCGCTGGCTACGCGAGCTGCGCGCGATAGGCTCCCCCGCTGCATGAGCGAGAGACCCTCAGCGCTGATCACCGGCGTCACCGGCCAGGACGGCTCCTACCTGGCTGAGCTGCTGCTGGAGAAGGGCTATGACGTCCATGGGATGGTGCGCCGCGCCTCCACCGAGAAGTTCGAGCGCATCGAGCACATCCGCAACCGCATCACCCTCCACCAGGGGGATCTGCTCGATCAGCGCTCGCTGGTCGACACCCTGCGCGCATCCCGCCCAGCGGAGATCTACAACCTCGCCGCCATGTCCTTCGTGGCGGTCTCCTGGATCCAGCCAACGCTCACCGCCGAGTTCACCGGCGTGGGCGTCACACGGATGCTGGAGGCGATGCGCGAAGTCTGCCCCGAGGCCCGCTTCTACCAGGCCTCCTCGAGCGAGATGTTCGGCAAGGTGCTCGAGGTCCCCCAGACGGAGAAGACGCCCTTCTATCCCCGCTCGCCCTACGGCGTGGCCAAGGCCTACGGCCACTTCATAACGGTCAACTATCGCGAGTCCTACGACCTTCATGCGACGTCCGGGATACTTTTTAATCACGAGAGTCCCCGCCGTGGGCTGGAGTTCGTGACCCGCAAGATCACCTGGCACGCGGCGGCCATCAAGCACGGCCTGACCAACGAGCTGCGCCTCGGCAACCTCGACGCCGAACGCGACTGGGGCTACGCCAAGGACTACGTCGAAGCGATGTGGCTGATGCTCCAGCGCGACGAGCCCGAGGACTACGTGATCGCGACCGGTAAGGCGAACTCGGTGCGCGAGTGCTGTCTGCTCGCCTTCGACGAGGCGGGCCTGGGCGACTTCGAGAGCTACGTGACGATCGATCCAGCATTCGTGCGCCCGGCCGAGGTGGACCACCTGATCGGCAGCCCGGCAAAGGCCGAACGCGACCTCGGCTGGAAGCCGCAGACCTCTTTCGAGGAGCTGATCCGGCTGATGACGCGCGCGGATCTGGCGCTGCTGGCGCCGGGCTGAGCGCGGTGGGAGTTCCCCTGTTCGACACCTCCACGCCGCTGATCTCGCTGCGGGAGGAGCTGCGCAGGGCGATCGACGGCGTGCTCGAGTCCGAGCGCTACATCCTCGGCCCCGAGGTCAGCGCCTTCGAGCAGGAGTTCGCCGAGTACTGCGGGGCCACGCACGCGGTCGGGGTGGCCAACGGCACCGACGCGATCACGATCGCGCTGCGCGCAATGGGCGTGGGAGCAGGTGACGAGGTGGTGGTGCCGTCCTTCACCTTCTACGCCTCCGCCGAGGCGATCCCGCCGACGGGTGCGACGCCTGTGTTCTGCGACATCGACCCCGAGACCTACTGCGTCACCGCCGAGACCGTCCGCGCCGCGCTCACGCCGCGCACCAAGGCGGTCATCGCCGTGCACCTGTTCGGCAACGTGGCGCCGATCGCCGAGATCGAGGCGCTGGGGGTCCCCGTGCTCGAGGATGCCGCCCAGGCCGCCGGCTCGACGGCCCAGGATGGGCGCCCAGGCGCGCTTGGCACGGTAGCCACGTTCTCGTTCTTTCCCTCCAAGAACCTCGGCTGCTTCGGCGACGGCGGCGCGATCACGACCAGTGAGGCGGAGATCGCCGAAAGGGCTCGCACGCTTCGCTTCCACGGCTCGCGCGACAAGGTCACCTACGAGCAGGTCGGCTACAACTCCCGCCTCGACGAGCTCCAGGCGGCGATCCTGCGCGTCCAGCTCCCGCACCTCGAGAGCATGGCCGATGGCCGCCGTCGCGCGGGGCTCCACTACGAGCATGCGGGCCTGGGGGAGCTGGTCGGGCTGCCCCGTGCCGTCGAGGGCTCCTCGCCCGCCTGGCACCTGTATGTGGTCAGCCACCCCGCCGTCGAGCGCCTGGAAGCGGAGCTGGCCGCGGCGGGCATCGGGCACAAGCCCTACTACCGGATCCCGGTCCATCGCCAGGCGGCGATGCGCGAGTGGGGCAACGTGGAGCTTGCGGGCACCGAGCAGGCGGCGCGCACGCATCTGGCGATCCCGATGAGCCCAGTGCTCACCAGCGAGCAGGCCGCCGAGGTCGTCGCGGCCGCCCGACAGGCCGTCTAGCGCTCAGCGCCAACGCTCGAGCAGATCGCGCTCGGGAACCTCGCGCACCACACGGGCGGGCACGCCCATGACCACCGCGCGAGCGGGGACGTCGCGCGTCACCACGGCGCCCGCGGCCACGAACGCCTCCTCCCCGATCTCGACGCCCGGGGTGAGCACTGCGCCACCGCCGATGCGACAGGCGCGCCGGAGGATGGCTCCGCGGATCGGCGCCTCGGCGTCGTGGCGGGCCATCGTGTCGTCGTTGGTCGTGAGCGCGCCGGGCCCCACGAAGACGTCGTCCTCGACCACCGTGAAGGCGGTCAGATAGACATTGGTCTGTACCCGCACGCGCGCGCCCACCTGGACGTCGTTGTCGACCACGCTCCCCCGGCCGATCACCGTTCGCTCCCCGATCGAGCTGCGCTCGCGAACGAAGCACTGGTCGCCGAGGATGACCTCGGCGCCGATCCGCGCACCGGCGAAGACGATCGCCCCGGCGCCCACGCTGACCCTCGCGCCGAGCTCGAGTGGAGCCACCTCGCCGCGCGCGCTCGAGTGGCGCGCCAGGCGCGGACGCTTGCCGAGCACCGCGTGATCCTCGATCGCGCAGCCATCGCCGATGACAGTCCCCTCCTGCACCACCACGTAGGCGCCGAACGAGACGCCCTCGCCCACGCGCGCGCCTGACCCCACGAGCGGTGCGCCCACGAGCGGTGCGCCGGCCGCCGGGGCGGGGCTCACAACCGCACTACGTTGGCCGCGTTGCTCGCGTGCGTCACCCCGCGCAGATCGACCACCAGGCGGGCGCGGCGCGCGACGAGGTCGTGGTCCACGCCGGGATGGGCGGTGACGATCAACGCCAGGTCGGCGTCGATCAACGCCTGCTCGAACGGAGTGCTCGTCAGGCCGAACTCGGCCAGGCTCGGCACGTGGGGATCGTGGTAGAGAACGTCCGCTCCCAGGTCGCGCAGCAGCGTGATGATCTTCAACGCCGGGGACTCGCGAATATCTCCGACGCCCGGCTTGTAGCTGACGCCGATCACCGCGATGCGGGCGCCTTTGACCGACAGCCCCCGATCGTTGAGCGCCCGCTGGGCCTTGGCCACGCAGTGATAGGGCATCTGCTGGTTGACCTTGCC
>JADGPL010000024.1 GCA_017882455.1 Solirubrobacteraceae bacterium | reverse complement strand
TGCCCTCACATCTGCTCCAGGGAAGCCCCCGTCCCGATCAGCCGAAGCTACGACCCGGACCGGACGGCTACCCACACGCAGTTTCATGCCAGTAGCTCACGGCCTCCATTGCGCTATATGCGTCAAGAACGAGCGCAATCGCCCGCGCCGTCGCGGCTTCTGCTTCAAGAATCGGTGCGAGCTGGATGCGGAGAGCCAAGGCTTGGTCCTCGGGCGCCAGTTCCTCCAGCTGCCCCGCAAGGGTTGCGGCCGCCAGGCATGCCTGGCTGACGTAGGCGAGCCGGTCGGTTGCAAGGCTACGGAACTGCGCTGCTCGCTCGCTGAACTCGGCCCGCTCCTCGTTCGTCCTCGGAGGGTTCGCTATCGCCCGGTCCAGCCACAGTTGACTAAGCGCTTCCACCTCTTTGGCGTGCTGGACGACGGTACGGGCCTTCTCCTGGCCTTCTTCCGCTTTCTTACGGATAGCCGCGTCAGCCATTTCAAGTGTCCTTTCCCGACAACGGGCCGATGACTCGCGGGACATCCTAAGCGATCGGGCCTGCTGCTGCACGAACTGACGTCCCTTAGAATTGCTCACGGCCCGCTTCACTCGAGAGGATACGAAGGCCGGCGTTGTCCACTGCGGCTGCAAATGCGTCGCACAAGCGGCAGTGCGCGAACTGCGTTCCGTTCGATGCGAACGAACGCGCCTCGGGTAGCTCGTCGGTAGCGTCGCTCCGGTATTCCGCACATGCGAGGCGCTGGGCTGACGCTGCTATCCGCCGATCATGCCTTCCATCTAGGACACCGTGGGCTCCTGTGTCCTAAATATCAATCGGGAAGGCTACGCCACGGCTTGGGCTCTCGTCAACGTGGGCTTTGCAGGGCTTTTCTAGTTCTACTTGGAAGAACCATGCCAGACTGCTGACAAACTGTATACTGCCCATCGTGAGCGGCGTGCCAATGTTCACGGGAGATCACCGCAGAGCGGCTTCGCGATTCTCGTGGGCTGCCGCGCTGGCTCTCGTTGTGTGGTGCATGACGACAGCACCGAGTGCTGCGTCGTCCCATGTGAGCCCGACACGGCCGGTCAAAGTCAGGACGGTGCGCGTCGTCGCGAGTCGTGGCGCGTTGGTTCGCGTTCGGCCGAGCGTTCAGCTCTGGATCCCACGTCATACGCTGCTCAGAAGTGCGGATGTCTCGATATACAGGCACGATCGCACTTGGCTTTTTCGGATCGGCAGCTCGTGGCGAGGCCATCTTTACCTTCGAGTGGTCAATAGCCATAGCCACGCCGCGACGGTCCATCCATTGGCCGGAATCTATGTGGAGTCGTCACACAGACGAACTGACGCAAGGGCTTCAAATCTCCTACAGGACGCAGGCGACGGATGTATAGATATCGCGCAAGATGACCCTGAGTTCTATGTGGATCCATTTTTCACATTCGCATGCCTGACTGCCCTCGCCAGCCAGGAGAAGCAGCCCACCACGGCACCCGCAGTCACTTACCAAGTCGGAGAGGAGCTTGCCGCCCAAATCAGCCCCACCTGCGCGGAGCACATCCAGAAGACGTTCCAGAACCTCGGGGCAGTGCCCATCTTCGTCTTCAAGGATGATTACTGCAAGAGGGTCACGGAGCCGATCGGTCCGTCCGATGGAACCCCGCTCGTTGTCGCCGTTCTGACATACCCCGCCCTGACAGGCATCCCGCTCGGCCCGCCAACCAAAACAACGACACCCATTCCGATTCCTAAACCAGCCCCGACCCCGAGTCCGGCCCCAGCCCCCCTACCGTCCGGTGACTACTACGTCCAGAATGCGGACGGCGGCATCTTCTGGCGCTCGGGAGCAGATTGGAACACCGCGGTAGCCACGCCCGGCGTAGGTTTCTATCCGGGAACTGTGATCAGGCCCTCGTGCTACGCGTCCGGTGCAGCCAACGTGCCAGGCTCGGACGACAGCATGTGGGAGCAGGCAAGCTGGGTCAGCGGGCCGGGGAGCGGAAGCGGGTGGATCAACGAGCACTTCGTCGCCGACGGCCAGTCGATCAACCAACCGTCCCCCGGCGTGCCCGCCTGTCCGTCGTCATCGCCCCCTCCGCCACCACAAACGTGGTCAGAGCAGGAGACGCCGAACCATCCGGTGAACACCTTCACCGACTACCACAACGCCTCCGGCATGGGGCCGCAAATAGCAGCCGGTCAATGGGTCCAAGTGTCGTGCAAGGTCTACGACCCGACCATCCAAAGCGTCAATCCCGACGGGTACTGGTATCGCATCGCAAGCTCGCCTTGGAACAACGCCTACTACTCACCCGCCAATACATTTATGAACGGCGATCCATATGGCGGTCCGTACACGCACAACACAGACTTCAACGTCCCCAATTGTTAGTAAGACTTCGTTGTGGATGGAACACTTTCTGCTGCTATAAATGCGAGAATGGCGGTGCCTACCACGGGGCGTCGTTTCTGCGATGCCGCGCTGGGTCAATCTTGGGTAGCAATTTAGACGGTGGTACGAGGCGATAGCCACCGCCTAGATGCCTCGGGGCGAACAAGAAATAAGTGTCGCACAATCGGCGTTGGGCGTCGATCCCTACAGCGCAAGACTGGGACCACAGGCTACCTCTCAGCGATGCGTCGGGCTGAGTGGGACCGTACTACACCGTCGACGTAGTCGCGGAAGCCATCTGGCCATCCTCGCTCCCTCAGCGCTGGCCAAGCCTCGAGCGCCTTTGGATGTGTGATCCACTCAACGAAAAGCATGCGCATGTGACCCCAGTCGCTGCCAAGCAGACCGTTCTGCTCGTCTCTCCAGTGTGCAGCCCCAAGCTCGAGCAACTCGATCACCACCGAGCGTAGGCTCGGAGGCAACCCATCGTTAGGACTATCGAGATGCTCATGGAGTAGCGGCGTGATCCGCATCGCCCATGTCGCATAGTCGAGCTGTCGGCGGCTCGCCTCAAGCCGCCGGCTCGTTCGGTCGGAGATAAACGCGGCACAGGAGGCAGCGACGGCTGCGACGGCCGCCACGGTCGTCGCAGCTACCAAGCACCATTCAGCGAGATCAGTTGCCACGATCAACATAACCCTAGTTTACACTCGGCGGTGCCCGGCTAACTGAAACAGTCTGCGGGTCACGATGCGCGATCCGGCATCGATCTGCTGCTCAGTCACGTAGTCGCTAGCAAGGCAGACGCATTCGCAGACAGTCCGATCGTACAGCCGGTAGTGCGCGGCTCTTTTCCACGGCCGAGCAATGCTACATCGGAATATCAACACAGCGATCCTTATCGACAAGCCGCAAAACGTGCGAAGCCATGACGATGTCCTCCACGGCCATACCCACAAGGTTCAGAAACGTCCGGCCAGCGACGTTGCGTAGATTATCCCTCGCCAGGTAGGTAGGGAGGTCCCACGTGGTCGCCTGATCGACAGCACCTGCGAGTACAGCGTCCCGGAATACCTTGGGAGAGGCAACACAAGCGTCCCAGTTGTCAACCACTACAACCTCGCTTTGCCTGATCGCGTCGACGCTGAAGTCCATCAGTGAGAGGCTTACTACGCAGCGGGTGGCTCCGAGGTCAACCGAGTCGAGATACGGGGAGCCGGCCGCGCTGCATGCAAAGACGATATCTGCATCGCGTGCCACCTCCTTTGCATGCGCTCCTCGATGTGTATCGATATCGGCTGTGAGGTTTTGAGGAGATGCGCGACTAAACCAGCTAACGCGCTCTACGCTGGGAAACACGTGCTTGAGAAGATGCACGATCGTTTCTCCAAGGCGACCCATCCCGAGAATGCCGATGCGCCGTGCGTCGGGAACAGCATGCTCGGATGCGATGAGTGCTGCCCAGGCGGTCCGCTCGCAACTGATGCGCGCTCCAGAGACGATGGTCTCAACAACGTGAGTCCGTGGGTCATTGAGAATAATTACGGCAGAGGCGCGAGGGAGGCCCAAGGATCGATTAGCGAGCGCACTACCGATCCACTTCATTCCAACTAGCGGGGTCCCTGTGATTCTCACGGGCATGGCGATGATTCTGTCGGCCGTGTGCGCCTGCGGTAGTTGAAGGTACTGCTTGATCGGTGCGATTACCCTGCCTTCTCGGCAGTACGCCAGCGCCTCCAAGACAGCGCCTCGTCCCAGCCCGTTATCGCGATCAAGTACTTCATCCACCAGCAATGAATTCACGATCGTCGCCATCGTGGTCACACCTCGTATCCATAGAGGGCCATCTGTCTGCCCAATTGGGTTTCAATTTGTCTCCGGATGTCGATTGGTAGGGCCTCCCTCCAGCGACCCACGCGTGTGGTAGTAACTTCCTCCAGGGCGCGGCCGTTGTTTGGAATGTACCGCGCCTCCCTAGGGCTGGCTTGCCGCTGCGCGGGGTTTAGCATCGACTCCTCAAAGGGAAAGTCGGCAGACGATGCAAGGGATATCAGAGACTCGCGTGGCGTATACACCAGATCCTCGTACCGCACCGTGATGAGCGGAATACGTTTCGAGGCTAACTCGGCGTCCTCCACCGCTAGTCGCCACCGATCTATGCACGCCTCCCAAGGTTGCTCCCACCCCGTTTGTCTCGGGTCACCCCAGAGACGGGAGAGTCGCGGGTGGGTTCGCAGAGATAGCACGACATCTCGCGGGTCGCGTACGACGTGGATGTAGGTCGCATTGGGAAACCGCTGCTGGACATGTGTGAAACAGTGGACGTTGCGTGCGGTCTTGTCGATCCAACGCAGATCCTCACCTTGGCGTTGCGTAATGATTTGTTGAAACCTGTCAACGGAAGCCCAGCGATTATCGGCTTCGAGCTCATGGAGACATGCAGCAGGAAGTTCGTAACGTGTGGCGAGTTCATCAAGATTGAGTGGAATGGGAAGGAGGAGATACGACTCTGGCCCGTCAACGAGAGTGCGGCTGGATCCGAGCATTCGTCTAAGGAGCGTCGTTCCTGATCGACCCGCGCCCCCTATGGCAATGAAGCGAGACGAGCTGCGGTATTCGGCTTGGTAAGCCGCGTCGGGAGCAAAATCGCGGAGCCGCCACCGGGCTAGCTCAGCCAACTGCTCAGGTCCCATATGGCGTTAGATGTCTAGAGCAGAAGCCCGCGAGTTGCGGAATACCGCTATGTGTACGCTGATCACGCGGTCCGCTCGATAGCATGCGGAGGCCGCTTGTAGTGCGGTTGACCTGTGGTTCGGAGGGACTTCGCTCCATGCAGCGAGTGATGTTACCCAAGAAGCGAAAGATTCGGGCGTATAGGACAGGACCTCTGTGAGTTCGATCTCGGCTAGCCTTGAGAAATTGGCTGGCGAGGCATTGCTAATCCAAGAAGCGGTGCGAGTACCAAACTTGGTGCTCGCATGGACGCTTAGGGCTCTCAGCACAGCGGTCTTGACTGGATCGGTTCCGGAACGAGTGACGGCTACAAAGACCCCGTCGCGCGCAAGGACACGACTGAGTTCTAGATAGGCGTAATTCGAGAACCAGTGAGCCGCGCCAAAGGCTGTGGCTGCCGCGAATCGCCCTGTGGGCCACGCCAAGCGTGATACGTCTGAGAGTACGTAGGACGCTGGTGAGCGATGCGCCAAAGCGCGTGACAACATATCTAGGTCGGCATCGACCCCAATCACTTGTGACTTTGGCCGCAATATAGCGAGCTGTCTGGTTCCGAGCCCGGTTCCGCAACCTACATCAAGCAAATCGCCCTCACTGGGCAGATATCCGGAGACGCAACCGATCGTCTCGGCACTATAGGCATGTCGGCCAGCCTCGTACCCGGCCGATTGGATTTGGAATTGTCCGTCGTAGATCGTCATCCTCGCGTGTAACTAACCCAAGTATGCGACATGTGCATCTCTCCCGACAAGTCCGCCCTTGCGGCCCACCTAATTGAGCCTATCCCGTGTAGCGGCGGAGGCGTGGCTCAGCGCTCGCGAATACTGCCGAGTTTGCGAGTAAGGCGAGACAGGCATGACGGGCAGCCACGTCGCACAAGTGCCGGTGCGCGACAGGTTGCGCGATTGTGGACCCGGCCGCTACCCTGGGGACGCGGCCGGGCTGAGGCTCAGTTGGTGGTGGGGCCGATTGGCTTAGAAGACGTTGTGTCCGACGATCTGGACCTGGCGGACGGCTGCGCGGCTGGCGAAGATGTGGCCGTCTGAGGTGCGATGGATGATCCCGGCCTCTTGCAGGCGACGGACGAACGGCATGATGTCGCGCTCGTCCATCTCACGGGCAAGGTCCTCGAGCGTCCATAGGGGCTGGTTGTCGTCGGGGTCGGTGAGGAGATAGATGATCTCCAGTTCGTGCTGACGGTAGTGATCGGCGGGGTCAGGGATAGGCTGCTCATCGGGCATGGGAGTTTCGACCTCTCGTGTCCGGGCCTCGGTGCGGGCTCAATCCGTGCCGAGGCCGCTTTGGTATGAAGCCGCCGAAGCTAGGGCTGAGGGCCGAGAGTCGTCAACCTGTGGCGCTGCTACGCGAGAGGGATTCGCTCGGCGTGGGGCTACCAAGTCGCGCCGAACAGGTCGTGGAGGTGGATGGCGGCGCGGGTTGGAAAAACGTAGTTGCCCTGGCGGTGGATGAGCCCGGCATCAGAGAGGGCTTGCATAGCGTCGAGAGCGTCAATCAGGTCGCCGACGTGTTCGGCAAGCTGAAGGATCGTGTACCACTTCTCACCGGCCCAAATCACCAGCTCCAGCACCTGGCGCTGGAAGTTCTCTGGGACGTCGGCATATTCGACGGGGATCTCGGTTGACATGAGGGCGCAGGCCACCTCCAGGTGCGTGTCTCAGGCATAGGCGCAAAGGCCCAGGACCGGGACGGTTCGACGGGCCGTCCACCGTAGGGGCGAGGCGCCGGCGTGGTCAACCTGTGGGCCGGGACGGCAGCCCGCCCGAATCAGCGGGGCTTACGGCGACCGGCCACCGATGCCTCGATGCGCTCCACGCCGCTTCGGATCGCGGCGAGCTCGCTCAAGACCCGCCGCTCGAACGCTCCACTTCCTGCCTCGCGGCCAGCGATACGCATCAGCTCGAGCCGGTCGGCGTCGAGCACCTCGGCCAGCCGCTCGATGACCTCATCGCTGGGCGGGCCGTAGTCGCCGGTCTCGATGCGCGAGAGGTGGCCGGCACTCATCGGGAGAAGCTCTGCGACCTCTCGCTGCTTGAGCTTCTTTACGCGGCGAAGGGAGCGGATGCGTTCGCCGAAGGCCACGGCACGTTGGGCTTGGGAGGCGGGGCGTCGAGCAGGCATCCCCTTGGTCTACCGGTCCCCTGCTTACCTTCCTTGTGGTGTTGTGCAAAACACGGGATGCCGTGCTATGACACAATCCCAGCCTTTGGACACCGTCGATGCTGGGAAAGGACGACAAATGGGAAGACACCGCCGTTGGGGACGTCTACTTGCCGCTGGTGCGGTAGCCGCTTCGGTCGGTCTTGGCGCTCTCTCCGCCCAGGCCGCTCGGACGAGCCACGCCCAGGCGTCGACGCTCAAGGGCTCAAGCTGCGCCCACCCATACGAAGCGTATTGGGGCCAGCCACGAACAAGCCCGTGGGAACGACTGCTCGGCGACACCTCCTACTTCTACTGGAAGCACCACGAACTACCACGCGGCAACAACGAACACACCACACCACTCCGGCGGTCATACACATGGCGCGCCCTGAACGGGACGCATATGTGCGCGTTCCATGTCTGGGTGACGGATGAATACTCCCGCTTGGTCGAAGGCACGAAGGTGCTCGAAAAGCCCGTGACGCTCGAAACGCTTCTGGACTCCCACGACCCACGGGGAGGCCGCAACGTCGTCGTCGCGATCAAGGATCGCTGCGGGCCGATCTGTGGAGAACGCGACGGCCGGGTAGTTGTCCACGAGGTCCTGACGGCGGCGCGAATAGCCGGATGAGAACGAAAGGCTTTGCTCTGGTCGCGACTTTGGCTGCACTGTCTGGATGCGGCTCCAGCCAGCAGACCGTGACGATCCCGAGTCCGAACGCGAGAGCTACGTCGCAGGCCGGCAGCACGACGACACAGACCACACCGCCAGCACCCACGAACTCAACGTATCCGGTGGTGCATTGGAAGGACGGCCCCTGGCCGTTCACCGCGCAGCTTGTCAGCATCACCAAGAGCCCGGAAGGATTCCCCGGCGCCGGCAGCTCCCCACCGGGATTCGACAAGATGATGGTGCGGGTGAGCATGGCGAGTCAGACAAGCGACCGGACGCCGCCCACGCCATCTGATTTCGAGGTGCAAGTCGAATGCAAAGGGCCAAACAGCGGCTCATGGAACCCAGGGGGCGCACGCAAAAACGTCCCAATCGTGGACGGCTGGGACGAAGGCTCAAACGCACCCGACTCATCCGGCTCGCATATCGGGATGGGCTACGAAGAACCCCACCTGTATGACGCCGAGTGGGAAGTACCCGAAAGCACCGATACCGCGAGCGTCAGATGCACGCTGAACAAGACGCTTCAGCTGAACTAGATTTGAGGAGATGATTGCGGGGGGTGCCCCCGATGAGCCAATGAAGGCTCATCGGGGTTAGGACGCCAGGGCGTCAGTACCCGTCGGGATGCACGAGATAGAAGCGGTCAGCTTGGTTTTCGATCTCTGCCCACTCCTTGTCGGAGAAGGCCGCGAGTAGTTCTTCGGCGTGACCCCGAGCAAAGATTCCTTTCGGGTTTACGACTGTCTCGTTCAGAGCCGCGTGCCCGTGCTTGTAACGGGCGACGGCTTGTGCGCAGTAGTAGAGCTCGTTCCACGAGCGCTCCGACGTAAATCCGGCGAGGCGTTCACGGACTGAGATAAGGATGCGTTGAGCCCGGGGGCTTTCGCGGCCCTTGCGCTCGATCCAATTGGCCGAATCCTGATACGCGTTACTAATCAATTCTGACCGCCTAGCGGCCCACATCAGAGGCGACTGCACAGGAGGCTCCTTTCGACGGTTGCAGAAAGACCTCGCCTGCTGTGCAAGCAGACGGAGTCAGGACTGCAACCGTCAAGCGCTCCTAGTCACTCCCTCTATAAACCACGAAAACTAGGCGGTTGTCAAGCTGTGCCGTTTTGATCGCCGAGAAGCATACTCGTGGCAGTATTCGCCAAATCGTTCGACGGATGGTGGATCTAGGTGTATGCCATACATCCGACCCGGACTCGGGTCTGAGATAACGCAAGCAAACTCCTGCACTCTCGCCCCAATGTGGGCTTGCGGCAACTTTCCCTGGTCCAAGATGGAGAATCCATCGCTCTCATACCACAGCGGGTGATAGTCCCAGCGCGCCGGTGTTCTAAGTCGAAGCTCGATCGTCTCGACGTTCGGCCCAACTACCTCACCGCGCTGCAACGGCCCAAGAAAATCAGCCGTTGAAATATTGCGGTGCCGCAAGCGGACGACGTACCGCTCTCCCGGCGAGCATGGCGGGTCGAGCCTGAAGCCGCCCTTATCACGGGTAGGCCGCATGGGGTGCCCAACCGGCAGTAGTTTCACTCGGCCGTCTCCGGAGCGGACCGTTATCCCGTCAAACATCGCCAGCGTAGTCGAGTGCCGGAAGAACTCGACCGGCTGTAGCGCCTCGATTTCAACCTCGATCGTCGCTCGGCTAAATTGCTGGTTCATCGGGTTGAGGTCAACAGTCAAGGCTACGCGCCGAACCTTGTAGTCCGATTCGCTATCGCGCAACCGGGCTGGCGTGCGATCTGGCTCACAGAAAAGCCCGGCGGGTTGCTCCAAGAGGAAGCGGACAAGCTTGTCTATGAGTTTCGGTTGGTCTGTCTGGCGGATCGAACTCATGCTTCGACCGATCGTCCCGCCAACCGTTACCTGACGGCCGGTCAGTTTGTCTCGGTGAGCCTCCGCGGGTATGCCGAACACCCATTCGCCGAGCGTCACCACGTCGTCGTTCCCGCCTGCTGCGACTCGGATTCCCGCCTCGATAGCGCGGCGCACATCTTGGCGGGTACAAGGCTCCGGCTTCGCGCTTAGCCGTAGAACCGCCTCGCAGAGACGCGGAGTGGCGCTGGGATCGAAGTCGTGGACGTCGCGTCGGGCAAGATAGCCCAGCTCGCGGCGCAGTTCCTCGGCATGGCCGACTGTGGTCTTTGTCATTTTTTTGGCAGTTTCGGTTTGGCTTTTTCTTGGCACTCGGGAGTCAGATTGTGCGCTCTGATTGATGTTGCCACATCTTCTGTTGAATCGAGAAAAGGAGCACCGTGACGAACCCCCATCTCCCCGCCGTCCGCATGTTCGACGGCGCCATCCAAACCCGCGAGGATCGAAACCTGGTCAAGAACCTCCGCGGCCTGCAGGCGAGCACCAGCTTGGAGCTGGCCCACGTTCAAGCCGCCGAAGTAGTCGAGCAGGCGAAGATCGCCGCGTTGGAGGCGACCGGGCACGTCGCCATGTCATCCGTCGCCAGCCTGGTCGAGTACCGGCGGTTTCTCATCGAGCAGCACCCCGACGGCATCGCCGCTATCGACTATGTAGCCGAGCGAGACATACGCGCCATCGGCGGCCGTATCGACGCCCTAAACCGGCGGCTTGGCTCATGAGCGGCACCGACACCGACCCAGTGGTGGGCTTCGTGCTCAGCATCATGGCGCTCGTTGGCCTCACGCTGATCCTGCCCGTGATCCTCCTGTACAGCGGGCTCATGTTCACAGGCCGCAAGGCTATAGAGCTCGGGCAGCGGCGGCATCTCGACTCCGCCGCGCAGAAAGAGCTTAGGCGTGTCGCCATCGAGCGCACCGCCGCTATCAGGGAGATCGTGGCGATCCGCCAGCGCTCTGAGCGGGAGCTGCGCGCCATAGCAAACGGGAGGGGCGAGCGATGAATAGGCGCCAGCAGTTCGTTCTCGCCCGGCGGCAACACCGTGATCTTGCCGCCGAAAACGAACACCTCCGCCGAGAGGTTGAGCGCGTGCAGCGGGAGTGCCACGAGCTCGAAGACGCCAACCTCAATTTGCGGTTGGAGGTCACGACGGCCGACGAGCTGTTTGGCTCGGCGATGAACATGTTGATCGCTAAGGGAATCCAATGACGAAGTTCATCACGACGGTGACGCTGGTGGTGTTGGGGGTGGCGGCGGTGGGCGCCGTCGCTCCCAGGATCGCCACCATCTTGGACGCGCTGGTACCCGTGATCCTCGTCACCGCCGTGGCGGTGGCGGTGCTGCGTGTCCTGTGGTTTTACACGCGCTAGCCATAGCCGGTTTCACTCCTGTTGGTGCATAGATAGTTGTTGACACTTTCCGTTTTCCCGATCAATACTGGAGGTTATTGCCCGAACAAAAGGCGAACAAACCTGCAAGGAGGTCAGCATGTAACAGCTTAACGAGGAAGGAGGTGCATCTACTTTATGGCACGTCGTATTCAGATTAACGGTATTAGAAGGACCGAGATAGACACGGATCTACTTGCTTATGTGTATTTCCAGCAGGGAAAGCGCCTTGTGCAACAGCGGCGGGACCGTGAAGCCGCAGCGAAGGCGAAGCGCCGCGAGCTCGAGGCCGTGAAGGATAAGCGCAAGGGAGACGAGCGGTGAACGCGGATTTGACTCCCGCGCTGGTGGCCCTCGGGGGTGGGAGCACACTCCTTGCCGCTATAGGTACGCACGAGCACCTGCGTACTGAGGCGATGCGGCGGGAGCGGGTTAGGCTTTCCCTGTGCTTCCCCATCGGTCTTGAACCACAGCAAGCGCTCGCCGCTCTTGATGGGTTGTCGGGCTTGCCACACACGACCGAGATCGTTGTGGAGATCGTGGCGAGAGAGGGGTCAATCGCGCATTTTTTGTGGGTGCCCGAGTCAGTGCGCGGCTCCACCGAAGCGATCTTGACGGGCGTCATACCGAGCCTGCGGGTAGCAGAAGCGTCACCATCGCCGACGGAAGCGACGACGCTCGCGTTGAAGCTCTTCGTGCCGACACCGAGCGTGCTATCGGCGGAGAACGCCGAGGCTGTCTCGCGCACACTGCTTTCTGGAATAGCAAACCTCCGCACAGGCGAAGTCGTTGCCCTGCGGCTCGCCCTACAACCAGGGAGGGCGCGTCCTCGCCGAGAGATGCAGCACCCCGACGCCCACGAGCGAGAGATCGACCGCGCATGGCGGCACAAGGTGAGCGCGCCGGGTTTCACTACAGCGGGCGTGGTCTTGATCCGCTCCTCCAAGGTCAGCCGGGCGCGGGAGCTGGCCGCGCACATCGAGAGTGTGCTGCGCAGCCGTAGGGCACTCGTGGGTGGCATCCGGGTTACCCGTGGGCGTGGCAGCCGCAGCCTGGCCGCTCAGCCCCGCACGACTCGCACGTCAGGGTGGCTGTCAACGCCGGAGCTGCTTGGGCTCACCGGCTGGCCGCTCGGAGCTGATGTGGCTATTCCCGGCGTAGAGGTCGGTGCCGCCCGTGAGCTGTTGGTGCCACCAACCGCGCGGCTACCACAGGAGGGACGACGGCTGTTCATGGGCCGTGATCTCGGTGGTGAGCGATGGGTGGCGCTGGACCCACGGGCCGCACGGCTGCATACGCTTGTGGTGGGCGCTTCGGGATCGGGCAAGAGCGAGCTCCTCGCGCGCGGCATTCTGGATGACATCGCCGCCGGACATGCGGGCGTCTGTGTCGATCCGAAGGCCGATCTCATCCAGACGGTCATTGAGCGTGTACCGGCCGAGCACGCCGAGCGGGTAGTGGTGCTCGACCCCGGCGATGATGCCCGTCCGACGCCGGGGGTGGCGGTGCTTTCCGGTGGCGACGCCGACCTGCGCGCAGACGTGCTGACGGGGGCGGTGAAGGCAATTTTTTCGGACGCGTGGGGCGTGCGCTCTGAGCAGTATCTCCGCCTGGCGATCCGCAGCTTGAGCGAGGTTCCCGGCGCGACGCTCGGCGATATCGGCCGGCTGTTTTCGAGCGAGCCGTTCTTGCAGCAGATGATCGCGCGCCTCAGCGACCCCTTCCTCGTCGGCGCATGGGAGCAGTATCTCGCGCTACCTGCTGGCAGCAAAGTCGAGCATGTGCAGGCCCCGATGGCCCGGCTGATGACGCTCCTATCTCGGCCCCGCGTGCGCGCCGTGCTAGCGAACCCCGAGCCAAAGCTCGACATCGCCAGGCTGTTTTCCGAGCACAAGTTCTTGTTGGTTTCTCTCGCCCCCGGCCAGCTCGGAGAGGCCGGCGCGTCGATCATCGGCGCGGCCGTCACGCACTTGGTGTGGAGCGCGATCGAGCGGCAGGTGGCGCTGGCGCCCGAGAGGCGCCCCTTCATCTCGGTCTACCTGGACGAGCTGGCGAGCTTGACCGGCGGGGTGCCGTTCTCGTTCGAGCTACTGGCCGAGCGCGCCCGTGGCCTCGGTGCGGGACTGACAGTGGCGGTACAGACCCTCGGGCGCATCCCCGAGCCAACCCGTGGAGCACTGCTCGGCAACACCCAGAACTTCCTCACCTTTGCCTCAGCCGACGAGGCGGCGCGTATTGCGCGCCAGCTTCCAGGGCTCACCGAGGGCGACGTGATGGCCCTCAGCCGCTTCCACGTAGCGGCGCGTATCGCTGGCGCGAGTGGCAGCTCGACCGTCACCGGGCGCACTGTGGCGCTCTCGGCGCCCACCGGGCAAGCCGGCGCTATCCGTGACCGCTCCGCAGCGCTCTACGGCACCACACCGGTCGAGACAGCACCAGCCAATGCCACGCCAACGCCGATCACGAGCGAAGACACGCCTGCTCTGGGACGCACCGGGAGGGCCTCATGAGGCGTCCAGCGCTGCGACCAGACCCCGCGAGTCGGGTGGCCACAAATCCCCGTGTTGGTGGGACTTCTGGCGCATTTTCGACGGCGAATGGTTCTGCTCCCCCGCAGTCCCTCCCCTACCTCACCGCCAGCCGTCTCTACCAGCTCAGCCAGACCATGTCCGAGGCAGACTGGCAGCTCCTCCGCTTCGTCCACGACGGACGCCTAGCGAGCGGTCAGCAACTCATCCGGGCGTTCTGGCGGACCGACAACGCGCAGGCCGCTCGTGCCCGAGCCGGACGCCGCGCCTTGAAGCGTCTCACGGACTCGCGGGTGCTCCAGACCCTGCCACGCAATATCGCGGGGATGCGCGGCAGCTCAGGACTCGTTTACTACACCGGCCGCGCCGGAGTCCGCCTGCTCGCGGCCCGCGGTATCCACGGGCCGCGCGTGGAGATCCCCGGCACGCTGCACCTCGCGCATACCCTCGCCACCACCGAGCTGGCGCTGCGGTTGAACGAAGCCGACTGTGATGGCGAGCTGGAGCTGATCGAGGTCCAACAAGAGCCGGCCTGCTGGCGCAGCTACCCAGCGGCAATGGGCGCACAGAAGGTGTTGAAGCCCGACCTGTTCATCCGTATCGGGGCCGGCGCCCAGGAAGACCGCTGGATGGTCGAGGTGGACCTCGGCTCGGAGTCCGGGCGCACCATCGCCCGCAAGCTTGCCCTCTACACCGACCACTACCGCTCCGGGCGCGAGCAGCACGAGCACGGCGTCTACCCCCGCGTCCTGTGGACGGTTGGCGACCAACGCCGAGAGCAACAGATAGGCGAAGTGCTCGCTCGTCAGGCAAGCGCAACCCAGCGGCTGTTCACCGTCTGCCAGTTCGAGGACGCCACCCAGCTGCTCGCCACGGAGGCCCGTTCATGAGCACCACCGCGAAGGTCGCCATCTACGGAGACGACACCCACGCCTGGGGGCTCATCGAGGGCGAAGCGCTGCTGACCCTTGCCAAGCTCCCCGACAACTCGGTCGACGCGATCGTCACCGACCCTCCCTATGGCATCGACTTCGCCGGTGAAGCCTGGGACGGAGCCGACATCCGTCAGGTGGCTGGCTCCGGTGGAGATCGCCTGAGTGCTGGTGAGGCGTTCGAGCGTTGGACGGCCGTGTGGGCGGCCGAAGCCCGGCGCGTGTTGAAGCCCGGCGGGCACCTGCTCGCGTTCGGCGCGACTCGGACGTTTCACCGGCTGGTCTCGGGCGTTGAGGACGCAGGACTTGAAGTGCGTGATCAGCTGCTGTGGCTCTACGCCCAGGGCTTGCCGAAATCCCGGCGGTTGCCCGGCGGGCTGGCCACCACGTTGAAGCCGGCCTACGAGCCGATTCTGCTCGCGCGAGCGCCGATGGTGGGGGCAACCACACGAAACCTGCAGGCTTGGGGCACAGGCGCCATGAACACCGAGGCCGCCCGTGTGGACGGCTACTGGCCCGCGCACCTCACGCTCTCGCACGCCTCCGGCTGCACCAAGGCTCGCTGCACATCTGAGTGTCCAGCGGCCTTGATTGATGCCGCGCGGCCCGATCGTCGCCCGAGCCGCCTGTTCTTCTGCGCCAAGGCATCCAAGCAGGAGCGCGAGGCCGGATGCGAGCCGCTACCGGCCCAGTCGGTGAAACTCTATAACGGCCACCATCACCCGGCGCGGCTGCGGCGCAACACTCACCGCACCGTGAAGCCGATCACGATGATGCGCTGGCTGGTGAAACTGGTCACGCCCGTGGGCGGCGTGGTGCTCGATCCCTTCGCCGGCAGCGGCACGACCGGGATCGCGGCGGTGTTGGAGGACCGGCTGTTCTTGGGCATCGAGCGCGAGGGCGAGTACATAGATATCGCTTGCGCTCGGCTAACACACTGGGCCGCGTCTGCGGCACAGCGGGCGGTACTGCCATGAAGGCCCTGGCAGTTCCCCGAAACCAACAACAACGAAAGGAGCGCCTATGGAAAGGAGGTAACAGCGATGTATCTCAAACGACAAAACATTGACACGCGCGATCAGGGGCCGCGGGTCTGGCGAGCAGCCATCTACCTGTGCGAACCAGACGCAAAGAACGGAGTGAGCGAACCGACGATCGCCCGGCAGCGTAGGCTCTGCCGCTCTGCAGCGGGATTGCTACGAGTCGAGGTGCTCGGCGAGTTCGTGGACACTCGCAAGTATGGGTCTTTGCGGCCGGGGCTGTATCAGGCGTTGGAGGCTGCTCAGCAGCAGCGACTTGACTATCTGATCGTGTGGTCACTGGATCTACTGGCCGACTTCGATGAGGACGCCTTTGAGGTGGCCTGGCATCTTGGTCACGCGGGCACGATTCCGATGCCCGCCTACGAGGACGACTGAGCTCTCGTGACGGTCCAGGCGAGTCCGGCCGGGGGGCCGCGGTGAGCGTTGCAGGCAGCTGTGATGCTCGCCGTCGGCATCCCCCGGCGGCTCGTGGATGGCCCCACGGCGAGCGGAAGGACCACGGTCTTTCTGCCCGCCGACATGGCCATTCAATCCGAAGGAGACGTTTCATGGCAGTCACGAAGGCACAGGAGATTTACGACCGGGTCGAGGCGATGATCGCCGCCGGCACCGAGAAGGCGGACGCCTTTAAGCAGATCGCCGAGGAGGCGGGCAGGCCTTACGATTCGGTGAGAGGAAGTTATTACTCTCACAAGAAGAAGATCGAAGGTGGCGACGGCACCAAACCGTCACGGACCCGTCGTCGTGAGACAACACCGGATGACGCACTGGCGGACGCCCGCGCAGCGCTTGAACGAGCGATTAGCTCAATCGACCGGGAGGTCGAGGCGGCCGAGAATCGCGCCACGGAGGCAGCGGCCGAAGCTAAAGCCCTCAAGGCCAGCGCGGCCGAGCGCAAGAAGACCATCACTGAGCGCCTGGAGGCGCTGAAGTGAGACAACGCGGGCCGATCTGGGTTACACACCTGGATCGGCCCGCACTTACCCATTAACACGTTGCTTAAATCACGACTTAACGGGAAAATGGTTAAGCCTAAATTAGCCAAGAAAGGAGGGCACCATATGACACAAACCCTAATAAGACCAACTAACGCCCCCGCCCCCGAGTCAGACATAACGGCGGTGATCTATCTGCGGGTATCAAGTACCGGACAGCTCACCGGCCATAACCCGGAGGGGTACTCGATTGAGGCGCAGCGAGAGGCGTGTGAACGCTACGCCACCTCGCTGGGCGCGCGTATCGTCCGCGAGTACATCGAGCCGGGCCGCACGGCGACCAACACCCGCCGCCAGGCGCTCCAGCAGATGCTCTCTGAGCTTGGCGAGGTGAGCCCCACCTATGTCATCTTCTACGACCTTTCACGGGTTGCTCGCGAGGAGTCCGACGCCTTCTGGCTGCTGGCTCAGGTCAAGAGCTACGGCGCGAAGCTGACCTCCACCCGCGAGCCGGTCGATGACAGCCCACAAGGGCTCCTGCTGTTCGCGATCATGGCAGGGGTCAACGCCTTCCGCTCGCGCGACGATGGACAGAAGGTCAAGGTCGGCCTCGAACGCAAGTTCCTCGACGGCGGCACCAGCGGCGTCGCTCGCATCGGCTACCTGAACGTCCGTGAAAACGTGCGTGGCCGTGAGGTGGCAGCTATCGCGGTTGATGATGATCGCGCCGTGCATGTCCAACTGGCCTTCGATCTCGCCGCCACCGGCGACCACACCATCACAACGATTACCAATGTTCTCGAGAGCGCCGGACTGCGCACGCGCGGCAGCTACAAGCGGCCAAGCAAACCGATGACGCGCAGCATGGTCCACCGGATGCTGCGTGACGACTACTACACGGGGATCGTCACCCACAACGGCGTCAAGGGCGAGGGGCGCCACGAGGCCCTGATCGACCGAGCCACGTTCGATCAGGTGCAGAAGGTGCTCGATAGCCACCGCATCAGCGGCGACCGCTCCCACAAACACCACCACTACTTGAAGGGCACGATCTTTTGCGTCTGCGGCAAGCGCCTCGGCTACGGGCGCCACCGAGGCAAATGCGGCGGGCAGTACGAATATTTTTCCTGCCTCAGCCGCGTGCAACGCGAGGAACAGTGTGCGGCGCCCTACTTCCCGGTGGAGCGCACCGAACGCGCCATCGTGCGCCGCTACAAGCGCGAGACCTACAAAGACGACGAGCAAACCATAGTCCGCGAGGCGCTCCACTCCTATGTGCAGGCCAAGGGCGAGATCGCCCGCCGCGAGTCAGCCCGCCACACCCGCAGGCTCCACGACCTCACCGGCGAGCAACAAAAGCTCGTGCAGCTCTACTACAAAGGCGGCGTCTCCGAGGAGGTCTTGAAGGCCGAGCAGGCACGCATCGAAACAGAGCGCGCCAAGGCACAGCAATGGGCGGACGCCGCCAAACGCGAGGTCGAGGACGTCATGGCAGCACTCGATGACGCGCTTGCGATCCTGAACGAGAACATCATCTACGAGGCACTGCCAGCGAGTGCTCGGCGGCTCGTCAACCAAGCCGTGTTCCTCGCCATCGTCGTCTCAGACCCCGACAACGTCCAGGCAGAGCTCACGCCGCTGTACGAAACCATCAAGCAACTCATCCAAGAGCTGCGCGAGACCAACGAACGCCCCAAAACCAGCCAGAAGCCCAGGACGCCTGGGAATAAGACCGGAAGCCTCCAAGACGACCGCGACCCCGAAATTCGGGGCCGGGGTTCGTACATAGGTCGTATGGCGGGAGCGACGGGACTCGAACCCGCGACCTCTGCCGTGACAGGGCAGCGCTCTAACCGACTGAGCTACGCCCCCGCGAATGCACGGATCATCGGGGGTGAGGTTCCGTGCTCCACCAGTATGCCAAGGCTCGGCCCGAGGCCCCGCCCCGACCGCTGAGCGAGAGTCCGAATTCAGGCCTGGCCAGGCAGCCAGGCTTGGGTTACTCTTGCGCTGTGGCGCTCGTAGGTCCTCCTCCATTGCTCAACTCGAGCCCGCTGTCAGCGCTGATGGAAGACCTTCGCGACGAGCGTGGCGCCACCGTCCCGTTCCCGCCCGGGGAAACGCGCTTCTCGCTGACTCGCACGAGGCGCTTCGCCGAGGAACCGCTGCCGATGCTGCTCGAGGCCTACGAGCGCTTCGGGCCGATCTTCACGCTGCGGCTGTTCCACGGCAACGTCGTCTTCATGCTCGGCCCGGAGGCCAACCACTACATCACGGTCTCCCACGCCTCCAACTTCCTCTGGCGCGAGTCCCACTTCCGTGACCTCATCGGGCTGATGGGCGATGGCCTGCTCACGATCGACGGCGAGTTCCACCGCCGCTCGCGGCTGATTATGCTGCCGGCCTTCCACCGCGAGCACATCCTGGCCTCGGCCGAGACGATCGTCGAGGAGACCGGCCGCGCGCTCGATCAGCTCGCTCCCGGCCAGACCGTGGACCTCTACGCCTGGACGCGTCACCTCGCCCTGCGCGTGGCCATGCGCGCCCTCTTCGGCCTCGACCCCGACGGTCCGCAGGCGCGGGCCATCGACGCCGCCGGGCTGTTCGAGGAGGCGCTCGCCTTCTACGCCAGCGACTACTTCCTGCGCGTGCTGCGCGGCCCCTTCACCCCCTGGGCGCGCCTGCAGGCGGCCGCCCGCAAGCTCGACACGCTGATCTACTCCGAGATCTCCCACCGCCGTGCAACCGGGCAGCGCGGCTCGGACATCCTCAGCCTGCTGCTCGATGCCCACGACGAGGACGGAAACGCCCTCAGCGACCTGCAGATCCGCGACGAGGTCATGACGCTCCTGTTCGCCGGTCACGACACCACCACCTCGACCGTCTCCTTCATGTTCTACGAGCTCGCCCGCAACCCCCACATCGCCGCCCGCCTGCGCGCCGAGCAGGACGCCCTCTTCCCCGGTGCGCTGCCCACGGCCGCCCAGCTCGCCTCCGGGGAGCTCACAGAGCTCGAGCTCGTGCTCGACGAGACCCTGCGCAAGTACCCGCCCGCCTGGGTCGGCCCGCGGCGCTCCATCCGGCCGTTCGAGTTCCAGGGCCACACCGTGCCCGGCCGCGCCTTCGTCAACTACTGCTCCTGGGCCTCCCACCACCTTCCCGACGTCTATGAGAAGCCCGAGGAGTTCCGCCCCGAGCGCTTTGCCCCCGAGGCTCGCGCCGCGCTGCCCAAGGGCGCCTACGTGCCCTTCGGGGGCGGCTCCCGCACCTGCATCGGGATGCGCTTCGGCCAGCTCGAGGTCCGCACGATCGCCACTCTGATCCTCTCGCGCTTCTCCCTCTCCCTTCCCCATGACTTCCAGCTGAGCATCCGCCAGATGCCCACCATCAGCCCCAAGGCCGGACTGCCCATGCTCGTCTCTCCGCGGGCCACCGCCCCAGTCGCCGATCTCTCGGCGGCGGCCTGAAAGCGCCCCGCTCCACCACCCAGTTTCGGGCGGGCCCGCCCCCCGGAAGGCCGCCTCAGCGCAGGCTCGCCCTCATCGAAAGCCCATACGTGAGCGGCTGCTTCGAGAGCACGCTCGCGCCCACGCCCTCCACGTAGACATGGGGGTCCGAGAACAGCGTCAGGCGCAGCCCTTCCACGAGGAACCCCAGCGGGTGGGCCACCAGCCTGCCTTCGCTCGCCTGCCCCACCGCCTTCACCGACGCGCCCACGCCGAACAGGCCCCCGCTCGCCTGCACTTCGACCTCGCCGCCTTCGCTTCTCAGCAGTCCCAGCGAGAAGCCGCGCGGGAGCGCCGCCGCCACGTCCCCCTCACTCGCCCGCGCCTTTGCGCTGAGCGCTGAGCCGCGCTTGCCCAGGCGCGCATCGCTCAGCGCCAGCGAGCCCATCCGCACGCGCTGCACGCTCGCGTCCACCCGCGTCGTGCTCCGCGCTTCCCACAAGAGCTTCGCCGCCTGCCCCGGTTCCAGCGTCAGGCTCTGCGCCCGCACCTTCACCGAGTCAGCGCTCCCCCACAGCAGCTTCACGGCCGGCCACGCCGACACGCTCACGCTGTTCACCTTGCCGTAGCGGCCCACCCGCGAGGAGATCACGCTAGCCGCTATCCGCGGCAGGATCACCTGCGCCAGCGCCAGCAGGAGCACCACCGCCGCAGCCGCCCACACGGCCCACCTCTGCCAGACCCCGAGACCGCTGTCGCGCCACATTCCCCGCAGCTTCGCAGGGAACGCCGCTCTCCCGCTCGCTAGCCTTGTGTCCCCATCATCTGGGGCGCGTAGCTCAGTTGGCTAGAGCACCTCGTTTACACCGAGGGGGTCGCCCGTTCGAGTCGGGCCGCGCCCATAGTCCGTTCCCAGGCTGTTCCCAGGATGTTCTGAGACTGCTTCCCTACGCTGGAGACCAATGCCCGAGCCCGCCTCCATCCGCATCGCCGTGATCGGCTCCGGTCCAGCCGGCTTCTACGCCGCCGGGCACCTGCTCAAGGCCTCCGAGAGCTGTGAGGTGGACATGCTCGAGCGCCTGCCCACCCCCTGGGGGCTCGTGCGCTCGGGCGTCGCCCCCGACCATCCCAAGATCAAGTCCGTCACCCGCGTCTACGAGAAGACCGCCGCACACCCCCGTTTCCGCTACTTCGGAAACATCACCTTCGGCCAGCACGTCTCCCGCGAAGAGCTGCTCGAGCACTACCACGCCATCGTCTACGCCACCGGCTCGCCATCCGACCGCCCGCTCGGCATCCCCGGCGAAGAGCTGCCCGGCTCCCATGCCGCCACCGAGTTCGTGGGCTGGTACAACGGCCACCCCGACCACACCGACCTCGAGGTCGACCTGCTGAGCGCAGAGCGCGCTGTCGTCGTGGGCAACGGCAACGTGGCCATCGACGTCGCCCGCATGCTCGTGCTGGCGCCCTCCGAGCTGGCCCCCACCGACACCGCCGACCATGCCCTCGCCGTGCTCGCCGCCAGCCACGTCTCCGAGGTGATCGTCCTCGGGCGCCGCGGCCCCGCCCAAGCCGCCTTCACCAACCCCGAGCTGCTCGAGCTCGGCGAGCTCGGCGACGCCGACGTGATCGTCGACCCGGACGAGCTCGAGCGCGGCTTGGCCGTTGCGGACGCCGGCACCGAGAACGACGTCACCTCCCGGCGCAACGTGGAGATCCTGCGCGAATACGCCGCCCGCCCGCCCGTCGGGCACCCCAAGCGAATCCTCCTGCGCTTCCTGCTCTCGCCCGCCGCCCTGCTCGCCGGTGACGATGGACGCCTGGCGAGCGTGGAGCTGACCCGCAACGAGCTCGTGCCCACCCCTGACGGTGGCCTGCGCGCGCAGGCCACCGAGGAGCGCGAGACGATCCCCGCCGGTCTCGTCTTCCGCGCCATCGGCTACCGCGGGCTTCCGCTCCCGGGCGTCCCCTTCGACGAGCGCGCCGGCGTCATCCCAAACCGGGGCGGGCGTGTCACCGACGTAGCCGGCGGCTCGCCCCTGCCCGGC
This sequence comes from Solirubrobacteraceae bacterium, assembly GCA_017882455.1. Taxonomy (GTDB): domain Bacteria; phylum Actinomycetota; class Thermoleophilia; order Solirubrobacterales; family Solirubrobacteraceae; genus Palsa-744. The sequence continues at coordinate 23,219 of JADGPL010000024.1, read as the reverse complement.
GAGTACGTCGTCGGCTGGATCAAGCGCGGGCCCTCAGGCGTGATCGGCACCAACAAGAAGGACGCCCAGGAGACCGTCGATGCGATGCTCGCCGACCTCTCCGCAGCCGGCGGCGAGAGCAACGGCTCCGCGGCCGCCGCCGGCGCGCGGCACGTTCCCAGAGAGCCCGACGCCGCCGCCGTCGAGGCGCTGCTGCGCTCACGCCAGCCAGAGCTCGTCACCTACGCCGGCTGGGAGGCCATCGATCGCCACGAGCGCGCCCTCGGCGAGCCCGCCGGACGCCCCCGCGTCAAGCTCACGCGGATCGAGGAGCTGCTGCGCGTGGCCGCCGCCGAATAGCCCAAGCCGGCCGGCCGCACGGATCCCGCCCCACCTGGCCGCCGGTCTGCCAGACTGTCGCGCTCAGGGCCCCGTTAGCTCATCTGGTAGAGCGCCGGACTTTTAATCCGGTGGGGCGGGTTCGAGTCCCGCACGGGGCATCCAGCGACGCGCCGCAGCACCCACGAGAGCAAGCATCAGCTCGACGACCTCTCCGTCATCGAGCCCCTGATCTCGCACAAGGGACTTCCAGGTCGAGAACGCGATCGCGTGGCCGAGCGCAGCTCTTGTGCGGCGCTTTGCCGTTCCTCGAAGTTGGCGGCCCGCCATCAGCGTGTCTTGCGCCGCGGCGAGGTAGCCGCGGAACGCGGCGAACCGCTCACGCACGATCGGCACCGTGACCTCATCTCGAAAGAGGTTCCCGAGCATGGTCTCAGTTCGCCCGTAGAAGGCGTAGAGCTCGCCGAGCGCCGCCCTCAGGCGTTCATCCGGGTCCTCGACGCTCGACCAGGCTGCGAGATCGGGCGGCGGGTTGGAAGCCGCCCAGTGTGCCGTGCACGCGTCAAAGAGCGCCGCCTCGTCCGGGAAATGACGATAGAGCGTCGAGCGACGAACCCCCGCGTGCGCAGCAACGGCGCTCATCGATGTCCGTGAAGGCCCCAGCGTCCCGTGCAGCTCGACGGCGCTCTCAGTGATGCGGCGACGGGTCTCTTGCTGGGACTCCGCACGGCGCTCCATGCGATATGGGCGAGATTGATCGGTCAAAGCTGTCCGCTCAATTCTCGCAGGCGCCTCGGCGCGTGTATAGTTGGCGCGACATCACTGTCCAATGAAATGAGGGAGCAATGCAGACCGCTTCGAGTCGCGTGGTCGGACCCGCGGATGGCAAGGCCGGGTTCCTCGGCAGCATCGGGGTCCGTTTCATGCTCAATGGCGATGCGAGCGACGGTGGCTTCTCCCTCGTCGAGCACCCGATGTCGGCGCGCGCACTCGCCGCTCCTCTGCACCGGCATGCCCGCGAGGATGAGTACAGCTATGTGCTGGAAGGCCGCATGGGAGCGATCCTCGGCGAGGAGGTGCTCGAGGCAGGCCCGGGGGACCTCGTGCTCAAGCCCCGCGGTGAGTGGCACACCTTCTGGAACGCCGGAGACGAGCCCTGCCGGATCCTCGAGATCATCGCGCCGGCCGGGTTCGAGCGTTTCTTCGCCGAGCTCGTCGAGCTCGGTGGCGTCCTGCAGGCCGACCCAGCGATCCTGGGTGAGCTGTGCGAGCGCTACGCGCTCGAGATGGACCCGTCCAGCATCCCCGGTCTGATCGAGCGCTTCGGCGTGCGCTTCCCCGGGGAGCCGCTCACACCCGCGATGACTTCCACCACGGGCCAATAAGGCTCGGCGTGCCGCGCGGCAGGATCGCGACCCTCGACGACGAACCCATCCCAGTCGGCGTCCAACAGTCGGAAAGGGGCCGCCCGCTACTGGGTCGCGCAGATCCTCGGCGGGATCATCGCCGCAGGGGTCCTGCTCGCGATCGTGGCCGGGCGCAAAGGCGGCTACCACGCCGGCAGCGAAGGCCTCGGCGCCAACGGCTTCGGAGCCCACTCGCCCGGCGGCTATCCGTGGGGCTCGGCCTTCGCAGCCGAAGTGGTGCTGACGGCCTTCCTCGTCTTCACCGTGCTCGCCGCCACCGACCGCATCACAGCGAGGAGGTCGACGCGCGCAGCTCGGCAGTGGCCGCCGAGACGGGCGCACCGGCCGGTCCCTAGCCGCCCCGAAGGGCGGTTCAGCGCCAGACCCGCACGGCTCTGGCCGCTGAACCGAATCGTCGCGGTAGTTTGACGAGCCCCGGCGCCTGTGCCAGAGTACGCGCGAGCCTCGACCCGAGCGCGTCTCGGAAGCCCACATCGCGACCGACATGCAGGGGGCTGGATGTCTGCTGATTCGCATAATGCGATCGATCGACTCCAAGACATTTGGAGCCGGATTCGCGGGCCGCTCGCCAGGCCACAATACAGGCGCGCCTTCCGCTACCCAAGCCAGCGCTGGTTGCGTCTTCGCTTCACGATGGGCCTCCTGCTCGCGCTCACGCTGCTGGCGACTCTCGGGTATGCCGTCGGAAAAAGCGCGCCGAAGATACCCGGGAGCGGATTCCCTCACGACGTGCTCGATGCGGAGCTCAAAGCCATCAGGCTCCCAGCGGTCGCCGCCGTGCTTGCCCTGCTCTCCGTCATGCTTGGCGCCTGGTCGGTGCGTCGACTGTGGCTCGAGTACCTCGCCTCCTGGCCGGGCACGATCAACGTCCCCGACTTCGCTCTTCCCCCCGGCGAGAAGGACATCTCAGCGAGCCAACTGACGACCGCCTTTCGCAACCGCCTCTCCACCCTGCGCCTGCAATCCACAGCCCTGGCGCCGGGGCCCCTGCCGGCGAGCAACTTCCTGGACGTCCTCAGCGCAGATGAGTCTGGGGACTCGGTTGGGAAAGTCGTGGGCTTCGTCCGTGCGACGTTCCCTTCCTCGGCCCTTCAGATCAGCGGTCAGCTACTCAAACGCGAGCATCGCACAGCAGAGCGCTACGGCATATCGCTGCAGGTGACACGCCTGCCCGATCAGGGCAGCCTGCTCGATGACATCTGGGACACCTCCTGGGACCGCGCCGTGCGGCGCGCAGCCGACGCCGCGATCGCCACCATCCTTCCACGCACACGACTATGCCGCGGACCCTGGGCAGGCTGGCGTGGCTACGTCATGCCAGCGGAGCTGCTCGCCGCCTACGAGCAGGCCTCGGACCTCAACTCCGAACGGCGCTACTACGCGGCGCTGGAGTCCTGCTACCGAGCCCTCGAGCACGACCCGCTCAACCGCGCCGTGCGACTGGAGCTTGGAAAGGTCCAGGAGCAGCTGCGCCTCTTCCTCGACGCGCTGGGCACCTATGACGGCATCATCACCGCCGGCAAGCCCGCCGGACGATCACTGCCACGCGGCCTCTACCGCCGGGCGGCACGCATGGAACGCACGCGCATCGAGCACATCGCCAAGTTCCGGCTCGTGGTGCTTCTCGGGGGTAGGGAGCTGGTCCCGCAATGGAAGCGTCTGCAGCGCTCCACGGCGCCTGAAGACGTCAAGCGACGGGCCGATGCCGAAGAGGACCTGCTGCGAATATGCGCCGAGACAGGGCCCATCAGGCGCCAGCGCGAGGCGCGAGAGCGTACGGCTCGGGACGAACACCGCGCGCTGCTCGTCGCGATCCGCGCCGGTCGTAGGTGGTCAAGTCCGCTTGCCCGTTCGGAAGCCAGGAAGCAGATAGCCGAGGCGCGCCGCAGGGATGCGCGGACGCGCGAAGCAGTCGCGTCGACTCCAGATGCCTACCTCCTGAAGCAGATCCGTGACCCCAACCCCGGCCGCGAGCTGACCATCGAGCTGACGCGCGCCGCTCGCTACCGCGCCGAGGACCTGCGCAGGGAGCTGCGCCGCTGGCGCGTCATGCATCCATTGCGGCGGGTTCACCTGATGGCGACGACCGTCGCCGTCACGGGCGCCTGCCTGGACGGCCGGCTGGAGGCCCTCGAGGCCCGGGACGTGCAGCGGCCGAGCGAGCGGCAGGACTCCGAGCGGCTGGAATCCGAGCGGCTGGAATCAATGGATGCGCGGGTACGAGCCTGCGCTCCCTGGATGGGGTTGCGCAGCTGGCAGAGCAACTACAACGCCGCCTGTCTTTACGCCCTTGCGCTGCTCGACAAACCCCACCCCCGCATGGCGCACAAGCTGGCCACACGCGCAGTCGAGTGTCTCGCGCTCGGCGCGAGCTTTGCCGACAGCGGCTACCTGGCAGGCAGACGGGACTGGCTGACCAGCGAGGATCCCGACCTCATCGGCCTACGCATGCGGCCCGAGTTCAGTCGGTTCGTCTCCATGTACTTCCCGAGCATCAGCCAGAAACCCGCGCTCGAGCGGGGCGTCGAGAGTCTCGCGGCAGCTCTCTACGCGCGCGAGTTGCTCCGTGACATCGCCACCGGGTGGGCCGCCGTCTGGCGACGACGCTCGCATGAGCTGAACAGCGCTTTCGACTGGTCTGCGCTGCCAGAATGGTGGCGCGCCGAGGCAGAGGCCTGGCCCTTGGTGCAGAGCATCGCGCGGGGGACCTCCAGCCGGCATCGGGGCCGGGGGCTCGACTGGCGCACGCACGTGCAGGTGATCTCCACGCAGCGTAGATGGCATTCCGATCACGGCGCCGAGTTCGACGAGACATGCTTCCAGCGCCACGATGAGATCCTGCGGAAAGGAGGGCCGGGCAGCAAGGTCGAGCGCAAGCGAATCGCGCGGCAGCTCGACATCCTCAGCGACGTGACCGAGACCGCCACCCCCGTCCCCCCGCTGCACGAGATCGGCCGATCGCCCATCTGGCTCGACAGCAAGGGAGAGCCGCTCCCCCTGAAAACGGTGAAAGACATCTGCCGACGCCGCGGCCTGCTTTGGGACTGTGTCAGTCGCTCGCTGCTCGCCGACACACGGCAGGAGAGCGAGTTCCGTGAGAGCCTCCTCGATGCACTGGCCAGAGTGCGCAACCACGAGCCATGGTTTGCGGCACCCACCGCCTGAGCCTGCCTACCCCTCAGACCGCCATCTTCTCCGGCAGGCTAAGCCGCCTGAGCGACCGGCGCCTGGCGCTGCACCCAAGGCCGCGCCTGCTCGAGCTGCGCCGCCAGGCTGATCAGCCGCGCCTCCTGCCACGGTCCCGCCACGAGCTGCACGCCGACGGGCACCCCCTCATCGGTCCAGTGCAGCGGCAGGCTCACGGCCGGCAGTCCGGTGACATTGCCGAAGGCCGTGAACGACACGCTGGCGACGACCTCGAACAGCGGCTGGTCCGGCGCGGCGTGCTGGGCCGCCAGCACCGAGCCCGCGGGGGGCGGCAGGATCGCCGAGACGGGTGTCACGAGCACGTCGAAGTCGCGCCCCCAGCGTGCCACCTCGCGGCGGCTGAGCAGCTCGAGCGTGCGCGCCGCGAGGACGTACTCGTAGGCGCCCGTCTCGCTCGCGAGACCGCGCTGGTGGGCGATGTGGGGCTCGACCGCCGACCAGTCCACGCCCTCGTAGTCGGCCAGGCCGCCCTGGGTGAGGGCGATGAACGGCGGCACCATCTCTTCGGAGATCGTCGGCACCTGGACCTCCTCGACGGAGTGGCCGAGCTCCTCCAGCGCGGCCGCGGTGGAGCGCGCCGCCTCGCTGCAGGCGGGGTCGGTGGGAATGCCCAGCGGCGCCTCCGCCATCAGCCCGATGCGCAGCGTGCCAGGAGGCGTGCTCGTCTCCTCCGCGAACGGCCGCGGCGGCGCCGGTGCGTTGTACCAGGCCAGCGGATCCGGACCGGCGATCGCGTCGAGCGCCACCGCCGAGTCGGCCACCGTACGCGACACCACACCCTCCACCACAGCGCCGAGCCAGCTCTGGGCCAGGCGCGGCACGCGGCCGCGGCTCGGCTTCAGCCCGACCAGGCCGCAGTAGGAGGCGGGGATGCGGATCGAGCCGCCGCCGTCGTTGGCGTGGGCGATCGGGAACATGCCCGCCGCCACCGCCGCGGCCGCGCCGCCGCTCGAGCCGCCCGGCGAGCGCTCCGTGTCCCAGGGGTTGCGGGTGATGCCGTAGCGGCTGTTCTCGGCGACCGTGATCACGCCGAACTCCGGGGTGTTGGTGCGCCCGCACAGGACAAAGCCCGCCCGCACCAGCGCGTCCACGACCAGCTCGCTCTCCTCGCTCGGCCCCGAGGGAGCGCCATTCGAGCCATAGGTCACGGGCCAGCCCGCCACCGGCGTGAGGTCCTTGATCGGCAGCGGAACGCCCAGGAACGGAGCGTGCTCGCCCGCCGCCAGACGACGGTCGGCCTCCTGCGCCGCCGCGCGCGCCTGCTCGTCGTCGCGCCAGATCACCGCGTTGATCTGCGGGTTCAGCGCGTCCACCGCCGCCAGGCATGCGTCGAGCAGCTCCACCGAGGAGAGCTGGCCGGAGCGCAGGGCCGCGGCGAGCTCGAGAGCCGAACAGGACGGTCCGAGCGGAGCCATGCGCCGACCCTACCAGGGTAGGCTCTGGCCGTGCCCGCGATCCTGCGCGCACCCAGAACGACTCGGAGGTTGCTCACGTGAACGCGCCCTATGACGTCAACGGCCGCACCGTCTTCATCACCGGGGCCGCCCGCGGAATCGGCGCCGCCACCGCCCAGCGACTGCACGCCAAGGGAGCAAACGTCGCGCTCGTCGGACTCGAGCCCGAGCGCCTCGAGCAGAACGCCGCGGCGCTGGGGGACCGGACTGTGTTCCTCGAGGCCGACGTCACCGACCTGGCCGCGCTCGAACGCGCGGTGAGCGCGACCGTGGAGCGCTTCGGCGCCATCGACGTGGCAATCGCCAACGCCGGAATCTCCTACACGGGCGCCCTCGCCACCGCACCCGTGGCACAGGTCGAGCGCACGCTCGCCGTCAACCTGCTCGGCGTGTGGCGCACCGACCGCGCCGTCATCGGCGAGATCGCCAAGCGCCGCGGCTACCTGCTCAACATCTCCTCGATGTCGGCCATCAGCCACTCGCCGCTGATGGGCCCCTACACCGCCGCCAAGGCCGGGGTGGAGGCGCTCACCGACGCGCTGCGAATGGAGATGGCGCCGTCGGGCACACAGGTCGGATGCGCCTACTTCGGCTTCATCGACACCGACCTCGTGCGAGCCGGCTTCGCCCAGCCCTCCGCGCAGGTGCTCACGGGGCAGCTGCCCGGCTTCATCCGCAATCCCGCTCCGCTGTCGAAGGCCATCGACGCGATCGAGCGCGGCATCGAACGGCGCTCCGCGCGACTGTGGGCCCCGCGCTGGGTCGGCCCGATGATGCTGGCGCGCGGGCTGCTGCAGCCGTTGACCGAAATGCGTGCCGCCAAGGACAACGCGCAGCTGGCCGAGGTCATGCGCGTGGCCGAGGAGACCCACGAGTCAGACAACCAGGACCCGCTGCTCGGGGTCGCCACGCAGGCGATCCGCTAGCGCAGGCCGCTCACTCCGCGCGGCCGAACTCCACGATTGCGATGCCCAGCATCGCGAGGCCGAGCAGCGCGACCACGGCGGCCTCGACGAGGCCCGGGACGTGCCAGCTCCACCAGGTCACGCCCGGGTCCAGCGCCCGCCGCGCCGCCGCGCTGATGTCGAGGTGCGCGAAGACCGCCCTGCGCATCGGGTCGACCGCGTAGGTGAGCGGGTCGAGGCGATTGAGGATCTCGAGCCACTGGGGCAGGCCCGACACCGGGAACAGGGCTCCCGAGAGGAAGTACATCGGCATGATCGCCATCTGCATCAGCGCCATGAACGACTGCATCTGGGTGATTCGAGCCGCCACCATCACGCCGAAGGCCGTGATCGCGAAGGCCAGCAGCAGCTGCAGGGCGAACACCTCGATGATCAGGATCGCCGAGTAGGGCACCCCCACGAGGCCAGCGAGGCACAGCACGATCACGCCCTGGAAGCCCGCGACGGTGGCCCCGCCGAAGCACTTGCCGAGCACCAGCGAGCTGCGCCGCACGGGCGCCACCATCATCTCGCGCAGGAAGCCGAACTCGCGGTCCCACACCAGCGAGGCGGCCGAGAACATGGCCGTGAACATCACCGCCATGCACAGCACCCCGGGGTAGACGAACGTGCGCAGGTTCACCCCGTGCGTGCCAGCCGAGGCCAGGCGCGAGAGGCCAGTGCCGAGCACGAACAGGAACAGGAAGGGCTGCATCAGCGACGTCAGGATCCGCAGCCGGTCGCGGCTGAAGCGGATCAGCTCGCGCTTCCACACCACCTTGATCGCGCGCAGCTCGCTGCCCGCGCTGCGCACGGGCACGCGCACGCCCGCCACCTGATGCCCGCCGCCGCTCGCGAGCGCGCCGGCGGATCCCGGGGCTGTCGTCTCGCTGGCCATCAGCGGCTCATCATGCGCGCGAAGTTGCGCCTGGTGTCGGTCTGCGAGGACTCGGCGTCGCGGATCGTGGAGCCCGTGTAGGACATGAACACGTCATCCAGCGAGGGGCGCGAGACGCTGACCGAGCGGATCGGCTGGCCGAGCTCGGCGAACAGGCGCGGCACGAAGTGCTCGCCCTCGGGCACCCCGAAGGTCACCTCGCCCTCGGCCACCGTCGCCTCAATCCCGAAGCGCTCCCGCAGCGCCGCGATCGCCGCCTCGTCGTCGTCGGTCTGGATCTGCACCCGGTCGCTGCCCACTTTCGCCTTCAGCGCCTCGGGCGTGTCGAGCACGATGATCTTCCCCTGGTCCATGATCGCTATCCGATCGCAGTACTCGGCCTCGTCCATGTAGTGGGTGGTGAGGAAGATCGTGATGTCCTCGCGCGCCTTCAGCTCGCGGATGTAGCTCCAGATCGAGCTGCGCGTCTGCGGGTCCAGGCCCACCGTGGGCTCGTCCAGGAACAGCACCCGCGGCGAGTGCAAGAGGCCGCGCGCGATCTCCAGGCGCCGCTTCATCCCGCCCGAGAAGGTGTTGACCCAGCTCGAGCGTCGCTCCCACAGCCCGACCATCTCCATCACCTGGCGCATCCGCTCGCCCACCAGCTCGCGCGGCACTCCGTAGAGCTCGGCGTGCAGGCGCAGGTTCTGCTCGGCCGTGAGGTAGCCGTCGAGCGTCGTGTCCTGGAAGACCAGGCCGATGTTGCGCCTGACCTCGTCGCGCTCGCTCACCACGTCGTGACCGGCCACGCGGGCCGAGCCACCGCTGGGTCGCACGAGCGTGCAGAGCATGTTGATGGTCGTCGACTTGCCAGCCCCGTTGGGACCCAGGAAGCCGAAGATCTCACCGGAGCGAACCTCGAAATCGATGCCCCGCACCGCCTCGACCTCGTCGTAGCGCTTGACCAGGCCGTTGACCGACACGGCGGGTGCGGGACTCGATATCGGGGCGCTCGGCTGGCTCAACTGTCCTCGTCCACCGTACCGGTCTGCTCCTCGCCGTCGGCGAGGATCCGGTAGAGGTCGCGGCGCGTGCTCGCGAGAACCCCGCGGGCCCTGCCGATCTGACCCTCGCTGCCCGTGCGCATCACCTGCGCGAAGGCGAAGGCGACCTCGCGCATCAGCTTGCCCAGCTCATGGGCCTTCTCGCTGACATCCTCGCTCATCTGATCCCAAGGCGCAGGCGCCTCATCGCCACGCTCGGCCACCCATGCGCGACCGGCGTCCGTGAGTGCGAACAGCTTGCGCCCGTCGGACTCCTCCGAGCGGATCAGGCCCTCGTCCTCGAGCTGTGCCAAGGCGGGGTAGACCGAGCCGGGGCTCGCCCGCCACACGCCGCCGCTGCGCTCCTGGACCTCCTGCATGATCTGGTAGCCGTTGCGCGGCTCCTCGCTCAGCAGCAGCAGCGCCGCCGTGCGGATGTCGCCGCGACGGGCCTTGCGGCCGCGACCGCGGGGGCCTCCACCGAAACCGCCGAACGGCCCTCCGAACTCGCCCCGGGGACCGTGGGCGAAGTGGTGGGCGCGGTGCCCGCCGTGGCGTGAGGGCCCGCAGCGCGGGGCCTCAGCGTCTCTTGAATGTGCATTGCCAAACATATCTACTCCTATCGTGAACTATCTTGAGAGCATCACGATATATCGTTACATCACTTTCTTCAAGCCCCCCCCGCCGAGAAGCGAACGATCTCCGAATCCAGGCCGCGACCAGCTCAGTGGCGGAAGTGACGACGATCGGTTGCGACCATCGCCGCACCGGCACCGTCCACGGCGGCCACGACCTCCTCGTCGCGCACCGAGCCGCCCGGCTGGATGATGGCGCTCACCCCGGCCTCCATCGCCAGCTCGGGACCGTCGGCGAACGGGAAGTAGGCGTCGGAGGCGAGCGCCGAGCCGGCGAGCGCCTCGGGCTGGAAGGCGCGTGCCTTCTCGATCGCGATCCGCACAGCGTCCACGCGGCTCATCTGCCCGGCGCCGATCCCGATCGTGGCGCCGCCGGCCGCCACCACGATCGCGTTGGAGCGCACGTGGCGGCAGACGCGCCACGCGAACAGCATGTCCCGCCACTCCTGCTCGCCGGGCTCGCGCGCGCTCATCACGCGCATCCGCTCGCGGGTCTCCGTGACCGCATCCCGGCTCTGCACGAGCTGACCGCCGATCACCGCCTTGGTCTCGACCTCCCCGGCCGGCTCCGGCCACTCGGCGAGCTCCAGCAGGCGCACGTTCTTCTTGACCTGCAGGGTCTGGAGCGCCTGCTCGTCATAGCCGGGCGCCAGCAGCACCTCGATGAACTGCTTGGCCAGCTCCTCGGCAAAGGGCCCGTCGACCGGCCGGTTGACGGCGATCACGCCGCCGTAGGCGCTCTGCGGATCGCAGGCGAAGGCCCGTTCGTAGGCCACCTGGCCGGTCTCGCCGATCGCGCACCCGCACGGGTTGTTGTGCTTGACGATCGCGCAGGCCGGGGAGTCGAAGTCCTCCACCAGCTCGCGCGCGGAGCTGAGGTCGAGCAGGTTGTTGAAGGAGAGCTCCTTGCCGTGGAGCTGCTCGACCCCGGCGAGCAGGTGCGTGGGCGCGCCCACGCGCGCGTAGTAGGCAGCGCCCTGGTGCGGGTTCTCGCCGTAGCGCAGGTCGCTGACCTTCTCATATGAGTCGTTCCAGGTCGGAGGGAAGCCCTCGGAGGTGCGGGCCGCGAACCAGGTCGCGATCGCCGCGTCATAGCGGGCGGTGCACGCGAAGGCCTTGGCCGCGAGCTCGGTGCGGGTCCGCAGCGAGAGCCGGCCCTCGGAGTCGTGGAGCTCCGCCAGCAGGCGCTCGTAGTCGCCTGGGTCGACAACCACGGCCGCGAACGGGGCGTTCTTGGCCGCCGCCCTGATCATCGTCGGGCCGCCGATGTCGATGTTCTCGACGATCTCGGACTCGCTCGCGTCGCCGCGCGCCACGGTCTGCTCGAACGGATAGAGGTTCACGCACACGAGGTCCACCTGCTCGATCGCCTGCTCGGCCGCCGCGCGCAGATGCTCCTCCTGGTCGCGGCGCGCCAGCAGGCCCGCATACAGGCGCGGGTGAAGCGTCTTCACGCGTCCGTCCATCATCTCGGGGAAGCCCGTGAAGTCATCGATCGAGCGCACCGGCAGGCCGTTCTGCTCAAGCGCCCGCGAGGTTCCTCCCGTCGAGACGATCTCCACCCCGAGCGCCTGCAGGCCGCGCGCGAACGCAACGACCCCCTGCTTGTCGGACACCGACAGCAGCGCCCTGCGAACCCGCACCTCGCCCGGCTGCGCCCGCTCGATCCCGGCTGCGGGGTCGGCGATGACGTCGCGGTCGGGGGCCATTGGAAAGAGCCTATCCCTCGCCCGCGCGGATCGCCATGCGACGCGGGTTCTCGGGGTCGGGAGCGATCGCAGCGCGCGCCAGCAGGCGCACCGCCTCGGGCAGCAGCTCGTGCTCGAGCGGGCGCAGCGCCGCGAGCACCGCTCCCGGCTCGCGCGCGTCGGGGAGCTCCACGGCCCGCTGCAGGATCACCGGCCCCGAGTCCACGCCCGCGTCCACGAAGTGGACCGTCACGCCGAACACCTTCACGCCGTAGGCCAGCGCCTGCTCGATCGCCGCCAGTCCCGGGAAGGCCGGCAGCAGCGACGGGTGCACGTTGATGACAGCGCCCGGGAAGCGATCCAGGAAGACCTCTCCCAGCAGCTCCATGTAGCCGGCGAGCACCACCGCCCGAGCGCCCTCGGCCGCCAGCCAGTCCGCGAGCGCCTCATCGCGCGCCGCGCGGCTTGGATAGTCGGCGCGGGGGAAGACGGCCGTGGGCACCCCCGCCGTCTGGGCACGTGCCAGGGCCGGAGCGTCGGGGACGCTCGACGCCACCGCCGCCACCCGCGCCTCGTGCCCGTGGACGCTGTCCAGCAGCGCCTGCAGGTTGGTGCCCGTGCCCGAGACCAGCACGGCGATGGGGAGTTGCTCGGCCACGCCGGGCGCACGATAGCTGTGAGCAACGTCACAGAGCCCGCCGGCGTTTCGCGCTTAACTACACCTGAGGGTGGAGAGTCGTCGGTCGATCCGTCACGGACGACAGCTTGTAAGCCAAACGACTCACAGGGACCACCACATGCTTCTCGCGATAATCATCACCCTCATCATCGTCGTGGCGCTCGGCGCCTCGTTGCAGACGGACAGGAAGGGCCGGCTGATCAGCCGCACGCCCTACAACAACCGCTACAACGACGCCTCCGGAGCCCGCGAGGACCACTTCGGCTAGGCCCCGCCGAGCCGCCGCTCCGATTCCCTCTCAGCCGGCCCCCGGCCGGCTGCGGGCGCCCGCCCTCGGCGAGTAGCCTGGGTCCGCAGCAGCACAAAACCGATCAGGGGGTGGAGAGATGGCGGATGCAATCATCCTGGAGTTCGACGGAGTCGGCCGCGAGCAGTACGAGGCCGTCAACCAGCGCTTGGGGATCGACCCGGTGAGCGGACAGGGCGACTGGCCCACGGGCATGGTCTCGCACCTGGGCGCAGCAAAGCAGGGAGGCTGGGTCGTCGTCGAGGTGTGGGACTCGAAGGAGGACCAGGAGCGCTTCATGCACGACCGGCTCGGTCAGGCGCTCCAGGAGGGCGGGATCGCGGGGCCCCCGGCCCGGCTGGAGTGGCTCGAGCTCGCCGGCTACAGCACTCCCGCCTGAGCCGCTAGGCCGAGATCAGCGGCAGCGGCGGCATTTCGTCGGGCTGGGCAGGCTGCTCCTCCTCCAGCGAGTACTTGCCCGCCGCGCCGTCGCTGCCCGCCAGCGGGTACTCGCCTGTGAAGCAGGCGTCGCAGTGCGTCGCCCTGGTCCCGCGAACCGCCTCATAGACCCCGTCCAGTGAGAGGTAGTGCAGCGAGTCGCAGCCCAGCTCGGCAGCCACCTCCTCGGTGCTGCGCCCGTGCGCGATCATCTCCTCGCGCGTGGACATGTCGATGCCGTAGTGGCAGGGATGCTTGATCGGCGGCGCCGAGATGCGCATGTGGATCTCGCGCGCGCCCGCATCGCGCAGCATCTGCACGATCTGGCGCGTTGTGTTGCCGCGCACGATCGAGTCGTCGACCACCACCAGGCGCTTGCCCGCGATCACCTCGGGCAGCGGGTTGAACTTCAAGCGCAGGCCGTGCTTGCGCAGCTCCTGGCCGGGCTGGATGAACGTGCGCGCCACGTAGCGGTTCTTGACGAAACCGTCGTCCTGGGGGAGGCCCGCCGCGCGCGCAAGGCCGCGCGCCGCCGGGTTTCCGGAGTCCGGCACCGCGATCACCAGGTCCGCCTCCACGGGAGCCTCGCGCCAGAGGATCTCGCCCATGCGCCCGCGCGCCACCTGGAGCACCTGGTCGTTCATGCGCGAGTCCGGGCGCGCGAAGTAGATGTACTCGAACACGCAGAACGCCCGCCGCCCGCCGCCCGCCACGATCCGGCTCTCGAGGCCCTCCGGGCCGAGCGTCACGACCTCGCCCGGCTCCACGTCGCGCACGTACTTCGCGCCGATGATGTCGAAGGCACACGACTCGCTGGACACGCAGTAGTGCGGCTCATCCTCCTCGGCGTCCGCCGCCGGCTCGATCACGCCGATCGCCAGCGGGCGCAGGCCGTGGGGGTCGCGGAAGGCGACCACGCGATCCTTGGTCATGGCGACGATCGAGAAGGCCCCGCGCAAGCGCGGCAGCACGTCCGCGATCGCGTCCTCCACCCGATCGGCCTGGTGGGTGGCGATCATCGCCGCGATGATCTCCGAGTCCGAGGTCGAGCTGAAGCTGACCCCGCGCTCGAGCAGCTCCTCGTGGAGCTCGAGCGCGTTGATCAGGTTGCCGTTGTGCGCGAGCGCAACCTCGCGGCGCGAGCCGTTGGTGCCCTCCGAGCGCTGCACCGGCTGGGAGTTCTCCCAGGCGTTCGAGCCCGTGGTCGAGTAGCGCACGTGGCCGATCGCCAGCTCGCCCGCCAGCGTGCGCAGGTCGTTCTCGGTGAACACCTGGTTGACCAGGCCGAGCTCGCGGCGCGTGATTATGTGCCCGCCGCGGTCGGCCGCCGCGATACCCGCAGACTCCTGGCCGCGGTGCTGAAGGGCGTACAGCGCGAAGTAGGACAGACGCGAAACCTCGTGCCCAGGCGCGTACAGTCCGAAAACTCCGCACTCGTCGCGCGGTCCGTCACGCATCACTCCCCCCAAGCTAGCACGGTTCATTTCGGGTTCTTCACATCCGTCGACACGGCCTCGAGCCGGGTCTCGATCGCGCTCAGCCGCTCGTCCAGCGCGAGCTTGAGGTCGGCGATGCCGCCTTTGGTGCTCAGGTCGAGACGGTCGAGGATCTTGACCGCGTCCTCATAGGTTCCTTCGGCGCGCTTGTCCGAGGCGATGCTCTGGACGTTCTGCCCCACCATGATCACCGACAGCAGCACGAGCTGCAGGAACGTTTGAGCGATCCACGCGACGATGCCCTCGCCGCCCGCCTTCAGCGCCGCGTTCAGGCCCAGCAGGGCGATGACGGTGAACAGATAGGCACACCACATCGTGCCTACCAGGCGCGTTATGAGGACGGCGAACTTCGCATTGAACCCGTCGACGTCAGCCATCGCCTCTTTGAGCATTCGCGGGGTCGGGTGCAGCACCACCCCGAGGTGGGCCCTGGTCTTGACCGGTGCGTCACTCATCGCGACCTCCCGATCCGAACAGCTTGCCGAGCGCCGCATGGGCCGCTCCCATGTCAGCCAGATCTATCCTCAGCACCTCGCCGGTGCCGCCGCCGTCGGCTGTGTCGGACGTGAGCGAGATCGTCAAGGCGTCCGAGCCCACGGTCCCGATCAGCTCGAGCGGCACACGACCGCCGAGCTCGAGCAGCTCGCTCCGCTCGCCGCTGAGGAGAAAGCCGCCGCTGGCCTCGCCGAAGAGGGCAACGAGGGCCGTGGCCGGCGAGGCGGAGAGGGTCACCTCCGCGCCGATGCCTCCAACCAGGCAGCACTCCGCCAGCGCCACCGCCAGCCCGCCCTCGGCGACATCGTGCGCGCTCGAGAGGGCGCACGAGCCCACGGCCTCGCGAACCGCTGCCTGGGTCGCACGGACGGCCTCCACGTCGATCGCCGGCAGGCCGTCCGGAAGCGCCTCGCCGCGCAGCTTGGCCAGCTCGCTGGCGGCGATCGACGGCGCGAACGCTCCCACCAGGGCGATCGCGTCGCCCGCGCGGGCGAATCCCATCCGCCCCGCCATCCGTGCGTCGGGTAGGCGGCCGACCATGCCGATCACCGGCGTCGGGTAGATCGGGCCGCTCGCGCCCTCGTTGTAGAGAGAGACGTTTCCGCCCACGATCGGCGCCTCCAGCGCCCTGCAGGCCTCGCCCAGCCCCCGCACCGCCTCTGTCAGCTGCCAGGCGATGTGGGGCTTCTCCGGGTTGCCGAAGTTGAGGTTGTTGGTCGTGCCCAGCGGCTGCGCCCCCACGCACGCGAGGTTCGCGGCGCACTCGAGCACCGCCTCGATCGTGCCCGTATACGGGTCGGCCGCCACCCGCCGGCCGTTGCAGTCGATGCTCACCGCCAGCGCGCTGCCGTCTGGCAGCGCCAGCACGGCCGCGTCCGCCTGCTCGGGGCGGCGCACGGTGCGCGACTGCACGATCGAGTCGTAGCGCTCGAACAGCGGCCTGCGCGAGCAGAGGTTGGGAGAGGACAGCAGCGCCAGCAGCGCCTGCCCGGGCGTGGCCTCGGCGGCCAGCGTCGCCGCCGGGGGCGGGTAGAGCGGCTCGGATGACTCGCGCGGCTGCAGGTCATACAGCGGGCAGTCGTCCACGAGCGCGCGCACCGGCATGTCGCCCACCAGCTCGCCCTCGCGCAGCACACGCATCCGCCCTGTGTCCGTGACCGTGCCGATCGCCGCGCCGCCCACCTCCCACTTCTCACACAGCTCCAGCACGGCCGCCACGTTCGACGGCTCCACCACGCACAGCATCCGCTCCTGGGACTCGCTCACCATCACCTCGAACGGCTCCATGTCCGCCTCGCGCAGTGGCACCCGCGCCACGTCTATGTCGATGCCGACCTCCCCCTTGGAGGCCATCTCCGAAGCCGAGGAGGTGAGACCCGCCGCTCCCAGATCCTGCAGCGACACCAACAGGCCCCGGGACAGCAGCTCGAGCGAGCACTCCAGGAGCTTCTTCTCCTCGAACGGATCGCCCACCTGGACCGTTGGGCGCTTGTCCTCGGCGCCCTCGCCGCCGAGCTCCGCCGAGGCGAGCACCGAGGCGCCGCCGATCCCGTCGCGACCGGTCGAGGCGCCGAACAGGACCACCACGTTGCCCGGGCCCTCCGCCGCGCTGCGGACCAACCCGTCCCGCTCGGCCAGCCCGAGCGCCATCGCGTTGACCAGGCAGTTCTGCTCGTAGGGCCCCTCGAAGTAGACCTCGCCGCCCACCGTCGGCACGCCGATCGAGTTGCCGTAATGGCCGATGCCCGACACCGCGCCCTCGAGCAGGTAGCGCACTCGCGCGGCGCGCTCGTCCAGGGCGTCGGGCGCCGTCGGCTCGCCGAAGCGCAGCGAGTCGAGCACCGCGATCGGGCGCGCGCCGATCGCGAAGATGTCGCGCAGGATGCCGCCCACGCCGGTGGCCGCCCCCTGGAAGGGCTCGACCGCGCTCGGGTGGTTGTGCGACTCCACCTTGAACGCACACACCAGGCCGCCGCCCACGTCCACCGCGCCTGCGTTCTCGCCCGGCCCCATCACCACGTGCTCGCCCTCCGTCGGCAGCGAGCGCAGGAGCTTCTTCGAGTGCTTGTAGGCGCAGTGCTCGCTCCACAGCAGCGAGTACATCGCCAGCTCCACCTGGTTGGGCGCCCGTCCCTGCTTCTCGCACACCAACTCGTACTCCGCGCGCGTCAGACCCAGCGCCAGCGCGTCCTCGAGCGTCGGGCTGAGTGTGTCTCCTTGCGAGTGGTGTATCACCATGGTTATACACCGCACGCAAACGATGACCTGCCCCGCTCAGCGCTCATCATCGAGTTGCACCCTCCACGGTCATCCGCATCGACTCGAAGATCCTCAGCCCGTCGGCCGAGCCGCCCATCAGCTCGTCGACCGCGTGCTCCGGGTGGGGCATCAGCCCGAAGACGTTCCCCTGCTCGTTGCACACGCCCGCGATGTCATGGAGCGAGCCGTTGAAGTTCTCTCCGGGCGCATAGCGGAGCACGAGCTGCCCCGAGCCGTCCATCGCCGCCAGCGTCTCCGACTCCGCGTAGTAGCGCCCCCAGGCGTGCTTGGCCGGAATCGACAGGCGTTGGGGCGGGTGGGTAACGGGTCCGCACGCGCGGGTGAAGGCGCCGCCGCCGCTGAGCACCTCGACCTCCACCTGGCGGGAGGTGAAATGCAGGTTCTCGTTCGGAAGCAGCGCCCCTGGGAGCAGGTGCGCCTCGCACAGCACCTGAAAGCCGTTGCAGATACCCAGCACCAGCCCGCCCTCGCCCGCGAAGTCGATCACCGACTCCATCGCCGGGGAGAAGCGCGCGATGGCGCCCGCCCGCAGGTAGTCGCCATACGAGAAGCCGCCCGGGACGACGATCGCATCGGCGCCCTTGAGGTCGCGCTCGCCGTGCCAGATCAGCTCCGCATCGCCCACCCGCCTGGCCGCCTCCAGCGCGTCCACCTCGTCGCAGGAGCCCGGGAATTGGAGGACGCCGAACTTCACCCGCGTCAGACGCCGCCGTCGAGCAGCTGGACCTCGTAGTCCTCGACCAGCGGGTTGGCCAGCAGCCGCTCGCACATGGGCTGCAGCTGGGCCTCGTCCTCGACGTCGAGCTCCACCAGGCGACCCACATGCACGTTGCCCACGCCCGCGAAGCCCAGCGCCGGCAGCGCCCGCTCCACGGCCGCGCCCTGCGGGTCGAGGATGCCCGCCTTGGGGCGGATCAGCACGCGCGCCCTCACGCCGCCCCGCTGCGCTTCAGCCACGCCTCGAACGGCTCGCCCGTGATGCGCTCGTAGGCCTCCACATAGCGTGCCCTCGTCCCGGCCACCACGTCGTCGGGGATCTCCGGCGCCGGCGGCCTCCTGTCCCAGCCGCTCGCCGATGCCCAGTCGCGCACGTACTGCTTGTCGAAGCTCGGCTGCCCGCGGCCGGGCTCATAGCCGTCCGCCGGCCAGTAGCGCGAGGAGTCCGGCGTGAGCACCTCGTCTCCCAGGACGAGCTCGTCGGAGTCGTCGAGGCCGAACTCGAACTTGGTGTCAGCCAGGATCACCCCGCGCTCGCGCGCGTGCTCGGCCGCGAAGGAGTACAGCTCGATCGAGGCATCCTCGACACGCCTCATCAACGCGGCATCGCCCACCAGCTCGGCCGCGGCCTCGAAGTCGATCGCCTCGTCGTGGCCCTCCTCGGCCTTGGTGCTCGGCGTGAAGATCGGCTCGGGCAGCTGCTCTGACTCGCGCAGGCCGGCCGGCAGGGCGATCCCCGACACCGAGCCCGTGGCCTGGTAGTCCTTCCAGCCCGAGCCCGTGATGTAGCCGCGCACCACGCACTCCACGGGAAGCATCCGCAGCCTGCGCACGACCAGCGCCCGGCCGCGCGCCTCCTCGGGCACGCCGTCGGTGGCCGAGATCAGGTGGTTGGCCACGATCTGAGAGGTCTTGGCGAACCAGAAGACCGACAGGCCCGTGAGCACCTTGCCCTTGTCCGGGATCGGCGTGGGGTGGACCGCGTCATAGGTCGAGATCCTGTCGCTGGCCACCATCAGCAGCGCCGGCTGGGCCACCCCCTGGGCGGCGCTCAGGTCGTACATCTCGCGGACCTTCCCGCTGGCGAGGAGGGGCAGGTCGGCGAGAGCGCTCACGTGGCGCGATGCTACCAGCGGGATCGGGCGGTCGCGAGGCTCCGCTCAGGCGAACTCGTCGAGGCGCGAGACGATGTCCTCGGCGTGGCGCAGGTAATGGCCGTAGTCGAAGATCTCCTCCAGCTCCAGGCCGCTGGCGCGCTCGTCCGCGGCGAGCAGCTCGCGCAGCGGAGTGGCCTCGTCCCAGGCGCGCTGGGCGAGCTCCTGCACCACCCGGTAGGCGTCATCGCGCGAGGAGCCGGCCTCCACGAGCGCCAGCAGGATGCGCTGAGAGAAGAGCGCGCCGTGGGTGAGCTCGAGGTTGGCCAGCATCTGCTCCGCGTCCACGGTCATGTCGCGGGCCAGGGAGATCGTGCGGTGCTGCATGTAGTCGATCAAGATGGTCGAGTCGGGCAGGATCACCCGCTCCACCGAGGAGTGCGAGATGTCGCGCTCGTGCCACAACGCCACGTTCTCGAGCGCCGCGTGGGCATTGCCGCGCAGCACCCGTGCGAGGCCCGTGATCTGCTCGCTCTTGATCGGGTTGCGCTTGTGGGGCATCGCCGATGAGCCCTTCTGCCCGGCGCGGAAGGCCTCCTGGACCTCGCGCACCTCCGTGCGCTGCAGGTGGCGGATCTCAGTCGCGAAGCGCTCGAGGCCCGCTCCCGCCAGCGCGATCGCGCTCAGCAGCTCCGCGTGCCGGTCACGCGGGACCACCTGGGTGGAGACGTCCTCGCGGCGCAGGCCCAGGCGCTCCAGCACGCGCGCCTCGAAGTCGGGGCTCGTGGCCGCATAGGTGCCGACCGCTCCCGACAGTGCACCCACGGCCACCTGCTCGAAGGCGAGCTGCAGGCGCTCCGCGTTGCGGTGGGCCTCGAAGGCGAAGCCGGCGAGCTTGACGCCGAAGGTTGTCGGCTCGGCATGCACGCCGTGCGTGCGTCCCACGCACAGCGTGTCCACGTGCTCGCGCGCGCGGGCCGCGAGCGTGGCGGCCAGCTCGCGAGCGCCCGCCACGATCACCTCGCCCGCCGCTCGCAGCTGCAGCGCCAGCGCCGTGTCCAGCACGTCCGAGGAGGTCAGGCCGAAATGGATCCAGCGCCCAGCCTCCCCCGCCGAGGCCGCCAGCACGTCCACGAACGCGGCCACGTCGTGGTCGGTGACGCGCTCGCGCTCGTTGACCTCCTCGACCGTGAAGCTCGCCGCGCGAATCGCCTGCAACTCGCCTTCGTCGGGGCCCTCGTGGCCAAGCAGGCTTCCCAGCTCCTCGCAGGCCGCCACCTCGACCTGGCGCCAGGTCTCCATGCGCGCCTCATCGGTCCACAGCCGGTCTAGCTCGGGGCGGGTGTAACGGGGGATCACCCCGTTGATTATCGCGCCCCGCGCCCCGCGGGCGCGAGAGCGGGCGGGCGCCCGCCCTCAGGCGCCCAGGATCTGCGCGGCCAGGATGGCTGCGTTGCGCGGGTTGTCCAGACCCACACACGCCACCGGCACCCCGGGCGGCATCTGCACGATCGAGAGGATCGCGTCCAGGCCACCGGCGGCCGTCAGGCGGCCCGACAGCGGGACCCCGATCACGGGCAGGTCGGTGTGCGCCGCCACCGCGCCCGGCAGAGCCGCCGAGATTCCCGCGCCCGCAATGATCACCCGCAGGCCCCGCATGTGGGCGTTCTTGGCGTATTCGGCCACCACGTCGGGTTCACGATGGGCCGACATCACCCGCACCTCGTGCAGGATGCCGCGCTCTTCGAGCTCCTTGGCCGCCTTCTCCATGGCCTCCATGTCGCTCTTGGAGCCCATCACGATCCCCACCCGCGGGGCGTCCACGTCGATGTCGTCCAGCTGGGCCTGCACTTCGGCCTCCTGCATCGGATCCGGCACCAGCGAGATGCCGGGCGCGCCCCCCCCTCGGCCCTCGTGGGCCGAGGGCTCGCCTCCCTCACGGCCGCTGCCGTCGGGCGTCCGTCCGCTCACTTCGCGTGCGCCTCCGCTCCGGCGCTGGCGGAACCTGGGCGCATCTGCTGGCGTCGGCTCATGGCCGCAGCATACGCGGCCGTACGGGCAGAGTCGAGGTCGCGCGGACGTCCGGACCGCATTGCCTCAAGCCTCCCATCCATCTGCATGCCCACAGTCGGCGATGCCGTAGCGTACATCTATGTACATATTCAGACGCGGACCGTTCAGCTACGCGAACGTCACGGCCACGCTCGCCCTACTCTTCGCCATGAGCGGCGGGGCGCTTGCGGCCAACCACTACCTGATCAGCTCCACCAAGCAGATCAACCCCAGCGTGCTCAAGAAGCTGAAGGGGAGCACCGGCGCGACCGGCCTGACCGGTGCCGCCGGCAGGGAAGGCCCCGCCGGCAGAGAAGGCCCGGCCGGCAAGGAAGGACCGCTGGGCAAGGAAGGACCGGCCGGCAAAGAAGGACCGCAGGGCAAAGAAGGCGACATCGCCGCGATGAAACGGTGGCGCGCCACGGTCGCCACCGCGGCAGTCAGCGAAGCCGCCGCAACGCCGGTGGTGCTGGCGACGGTCGGTCCGTTCACGGTGACGGGGAAGTGCTTCGCCGCAACCACCAACACCGAGGCCGCGACCTACGTCAGCTCCAGTGAAGCGGGGGCGTACGGCGACAGCTATGAAGGCACGCTTTCGACTCCGCTGCCCGCGGGAGAAGAAGAAGAACTCGGGCCACCCGCAAGCGGCGTCACGGCCGAACACAAGCCGAGCTTCAGGGGACCAGGCGATGGGTCATGGGCGCTGGAGTCCGCAAACGGATCGGTCGCCGTGGACGGCTTCGCCAACCAGGGCGTATGGCTGCAGGGCGCCGGGGGTCCGGCCTGCTCGTTCTCGGGGTACCTCGTCCAGGAGTAGCCACACGCCCCGAGTCCTACGGGGGAGTCGCAGGCCGATCACGCGACTCCCCGTCGGCTGCCCGCGGGCGAGCGGCTACAGCGACGCGATGAAGTCCTCCACGGGAATCGCCGCCAGCGTCTCGTAGCGGCCGGTGCCGCGCGAGCCGAGCTCGAGCGACACGCGTGCCATCGTTCCCTCGTCGGGAGCCTCCACCACCGAGATGAAGTCGACGTGGCCGAGGGTGGCCCACTGCGCCGTGACCTTCGCGCCGAGCTGCTCCACCTCCTTGTTGACCTCCCGGATCCGCTGGGGGTTGTTCTTGACCGTCTGTACGCCCTCGGGGGTGAGGGTCGAGAGCATGATGTAGGTGGGCATCGTCTGGGCTCCTCCCGGTGGATGGTCGATCGTTGCGCGCTCTGGCGCTCCCAGGTCGTTGTACCGGATCGTGCGGGCGGGCGCTGCGGCATTCGTCTCAAACCCTCGCTCGATCGGGTGGCGCAGGCCCCATTCGCTCTCACCTATCCGCAGCGTGTGAGCGAGGGCGTATTGTGCGCTCGTCCATAACTCGAACCGGGGGGTTTTGATGCGCAAGCGTCTCACCTACGCAAACGTCGCCGCCACGATGGCACTCGTCTTCTCGATGAGCGGCGGAGCGCTGGCGGCCAAGCACTATCTGCTCAGCTCGACCAAGCAGATCAGCCCGAAGGTGCTGAAGTCGCTCGCCGCCACCAACACGGCGCTGTTCAACAAGCTCGCTACGACCGCCAGCGTCGCGAAAGCAAATGTAGCCACCTCGGCTACGAGCGCTGCGACGGCAGGGTCGGCGACGAAC
Organism: Solirubrobacteraceae bacterium; assembly: GCA_017882455.1. Lineage (GTDB taxonomy): Bacteria > Actinomycetota > Thermoleophilia > Solirubrobacterales > Solirubrobacteraceae > Palsa-744. Next base: position 458 of record JADGPL010000024.1, on the reverse strand, counting down.
GCCGCCAATGCGACCAACGCCACCAACGCCACCAACGCCACGAATGCGACCAACGCCGCCAACGCGACAACGGCGGCGACGGCAAACGCGTTGAACAACGTGAAAGTCGTACGCGGGCCGAATGAAGAAAACGAACCCGAAAACCAGAACAGTCAAGAAGTTGTCTGTCCGTCGGGGATGCACGCGATCTCCGGAGGCGTGGAGGACGGCGGAGGCACCGAGCAGTCCATCAACGAGGCCTTCATAACGAACAACGGCAGCGGGACGGACAACGCTGTCAAGGGATATGTCAACAACACCGGCAAAACAGCAGACAGCTTCAGCGTCTGGGCTGTCTGCGCCGACGCGTCGGTCAGCGGCTACGGATGAATGTCAAATCACGGAGCGCGTTGCATGGGATCGTGCAACAGTTCTTGGTGGGCGTCGGTGACGACGAGCTAAAGCGCAGGCGTTTGGGC
>JADGPL010000008.1 GCA_017882455.1 Solirubrobacteraceae bacterium | reverse complement strand
CATACGCGGACCGTTCTCACTCGATGACGCGGCGCTGTTGGCATCCGTGCTGGAAGAGGGCGGCCTCATCGACGTGCACGTCCAGACCGTCGAGACGCCGATGCACGCCGCGTCCGTTCAGGCGTGGTGGGAGCGTGTGCCGCAACTGGCCGGCCCCCTCGCGACCGCCCTCGCCGCGATGGAGCCAGATGCCCGCGAGCAGATCGCCCAGCGCGCGATGAACGCCGGAGCCCAAGCCTCACATCGCGACGGGGACCAAGTCGTCTTCTCTGGCTCTGTGCTGATCGCGTCAGGGCGCGCTCCGGGGAACTGAAGCACCACCTCGACTTCGGCGTCCCCACCGGACGAGGGGGCGTGAGAAGTCGCGTGCTTGCCAGCCGTCGTCCACGGCGCGATCACCATGACACGGCCACGGTTCGCGTCAAAGACGGGGGGCGGCTCTAGCATCTGCCGGGTGGAGGTGCGAGAGGAACGGCCTACGGACGCGCAGGCGGTGCGGAATGTGCACCGACAGGCGTTCGGTGACGAGGGCCGTGTAGTAGGCGCTCTGGTCGATGACCTACGGGCCACGGTCACAGCTGGCGATGGCTTGTCGCTGGTCGCCGAATACGACGGGCGCGTTGTGGGTCATGTGATGTTTACCGTCAGCCTGCTGGACGCTCCATCGCGCCTCGTCCCAGTACAACTGCTCAGCCCCTAGGGCGTGACACCCAGTCATCAGCGCCAGGGGGTTGGCGCCGCCCTCGTCAGTCGCGGTCTGGTGGTAATGGCCGACCGTGGCGTGCCAGCCGTATTTCTGGAGGGCAGCCCTGTCTACTACCCCCGCTTTGACTTCATGCCGGCGGTGCAGCTCGGGTTCCGCAAGCCTTCATTGCGGATTCCCGACGCCGCATTTCAGGTGATCACACTCCCGGCCTACGAGCCGTGGATGACGGGCACGGTGGTATACGCAGAGACATTTTGGCGTCACGATGTCGTTGGCATCCGCGACTCCGCTTGAATCCGACCGGACAGCGACGCTGCTGTGCCAGCACCGAGCCTGGCGCTTGATGGCGTCGGGAAAGAAGTTGTGTGCCAGCGGGCCGATGATACTCGCCAATTTTACAGGTCTTTCCAGCCCTTCTCCGTCAATCTCCGCGTCCTGAAAATTGGGGTGTCCCCGGTTCGAGTCCGGGTCTCGCCATTCGAGAAGCGCCTGCATAGGCTGATTCCCGGTCATGCTACAGAGGGTTGAGCGGCGAGGCTGCTCTTCACGTGACAAGCCTCTTCAGGATGCGACTGAGTTGTGACCAGGTAAGTCCAACCACGGGCAGTCGCCCCTTTGGTGGGACGGGGAGATCGCGACGCGTCCGAACCCTGCACGGGTGCATGCGCGGCTCGCCGACGAGGACACCTGCCCGGCGTGTTCCGCAGACCAGCGAGACACGGTGTCGCGGCCCGCTAGGCATGATGGTGTCAATTTGACACGCACGTGCCTTTATGGCATGCTCGTGCCAGCATGACACGGACCAGTCACAATTCTCCCGGGGAGCTCGCTCCGCGATCCAGCGTCGACGACGCGCGGAACGAGGATCTGTCCGACGGTGCGTCCGTCCCGGAGAGCAGCTTGCGTGACCAACAGCAGCAGCTCACCCGCGAGATCATCCTTCGCTCGGTCGCCGATCAGCTGGAGAGTGGCGAGGCTTCGGAGATCACTGTGCCCAACGTGGCTCGCTCCGCCGGCGTGTCGGTACGCACCGTCTACCGGCACTTCGCTTCACGCGAGGATCTGATCACAGAGGCGGCTGAATGGATCAGCGCGCATCTGTTCGGAGCGTCGCTCATGCCCGAAACGGTCGCTGAGTTGGCCGCCGATTACCGGGAGAACCTGGTGGCCTTCGACGAGCACCCGAAGCTTGTGCGGGCGATGGCCGTCTCACGCGCCGGTAACTCGGTGCGCTCGGCGCGGCGGGAGCGTCGGCTTGAAAGCCTGGGCCGCGCACTGGGCGAGGTGACGGACAACCTCTCCCAAGAGGAGCGGCGAGAGGCAGAAGCGCTGTTCGGCTACCTCGTGAACATGCTCGCCTGGGTAACCATGCGAGAGGAGTACGGACTCAGCGGCGCGCAGATCGCCACCGCAATGGATTGGGCGCTTGGGGTGCTGATCGATGATCTTCGCCGGCGAAACGAGGCCGCCGGCGCCAACCTTGGCAACGAGACTCGATCGTGAGGAGAACCAGATGTCTCAGGGAAAGGTGATCGTGCGTGGGCCCGGCGAGGGACGCACCCTGTTGGTGGGTGGCGGGGACTACGTGACGATGAAGGCGAGCGGCGGGGAGATGGGCGGGCAATACTGCCTGTTCGAGATTGCCACTACGCCGGGCTTCGGCCCGCCGCTGCATGTCCACCATTGGGCGGAGTTCTTCTACGTGCTGGACGGTGAGTATGAGTTCCAGCGCATCGCCGATGGCGAGCTGGAGACGATCGTTGCGGGCCCTGGGACGTCCGTCGTGCTGCCGGCATGGGTTCCCCACACCTTCCGCAACCCGACAGGCACCATGTCGCGGATGCTCATCATGCACAGCCCCGCCGCGCTCGAGGCATTCTTCGAGGCGCTCGGCGAGCCCGTCGAGAAGGTCGGGGACCAGCCCTTGGGAGACTCGGTACCTGACGTCTCAAAGATGGTCGAGGAGCTCATTCGTGCGGGCGTGCATGTCGTGCCCGCGCCGTCGATCGAGGGCAGCGCCTGATCGAGGTGCCCGTCCCAGACCATCGGCACGAGCAGATTCACGATCAGTCTCAACCAACCACTCACCAGCAAGGACACCCGCAATGCAACGCACCGCAGTCAACCCATGGCCCTGGTCGCTCCAGTACGCCTACAACCAAGCCGAGGTCATCGAAGAGGCGAAGCGGATGCTCGTGTGCGCCGGCCAGACGGCAACCGACGCGGAGGGCGCCCCTGCTCACTCGGGCGACATGGCCGCCCAGCTGACGCTCGCCCTTGAGAACCTCGACGCCGTGCTAGCCGGCGGTGGAATGAGTCTGGCTGACGTTGTGCGCCTGACCATCTACACCACCGACGTCGACGCGCTGTTCCCCCACTACGGCATCCTCGCGGAGCGGCTCGCGAGCGCCGGCGTGACGCCGCCGGCGACGCTGCTCGGCGTCACGCGGCTTGCATTTCCCGACCTACTTGTTGAGATCGATGCCACAGCGGTCCAGTAGATGGCATCACGAAGCACCGTTCGCCATCGTCGCGGTGCGCCGATCCATGACCGCCGCGCCACCGACCGGCCGAGCGTCAACTCAGAATTCACTCGGATGACAACCCGGGAAGAAAGTAGTGCCGGCTGTCGGAGCTCTCGCTCAGCGGATCAGCGCCGCTGTACCGGCGAGGTCAGCCGCACAAGCCAGCTTCAACCACAGCCAGGGAGGAACGAGAGGGACCTGATGACATCACACCCCATGGGTCGGGCAAAGCTCCGGTGGACCGTGCTGATCGCGACCGCCGCGTGCATCGCGAGCGCTGGGACCGCTTCGGCGTCGAGCATCGCTGTCACGGCCGAACCGAACCCGACGGTGCGCGGCGCGACCGTGACACTTACCAACTCCGGCTACACGAATCCTGCGGCACCCGAAGCCAGCAATGAGCTGTTCGACTACTACGAACCCAACACTGCCGCCTGCGCTCCGACCGCCGCCGACGCGCGCCAGCGCTCCAGCGGCAGCGGATTCATCACCACGCTTGAGATCGTCCAAAATCCCACGTTCAGCTTCAGCTTGCAGACGAGCTTCGTGCCTGCGGCGGGCGCACACACCTACCGCATATGCGCCTATCTCTATACCGGAGGCGACGACAGCGTTGCTCCGGACGCGGTTGCCAGCACCCTGCTGAGCATCCCGCCGACGCGCTCTGAACTGCTCGCGAGAGCGATCAAGAAGTGCCACAGCGTGAAGAGCCGGAGCCGCCGCTCGCGCTGTGTCGCCCTCGCCCGTAGGCACTACGGCGTCAAGCGGTAGGGCGAACGGCGGCGAAGATGAGGTTCAATCAGCGCCACGCAAATCGACGCGCACGCAAGAGCGCCCTCCTCGCCGCGTCCTTCGCCCCGTAGACGAGACACGACTGGCGGCTCTCATGCACGACACAAGCGGCCTCCCTCCGTCGTGCGCGTTCGGCTAGGCGTGGCTTGCTGCCTCAGCGTCGGTAGCTTTTGCGGCCTTGCGTTTGGTTTCGGAGTTTCGCGCCTTGCCCCTCCGACGCCGGAGGGAGGCTGCTTGCCCCAGAGTGAGTGCCACGGTCTCCTCCGGAAAGGTGGCGCGTATCTCTAGGCGCCCGCCGAGTGCCTCTACGTAGCGGCTGAGGGTGGAGAGGCGCACGTCGGCCTCGCCGCGCTCGATTTGGGACACGTTCTCCTGTGTGACGTCTAGCCGGTCGGCGACGACTGCCTGGGTGAGGTCGAGCTTGCGTCGGAGTTCGCCGAGCATGGCTGCCTTGTGCTCCTCGACTCTGGCGCTGCGTGCGGGGTCGCTCTGGATTGGCTTGCGTAGCTCGTCGAAGCGTTTGGGCTTTCTTGTTGGCTTGGTGGTGCTCATGGGATTGCTCCTTCGTCACGAAGCTCTTGGAGGTGTTCGTCGTATAGCTCGTCTGCTGTGGGGATCGCCTCTGCGTACCAGCTGCTCCATTTGTGGCTCTTGTCTCCGCCTATCAGGAGGATGGCCATGCGGCGCGGGTCGAAAGCGAACAACACGCGCATGTGCCCACCGCGGGGGCGAAGCTCCTTCATGTTGGGGTGGCGCGAGCCTTTGATGGAGTCCACCAGCGGCCCTTCCCAGCGCTGGGCCGCCTTGCTCGAGCAGGCTGACGGCGGCAGCGACGCGCTCCTGCTGGTCGTCGCTGAGCTCGTGCCACCACGACCCGAACGTGTCGGTGTACTCGACTTCCCACACCTTGTTAGTATAAGCAGAAGCTTGTAGAAGTCAAGACTTATGGGTGTGGGGTCCAATTTGGGGTCCAAAGTGAGCGCAACTCAGGAGCACTCAGACGCACCGAAAGCCAGTAAACACGGGCTCAGAGCACCGAGCGACGCTGAAACGGTCAGGCTGGGGCCGGGCGGTCGCAGGTTCAAATCCTGTCTCCCCGATGCTTTTGTCTGCGAAGGCGGGCGAACAGGCACGAAAGATCCCGGAATCGGCCAAGCAAATCGATATCGCACAATCGGTGGGTACCGGAGTTGCCCTGGCTCGCCACTGCGGCGAGTTGAGGCTCGGCCCACCTTCGTCTGCGCGATCACGCAAATCACACGTCTGCTTGCTGCTATGCAAGGAAATCGGCACGATCGCACATATTCTGAGCAAAACCTACGAAACGAAGTACAATCTGCGCGATCACGCAGATGACCTCTGAGGAGTCGACATCCCAGCGAATCGGACGAAGCGTCCGCGAGGCACGCCGTCGCCAGGGCATGGATCAAGCCAAGCTTGCCCTGGTCGCAAACGTCGCGGTGCGTTCGATCCACCGCGTCGAGAACGGTGAGCCGACGGTCCGCCTCGACGTCCTCACGCGAATTCTCAGCGCGCTGGGCCTGGAGCTCGAGGTGCGCCGCCGGAGCGGCGGATGAGCCTTGGCGTCTACTGGGGACGCGAGGAGGTCGGCAAATTGCAGCGCGTCGACGAGCGCTCGCGCGAGTACTTCTTTCAGTACAGCAACGCCGCGCGCGCGATCTCGCTCTCGCTGCCGACCTCCGGGGAGGCCTTCACCCCGGCTCAGAGCCGCCCCTTCTTCGAGGCCCTGCTGCCCGAGGGTGCGGTGCGCGAGCGGATCGCAGGCCAGCTCAAGCTCGCCGCCAGCGACTCCTACGGCCTGCTCTCAGAGCTCGGCCGCGACTGCGCGGGCGCGCTCCAGATCCTCGAGGCCAAGCGCATGTCAGAGACTCTCTCGGTGCGCTGGCTCGACGACAACGAGCTCGACGCACTGATCGAAGAACTCCCGCGCCATCCGCTCGGAATGCATGCCGAGGATGAGCGTCTGCGCCTCAGCCTCGCCGGCGTGCAGAACAAGGCCGTGCTCCTGCGCGACGAAGCAGGTGTCTTCGGCAAGCCGCTGGACGGCATGCCCAGCACCCACATACTCAAGCCCGAGCCGCCCGACGGCGACTACCCGGGTCTCGCGACCAACGAGTACTTCTGCATGCGCCTGGCCGCGCGCTGCGGCCTCTCTGTCGCGGAGGTGCAGCTGATCGAACTCGCGGATCGTCCGTGCCTGGTCGTGCAGCGCTTCGATCGCGAGCTCTCGAGCTTCCCGCCTACGCGCGTGCACCAGGAGGATCTCTGCCAGGCGCTCGGTCTTACCCCCGACTTCAAGTATCAGAAGGAGGGTTGGAGGCTCCCCTCCTACGTCGCTCTCGCCGAGCTGCTGGACGAGCACTCGCCCTCACCGGGCCTCGATCGTCTCGCGGGCGCCCAGGCGGCGGTCTTTCACTGCCTCGTGGGCAACGCCGACGCCCACGCCAAGAACATCTCGCTGATCCACGGCGAGGACGGCGTGCACCCGGCGCCGCTGTATGACATCGTCTGCACGGCCGCCTACCCGGAGCTCGACACGCGGCTGGCTCTGAGCATCGGCGACGAGCTCGACCCCGACTTGATCACCTCGATCCAGTTCGCCGACCTAGCCGACGACTTCTCGCTGAACGCGACGGCCTTTGCGCGCGAGTGTCGCCGTCTGAGTGAGCGAGTCGCCATCCAGGCCCCGCTCCTGCGCGACGAGGCGCTCGAAGAGGGGTGGCATGACCCATGCATCGAGCGCATCCTCGATGTGGTCGCCTCCCGTGTCCCGCGTGTCTCGGTCGGTCTCTGACGCTCGACTTCGCAACGACCCAGGTGTGGAGTCCCGCCGCGGAACGGCTGACTGCGCAAGCCAGAGGGGACCTCCTGGGGAGTAGAGTCGCCTTTGATGCCCTCGACGCGAGTGTTCGCGATCAGTGTCGCGGTCACCATGGCGGTGCTCTCGGTTGCCGTGTTTGATAGCCAGGCCGTCGCTGCTCCTGGCCCGCCGAGCGCACCCTCGCACTCGCCTACTACGCGAACCTGGGCGGAGCTGCGGCGGATGCTGCGGGAGACGTGGCAGTGAGCTATCAGACGCCGCTGGTGCTCGGGCCCAGTCCCGCAAACGCTCAGGTCGCTGCCGCGGTCCTCCCGGCTGGAGCCCAGACCTTCGACGCGCCGCAGGTCCTCTCAGCCGGCACCGAGCAGTCGATCCCCTCCTCGGAAGGCAGCGGGGATAGCGTGTTCGCGGGACCCGGCGGTGTCGCCGTCGGATACGGCGTCGGGGGAACGCTGCCGTGGCTCCTGCAAGTCGCAAGGCTCGGCACAGGCCTGTCCTTCGCCGCGCCGCAGACGGCCGCGGAGGTGCCCAACCCGCCACCGAGCATCGACTCCTACAGCGGTCCGGTGGTCGCGCTGCCGGCCGACGGGGGTCCTGTGGCTGCGTGGACGGTCGGCAGAGACGCCTCGGCGCAGGCCGAGTCGCCGGTGACCGGCTCGCTCGAGGTGGCCGGCGAACAGGCGAACGGGAGCTTCTCCGCGCCCGAGGAGCTGAGTCCGCCGAGCACGGTCTCGCAGTACCCGGTGGCAGCGGCAACGACCGACAGCGCGATCGTTGCGTGGGGAGAGGGCGATTCGACCGCGAGCGACTCGTCTACTCCGTTCGGTCGGCTGGAGCCTCGTTCAGCCCGCCGCGAACGCTCGGCACAGGAGTGCTGCGCAACGCCGTGCTCGCCGGCGCTGGGGCGCATGCCGTCATTGCCTGGATCGCCGGGCGTCGCCTCCTGGTGGCCGAGCTCACGGGCCGAACGACAGAGCGCGACGCCTCCAAGGCGGCCGTCCGCCAGAGCGCCGCTACTGTCGGCGCCATGGCCTGACGAGGCCTTCTTGGCCGAGCTCGCAAATTGCGGGATAGTCGCCGGTCCCGTCGAGACGATCGGCGACGCTGTGCGCTTCGCGACCATCACCGACCCGGACGGCAGCGGGCGAGCTGTCGAACTGAACCGCCGATGCGGGGCTATGCTGTCTCGCAGTGTCAGTGTACCTCACGGTGGAGGTGAACAAGTATTAACCGCACCTAAACGGTGAACAAGCATTAACAATTCACTCACCGTACGTTTAGGGAGGTTGGGTACGGTGGAGGGGTATGGATCTGCTGAGCATCGCTCGGATGACGGGCTTGAGGGACTCGACGGACCGAATGATCCGGGGCTCGAGTTGCGCGTAATGCCTTCGCCTGAGACATCGTCCGCCGTTCCGGTACTGGACAAGGGACTTCCCGACTTCTTCATCGTCGGTCATCCCAAGTGCGGTACCACGGCGCTCTACGAGTTCCTCAGACGTCATCCGCAGATCTTCATGCCCCAGCTCAAGGAGACACGGTTCTTCGCGCCAGAGCTGCACCCTCGCACGCAGGAACTGAGTACATATCCGACGACGCTCGAGCAGTATCTGTCGCTGTTTGACCGGGCTGAGCCCGGCCAGCGCGTTGGCGAGGCTACGCCTTCCTACCTCGTCTCTCGCGCCGCCGCCCGGCGCATAGCGGAGCTGCGGCCGGACGCGCGCATCATCGCCGTGCTGAGGGAGCCGGTGAGCTTCCTGCACTCGTTCCATCTACAGCGTGCGCGGAATCGCAGCGTGACGACGAACGACCCCGGAATGGCGCTCGCCCTCGAGGACACCACCGGCCAAGTGCGGGAAAGCGGCGATGACGCCGGCTTTGCCTACTCGGACTACGTGCGGTACGTCGAGCAGCTGCGCCGCTATCAAGAGGTGTTTCCGCCCGAGCAGATCATGGTGATCATCTATGACGACTATCGCCGGGACAACGAGGCGGTCATTCGCGACATATGGCGCTTCCTGGGCGTGGACGACACCGTGCCGGTGCGCGGGGGGGAGGTCCACCCGTCGGTCCGGATACGCGCACCCCGCTTGTACGCGCTCGTCCACCGAATCGCCAAGTCTCTGGGGTTTGACACGGCGGAGGAGTTGATCGGGCGCGATCCACACGAGGCGCTCGATCACGGTCGCGCGAATGCGAATGGCGCTTCGCAGGCGGTCGCGGACGGCCAGTCTGCCGGCCCCGCTGCTTCTTCGAGTGCGATCAAGAGGCTCCTGCCACTGAGTCGCTCCTCGGCGGTGGCGCTTCGCAACCGGCTCTTCTACGACAAGCCCAAGTCTCTCGATGAGGACCTGGTGCTCGAATTGCGCCGGCGCTTCAAGCCCGAGGTCGTCGCACTGAGCGAGTACCTAGGCCGTGATCTCGTGGCTCTCTGGGGCTATGACAAGTTGGAGCAGCCTCAGCAGGGCGCTTCTCGTGGCTGAAGAGTCGCTGCGCCAACTCCTGAGCATGCGCTGATACCGCCCGTTTCCCGGGATCCTTGTGTGATCATGTCCCCAAGCGGATCCCACGGGAGGAGCGAGCAACCGCCGATGCGTCTCGGTCTGCACAAGGGCATAGGTCTCATGAGGCTCGCGCTGTTGCTCTCGGTTGCGGCCCTCTGCGGGTTCTCGGGGTCTGCCGCCGCTGCGGCGGTGCCCCTAGAGCTCGCGTTGCTCTCCACGCCTCAGACGTCTGGCTCCGCGGCCGTGCTCTCCGTTCGCGCGCCCTTGGGCCTGAACCTGGAAGTGCCGCCGCTCCTGAAGGTCGAAGCCTCGCCGCAACCGCGAGTGGAAGTGCCGGGGGTCGCGAAAGTCGAACTGCCCTCGGTGCCCAGGATCGAAGTGCCCAAGGTCGAAGTGCCGGCCATCCCGAAACTGGAAGCACCCGCGACACCCCCGGTGCAGACACCGTCGGCTCCGACGAGCAGCACCCCCGTCACGAGCCCCAGCCACCCATCCGCGCCAACCGAAGCGCCGACGTCGACGGGCGGCGGGGGCAAGGCAAGCGCCGCCACGTCTGGCCCTGGCGGCGCCGGCTCTCCGCCAGCAGGCTCTGGTTGGCCGACGACGCCTTCGGCCGGTGGCCAGGGGAGCGCCTCAGCGGCGCCGCGCTCACAAGGACGCTCACGGGCACGATCCCATCCGCTCCTCCGGCGCTCCGCCCAGGCGGCCGTCGCGGCCGGTCCGTCGAAGGCCCTGCTCTTGGCGAGCGCCACTCCCGGCGCCTCGTCCAAGCCTCGCCGCTCGCACGCCACCGCCGCAGCGTCGAATCCACTCGATGCCCTCGGCCGACAGATTCCGTTCCCGGTGCCCGTACCCGACTGGAGCAAGCCGATCATCCTCCTGCTGGCGCTCGTGGCCCTCGGGTTGGGAATTCGCTCACGGCTGGCCTCGCTGCGTGCCAGGCGCCTCGAGCGCCAGCGCGCCGCGCTGCTGCGGGACGTCGGCGTCATGCAGGCGACTCTCGTGCCCGTCATCCCGGAGCGTCTGGGAGATCTGGCGGTGTCTGTCGCCTACCGTCCGGCGGACGGCCCCGCGGCCGGCGGCGACTTCTATGACCTCTTCGTTCTCGAGTCGGGCAAGGTCGCCGTGATCCTCGGCGACGTTGCGGGGCACGGGCACAGCGCCCTCACCCAGGCAGCGCTCACTCGCTACACGCTGCGCGCCTACATCCAGGCCGGCCTGGAGCCGCGCAGCGCCATCGCGCTCGCCGGCAGCGTGCTCGCCGACGCGGCCGCTGCGCACTACGCAACCGTCCTCGTCGGGCTATACGACGCCTCCAGCGCCACGTTCACCTATGCGAGCGCCGGTCATCCTCCACCGATAGCAGTCGGTTGCGAGGCCCCCGAGCCGCTCACGCTGTGCTGCTCGCCGCCCGTAGGCTGGGACGTGCCCACCGGGCGCCGCCAGACGACCATCTCGCTGCCGGTCGGCGCCCGCGTCTGCCTCTTCAGCGACGGGCTGCTCGAGGCTCGCGCGCAGGAGGGGCTGATTGGACACGAGCGCCTTGGTGAGATCATCGCCGAGCTCGGTCCCCGTGCTGGCGCCGCCGGGCTGCTGGACCGGGTGCGCGCCGAGGCCGAAGCCACCCCCGACGACATGGTCGCCTGCATCATCGCGCCCCAGGCCGGGGTCGCCCGGCCGCCCGTACACGTGGAGGAGATCGAAGTCGACGCAGATGCTCTGGAGCGGGATGAGACCAGACAGTTCCTCGCGGCATGCCATCTGCCCGTCACCAAGGTTGCGAGGGCCATCGCCGTCGGGCGAGAGATCGTGGGCGAAAGCGGGACTGCGTTGCTGCGCATCGAGCGTTCGACCGGCGCCCCGGCGACCGTCACCGTCGTTCCCGGGTTCGGCAATCCCGCGCCAGTTCCCACCGGCGGCGCGCCAGCCGATGAGAAGGCGCTGCTGAGGGCGCTCGCCGGCGCGGGCTAGAGCACGCGCTCTCTTCGTCTTCGATCGGTCCCGACAACGGCGGCCGGCCGGGCTCGGTGCGGTCGCAGCTCGAACTCGCTCACAACGATTCTGCCCCCCGATCCTCTCGTTCGATTTGGCCGGGGTGCCCGAGGCCATGTTGCGGCTTGTGGGCACTCGCCATACAGACGGGACACCGGTGCTGAACTCATCGGCGAGGTCGTAGGATGCATCCCGTGGAGGGTTCGACACTTGCCACCGAGGGGTCCTTCAGCGACCTCGAGCGCTACCGTCGCGAGCTGACCGCCTACTGCTGCAGGATGCTCGGCTCGCCGTTCGAGGCCGAGGACGCCGTGCAGGAAACGCTGTTGCGCGCCTGGCGCGCGCGCGAGCGCTTCGAGGGGCGTGCCTCGCTGCGCTCGTGGCTGTATCGAATCGCCACCAACGTCTGCCTGGACACGCTCAGTGGCCGGGAGCGTCGCGCCCGGCCGATGGACCTCGGCGAGTCGCGCTCGCCGGACGGTCCGATCGGAGAGATCCTGCCGGAGGTGACCTGGATCGAGCCCGTCCCGGACGGGCGCGTAGTGCCCGAGGGCGACCCTGCCGCAGTCGCTGAGTCGCGCGAGACGATCCGGTTGGCCTTCGTGGCCGCGCTCCAGCATCTGCCGCCGCGCCAGCGGGCTGCGCTGATCCTCTGCGAGGTCCTGCACTGGAAGGCCGCTGAGGTCGCCGAACTGCTCGAGACGAGCGTCGCTGCGGTCAACAGCGCCCTCCAGCGCGCCCGGGCGACGCTCGACAGCGCAGAGGTCGCCGATGCGGGGCGCGGCGCACTGAGCGAACACGACCGTGAGCTGCTGAGCCGCTATGTCGATGCCTTCCAGCGCTACGACATGGATGCGCTCACCGCGCTGATTCACGAGGATGCCACGCAGTCGATGCCGCCCTATGAGCTGTGGATGCGCGGGCGTCGGGACATCCTCGGCTGGTGGGTGGGCAGGGGCGCCGGTTGTCGTGGATCGCGCGTGATCCCGACCGTCCCCGCCAACGGCTCGCCCGCCTTCGGGCAGTACAAGCCGAGCGAGACCGGCTCGGGCTATGACCCGTGGGCGCTGCAGGTGCTCGAGGTCGCAGACGGCCGGGTCCTCGAGTTCACCTTCTTCCTGGCCACCGACACGATCTTCCCGCTCTTCGGCCTGCCATCGCGCCTGGAGGCGTAGCTCAGCACCCCAACACCTCGGCCAGCCCCGCGAAGCGCACCAGATCCACGAGCTCCGCCGAAGCTCCGCTGAGCCTCGCCGCGCATCCCCTACGTCGCGCCGCAAGCGCCAGTTGGGCCAGGGCGTCAACCGCCACGCCGTCGGCCTCCACAGCCGCCGCGTCGCAGCAAACCAAGTCGATGGGAACCTCACCGGCGGACGCGAGCACCGCGCAGGTGCGCCGCACGAGTCCTGGCAGGTCCGAGCGCCACAGGGGCGGCCGGATCGTAACGACCACGATCCGCGGTGGGGGAAGGGTCATCGGCCCAAGTAAGGACCGTCCGATGCGTCAAGACTCATCGGCTTTCACGCGCGCGCCGTGGGCGTGGAGTACACGACCGATTAGTTTCTGCGCGGCGCAAGGTCATCAACAACACACACGCCGCGCGGGCACCCGCCGGCGACCGACGCCACAGGCGAGGATCTCGCCACAGAGAGGAGCTGTCATGTTCGCTGAGACCAAAGCCTTCAGCGGGTTCGCCGTTGACGATGTGGGGAGTGCCCGCGAGTTCTACGGCGAGACCCTCGGCATCAGGACCTCCGAGGAGAACGGGCTGTTGACGCTGCACCTGGCCGGTGAGCGCGACACGCTCGTCTACCCCAAGCCGGGCCACAAGCCGGCCGATTACACGATCCTCAACTTCCCGGTCGCAGACATCGAGAGCTCGGTCGACGTGCTCGCCGCTCGCGGCGTGAGCTTCGAGCGCTACGACGGTTTTGACCAGGACGGCAAGGGCATCTTTCGCGGAGGAGGGCCGCTGATCGCATGGTTCACCGATCCGGCCGGTAACGTGCTCTCGATACTGCAGGTCAGCTAGGCGCGACCCCTCGCCGAGCGCGGAGGCCGGCCGCGCCCATCTGAAGAGAAGGGAGGCCGGCGAGCATGATCGTAAGGACGAGCTCCCGCAGCTATCCGGAGACCAGGAACGCTCTCGTACAGGCCATCGAGGGCCACAGCCTCACGATGTTCGCTCGGATCGACCATGCTGCCGGGGCGCGGGAGGTGGGCATGGAGCTGGCGGACGAGGAGGTCCTGCTGTTCGGAAGTCCGCGCGGCGGCACGCCGCTGATGCAGAGCGATTCCAAGATCGGGATCGAGCTTCCGCTCCGAATCCTGCTGTGGCGCGAGGGCGAGCGCGTGATGCTCGGCTACAAGGGACCCGCGCGAGCTCGGCGCGATCTATGAGGTCAAGGAGCACGTGGCGGTCCTCGAGCAGATGGCCGGCCTGCTCGAGCAGCTGGTGGGTGAGGCCGCGGGATAGCGGTGCGGGCGTACCGGTCCTCAGGCTCCGCCGGCCAACCACAGATGGGTCGCCGCATCGGCGCGGTGAGGGCGCCACTGCTCGGCGAGCTCCTCGGCCCTGCGGCCATCGACCGGACGCCCGGTCAGGCGTTCGAGGGCCCGTCTGATCCCGAGGTCAGTCGCCGGGAATGCGTCGGGCTCACCCAGACGCAGGGCGATGTACTGAGCGGTCCACGGACCAAGTCCCGGAGTGGCCACGATCGAGGCCAGGAGCTCGGCTGACGAGGCGCTCCCGTCCAGCGCAATCCGCTCCTCGGCCACAGCGCGCGCGAACGCTTTGACCGCGCGGGCGCGGCTCCCGGTCAGGCCGATGCCATCCAGATCCGTCGTCGCGAGCATCGCCGGAGTGGGGAAGAGATGCGTGAGGCCCAGTTGCCTCAGTCCCGGGACGGCGGTGCCGTGTCGCTGCACCAGTCGGCCGATGATCGTGTTCGCACCCGCCACGCTCACCTGCTGGCCGATGATCGCTCTGACCCCGCTCTCGAACGGGTCCCAGGTGCCCGGCGGGCGCAGCCCAGGCCGGGCACGCAGCAGCGGGCCGAGGATCGCGCTGTCGCCGAGCAGGCTCGTAGCGGCCGCCACGTCGGCGTCGAGGTTGAAGATGCGCCGGGCGCGCTCAGCCACGTGGATCAGTCCCTCCCAATGCGGTAGGTGCACCCGCAGCAGGAGATCTCCGGAAGCGCCCCGCGAGAGCTCGATGACGCCCGGGTTGCCCTCGATCGCCACGGTTCGTCGATAGGTGCCCGCGTTGACGTGCTCCACGCCCGCAATCGCGCGGGCCTGGAAGTAGCCGAGCATCAGATCCCAGTCGAGCTCGTCCGAGCACGGCAGTCGCAGCGTCAGGCCGCCGTCGGCCACGAGCCGGTCGGCGTTCCGGCGCCTCGCCCGCAGCGCGCGCGGAGGCTCGCGAAAGATGTCCATGCAGGCGCGATTGAATTGGCGCACGCTGCCGAACCCGGATGCGAACGCGATCTCGGTGATCGTGAGATCGGTGTCGTCGAGCAGCCGCCGCGCGAAGTGCGCCCGGCGTGACCTTGCCAGATGGTCGGGGGTGACGCCGAGATGCTCGGCGAACAGCCGTCGCAGGTGGCGCGGTGAGATCCCGAGGCGCGAGCCCAGGTGCTGCTCTGTCTGGCCGTCGAGCGCCCCGTCGAGCACCAGCCGCACAGATCGGCAGACGAGCTCGGGGGCCGAGGCGACCAGGGGCGCCTCGCCGCGGTATGGACGGCAGCGCAGGCACGCCCGGAATCCGGCGGCCTCCGCTGCGGCCGCCGTCGAGAACTCGCGCACGTTGCGAGGATTCGGACGCGCCGCGCACCCGGGCCGGCAGTAGATCCCCGTCGTCAGCACAGCCGAGAAGCCGGTCATCTGCGAGCCATCATGGGGCAGTCGGGCACGCTTTTTCGGACGGATTCGGACAGGGATGCAGGTCTGTCCGGATCGGGCTCGAGCGCGCTACGCCGGCGGCAGTCGCTCGGCCTCGGCGCGAGCCTGCTCTGCGTCGGCGCGCGCCTGCTCGGCACGCTCGGCCTTCTGGGCTGCTTCCTCGCCGGCCTCCGTGGCCGTGCCGCGAGCGTTCTCGGCATCGGCCGCGCGGCGATGGGCCTCCGCCTCGAGCTCCTCGGCCTGCCTGCGAGCCTCGTCGGCTTGCACGCGGCGCTGGTTGATCGCGCTCGCGCCCTCGAAGTCATCTTCCGGGGCCACCTCGATGCCATAGAGCTCACCGAGACGGCGGGCGTCCTCACGCCCGAGGCTGTCCTGCCCGCCCACCTCCGAGCTCACGCTGCCGATCTGCTCGGCGGTGTAGGCGAGACGCACGTAGTCACGCCCGACCGAGGCGCCCGCCAGGGGAACCGTGTCGGAGTGCCGGCCCAGCAGCCCGCTCTTGACCGAAGCGAACACCGCCTCGCCGGAGCGCGTCGAGTAGAAGACCTCGTCGAGCTTGCCCAGCCGTTCGCCGTCTGCGTCCAGCACTTCCTGGCCCAGCCACTCCTCGATCTGCTCGACGCTCAGCATGTCTGTTGGCTACCCCCGATCGTCGTGATTGTACCCTGCTCGCTTCGGACGGCCAGGCACGGAGAGGAGCCTGCGAATGGCTCATGACGCAAGCAGGTCCACGGGCGCAGGCCCGCTCGCCCGCGCACCGTCGGGAGGCCTCGTCGTGGGCGCGATCGCCTCGGTGCAGTTCGGGTCCTCGCTCGCGGCCACGCTGTTTGAGAGGCTGGGACCCGCGGGGACCGTGTTCCTGCGCCTGCTCTCCGCCGCGATCGTGCTCGGGCTGCTCTGGCGCCCGGCGCTGCGCGGACGCAGCCGTCAGGAGCTGGCGCTCGCGGGCGTCTTCGGGCTCGTCCTGGCCGCCATGAACCTCACCTTCTATGAGGCGCTCGCGCGGATACCGCTGGGGATCGCCGTGGCGGTGGAGTTCGTCGGGCCGCTCGCCGTGGCGCTTGCGGGCTCACGCCGGTCCGTGGACCTGCTGTGGGTGGCGCTGGCGCTCGCGGGCATCCTCGCCCTGACCCATGTCGGAGGACACGGCCTGGATGGCCTGGGGATCGCCTTCGCGCTCACCGCCGGCTGCCTATGGGGCAGCTACATCGTGCTCAACGCCCGGCTCGGGCGGGCCTTCGAGGGCTCCACGGGGCTGGCGCTTGCGATGGTCCCGGCGGCCGTGGTCGCGTTGCCGTTCGGGATCGTCGCAGGCGGCGCGCATCTGCTCGAGCCGTCCTCGCTTGCGCTCGGTGCGGCGGTCGGGATCCTCTCCTCGGTGATCCCCTACTCCTTCGAGCTCGAGGCGCTCAGGCGCATCGCGCCCCCGACCTTCGGGGTCCTGATGAGCCTCGAGCCCGCCGTCGCCGCGCTCGCCGGCTTCCTGGTGCTGGGTCAGGCGCTCGGTCCTCGCGCCCTGATCGGCATCGCGCTGGTGATGGCCGCCTCGATCGGCGCGTCGCGCAGCGCCTCCACTCCGCCCGTGGCTCTGCAGTAGCGCGCCGGTCATAGCCAGGGAAACATCGCCCCGAGGATGGCGGGCGGGCCCACTAAGGTCCAGGCATGACCTACACCCCATCGCCCGTGATCCTCGAGCGCTACGCCTCGGTCCTCGTCAACTTCGCCCTCGGCGGCGGCCGCGGCGTGCAGCCGGGCGAGGTCGTCCGGGTGGTGGCGCCCGAGAGCGCCAAGGCGCTATACGTCGAGCTCAACAAGGCCGTCTGGCGCGCCGGCGGCCACGTGATCGGTGGCTACCAGCCCGACGACGACGAGGCCTTCAACCTCTCGCGCGACTTCTACGAGCTGGCAAGCGACGCTCAGCTGGATCGCTTTCCTGCGAGCTACATGCGCGGTCTCGTCGACGAGATGGACCATCAGGTCTCGGTCATCGCCGAGAGCGATCCCCACGCCCTCGACAAGGTCGACCCGGCGAAGATCATGCGTCGCGGAAAGTCGATGCGCCAGCTGCTCGACTGGCGGGGGGAGAAGGAGAACGCTGGCGCCTTCAGCTGGACGCTGGGCCTCTACGGAACCCCCGCCATGGCCCGCGAGGCGGACATGTCCGAGGAGGAGTATTGGGAGCAGATCGTGCACGCGTGCTTCCTCGACGCCGAGGATCCGCTGGAGCGCTGGCGCGAGGTCGGCCAGCGGTTGGACCGCACGCGCGAGCAGCTCGACGCACTGGAGATCGAGCGCCTGCACGTCGAGGGCGAGGACGCCGACCTGTGGATCGGCCTCGGCGAGCACCGGCGCTGGCTCGGCGGCCGCGGACGGAACATCCCGAGCTTCGAGATCTTCACGAGCCCCGACTGGCGCGCAACCGAGGGCTGGATCTACTGCAACCAGCCGCTGTATCGCTACGGCAACCTCGTCAAGGGCGTTCGTCTCACCTTCGCCGGTGGGCGCGTCACCGAGGCGAGCGCCGAGGAGAACGAGCGCGTCCTGACCGAGATGGTCGCGACCGAGGGCGCCGACCGGATCGGGGAGTTCTCGCTGACCGATCGCCGCCTCTCGCGGATCACGCGCTTCATGGCTCACACGCTCTACGACGAGAACGTCGGCGGTGCCTTCGGCAACACCCACATCGCCGTCGGTCGGGCCTATCAGGACGCCTACGACGGAGACCCGAGCGAGCTGACTCCGGAACAGTGGGCGGAGCTCGGCTTCAACGACTCGACCGTGCACACGGACGTCGTTTCGACGACCGACCGCACCGTCACCGCCACGCTGCGCGGCGGCGGCGAGCGCGTGATCTACCGCGACGGCGAGTTCCAGCTCACCTAGGAGCGATCCTCGGATCGCACGTCGAGGCCGAGCGCGGCCGCGATCACCATCGTCTGATCGGGATCCACGATCGTGCCGCGAAGCTCCACCGTCGCGGGAGCGAGCGCGGAGATGTCCGATCCGCGCAGGTCGGCGCCGGAGAAGTCGACGCGGTGAAGCCATGCTCCTGAGAGATCGACCTCGTGCAGAAGCGCCCCGGCGCAGCGGGCTCCCGTGAGATCGGCCTCGCGCATGCGCACGCCGCTGAAGCGCGCACGGCGCAGGTCCGCGCCCGCTAGGCCCACGAACGACCAGTCCCCGCCCTCGCACGTGAAGACGCCAAACTCGCAGCGGTCGAACATGCTCCCCACGAGCTTGCAGTCCACGAAGCTCGCGTCGAAGAACGTGCAGCGCACGAACCTGCAGTTCAGGAACGCCGAGTCGCGGTGCCGGGAGGCATTGAAGCGACACTCCCTGAACGCGCATTCCGAGAACGTCGCGCCCCTGCTCGAGGACTCGATCATGTCTACTTCGCTGAACGCCACCCGCTCGTGGCTTTGGGCGGCGAGGTCCGCGCCGTACCAGTCGGCGCCCACGATCTCCGTGTCGGTCGCCGGCGCCGGGGCGCCATGAGGGCGCTCAGCCACGCCCAGCCGCCCGTCGGCGTCCGAAGCTCTCGCGTTCGCGCTCGATGCTCATCGCTCGGAAGACGCTAGCGCGCCGAATCGCCGGGAAGCCGCGATGCCGGAGAGGGTGTAGCGTGCGCGATGGTTCCGCAGGAGCGTTTGCGGGCGTCTCTCTCCCGTAGCGCGCCACCATGTCCGCACAGGAGGAAACCGATGGGCTTCGACCAGTACCACGAGCCGCCGCAGGAGCTGCCCGAGCAGACGCGCACGTTCGCTCGGTTGTGCGCCTCCCTGACCGAGGAGGCCGAGGCCATCGGCTGGTATCAGCAGCGCCTGGCCGTCGAGCGCGATCCGGAAGCGCGGGCGGTGATGGCAGACGCCGTTGGCGAGGAGTACAAGCACTTCAGCATGGACCTCGAGTTCCTCCTCAGGCGAACGCCCAAGTGGCGGGAGATCGCTCGCGGGGTGCTCTTCCAGGACGGCGACATCGTCGAGCACGGCGAGGCCGCCGAGGCCGCTGCCGGCGATGAGGAGGGTGAGACGAGCGAGCTCGAGCCGCTCGCCGACAGCGGATCGCTGGGGATCGGGAGCCTGAGAGGGGAGGGGCTGTGAGTCACCTGCTGCGCGAGCACGCGCCCATCACGCCGGAGGGCTGGAAGCTCATCGACGAGGAGGCCCGCGAGCGGCTGCTCCCCGGCCTCGCCGCCCGTCGCCTCGTGGATTTCGCCGGTCCGCGCGGCTGGGAGCACTCGGCCACCAACCTCGGCCGCGTCGAGGGCGCCGACGTGAGCGAGTTGCCCGGCGTGGAGGCGAGCCGCCGCGTGGTCCTGCCGCTGTTGGAGCTGCGCTCGCGCTTCTCGGTCACGCGCGAGGAGCTCCGCGCGGGAGACCGTGGTGCCGAGGATGTGGACTTCGAGGATCTCGATGGGGCCGCGCAGCGAATGGTCGAGGCCGAGAACGTTGCCGTGTTCCACTCGTGGCCGAAGGCCGGGGTGGAGGGGATCGCCAAGAGCTCGCCCCACAAGCCGATCGGACGGGGACGGAGCTTCGACGGCTATCCATCCCACGTCGCCCGCGCCGTCGAGCTGCTCCTTCGCAATGGCATCGGCGGTCCCTACGGCATCGCCCTCGGGCGCGAGGACTACACGCGCGTGGTCGAGACCTCCGAGCACGGCGGCTATCCGCTCCTCGACCACGTGCGCAAGATCCTCCAGGGGCCGATCGTGTGGGCTCCTGGCGTCAAAGGCGCGGTCGTGATGAGCATGCGCGGGGGGGACTTCGCCTTCGAATCCGGCCAGGACCTCTCCGTGGGCTATCTCACGCACGACCTCGACACGGTCACGCTCTACATGGAGCAGTCCTTCAGCTTCCGCGTGCTCACCCCGGAGGCAGCGGTGGCGATCGTCGCTCCCAAATGACCCCAGCGCGGCGCCGCGCCAGCCACTGCTCGGCGAGCCACAGGAGCAAGCCAAGTGCGGCCAGTCCCCCGCCGAGCGCCGCGACCCCACGCCAGCCGCCGGTGTCGTAGATCGCCGAGGCGAGCGCCGAGCAGATGGCCGCCGATGCGAACACGGATGTCATGTACGCGGTCGTCAGGCGACTGCGAGCCGAGGGCACGAGCGAGTAGATGACGCTCTGGTTGGTGATCTGGGCGCCCTGGATGCCGAAGTCCAGGAGCGTGATGCCGATGATCAGCGCGGCCAGCGAGCTCTTCCCGGTTGCGATCAGAGCCCAGGAGATCAGCATTGCGAAGAAGAACACTCCGGTGGAGCGATGGTGGTGCCCGCGATCGGCCATGCGTCCCGCCGCCTGCGCGGCCAGCGCCCCGACGAGGCCCACGAGTCCGAAGAGGCCGATCGTGGCGTCGCCGTAGTGGTAGGGCGATCCGGCCAGCAGGAACGCGATCGTGGTCCACAGGACGCTGAACTGCCCCATGCCGAGCGTGCCGTAGAGCATGCGCATCCGCAGCGTTGGCTGCTCGGCGACGAGGTGCCCAACCGAGCGCAGCAACCCCGGATAGGAGACGTCGGTGGTGGGCCGGACCTCGGGCAGGGCGCCGCGCAGCACCGCCGCGAGCGCCAGCATCAGTCCCGCCGAGAGCGCGAACACGAGCCGCCAGCCTCCGGCCGCGGAGATGATCCCGCTGGCGGTCCGCGCAACCAGGATGCCGACCAGCAGCCCGCTCATGACGTTGCCGACCACCTTGCCGCGTTCCTCCTCGGCGGCGAGCGTGCTCGCCAGCGGCACCAGGATCTGCGCCACGACCGAGGTCACGCCGACCACGACCAGCGCGCCGGCGAGGAGCACGAAGTCGGGGCTCGCTGCCGTGGCCGCCAGTGCGAGCGCGGTGACGAACAGTATTCGCACGATCAGGCGGCGGCGCTCCAACAGGTCGCCGAGCGGGACGAGCAGCACCAGTCCCACCGCATAGCCCACCTGCGAGGCCGTGACGAGCAGGCCGGCGGTGCCGTCGGAGACGGCGAAGTCGTGGGCGATCGTGCTGAGCAGCGGCTGGGCGTAGTAGATGTTCGCCACCGCCGCTCCGCACGCGAACGCCATCAGCGCCACCAGCCGTCTGGGCATGGGCCGGGGGGTCTGGGTGGCGGTCTCGCTGCTGTGCACACAGAGAGGTTAGGAAGGCCCGGCGGCGCCTCCGGGAGCGGGCGCTAAGGTCCAGGCGATGGCTCGCGTGGACATCGACCCGGACGAGCTCGGCGTCTCGGCCTTCTACAAACTGCTCACCGCCGTGGTCGTCCCGCGTCCGATCGCCTGGGTCTCCTCGCGCTCGGCCGGCGGGGTGGACAACCTCGCGCCCCACTCGTTCTTCACGGTCGCGGCGATCGACCCTCCCGTCGTCCAGTTCACTTCGGTCGGGCGCAAGGACTCGCTCAACAACGTGCAGGCCACAGGCGAGTTCGTCGTCAACCTCGCTCCACGGTGGATGTTCGAGCAGATCAACGCGTCCGCCACCGCCTTCCCTCCCGATCAGAGCGAGTTCGACGCCGTCGGGATCGAGCGTGAGCCCAGCCTGCGCGTGAGCCCTCCGCGGGTCGCCGGCTCGCCCGTGGCGCTCGAGTGCGTCCTGCACGACACCTCGACCATCGGCGTCTCCACCGTGGTGCTCGGCCGTGTCGTCGCGGCGGCCATCGCCGAGGAGGTGCTCGAGGGCGGGCATCCGGCGATCGAGCGGCTGCAGCCGCTGGCACGTCTCGGTCGCGATCAGTGGAGCGAGATCGGGAGGGTGCGCGAGATCACGCGGATCCCGTATCAGAGCTGGCCCGGCCACCACGCCCTCCCCGAGGAGTAGCTGAAGCGCGGATTGCATGGCGCGCAGGCAGGGAATCCAGCGGATGTGCGCGAACACCGTCTAGACGGATTACCGATTGACCGGACCTCGCGACTAGCCGAGCATTCAGAGGATGCCCCAAACCAGTACGCGGCGCCCGCGCGTTCGCCGCTCCGGGCCCGTCAACGACCCGCTGCCCGTGTACTCGGGAAGGTTCGGCGTCGAGCAGGCCGAGCGCCTGCTGTGGCGCGCCGGGTTCGGTCCCAAACCGGGGCAGGCGGCCGCGCTCGCGAAGAACGGCATGCGCGCGGCTGTGCTGTCGCTGACCCGCCCCGCGCAGCGCACCCTGCACGGACCTGCTCCCACGCTCCAGAACGGCCAGCCGATCGCGCCGTATGACGTGTGGGGCAACGACGTGCTCTGGTGGCTCGATCGCATGGTGCGCAGTCGCGCTCCCCTGATCGAGCGCATGACGCTGATCTGGCACGACTGGTTTGCGACGAGCAACGAGCTCGTGGACTCTCAGCGGCTGATGATCGCCCAGAACCAGACCCAGCGCTCGCTGTCGCTGTCGAGCTTTCCGCAGATGTTGACCGCGATGACGATCGATCCGGCGATGCTGATCTGGCTCTCGGGCGCCGGCAGCACCAAGGAAGCGCCCAACGAGAACTACGCGCGCGAGATGCAGGAGCTGTTCACGCTCGGGGCCGGCAATGGCTACAGCGAGCGCGACGTGCGCGAACATGCCCGAGCGCTGACCGGCTGGGCCTACACGTGGAACCCGGCCACAGGACAGCCGCAGGACTTCCACTTCGACGCCACCCAGCACGACGCCGGCGTCAAGACGATCTACGGCCAGCGGGGGCGCTTCGGATGGCGCGACAGCGTGCGCCTCGTCCTCGAACATCCCGACCACCCGCGCCATTTCGTCACGAAGCTGTGGTCCTACCTCTGCCCCGAGCCCCTGTCGAGGCGCGATCTGCGCGCAGCCGAGCGCATGTACGCGGCGACCGGCAAGCAGATCCGCCCGCTCGTGGAGGCGATGCTGATGCATCCTCTCGTGCAGGCCGGGCCGCGCATGGTCAAGCCTCCGATCGTGCAGCTCGCCGGGATGCTGCGCGGCATCGGTCGCTACATCGACACCGACGCCTGGGCCTGGGAGTCGAGCCTGATCGGGCAGACCCCTTTCTACCCGCCCAACGTCGCCGGGTGGGAAGAAGGCCGCTGGCTGAACACGGGAACGTGGCTCGCGCGCTTCAACCTGGCCGCGGGCGTGATCGACGAAAAGCGCGAGCTCAAGACGGCCGCCACGAAGAAGCCGGCGCCGGTCGATCCGCAGGCGCTCACCAGGCAGGCGCTTTCCTTCTGGGGGGATCCAAGCGTCAGCCCGGCCACCCGCCGCGCGCTCGCCTCCTACGCGAAGGCGGCGGCCGTGGACGCCGCGAGCGCATCGTGGGAGCGCGAGCAGTACCCGGTCCTCGCCGTCAACGCGTTGCGCGCCCTGGTCGTGGCCACCCCCGACTACCAGACGAGCTGAGATGAGCGCGCCCAACCCCTCACGCTCCTGTGCCTGCCAGGGCTTCAACCGCGCCGAGCTGCTCCGTCACGCCGCCGCCCAGGCGGGGCGGGGGCTGCCGGCGATCGAGCCGGGGATGCCGACGCCGGCCGGTACGGGCCTCTCCAGGCGGGGCTTCCTGCTCGCCTCGGCCGGGCTCGCGCTGTCGGTATACGGCGCCGGGCGCGTGCTCGACCCGTCCACCTTCGAGGAAGGGATCGCTCGCGCCGCCGCCGCTCCCGCACAGCCTGTGCTGGTGAGCGTGTACCTGCAGGGAGGGATCGACTCGATGTCGGTCCTGTATCCGGTGGGCGATCCTCTCTACACCAAGTACCGCCCGGTGCTCGCGCTGCCCGAAGGCGCCGGGCCGGCGTTCACCGAGGACCCGCGCCTGCACTGGCATCCGGTGGCCACTCCGTTGGCCCAGCTGCACGCGGAGGGCAAGCTCAGCGTGCTGCCCGCCGTCGGCTACACCGACCCCGACCAGTCGCACTTCACGAGCCGGCACTTCTGGGAGGTCGGCGCCACCCAGGCCGAGCTGCTCACCGGCTGGATGGGCCGCTATCTCGATCTGGTGGGCAGCGCCGACAACCCGCTTCAGGGGCTGTGCCTCGACGAGGCGCTGCAGCCCGCGCTGGCAACCGCGCGCATGCCCGTGGCCACGATCGACACACCCTCCTCCTACTCCTTCTACGCGCGCGGCGTCTGGGGGCCGCCGCAGACGATCATGTACGACTACTTCGACGCCCTCGGGCAGCTCGGTGCCCGCTCGGGCGATCAGGCGATGGCGCAGTCGGGCCAGGCGGCGCTGATGTCGAGCACGCTGCGGCGCCAGCTGCTGCCCTTCCAGCCGAGCTCTGAAGGCGGCGCCCCGGCGCTACCCGCCGGCTACCCCAGCGGCTCGGACCGGTTCCCCGCGCGCATGGCGGGAATCGCACAGATGCTGGGTGCGGGGCTGCCGATGAAATGCGTGAGCATCTCGACCGAATCGGTCTTCGACACCCACGACAGTCAGGTGACCGCTCTCAACACCGGCCTGGACGAGGCGGCCAGGACGCTCTACGCATTCCAGCGCGATCTCGAGGCGCGGGGGCTCGCCGATCGAGTGCTCACGCTCGTGTGGTCGGAGTTCGGGCGCCGTCCGCAGGAGAACGCCTCGGGCGGCACCGATCACGGCGCGGCGGGCTGCGCGTTCGTGATGGGAACCCGGGCCGCCGGCACGATGATCGGCGAGTGGCCGGGCCTGGCCGGCGGCCTGGACTCGTTGGGCAACGTGCGCGCCACCTCTGACTTCCGCGGTCTTTACTGCTCGCTGCTGGAGCAGTGGCTGGGCCAGGAAGCAGCTCAGATCATCCCCGGCGCCACGGGGCTGCCGCGCGCGCAGGTCGTTCGTTGAGACGGGTGCGCATCGCGATGCTGGGTGGCCTCCTCGCCGCAGCCTATGGGCTCGCGATCGCCGCGAGCGCGCCGGGACGCTCCAACGCGGGCGCGGCTCGCGCGGCCGCCGCCAGCTCGCACCTGCAGGTGATCCAGGTCGAGTACCGCCTGATCCTCTCCCGCGGCGTGGTCAAGGCCGGACCGGTCAGCCTCGAGGCGATCGACCGCGGCATGGATCCGCACGATCTGCGGCTCGTCGCGCTGGGCTCCCGCGGCGAAGTCACGACGCCCGAACTCACGCCCGGAAGGCGCTGGGACGGCGTGGTGCGGATGAAGCCCGGGATCTATCGCCTGTGGTGCTCGCTCCCCGAACACGCGAAGCTCGGCATGCAGGCCACCCTGCGGGTCGTGCGCTAGCGGGAGCGGGGCAGGTGCTGGCGTTCGCCCGTCGGCGAGCTAGTGTTCATCGACCTGGTAGCGCGTCGGTACCAGCCGTTCGGTGAGCCGCGACGGCCGCTCGTACTTGCGACTTTGGCGTGGGGGTAGCTTCACCGTCTTGGCCTTGTCGAGATGCTCGTAGGGAACGATCGAGAGCAGGTGGCTGATCAGGTTCAGGCGAGCTGTGCGCTTGTCGTCTGCCTCCACCACGTACCACGGGCTCGACTCGCTGTCCGTGCGCTCGAACATCACGTCCTTGGCCTGTGCGTAGTCCACCCAGCGGGCGCGCGCCTGCAGGTCGATCGGGCTGAACTTCCAGCGCTTGCGGGGATCGGTGAGCCGGTTATCGAAGCGCCGCTCCTGCTCGCGGTCGCTGACCGAGAGCCAGTACTTCACGAGCATGATCCCGTCGTTCACGAGCGCCTGCTCGAACTCGGGGCAGAAGCGCAGGAACTCCTCGTACTCGGCCTCGGTGCAGAAGCCCATCACTCGCTCCACCCCGGCGCGGTTGTACCAGCTGCGGTCGAACAGCACGATCTCGCCGGCCGCGGGCAGGTGCGCGACGTAGCGCTGGAAGTACCACTCGCTCCGCTCGCGCTCGCTCGGCGTGGGGACGGCCACGATCCGGCAGGTGCGCGGGTTCAGGTAGGCGACGATGCGCTTGATCACCCCGTCCTTGCCCGCGGTGTCGCGTCCCTCGAAGACCACGATCAGGCGCCTGCCTTCGGCGACGATCCACTCCTGCATGAGGACCAGCTCGGTCTGCAGGCGCAGCAGCTCCTTCTCGTACTGCTTTTGGCTGATCTCGAGCGGCAACGCCATCCTTGCCATTCTTCCAGGTGGTCGATCTTGGAGGAGGCCGGAAAGTTGTAACGATGGGCCGGTGGAGCGCCAGCTGCAGGAGCCCTCTCACATCGCACCGAGCGAGCTCGAGGTACCGGAGGAGCTCAGCCGCCGACGGCTGCGCTCGCGCCTGCTGTTCGCCCTCGGTCTTCTCGCCGTGGTCCTCGCCCTCGTGGCCCTGTTGCCGGGGCTCGGCACTCTGCGCTCGCGCCTCACGCACGCCCAACCCGGCTGGCTCGTCCTCGGGGTCGGGCTGAAGCTGCTCTCGGGTCTCGGCTACGTGGTCGTCTTTCGGATGATCTTCTGCAGGCGCATGAGCTGGCGCGTCAGCTACCAGATCGGGATGTCCGAGCTGGGCGCCAACGCGCTCTTCCCGACGGGTGGGGCGGGGGGGCTCGCGCTGGGCGCGTGGGCGCTCAAACGGGGCGGAATGGCGGGCCGCGAGATCGCGCGGCGCACCGTCGCCTTCTTCCTGCTCACGAGCGTGCCCAACGTCGTCGGCGTGATCCTCCTCGGTCTTGCCCTCGCCGTGGGTGTGCTCGGCGGTGAGGGCAACCTCCTGCTCACGGCCGCGCCCGCCGTCGTGGCGGCCGGCGCGATCGTCGCCGCGCTGCTGGCCGGCCGCGTGGCGGAGCGCTGGGGGGTGCGCCTGAAGGAGGGCGCCGGGCACGAACCCTCGCGGCGCGTGCGCGCGCTGTGGAAGGGCCTGACCGCGGTCGCCGACGGAGTGCAGGAGGCCGTGACGCTGCTGCGCGAGGGCAACCTCCTGCTGGTGCTCGGCCTCCTCGCCTACCTGGTCTTCGACGTGCTGATCCTGTGGGCCACCTTCCATGCGCTCGGCGGGGCGCCGTCGCTGGCGATTCTCTCGCTCGCGTATCTGATCGGCGAGCTCGGCGGCCTGATTCCCGTACCCGGGGGCATCGGCGGCGTCGATGCCGGTCTCGTGGGCACCCTCGCGCTGTATCACGTGTCGCTCACCTCGGCCGCCGGCGCTGTGTTGGCATACCGCGCGATCGCCCTGTGGGTCCCGGCTGTTGTCGGCGGCGCGGCGTTCGTGACGCTGCGCCGAACCCTGCGCAACGAGGCCGAGCAGCTCGCCGTCTGCGTGCCGCAGAGCGAGATGGAGGTGATCGGCCTGGGACGGGTCGTGGTCCGCGCCGAGTCGCACTGAGGGCACGGGCGGGTAGTACGGCGTCCACGTGGCATGCTCACAGACCAGATGAGCGATCCGGGCCCATCCCCGCTTCCTTCGGCCGGCGCCACTCAGCCGCTCGAGCTGACGGTCGGCTGTCGCTTCGGGGTGGAGTCCGGCCAGCCGGCATCGGCGGTCCTGCAGGTGGCTCCGGTCCAGCAGTACGGCGTGGCGATCGGCGGCGAGCGCTGGGACACGCGCTCTGAGCACCACGGCTACCTCGACCTCTATGGCAACCGCTGCGAGCGATTCCAGCTCGAGGCCGGTGCCTCTCAGATCGACTACGAGGCGCACGTCCGGCTCTCGCTTCCCGACGACTGGATCGACCTCGGGGCCGCCGAGACGCCGGTCGGCTCGCTGCCCGACGATGTTTTGGGCTACGTGATGCCGAGTCGCTTCTGCCTGCCGGACGAGCTCGGCCATGAGGCCTGGCAGCGCTTCGGCGCTCTGGCGCCGGGGTGGGGGCGCGTGCAGGCGATCGTCGACTACGTGCACGACCAGCTCGAGTTCGTGCCCGGCGCCTCCAACCCCTGGACCACCGCCGCCGACGCCTACCGGGCCGGCCAGGGGGTCTGCCGCGATTTCGCCCACCTGGCCATCACGTTCTGCCGGGCGCTGAACATCCCGGCGCGGTATGTGTTCGGCTACATCCCCAACATCGGAGTTCCGGTACCCCCGGAAGCGATGGATTTCGCGGCCTGGTTCGAGGTCTATCTGGACGGCCATTGGCACACCTTCGACGCCCGCAACAACACTCCCCGCGTGGGGCGGGTCGTGGTCGGGCGCGGCCGCGACGCCGTCGACGTCGCGCTGATCACGTCGTTCGGCCCGCTCACGCTCACCGGATTCGAGGTCCGCGCCGAGCCGCGCCACGCGCCCGCGGCCTGAGCGCAAGAGAACCGGGCAAATCTCACTAAAATCGATAAGCTAAGTGGACTTTTGAGCCACGGCTAACCGAGGAGCACAACGTGAGTGAGCACGCCCGTCCCGAGACCATCGCCCTGCACGGTGGCCAGGAGCCCGACAGCGCCACCAACGCCCGCGCCGTCCCGATCTACCAGACGACCTCCTACGTCTTCAACGACACCCAGCACGCCGCCGACCTGTTCGCCCTGGCCGAGCCGGGCAACATCTACACGCGCATCATGAACCCGACCTGGAGCGTGCTCGAGGAGCGCCTGGCCGCGCTCGAGGGCGGCATCGGCGCGCTCGTGACCGCATCGGGTCAGGCCGCGGTCACCTACTCGGTCCTCAACCTTGCACGTGCGGGCGAGAACATCATCTCGGTCTCCCAGCTCTACGGCGGGACCTACAACCTGTTCGCGCACACCCTCCCGCAGTACGGGATCGAGGTGCGCTGGGCGGACGCCGACGATCCCGGCGCGGTGGCGCGGCTGGCCGACGAGCGTACGCGCCTGGTGTTCGGGGAGACGATCGGCAATCCCCGCCTGAACGTCCTCGACGTTCCCGCCTGGGCCGAGGCCGCCCATATCGCGGGGCTGCCCTTGATCCTCGACAACACGGTCCCGACGCCGATCGGCGCGCGTGTGTTCGAGCAGGGCGCCGACGTGGCGGTGCATTCGCTGACGAAGTTCATCGGCGGGCACGGCACCTCGATCGGCGGGGCGCTCGTCGACAGCGGCAACTTCGACTGGCCCGCCCACGCTGAGCGCTTTCCGGGCCTCACGCAGCCCGATCCCTCCTATCACGGGGTCGTGTGGAGCGACGCATTGGGGCCGGCCGCCTACATCGGACGCGCGCGCACGGTGCTGCTGCGCAACACCGGCGCCGCGCTCTCGCCGTTCAACGCCTTCCTGTTCCTGCAGGGTGTCGAGACGCTGCCGCTGCGCATGGAGCGCCACAACGCCAACGCGCTCGCCGTCGCAGAGCACCTCTCGGAGCACGAGGACGTGGACTGGGTCTACTACCCCGGTCTGGAGTCAAGTCCCTACCGCGAGGTCGCCGACCGCGTACTGCGCGGTGGCTATGGGGCGCTCGTGACGTTCGGCGTGCGCGGCGGCGCCGAGGCGGGCAAGGCCTTCATCGAGAGCCTCGAGCTCTTCAGCCATCTCGCCAACATCGGCGACGCGAAGTCGCTTGCCATCCACAACGCCTCCACGACGCACTCGCAGCTCAACGAGGAGGAGCTCGCGGCGGCGGGCGTCACGCAGGATACGGTGCGCCTGTCGGTCGGCATCGAGCACATCGACGACATCGTCGAGGATCTCGACCAGGCCCTGGCCGCGACGAGATCGCTCGTAGTGGCATGACCGCGGGCGGTCTCGGCCGCGTGGAGACCCGGCGGGTCGTGCTCTTCGCGGAGGACGGCCCGCTCAGGCTCCAGTCGGGGGCGGCGCTCGCGCCCGTGGAGGTGGCCTATGAGACCTACGGCACGCTCGACGCCGCCGGGGGCAACGCCGTGTTCGTCTGCCACGCGCTCAGCGGTGACGCGCACGCGGCGGGGCACCACGGCGACCCCGCGCAGCGCGGATGGTGGGACACGATCATCGGTCCCGGGCGTCCGCTTGACACCGAGCGCTATTTCGTCGTCTGTGCCAACCTGCTCGGCGGCTGCTCGGGCACCACCGGACCGGCGAGCGTCGATCCGCGCACCGGACGCGCCTACGGGCTGCGCTTCCCGCTGTTGAGCGTGCGTGACCTCCTCGCCGTGCATCGCGCGCTGCTGCGCCACCTGGGAATCGCCCGCCTGCACGCCGCCATCGGGGGCTCGCTCGGTGGCATGCAGGTGCTGCAGTGGGCACTCGACCACCCGGAGGAGATCGAGCGGGCAGTGCTCGTCTGCGCGAGCGCGCGCCTGAGCGCTCAGAACATCGCGCTCACGGCCGTGGCCCGTGCCGCGATCATGGGGGATCCGGAGTTCCACGGCGGCGATTATCTCGACGGACCATCGCGTCCCCGGCACGGGCTGTCGGTCGCCCGTAGGCTCGGGCACGTCACCTACCTGTCGGCCGAGTCGATGCGCCGAAAGTTCGACCGCCGTCGCCGTGGCGGGCCTGGGGCCCAGATGACCATGGGAAGCGACTTCGAGGTCGAGCACTATCTCGATCACCAGGGCGAGAGCTTCGTCGAGCGCTTCGACGCGCTGAGCTACCTCTACCTGACCCGGCTGATGGACTACTTCGATCCCTTTGCCGACCCGACGCTCGACCTCGCGCGCGTGAGCACGCGCTTCCTCGCCGTCTCCTTCGACAGCGACTGGCGCTTCGGCAGCGAGCATTCTCGCCATCTGGTGCGCTCGCTGAGCGCCGGCGGTGTCGAGGCGCGCCACGTCGAGATCGCCTCGCCCTGGGGACACGACTCGTTCCTGCTCGAGGGCGAGGAGTACCACCGCGTGGTCGCCGAGGCGCTGGGCGCCGAGCAGCCGCAGCGTGTCCGCAGGGCACTTCCCGACGGTGTTGCCCGGCTGGGCTAGCGGGGGCTCAGCTCGGTCATGACCGCCCGGATTGGCTTGCGTCCAGATCGCTCGGGCGACCGCCGACGAGGTCTGCCAGCCGACGGCGCAGCCTCGCGCCCCGGCGGGTCGGGTCATCGAAGCGCCTCTCGGCGGTCACGAGGCGCCGGCTCCCAGCCGGATAGCGCCGGCGGGCCCACGGTGAGCTGGGATGGGCGATGCGGATGGCGCCGAGCAGTCCCACGGGCAGGATGAACAGGCCGACGGTCCCCAGCAGGATGCGCCCCTTGAGGAAGGCGGTGACCGCGACGAGCAGCGATATGCCGATCGCTGAGCTCACCGTGATGGCGGAAGCGGGAGCGTCGAGGTCGAACGGCTGCACTCCGATCACCACGAGCGAGCCAACCACGCTCACGATCGTCACGGCCTCGAGCGAGGAGCGTCCCTGCTCGCTCCAGTAGACGTCTTCGAGGCGCGTCCACAGAGCGAACTCGTCGAGGGTCAGACCCGCCCCGACTCCGAAGATGGCCGCGTCGATGCCTCCCCATGGCTCGTGCAGATGCAGGCCGATTCCGGCAAAGCCGCTTCCCAGCATCAGGAAGATGCCCCACACGAAATGGTGCAGATGCACGCCGTCGCCGGTTTCGACACCGCCCGGCCACCAGGTGAAGGCTCTGGTCATCCGAGCGCTGGTGCGGATCAGGAAGAAGGAGATCAGCAATGCGGTGAGACAGACGAAGGCATGCTGGCGATGGTCGTCGGCGACCACCAGGTCGTAGATATGGCCTATCGGGAACAGGCTCGCGAGAACGCTCATCGTCGCTCGGAGTATCGCCTGCCCAGCCGCTGGATCGGGGATTTTACGATGTGGAATCCCGTTTTGGGAGCGAGGCGTCGTCGTCGCGGGTTCGCGGGAACATCCCCTCTCTCGATCAAAGCTCCCAAATCCCCAGCAATTCCCCATATCATTCGCTGCGGCGGAATCGAGGCGCAAGCCCGCCGCCGTCTGCCGCGGTTTGGCGGGGCCTGGTCGAGACAACGGAGTTTGGAGCGGCATCTCTCAATGACGGCTGGAAGACAAGTTGCGCGAGCACTCACGGCGGCGTGCCTCGCCCTGGGGCTGCTCCTGGGCGTCGCGCAGGCGCCGGCCATGGCCGCGCCGCCGTCCCTGACGATCACCCAGCCCTCGGCGAACGGCTCGACCCGTGACGCCACGACCGTGTTTGCCGGGACGACGAGCGACACCCTGGATTCGGTCACGCTCGCGATCTACGCAGGCACCGACACTCAGGTCTCGCCCGTGCAGACTCCGCTCGTGATCGCGCCCGTAGGGGAATCCTGGGAAGCGAGCGCCGCATCGAGCCTCTCCGACGGTCAGTACACGGCGGTCGTGGAACAGACCAACGGCGCGGAAACGGGCAGCGGCTCCGTCGCGTTCACCGTCGATACGACCAAGCCCGTCGTATCGCTCGATCTCGTGACATCGCCCACCAACGAATCCTCGCCCACCTTGACCGGATCGGCGGGCGAGCTCCCCGGCGACAGCTCGACCGTCGCCGTGACGATCTACGACGGCGGCTCGGTCGGGGGCACGGTCGCGGCCACTTCGACCGCGCCGGTGAGCGGGGGGGCGTGGTCCTACCCGGCACCCCATCTCGCCGACGGCACCTACACCGCGCAGGCACTCCAGCGTGATGAAGCCGGGAACGTCGGCGAAAGCGCGCCGGTCACCTTCACCGTGGACACCACCGCGCCGGTCGTCTCGATCGAACCCGTGGTCTCACCGACGAAGGACTCGACGCCCGCGCTCACGGGCGCCGCGGGCGAACTCGCCGGCGATGCGCCGTCCGTCTCTGTGACCATCTACGAGGGCACGGGAGTCACCGGCTCGGTCGTGCAATCCGGGACGGAGCCCGTGAGCTCGGCGAGCTGGTCGTTCACGGCCACCAAACTCGCCGACGGCACCTACACCTCACAGGCGGTTCAGAAAGACCAAGCGGGCAACACGGGCAAGAGCGCGCCGGTCACCTTCACCGTGGACACACAAGCGCCCGTGGTGTCGCTCAACTCGCTCCCTGCTTGGACGAAGAGCTCGACGCCGACGTTCTCGGGTGCCGCGGGAGCACTGGAAGTGGATCGACCGTCGGTCGACGTCACGATCTACCAGGGAGCCAAGCTCGTAGGGTCCGCGAAGGTCGCGGTCAGCGGAGCGAAATGGGAATACACACCCATCGCGCTTGAAGACGGTACATACACGGTGCAGGCCGCGCAGGAAGACACGGCAGGCAATATGGGCACGAGCGCAGTTGAAACCTTTACGGTAGATACGACGCCACCTACTATCTCAATGGCCGCGCCATCAAACGGCGCCGTCCTACACCTTGCGCGGCCAACCTTCTCCGGGCTGGCCGGTCATGCGGTCGGCGACCACCAGTCTGTGACGCTGAAGATCTATGCAGGCGCATCTGCTTCCGGGACGCCGAGCGAGACCCTCCCGACCGTCACGCCCAGCGGCTCGAAATGGACAACCGGCTCGACCGGTCCCGCCTTGAGTGATGGCATCTACACGGCGGTGGCCGAACAGTCAGACGAAGCCGGGAACAGCGGTACCAGCACCGTCACATTCGCCATCGAAACCAACTCCCCCGAAGTGACGCTCCATATGTCAGGCGGTCTTATGCGCGGCTCCAGCTTCACCACGAGCCCCACGACGCTGTTCAACGGGACAGGTGCCACAGGGGTAGAAGATGCGCAATCGGTCATCCTCAGGCTCTACAGCGGCACGAGCGCAATCGGCACCCCCGCGAGGACCCTCGAAGCTCCTCTGAGCGGCTCAGGCTGGAGCGAGCAGTTGACCGCTCTGCCGGACGGGACCTACACCGCCCAGGCCGAACAGGGCGACGAAGATCCCCTCGGACAGCCCGGCTTCAGCACTCCATTGACGTTCACCGTCGACGGCGACGCTCCGAAGGTCACACTGGCGGCGCCTGCCGACGGCAGCTCGACCGAACGCTCCTCCGAGTTCGTCAGCGGTAGCGCCGGCACGGCCGAAGGCGACTCCTCGTCGGTGACCATCCAGTTGTTCCCCGGTGCCACGACCACGGGCGCAGCCCCGCTGGAGGCAATCACGGTGCAGGCCACGGGCGGAACCTGGTCGGGCACATTCGGGGGTCTGAGCCCGGGCACCTATACGGCACGCGCCGAACAACGGGATGACGTCGGCAACATCGGCTACAGCACACCTGTGAGCTTCACTGTCATCCCGCCGCCACCGCCCCCGCCGTCCCCGCCTCCTGTCGCCTCCTTCCAGTGGTTCCCGGCCTCGCCGCACGTTGGCGAAGCCGTCTCGCTCGTGTCCACCTCGAGCGACGCGGGCAGCCCGATCACCACCTACGCCTGGTCGCTCCTGCCCGGGGGGGCGCTGGTCGCGGGGCAGCACGTGCTGAGCACGTCCTTCGCGACGGCGGGGTCGCACGTGGTGCGACTGCGGGTGACCGACGCAAGCGGCCTCTCGAGCGAAGTCTCGGAGACGATCACCGTCGCCTCGCAGCCGATCACCCTGATGCAGCCCTTCCCGGTGGTGCGGATCGCCGGCTCGGCCAAGTCCTCTGGGGTCAGGATCGCGCTGTTCACGGTGTTGGCGCCGGTGGGAGCGAGGGTCAGCGTTACCTGCCACGGCCATGGCTGTCCGCCGAAGACGCAGAGCCTGGTGGTGGCCGCAAAGAACAAGGCCAAGGGGGGGACCGTGCTGGTCTCCTTCGGACGCTTCGAGCGCTGGCTGCGGGCCGGAGCCGTCCTCGAAGTGAGGATCTTCAAAGCCGGGCAGATCGGCAAGTACACGCGCTTCACCGTGCGTCGCGGCAAGCTCCCGGCACGCGTAGATACCTGTCTGAGCTCGTCGGGAATCAAGCCGATGACGTGCCCCAGCTCATGAGCACGGTGCGAGCAGCGCGACGCTGGATCCATCTGCGGAGCCTCCGCTCGGACATCGATCGCCGTGGCGTGATCGTCCTCGCCTGCACCTCTGCCGCGCTGTTCGCCGGGTTCTTCGCCCTCGGGCGTGCCGCCACGCCTGGCGCCGCACCAAGCGAACAGAGCTCGACCAGCATCGTCGCAGAATCAGCAGGCGTGGCGATCCCGGCCAGTCTCGGTAGCGCTCCCCCGATCGGCCTGGAATCCGTCGCGCCGGCGCGTGTGCCCATACGCGTGGCCGTCACGGGTCCGCCCGCTCCCGCCGTCAGCTCGGCCGTGACCGCCGCTGCGCCTGTGCAGGCGAGCGTGCCGACGGCTCCGTCCGGCGCTGTCACCGAAGGGAGCGCCCCCACCGTCGTGGCATCACCCCCGAGGGCCCCCGCGCCCGCTCCCGCGCCGGCGCCGGCGCCAGCAGCCAAGCCGGCCCCCTCCAAAGCCGCGGCCCCGTCCGCCCCCAAGGGCGGCTCGGGTGGCGCCGGCGGGAGTGAAAAGTCCCAGCATGGCCGGGGCACCTCGTTCGACAGCTCCGGTTGAGCTGTGTACCCGTCGTCTTCACGAAACCTGATCATCGTGGGGGTGCCGCTCCTGATCGCGATGGCGATCCTGGGGTACCTTGCCGGCTCTCACCGCGCCACCACGAGCACTGGTGCCGCCTTCGGCCGGCGAACACGCGTCGTCTCGGTCGCGAGCGTGCTGCTCGAATACCCCGCCGACTGGAGCAGGACGGCTGGCGCCGCTGCGATCCCCGGGCTCGCGATCGCCGAACCGGTCCTGCTCGCGCCGACCGGCCAGGCCGGCAGTGCGGGACTGATCGCCGGACAGCTTCCCTCCGGGGAACCGGGCCCGCTTCCAGCCGGCTTCCTGTCACTCATACACGGAGTTCCCCACACTGAAGTACTGAACTTCGTGGGCGGCCAGGCATACGGCTACAGCCGGATGAGCGTCGCGGGCTAC
The DNA here is from genome assembly GCA_017882455.1 of Solirubrobacteraceae bacterium. GTDB lineage: Bacteria > Actinomycetota > Thermoleophilia > Solirubrobacterales > Solirubrobacteraceae > Palsa-744. Next base: position 106,325 of record JADGPL010000008.1, on the reverse strand, counting down.
GCCAGAACGCTCGAGCTGTTCGTGGTTCCCAACCGCAACAGCGCCGGCCCCACGGTCCTTGCCTGCTACGCAACCCCGACGGCGGCCTCCTACCTGAAGCAGTGTGCACAGATCGTGGCCCAGTTCTCGCTGTTGGGCCAATCGGAGTATGACCTGGCGCCGGATGCCGGCTATACCCAGGCGCTGAGCGCGGCGATCGGTGCGCTCGAGCGCGAACGCCTGGCGCTCAGGGGGGAGATGGCCCACGCCGCCTCGCTCGCAGCCGTGAGCTCGCTGGCCGCGAGCCTCGCCGGTAGCTTCTCGGCCGCTGCCGCAGCTCTCGGTCGCCTCGAACCGCCGGTGGCGGCCAGCGCCGCCGCAACCGCGCTGGTGACCGCGCTGCTGAAGGCGCATGAAGCCTACGGTGCGCTCGCGAGCGACGCCAGGACAGGAGGCGTTCAGGAACATCGCGAAGCGATGAGCCGCGTGGACGCCGCCGAGACTGGCGTGGACGGCGCCCTCGAGAGCTTCGCGCTGCTCGGCTACAGGCGAGGTTAGATGGCGGGCTCCGAGCGTTATCGTGCATGGGGTGTCCGCGTTTTCGCTGATCGAGTTCCCTGCCGACGATCCCGAGCGTGCGCTGCGCTTCTGGAGCGGCGTTCTCGGTGTGGAGCTGCAGGCGCGCGAGGCTGCTGACGGCGAAGGCTGGCAGACCCCGGCCGGGTCGCCGGCCCTCGGTGTGCATCAGCGCGGTCGCGGTCCGGGCGACTCCTTCTCGCTGCCCTACTTCGCGGTGGCGGACATTCCGGCGACGCTCGAGCAGGTCACAGCGCTGGGAGGCACCGTTGTGCATCCCGGCGAGCGTTGGGCGATCTGCAAGGACAGCGAGGGCAGCCCGTTCGCGCTGAGTCGCGAGACGCCTTCAGGCTGAGCCGTTGACGCCCTCCGCCGCCGTGGCCGCCGCGGTGGCCGCCGGAGGCGCGGCGGGCTGCGGTGGGCGCGGGAGGCGGCGCCGGGCATGCGCTCACGCGCCGCCAGCCCTGAGTTAGCATCCTCGTGCGGTGCCATCTCTCGATGATCTCACGATCGCGACGGCCGCCGCCGAGGACGTGGCGGACCTGCTGGTGCTGATGCGCGCCTACTGCGACTTCTACGACACGGCGCCCGGCGATGAGCAGCTGCTCGCGCTCTCCCGCTCGCTGCTGGCCGACCCCGATCTGGAGGGGATGCAGCTGATCGCGCGCGACGAGCGCGGCGAGGCGGTGGGCTTCGCCACGATCTTCTGGAGCTGGGACACGACCGAGGCGGCCCGGATCGGGATCATGAACGACCTCTATGTCATCCCTGCCGCGCGCGGCTCGGGCCTGGCGCGGCGCCTGATCGAGGAATGCCTGCAGCGCTGTGGCGACCGCAAAGCGGTCAGGCTCGAATGGCAGACGGCGCCCGACAATCGCCGCGCCCAAGCCGTCTATGACCGCGTCGGCGGGGTGCGCGAGCCATGGCTCGTCTACACCCTGCCCGCGGCGCGCGCCTGAGGCGCCTGGGCGTCCTCGCCTGGAACCTGTTCACGGCCGCTCGCTGCCGCCCGAGAGCGGGCGCCACGGTGGCATCGCCAGCCAGTCGAAAGACACAAGACGGCAAAGCTGGCGCGTGTATCCTGCAGCCAATGGTGGGGAGGGGGTCTCGGCCGATGGCCCGTGCAGGCTTGGCGTGGGCCGCGCTCGGCCTGATGTGCGGCGCGCTCAGCTCGGGCGTGTCGCTCGCCACGGCCGCCACGCAGCCGGTCGAGCTGGCGGCGCCGTATGAGTACCTGGGCTGGGGCAATCCGCAGCCGCCGGCCTCGGTGCTGGCCAACACGGGGATCAAGGACCTGACGCTGGCCTTCATCCTCTCCCACGGGGCGTGCAACCCGACATGGGATGGCACGCGGCCGCTGCTGGGCGGATCCGACCAGGCGGCGATCGAAAGCATCCGTGCGGCGGGCGGGGACGTGGTCGTCTCCTTCGGCGGCTGGAGCGGAAAGAAGCTCGGCAACTCGTGCAAGAGCGTCTCGGCGTTGGCGGGGGCCTACCAGAAGGTGATCGACGCCTACTCGCTGAAGGCGATCGACGTCGACATCGAGCATGGCGAGCTCACCAGCAAGAAGGTCCGCAAACGGGTCGTGGAAGCGCTCGCGAGCGTGCAGCGGGCCAACCCGGGACTGGAGATCTCGATCACGGTCGGGACCGAAGAATCCGGCCCGGACAGGGACGGCAGGAGCCTGATAGCGGACGCCGCCGTGATCGGCTTTCAGCCCACGGTCTGGACGCTGATGCCGTTCGACTTCGGTCCCGCGCTCACGGACATGGGCCACGCCTCCACCAGGGCCGTGGAAGGGCTCGTGCAGGACCTCGTCTCCGCCTATCCGATCTCGGCGGCCACGGCCTACGAGCACGCTGGCATCTCGTCGATGAACGGGGAAACCGATGAAGCCTCGGAGACGGTGAGCCTCGAAGACTTCGACACGATGCTGTCCTTCGCCCAGCTGCGCCACCTCGGGCGCCTCGCCTTCTGGTCGCTCAACCGCGACCGTCCCTGCGCGCCCGGGGAAGGCAGCTCGGACTCCTGCAGCGGGATCGCCCAGCAGCCCTACGCGTTCACCGAAGTGATCGCCCGCTACCACGGCTGAGCGCGGCTCAGGCGCGCGCGCTCGTCTGCGGGTCCAGTCGCGACATGGTCACGGCGGCCTCGAGCTGGGAGGTGGCGCCGCCCATGTAGAGCCCCTTGACCGGAGGCACGTCGGAGTAGAAGCGGCCATGACCGATCTTCACGTGCGCCTCGCCGGCGAGTCCGCGGTTGGTGGGGTCGGCGCTCACCCAAACCGGCTCTCCACGGCCGTCGCTGCACGGCAGCAGCGCCTCGAGCCAGGCGTGGGTGTCGAGCTCCATCGAGTCGGCGCCCTCGTCGTGGGGGGCGGCCCACAGGTAGCCGGAGACGTAGCGCGCGGCGATTCCGCGGCGGCGCAGGAGCACGAGGGAGAGGTGCACGAAGTCCTGGCAGACGCCCGCGCCCATGTCGAGCAGGTCGCTCACGGTCGAGCCCACGTAGGTCGCCCCGGGCCGGTACTCGAAGCGGTCGGGAATCAGCTCGCACAGCGTTTCGAGGGTCTCCAGCGGGCACTCTGCCTCGAGCGCGTCGTGCAGGCTCTCGAGGCCGGCGATCGAGGGCTGGTCCTGCCAGGGCAGGGCGAACTCGCCGGCGGCGTCGAAGTAGGCGGGGGTGAGCAGCCCGTCCCACGAGCCCTCGGGCGGATCGGGTGGCGCCGAGGTGACGACCCGCGCGCGAACGTCGATGGTGAGCTGCTCGTGGCTGGTGGGGATGCCGAACTCGATCACCTCGGTGCCGAAGTAGTCGAGGTGGCGGCTGACGCGCGCCTCGGGCTCGATGCGGGTGTGGAACTCGTCGCAGCGTTGCGTGGAGGTCGTGGCGGGGCGCACCCGCAGGGCGTTCAGGTTGTCGGTGACCGGTGCGTCGTAGTGATATTCGGTGAGGAAGCGGATCGCGAAGTGCACGGGCGGCTCACCTCCTCAGGCCGGCCGACGCGGCGCCGGCGAAGTATCGCTCGGCCACGTCCTGGTCGATGCGCGCGAGCTCCTGCTGGGTCTGTTTGCAGATGTCGGTCAACTCGGCTCCGTCGGGAAGGGCGCGGCGCTGGAAGTCTAGGTCGGCGGCCAGTCGGCTGACGCGCAGCACGGGCTTGGAGTTGCGCGGGCCGGCGTCGGCCATCGTGAAGACGTCGTTGAGCGAGTCCACGCAGGCGGCCACGCTGTCGGGGTAGGCGCGCTCGAACAGCAGGAAGCGTGCGACCGGGTGGGCGTTGGGAGGCGCGGTGACGGCGCGCAGGTAGGCGTGAAAGCCGCCCACGGCCTGGAGCAGGATCAGGGCCTGGCCGTCGGCCGGTGCGCTGTCCCCGGGCGGCATCGCGATCCGCAGCATGCGCAGGACCATGTCGGAGATCTCGATCAGCCCGCCGGCGTCGAGGAAGCACTTGGCCTCGTCGCGCAGCATCGTGCGGTTGGACACCCCCCAGATCAGCGCGGTGCGCTCCTTGACGTACTGCGAGGCCAGGTAGGGGCCGGCGGGCGCGGTCCATCCCGGCTGCCCGCCGCCACGGAGGCCCAGGGCGGTCGTGTTGATCGCCTCCCACATCTCGGCGCTGATCACGTCGCGCACGGTGCGCGCGCCCTCGCGCGCGCGCTCGATCGAGGCGAGCATCGAGCCAGGGCGCTCGGCGTCGAGCGTGAGCTGGCCGAGCGCCTGGCTCGAGTGCTGGCTTTCATCGACGTCGCCGAACATCGCCAGCAGTCCGCCCGAGCCGAAGCTGACGCCGGGCGCGGCGTCGGAGGTGCCCTGCAGCTCGGCCTGGAAGACGGCCTCCACGGCGCGGGCGGTGAACTCGGCGCGCGCCAGGTTGCGCCCCAGCCAGTAGAGCTCGTGCGCGATCCGCGCGAGCATCAGAGGGTCTTCCTGCGCTGCGGGCCCTGCGGAGACGGCGGATGCAATTGCTGTTGTTGCTGCTGCTGCCCGGTCCAGGCGCCGTAGCGCAGGTCGGGGAGCGCCGGGGGCTGGGTGTCGGCGATCGGCGGGCCGGCGCGGTCGGCGTCATCGCCGTCCTCGAGCACCCACGTGTCCTTGGAGCCGCCGCCGCGCGAGGAGTTGACGATCAGCGAGCCGTCATCGAGGGCGACGCGCGTGAGGCCTCCGGGCACGATGTCGATGCGCTCGCCGAAGACGGCGAACGGGCGCAGGTCGACGTGGCGGGGCGCGAGCACGCCGTCGATGCCGACGGTGGGCACGGTGGACAGGCGCACGACGTCCTGCGCGATCCAGCGTTCGGGGTGGGCGCTGATGACGTCTCGCATGCGCGCGATCTCGGCCTCCTCGGCATGCGGTCCGATCATCACACCGCGCCCGCCGGACTCGCCTGTGGGCTTGATCACGAGCTGGTCGAGGCGCCCGAGCACGTGCTCGAGCACCTCGGGGTCGGACAGTAGATAGGTCTTGACGTTTTCGAGGATCGGCTCCTCCCCCAGGTAGAAGCGGATCATGTCGGGGACGAAGCAGTAGATCGCCTTGTCATCGGCCACGCCGGTACCGAACGCGTTGGCGATCGCCACGCTGCCGGCACGGTAGGCGCGCACCAGCCCGGGCACGCCGAGCAGCGAGTCGGAGCGGAACTCGAGCGGGTCGACGAAGTCGTCGTCGAGGCGGCGATAGACGGCGTGGGCGCGCTCGAGGCCGCGCGTGGTGCGCATGTAGAGGACGTCGTCGCGGACGACGAGGTCGGATGCCTCGACCAGCTCGACGCCCATCTGGCGGGCGAGGAAGGCGTGCTCGAAGTAGGCCGGGTTGGCCGGGCCGGGGGTCCACACCACGACCGTGGCCTCGCTCTCGGCCGATGGCGCCACCGAGCGCAGCGCGCGCAGCAGCAGCTGCGGGTAGTGGTCGACGGGGCGCACGCGGTAGGAGGCGAACAGCTCGGGCACGAGGCGTGCCATCGCGGCGCGGTTCTCCAGCACGTAGGAGATGCCGGAGGGAATGCGCACGTTGTCCTCGATCACCTTCCAGGTGCCGTCGCTGTGGCGAACGAGGTCGCAGCCGGCCACATGCGTGTAGACGCCTCCGGGCGGGCGGATGCCGTGGACGGCGCGAGCGAAGTGCGAGCAGGAGACGACCAGCCGCCACGGCACGAGGCCCTCGCGCACGATCTCGCGGGCGTGGTAGACGTCGTCGACGAAGTGGTTGAGCGCGCGGATGCGCTGGGCCAGGCCGCGCTTGATGTCGCGCCATTCCTGGCCGCTGAGCACGCGTGGCACGAGGTCGAGCGGAAATGGCCGTTCGTGCGTCGCGCCGCCGCCGCCGCTGGTCTCGAAGGTGATGCCCTGCTGCATGAAGATCGCGTCGCGCCGACGGCCCGCCTCGATCAGCCCGGCCGGGCCAAGTCGCCTGAGCTCCTCCACGAGCGCCCTGGCGGTTGGGCGCGGCGTGCCGTCGAGCTCGAACAGCTCGTCGAGGAAGGGCGCCTGCGGGCGGTAGGAGTCGATCGCCTCCTCCTCCCCGCGGGCGTCAAGGGCCGGTGTGGGTGCCCTTGAGCTCACCCGGGGATTCTCCCGCGCTGGGTGCGCTTTCACCTTCGACGAATGGAGAAACTCCGGGGGTCCGCGATGCTCACCTGTCACAGCTGCCCGTCGGGCCAGCGGCCGTGCTGGTCGAAGTACTCGCGGGCCGCGTCCTCGCGGTCGCGGTCGCGGTCGCCGGCGGCGCCGATGCGGAACAGCCAGTTGATGAGGTAGATGCCCAGGCCGGCGCTGAGGATGCTGGCGCCGCCCTCGAGGTCGGTTTCGCTGCCCATGGCCATGATTACGAGCCCCGCGAGCGAGACGACGCCGGGGAGCACGTAGCGGATCACGACCAGCACCGAGCGGCGTGTTTCGTGCTGCGATGAGCGATCTTGCATACGATCAGCTTATGCCTGCGCGGATGCGCTCACCAGCGGAAGATGTACGTTGAGCTGCGATGGGCGCCACGACGATCGATGAGCTGACACTCGCGGAGGAGCCCGCCGCCTGGGAGGCGCTCGGCTTTGCGCTCGACGGCGAGAGCTGCCTGCTGGGCGGGGTGCGCATCCGCTTCACGGGGTCCGGGTCCGGCCGCGGGATCGTGGGCTGGTCGCTGCGCGATATCCACAGCACCGAGCTCGACGGGCTGCCGACCACCGCCTCCGAGCGCCCGGCCCCTGCAGAGGGCAAGGAGGAGGCCGGCACCCATCCAAACGGCGCGCGCGCGATCGATCACGTGGTGGCGATGACACCCTTCTTCGAACGCAGCGTGGAGACGCTGAAGGCCGCTGGGCTCGACCTCCGGCGCGTGCGCGAGCAGCCGACCCCGGCGGGCGCGCCGCGGCAGGCGTTCTTCAGGCTCGGCCGGGAGATCCTCGAGCTGGTGCAGGAGCCCGCGGAGATCGTGGCGCGCGCGGGCGGCCCGCATCGCCCGGCACGCTTCTGGGGTCTTGCGCTGCTCGTGGAGGATCTCGATGTGACGGTGCGTTCGCTCGGGGACAGCGCTGGCGAGATCCGTACGGCCGTCCAGCCGGGCCGGCGGATAGCGACGGTGCGTCGCTCGGCCGGCCTGACGGTTCCGCTTGCGTTGATGAGCCCGGACGAGCGGGCGCAGGCGTCGCGATGAGCGAGCAGCGCTGGAACGACGTGGACGCCTATGTCGAGGATCTGCTGATCGGCCCGGACGAGGCCCTGGACGCGGCGCTGCGCGCGAGCGCCGCGGCGGGTCTGCCGCCGATCGCCGTGACCCCCGCTCAGGGCAAGCTGCTCTACCTGCTCGCACGAATTCACCACGCGAGCAGGATCCTGGAGCTGGGGACGCTCGGCGGCTACAGCTCGATCTGGCTCGCACGGGCACTGCCCTCTGGGGGGCGTCTGATCACGATCGAGCTCTATGCGCGCTATGCGGAGGTGGCGAGCGCGAGCATCGAGCATGCGGGCCTCTCGGCAATGGTGGAGGTGCGGGTGGGGCCGGCGCTCGAGTCCCTCGAGCAGCTCATCGCCGAGGGCGGCGAGTCGTTTGACCTGGTGTTCATCGACGCGGACAAGGAGCGCACGCCCGAGTACTTCGAGCAGGCGCTGCAGCTCACGCGCCCGGGCGGGGCGATCGTGGTGGACAACGTGGTGCGCGATGGCGCACTGGTCGATCCCGACAGCGGCGACCCGGGGGTGGAGGGGATGCGCCGCTTCCACCAGGCGCTTGCGCGCGAGTCGCACGTGAGCGCGACGACGATCCAGACGGTCGGAGCCAAGGGCTATGACGGCTTCACGCTCGCGCTGATCGATCCCGTCCAGGAGTGACGCGTCCCGGGCCGCGGATCGCCACGCCGAGCCTGTAGTCTCGCGTCCATGGCTGGGGAGCTGAAGCTCGGTCTGAACACCGGCTACTGGGCGGGCGGCCCGCCCCCCGGTGCGGCCGAGGCGGTGGCCGAGGCGGAGCGGCTGGGCTTCGACTCGATCTGGACGGCGGAGGCATACGGCTCGGACTGCCTGACGCCGCTTGCATGGTGGGGCGCGTCGACCGAGCGGGTGAAGCTCGGCACGGCGATCGTGCAGATGTCGGCTCGCCAGCCGACGGCGACGGCGATGGCGGCGATGACGCTCGATCACCTCTCCGGCGGCAGGTTCATCCTTGGCCTGGGTGTCTCGGGACCGCAGGTGGTGGAGGGCTGGTATGGCATGCCCTTCGCCAAGCCGCTAGCGCGCACCCGTGAGTACATCGCGATCCTGCGCGAGGTCTGGGCCCGCAGGGGCCCGCTGCAGGCGCCCGGCCCGCACTACGAGCTGCCCCTCCCGGACGGCACCGGCCTGGGCAAGCCGCTGAAGTCCTCGATCCACCCCCTGCGCGAGGACATCCCGATCTATCTCGGGGCGGAGGGCCCGAAGAACATCGCGCTGTGCGCGGAGCTGTGCGACGGCTGGCTTGCGCTGTTCTTCTCGCCGTCCAGCGAGGGCCTGTACACCCCGTCGCTGCAGGAGGGTTTCGCCCGTCCCGGCGCGCGGCGCGGCCCTGAGGACTTCGAGGTGGCGGCGACGGTTCCCTTCATCATCTCGGATGACATCGATGCGGCGGCTGATGCGCTGCGGCCCTTCTATGCCCTGTACTTCGGCGGGATGGGCGCGAAAGGGACGAACTTCCACGCCAATGTGCCGATCCACATGGGCTATGAGGCGGAGGTCGATGAGATAGCCGAGCTCTACCTCTCGGGGCACAAGGAGGAGGCGGCGGCGAAGGTGCCGCGCCGCCTGATCGAGGAATTGGCGTTGATCGGCCCGCGCGAGAAGATCCGCGAGGACCTGGAGCGCTGGCGCGAGTCGATCGTCACGACGCTGTTGATCTCGGGCGACGCTGCGACGCTGCGCACGGCCGCCGAGCTCGTCCTCGGCTGAGCGCCGGGGACGGGAAAGCCCTGCTCACAGTGGGTCTTTGACGAGTTCGCGAAGGATCGAGCCGTCCATTCGTCGAGGCGATTGAGAAGTGATTCCGACTGTGGTAGCGCCGGCCGATATGCCATCCCATGGCTGAAGTATTCGCCCACACGGTCGCCCGTCCCACGTGGCATTCAGACGATGAGCGCGATCATGGGCCACGCGCGATCGTGGACCCCGATGCGGGCCCGCGCTCGTGGCTGATCGACGGCGGCATGGACCGCGAGCGGATGCTCGACATGGATCGCTTGGTGGCGCCGGTGCGCCAGAAGTCCTTCGTGGTGATCGCGGCGGCGCTGCTGGTCTGCGGACCGTGGGTGGGGTGGTGGACGATCATCCCGCTGGCGGTGGCCGGCGTGCTCTTCAGGCTGGCCGACGGGGCGATGGAGCGCGTGAGCCACCCGGAGTACCTGCTGTTTGCCGCATGGGCGGCCTCGCAGTTGATGATCGAGGTGAGCGTGGCGCTGACCGGCGGGCCGAACTCGCCCGCGATGGCCTGGTTTGCGATCCCGATCGTGACCCTCAGCGCGCGTTTTCCGGCGCGCGGCGTCTTGCTGGGGCTTGGGGTCACGGTCGTGATGATGGTGGCGGTGGCCTTCGGCGTGAACGCCCATGCGGTGCTCGCAAACCCGCCGCTGTTGATCATGCCGCTGGCGTTGACGGTGGCGGTGGCGATCCTCTCCACGGCGCTCATGCAGTCGGATGTGAGGCACCGCAGCGAGGCGGTGATCGACCAGCTGACGGGCATGCTCAACCGCAACTCGCTGGCGGACCGCACGGTGGAGCTCGCCCACCAGTCCGAGCGCACGGGGCAGCCGGTGGGCCTGATCGTGGGGGACCTCGATCACTTCAAGCAGATCAACGACACCCACGGGCACGCGACCGGCGACGCGGTGCTGCAGGACGTGGCCTACATGCTGCGCAAGCAGCTGCGCGCGTTCGATCTCGCCTACCGCATCGGCGGCGAGGAGTTCCTGGTGCTGCTGCCGGGCGCCGATCTGGCGCAGACGGCGGAGATGGCGGAGCGCTTGCGCCAGGGCGTGGAGGCGGACACGGTCGGCGGTGGGCTGCGCGTGACGATGAGCTTCGGCGTGAGCGCCTCGCAGCAGGAGACGGCCTTCGACTACAAGTCGATCTGCGCGCAAGCGGACGCGGCTCTGTATGAGGCCAAGCGCGGCGGGCGCAACGGCGTGTGCGGCGGTCCGCCGACGGGCGCGCACACGACGAGTGAGCTCGCGTTGCACTAGACGGCTGGCCCTCTGCCGGCGAGACGGCGGCGATAGGGTCTAGCGATGGCAGACGCAGAGCCCGCCCCGCAGGAGCAGCTGTTCGCGAACTTCCAGTACGAGATCTACGGCCGTGGCCTGGCCGGCGAGACGCCTGAGCTGCCGGTCTCGCTGGGAGGGCTCGAGGAGCGTGCGCGCGAGGTGCTGAGCGTGGGAGCGTTCGGCTACGTGGCCGGCGGCGCGGGCTCCGAGCAGACGATGCGTGCGAACCTGCGCGCCTTCGAGCGCTGGGAGATCGTGCCGCGGATGCTGCGGGACGTCTCCTCACGCGATCTGAGCTGCTCGATCCTCGGCACGGCGATGGCGGCGCCGGTGCTCACGGCGCCGGTGGGGGTGCAGTCGATCGTGCACCCCGAGGGCGAGCTGGCGGTGGCGCGGGCGGCGGCGGAGCACGGTCTCGCGGCGATTCTCAGCACGGCGGCGTCCCATTCGATGGAGGACGTGGCCGCGGCGTCTGGCTCGGCGCCTCGCTGGTATCAGCTGTACTGGCCCAAGGAGCGGGCGCTTGCGGAGAGCTTCGTGGGCAGGGCGGCGCAGGCGGGCTATGAAGCGATCGTGGTCACGCTCGACACCTGGATGCTGGGCTGGCGCCCGCGCGACCTGCAGGGCGCATATCTGCCGTTCCTGCAGGGCGAGGGGGTGGCCAACTACTTCAGCGATCCGGTGTTCAGGGCGGCGCTCGAGCGCACGCCGGAGGAGGACCCGGGCCCGGCGATCGGGCACTGGGCCCACCAGTTCTCCAACCCGGCGATCACGTGGGCGGATCTGGCATGGCTGCGCGAGCAGACGAAGCTGCCGATCGTGCTGAAGGGCATCCTCCACGTGGAGGATGCCCAGCGCGCCATCGACGCGGGCGTGGACGCAGTGATCGTGTCGAACCACGGTGGCCGCCAGGTGGACGGCGCGATCGGCGCGCTGGACGCGCTGCCGGGGGTGCGGGAGGCGGTCGGCAAGGGGCTCCCAGTGCTGTTCGACAGCGGGATCCGCACGGGCGCGGATGTGTTCAAGGCACTGGCGCTGGGCGCCGACGCGGTGTGCCTGGGCCGTCCGTTCGTGTGGGGCCTCGCGCTGGGCGGCCAGGCGGGCGTGGAGCATGTGATCCGCTGCCTGCTGGCGGAGCTCGACCTGACGCTGGCGCTCAGCGGCTACACGACAATCGCTGAGGTGAACGCTTCGGCGCTGCGCAGATCGGACTGAACGGCTCGCCGATGAGCGCTCGCGACGAGGCGTCGGTGAAGCGGCTGACGCTGATCGCATGCATCCTGGGCTCGGGCATCGTGCTGCTTGACGGCACGGTGGTGAACGTGGCGCTGCCGACGATCCAGAGGGCGCTGGGCGGCGGGATGGCGGCGCAGCAGTGGGTGGTGAACGGCTATCTGCTGACGCTCGGCTCGCTGATCCTGATCGGCGGCTCGCTGGGGGACCTGTTCGGCGAGCGGCGGGTGTTCGTCGTCGGCGTGGCCGGTTTCGGGACGGCCTCGCTGGCATGCGCGCTGTCGCCGAGCATCGGTGTGCTGGTGGCGGCGAGGGCGCTGCAGGGCGTTGCGGGGGCGCTGCTCGTGCCGAGCTCGCTGGCGGCGATCGTGAACACCTTCCCGGAGGAGGAGCGCGGGCCGGCGATCGGCAGCTGGACGGCGTGGGGAGCGATCGCGGGCGTGCTCGGCCCGCTGGCCGGCGGCGAGCTGCTGGCGATCGCGTCTTGGCGGGTGGTGTTCCTCGTGAACGTGCCGCTGGCAGCGGGGTGCGTGGCGCTGATCCTGACGGCGATCCCGGCGGGGGCGGTGCGGGAGCGCGACGGGCGGCGGATCGACTACACCGGCGCGGTTCTGTGTGCGGCGGGCCTGGCGGGTCCGGTGTTCGCGCTGATCGAGCAGCCGCGGCTGGGGTGGTCCAGTCCGGGGGTGTACGGGCCGCTGGCGGCGGGGGCGGCGCTGCTGGGGGCGTTCACGGCGTATGAGTCGCGGGCGAGCGAGCCGATGCTTCCACTGGGCCTGTTTCGGCGGCGCAACTTCTCGGCGGGCAACGTGGAGACGTTCTCGATGTATGCGGGCCTGGCGATCCTGTTCTTCTTCCTGGTGCTGTTCCTGCAGCAGATCGGCGGCTACACGCCGCTGAAGAGCGGCTTGGCGACGCTGCCGGTGACAGTGGTGATGTTCGTGCTCTCGCGCCGCTTCGGGGCGCTGGCCGACCGCTACGGCCCGCGCCTGTTCATGGGTGTGGGGCCGCTGGTGGCGGCCGTCGGGCTGGCGCTGTTCCAGCGCATCGGCTTGAGGGTGGACTACGTCTCGGAAGTGCTGCCCGCCCTGCTGGTGTTCGCGCTGGGGCTGTCGATGACGGTGGCGCCGCTGACGGCGGCGGTGCTGGCGGGCTCTGAGAGGGAGGCGGGCATAGCATCGGGCGTGAACAACGCGATCGCACGCGTTGCGGGACTGCTCGGAACGGCGGCGGTGGGCGCGGCGGTGGCCTCGGCCTTCACCTCGTCACTGGACAGCCGGCTCGCGGGAACCCGGCTGGGCGGCGCGGCGCGGGCGGCGATGGCGGCGGCCAAGCGACTGCCGCTGGGCCGTCCCGACGTGCGTGGACTGCCGGCGGGGCAGGCGCACTTGGTGAGCAGGGCGGCCGAGCAGGCTTCGCTTCACAGCTTCCATCTGGGCGTTGCGATCGCGGCGGCGCTGGTGGCGGTGGGGGGGCTGGTGGGGGTGGCGGGAATCCGCAACCCCCAGGTGGACGTGTGCGCGGAGGAGTGCGCGGGCGGCCAGCTGGTGGGCGTGAGCAGCCCGGAGCCGCTCGCGGTGCATGCGGCCCACGCTTCCTCGCGGAAGTAGTGGGTGTACGTTCGCGCGGGATGGGATACGCAAAAAACACACGACTCGCGCGCGTGCGCGCGTGCGCGCGAGTCGGGTGTTCGGTGTTCGCGTCTAGACGGGTTCGCGCGAGTACTCGCGCATGGCCTCGATCAGCGGCCCGAGCCGGCGCCCGCGGACGGTGAGGCGATACTCGACCGTGGGGGGGCTCGAGGGGATGACGGTGCGCTGCACCAGTCCTGCGCCCTCGAGGTCGCGCAGGCGCTCGGCGAGCATCCTGGGGGAGATGCCGGCGACGGCCTCGGCGAACTCGTTGAAGCGCAGGGCGCCGGTCAATGCGGCATAGATGATGGAGAGCTGCCAGCGCCGCTCGAGGAGGTCCGCGGTCTCGCGAACCTCCATCGGGACGGGCTCACATCGTCTAGAGGTGCGCGACATCGCGTGCCGGCTCCAGGGCGCGGTCGAGGACCTCCTGGACGGTCATCACCGGGTGGAAGGTCATCTGCTCGCGGACCTCCTCGGGGATGTCGTCCAGATCGCCTCGGTTGCGCTCGGGCAGGATCACGTCGGTCAGGCCGGCGGCGTGGGCGGCGAGCGCCTTCTGCTTGAGGCCGCCGATCGGCAGCACCCGACCCTGCAGCGTGACCTCTCCGGTCATGCCGACGGTGTGCTTGACGGGGCGACCGGTGAGCAGCGAGGCGAGCGCGGTGACCATCGTCACGCCGGCGCTGGGGCCGTCCTTGGGGATGGCTCCGGCGGGGACGTGGACGTGGAACTCGCGGTTCTCGAACGCGCTCTCCTCGATCCCCAGCTCCTCGGCGTGGCCGCGCACGTAGGAGAGGGCGATCTTGGCGGACTCCTTCATGACGTCGCCGAGCTGGCCGGTGAGCACCAGCTGGTTGCCGCCTGAGCTGCCGCTCTTCATGGCGGTGGCCTCGACGAACAAGACGTCGCCGCCTGTGCCCGTAACGGCGAGGCCTGTGGCCACCCCGGGCGTGGCTGTCCGCGCAGCTGACTCCTGGAAGAACTTCTGGCGTCCGAGCGCGTCGCGCACGGCGTCCAGGTCGATCTCCACGGGAAGCTTTGCAGCGCTGGCCTTGGCCTTGGCCTTGGTCGTCTGTGCGGATGCGATCTTGGTGGCCGTCTTGCGCAGCACGGTCCCGAGGTTGCGCTCGAGGCTTCGCACTCCGGCCTCGCGTGTGTACTCGGAGATGATGGTGCGCAGCACGTCGTCCGAGATCTCGACCTCGTCCTCGCGCAGGCCGTTGCGGTCGCGCTGGCGCGGCCACAGGTAGCCCTTGGCGATGGCGAGCTTCTCCTCGGAGGTGTAGCCGTCGAAGTGGATCACCTCCATGCGGTCCAGGAGCGGCCCGGGGATCGTGTCGGCGACGTTGGCGGTGGCCAGGAACATGACCTGGCTGAGGTCGAGCTCGACGTCGAGGTAGTGGTCGCGGAAGGAGTGGTTCTGCGCGGGGTCGAGGACCTCGAGCAGCGCCGCGGATGGGTCTCCGCGCCAGTCGGCTCCGACCTTGTCGACCTCGTCGAGCAGGATCACGGGGTTCATGGTGCCGGCATCGCGCAGCGCCCTGACCAGACGGCCGGGGAGCGCCCCGATGTAGGTTCGCCTGTGCCCGCGGATCTCGGCCTCGTCGCGGACGCCGCCGAGCGACATGCGGACGAACTCGCGTCCGGTGGCGCGGGCGATGGACTCGCCGATCGAGGTCTTGCCGGTTCCGGGAGGCCCGATCAGGGTGAGAATGGCCCCGGACTTGGGGTCGGCCTCGATCCCGCGGTCCTGGCGCAGCTTGCGCACGGCCAGGTACTCGGTGATGCGGTCCTTCACATCCTCGAGGCCTGCGTGGTCGGCGTCCAGCACGGCACGCGCGGCGACCGGGTCGAGGTGCTCCTCGGAGCGCTTGCCCCAGGGCACGGCGATCAGCCAGTCGAGGTAGGTGCGGATCATGGAGGACTCGCCGGTCTGCTCGCCCATGCGCTCGAGGCGAGCGAGCTCCTTGAGGGCCTGCTCCTTGACCTCGTCGGGCATGCCGGCGTCCTCGATCTTGGTGCGGTACTCGTCGGCGACCGAGGCGTCGTCCTCGCCGAGCTCCTTGCGGATGGAGTCCATCTGCTTGCGCAGGAAGTACTCGCGCTGCTGCTTCTCGGCGCCCTCCTGGACATCCTCGCGGATGCGCTTGCGCACCTGCATCTCGGCCAGGCTCTCGCGCTGGAGCTTGACGGCCAGCTCGAGGCGCTCGGTCACGTCGAGCGTGCGCAGCAGCTCGACCTTCTGCTCGTAGGAGAGCTGGGGGGAGTAGCCGGCGGAGTCGGCCAGCGCGCCGGGCTCGGCGATGGCGCGCAGGAACGCGGAGATGCGTCCGTCGTCGCCGCGCAGCTCGAGGATCTCCTCGACGATGGCGCGGTACTCGCGTTCGAGCTCGCGTGTGCGCTTGTCCACGGGCACCTCGTCGGGGCGCTCGTCGACCTCCACGCGCAGCTCACCGGTGGGCCCGGTCTGGGCGGCGCCGATCAGGGCGCGGTGCTCTCCGGAGATGGCCACGGCGCGGCCGCCGCCGGGGAGGCGGATCTGCTCTGAGACCTCGGCGATGGTGCCGACCTCGAGGAACTCGTTCTCGTGACGGGGAACGAGCACGACGCGCTCGTCATCGCCCACGTCGATCGTGAGGGTGATGCCCATGTTGGGGAAGACGACGGTGTCGTCGAGCGGGATCAGCCGCAGCAGGCGCTTGGGCTGTGAAGGTTGGATGGTGGGCTTCTCTGAGGGTGATGACATAAGTGATCGCTCCATATGAGCTTACGAAAGTGTAGTTAGTATAGCGCGGGGTGGTTGTGTGTGCAAGTACTTCTGGGTCATCCCGGAAATCCGCATTCCAGAGCCATATTCGCCCGAACGGCATCGAGTTTTGGGATGCAATTGCGCGTGGCGCCCGAGCCAGAGCGCCGTCCCGCCGACCGCGCTGCGGGCTGGTCGAGGCCGTCGGGGAATAGTCGACGTGACTGAGGCATATCGTGCGGCGGACAATTGGATCGAGCCACCCTCTTCGTGCCAATCGACGGAAGCTCGACCGGCTGGCGGGCTTGCTCACCGCGAACTGCGTACTCCTTGCGATCGTGCGATCGAGGTGATTCTGTTGACCATCAGCCTTGCGGGCTAACCTGGCTTTATGGCAACTGACGACCCTCAGACCAGAACGAGACCAAGGCCGGCTCATGGGTTTTCGGAGATCGCGCCACCCGGGTTCGGCATCCCCGAAGGCCGGAGCTTCATCTTGGTCGCGGCCGATCGTGTGGGTCGAGCCCTTCGCCGGGTGCGGAACGCCATCGTGCACCGCTCCAGTCGAGGCACGGATCGAGCCGGCGACCACTCTGGCTGAGCCGAAACGCGACGCCTCTACCCGGGCCCCTCGAAGCTGACCTCGACGTTCTCCTCCTCGACGCGCTCCTCGACCTCGGCGGATGAGGTGAGGGCGCGCCTGTCGGCCTCGAGCAGCGGTTCGGAGAAGAAGCTCCGCGGCCACAGCCGATGCAGGCGCACGACGTTGATCTCGGCGGCGAAGATGGTGAGCTGGGCTCCGAGGTAGAGCCAGGCGAGCAGCCCGAGCACGAGGGCGAAGACGCCGTAGAGCGGCCCGGTGTGCTTGAGCTCGTGATCGATGTAGTAGCCGCCGAGGTGCTGCAGCAGCTGCCAGAAGACGGTGGCCACGATCACTCCGGGGAGAAGGTCCCGCCAGCCGATGTCCACGGCGGTGAGGAGCTTGAAGGCGGTCATGAACAGGGCGAGGTTGAGGACGAAGGCGACGAGGATCCCGGCGATGACGTCCGGGGCGGCGTGGGAGCTCGACCCGACGAAGCCGGCTGCGGTGGTGGAGACGATCGAGAGGGTGCCCAGGATCGCGAGCATCCCGAGGCCGCGCAGATGGGCGAAGAGAAAGTTGGGGCGGTCCTTGAAGGGGACGCTCCAGATGCGGTTGAAGGCGTTCTGGGTGGCGCCGGTGATGCCCATGCCGGCGAGCAGCGAGCCGACCACGCCGATCGCGAGCCCGATGCCGCTGCCGGTCAGGGAGTGCAGTTTGAGCTGGTCGCTGACGATCGGGAACTGCCCGAGGGCACCATCGAGGATGCGCTTCTGCTCGCCAGGATCGCCCTGCAGCACGAAGCCGAGGATGGTGACCAGCACCAGCAGCAGGGGGAAGAGCGATACGAACCCGTAGTAGGCGATCAGGGCTGCGAGCTGCCCGGCCTGGTCGTCGCCGAACTTCTTGACCACGGCCGCGATGAAGCCAACATGCGGCATCTGCTGCTGGCGACGGTCGAGCGCGTGGAGGCGGTCGGTGATGCTCATCGGGTCTGGCTGGGGCCGGTTTCAGACAGACACTGGCGAGGGCGCGCGGGCAATTGGGAGGGGGGTGTGAGGGGGGATAGCGGCGACACAGTCATGTGTGTACCCGATACGAGCCAAAAAGACGAGGCGCGGTTGCGGCCGCTCGCGGTGGGACGCGCGGTCGAGATGCCGCTGAGGAGGTTGCGCTCGTAGCCAGAGCGCGTCGTGACCTGCTTCTGCGGGTGCACGCTCGCCGCCTGCGCCGGGAGGATCTCGAAGACTGTTACAGCCAGGCGATCCTCGAGCTCGTGGCTCACACGCGCCGGGGCGGAGTCTTCTCGAGCCGTCGGCATCTGGCCAACGTCATCGAGCAGCGCTTCATCTCACGGATCCACGACCGGCGCCGGGCCCTGTCGGGTCGCAGCCCGATGCAGGCGGCGCTCGAGAGCGCGTTGCCGCTGGACGGCGTCGATCGGGACGGCATCCTGATCGTCGATCGCATCGAGCTCGAGCAGCTCGTCATCCTGCGCCAGGAGCTGGAGCTGCTCCACTCGTTGGCGCCCAGGCTCACCCCGGAGCAGCGGCTCGTGCTCGCCTGTCAGGTTTCGCTTCAGATGGACTGCGGTGAATTCTGTCGACTTCACGGCTGGAGCTCCGAGAAGTACCGCAAGGTGGCACAGCGGGCGCGTGGGCGGCTCAGGCTACTGGTGAATCAGGCGGAAGACGGTGTCCCGGTATTACCGCGAGCGTCGGATCAGCACACAGGGACCGACCTATGATTATTTCACCCCCCACTCATAGGACCGTCCCCTGGGACGCCGGCAGTTGGTCGAACGGACGACTGCGCGGTGAAGCCCAATCGCGCGCAGACGGCCGGGGTCCGGAGTTCTCCCCGCTACGGACCTCGGTCGTCCGCGTGCGCGCATCGAAGGAGAGTGAGTGAGATATCTTCGCCGTGCACCTCGAGAGGTGTACCGGGTATACGACGAGGAGGAGTTTCTGAGAGACGCAGCTCAGGAACTGGCGGCGGGGCGTGGCGCTCGTGGCGGTCTGATCGCTCTCGCGGGCGGAGCGCTGGTGCTGATGGGGGCGGCGTATATCGCCAGTGGACTTCTGGCCTCGGGAAAGAAGCAGCTGCTTCCGGGGAGAGATGCGAGGAGGCGAGCCACCGCTGTTGCAGGCGATCTCAGCGCGAGAGTGACTCGGCCTCGCAACGGAGCAGGCGTAGAACCTGGATCTGTTCCTCGTCTCGTTGTGGCGAGCGCAGGCCGACGCGCAGAGGCTGGTACCCGCCGGGATCGCGGCGCCGCGGTGCGACACCGTTCTGCTGCTGCGCCAAGGCGACCCTGGCGCGAAGCGATCTCAACTGGCGGCGGAGTCGAGCGCATGGTTGTCGCTGTCGAACCTCCGGTGCGAGCGGCTCAGCGCCCAGAGTTCGGATTCGAGCGCTGAGATTCACCGTGAACGGCTCGGTTCGGGCGAAGGTGACCATCACTCCACGGGCGCTTTGGCGGATCCGTCTCGCACGCAACCTGCCTCGATATCTGATCGGCATGACCTCGCTGATGGGGTTGGCTGCCAGCGCGCGGTTCGCCATCTCCCCGCCGCGGGCCGTCCGACGGGAGGCTCCGTCGCTCTCGGCGTCACTCCCGGATCGAGCGGCGGAAGGCTACGCGGTGCTCTTTGCGCGACGGTACCTGAGCTGGAATGCGGCGGAGCCCCAGACGAGCACACAGGCGCTTGAAACCTTCGCGAGTGAGGGCATGAACGTGGACGCGGGACTCGGTCTACCCCCGGCCGGGGAGCAGCAGGTGGAGTGGGCTGAAGTGGTGCAGGCCCGCGAGCCGCTCCCGGGAGAGCACGTGTACACGGTGGCGGCGCAGACGGACTCGGCGGGACTGCTGTATCTGAGCGTGGGCGTGACGCGAGCGCCCGGTGGCGGGCTCGCGGTAGCCGGCTACCCGGCATTCGTGGGCGCACCCGCTGCCGGTGGCGATCATGCGCTGCCACACCTTCGAGAAGTGGAAGAACCGGCGCTCGACACCGTGGTCGAGCGCGCGCTTCGCAACTACCTGGGTGACGCGGACGGGGAGCTCGCCTCCGATCTCAGCCCTGGCGCGCGGGTGTCGCTTCCCGCGATGGCCCTCACGCTCGAGGCGGTGCAGCGGGTGGATTGGTCAGCGGACGGGAGCTCGGTGATCGCTGTCGTCCAGGCCGATGACGGACGCGGCGTGCAGTACGTGCTCGCCTACGAAATCGACGTCACCCGTGAGCAGGGCCGCTGGGAGGTGGCCGCGGTGCAGATGAATCCGGATGCATAGAGAGGCCAACGTGGAGGAGAGCAGATGAAGAGATGGCGGCATGGCCGGACGATCGTCCCCTTGATCGCGAGCGCGGCTCTCGTGGCTGTAGGCGTCGGCGCCGCGCCGATGCCCGCTGCGGCGGCGGTGAGCGGTGGTGGGTCGGGCGCGGTGGCTGCGGGTCCGGGTGAAAAGGGAGGCGCGTCGCTCGAATCGGCCGCTGCCAAGGCTGGGGCGACCGGGCGCGCGGTGGCGATGAGCCTGATCGGGCTTGCGTTTGCGGTGGCGGCGACCGTGCTGGCGTTTCGCCGCGACTTCAAGGAGGCGGCCGGCGTCTTCGCGGTTGGGATCGTCTCGGTGCTCCTGGCGACGCCGGCGGGTGTGAATCTCCTGCGTGACACCGTCACCTCGCTGTTCGGCGCCTCGTGATGGAGATCCGCTCCTACAGGCGCGTGTTCGACCTGGAGCGCCGCGTCTACAGCATCGACTCGATGCGGTTGAATCCTGCCGGGGTGCCGGTCAGGGGGATCGTGTACTTCGGGGCGATCCTCACGGTCGCTGTCGTGGTGGCGCGTCTTCCGCTGATCGGCGGGCTCATCCGAGCCCTGCCCTGGTATCTGCGCGAGCTTGCCTTGCCGGGTACCGCTGCGACTGTGCTGAGCGTGCTCCGGATAGAGGGGCGGACCTTTCACCTCGCTGCCGGTGCGCTCCTGCGCTTTTGCCTGGAACCTCGTCAGCTGGCGCGGCTCAGCCGGTGTGAGCCGGTCGGACAGCGCTGGTATCCGGAGGAGATCCTGGTGCTGCCGGATGGCTCGGATGCGAGGATGCGACGGATGCGCTTCACGGGACCGGGCGCCGTTCGCGTCTCGGTGGAGCACGACCGTGCCGGAAAGGGGCTCCGCCGCACGCCCTCTGGATTGGCCGCAACGAGGTTGCGCGCTGCGCTCGTTCTCAGCCAGCATCCCGGGGGGCGAGCGCTGGATCGAGGCCAGATCATCCTGTTGGGGCCGGGAACACGGATGCTCGTGCGTGCGGGGGTCGGTCGGAGCGGACCTCGGTGAAGGCGCCGATCTCGTTCGTTTACGGCAATTGCGTGTTCGGCCACGGACCCGACGACGGCTGGGCGGCCTTCGTGGTCGATCTTGCCACGTACGCCTGGTTGGGCGTGGAGGGCAAGCGAGCGCGCCTGCTCGAGTGGGTGGGAGCGCTGGAGGCGATCGAAGCCGATGTCCAGATCATTCGCGCGAGCCGTTCGGCCCGGGGGAGCGACAGGCCGGCCGGTGCCGCGGATGAGGGTGGCGAGGGGGAGGTGAGGCAGGGAGAGCAGGGTCGGGCGCGACGCCGCTACGTCGAACAGCAGGCCCGGCGGATGGCGGAGCTGGGTGGCTCCCAGCCGGTTGTGTTTGTGCTGGTCAGCCTGCGAGAGCCCGACCGAGATGTCGCCTCATACCTGTCAAGGGCGGCGGCTCAGCATCCACGAGAGTGGTGGGAGAGCCTGCGGCGAGCAGTCTCGACACGTGACAGGCGGGTGCTGGGCGCCGCCGAGCTCGAGCGGGCGAGAGTCCGTGCAGATCAGGCCCATGCCCGCCTCGCCGACTATCTGCCGGTGCGCCAAGCGCGCGGGGTGGAGCTGCAGTGGCTCGTGCGCAGGGCGTTCTGCAGGGGCCTCGGCGAACCGGAGGTGGACGGTCTGCATGAGCCGCGGGCACTCGTCTTCGAGCGCAACGGCAGCGCGGTGCTCTCACCGCTGGAGGGCGACGTGATGCGTTGGACGGACGGATATGTCGAGGTGATGGGTCGTGTGCTGCGGATTGCGTCTGAGCTCGGTACGAGCTGGCAGGCGCAGCTCGTGGTGGGAGCACTGCCCGAGCGGATGCATTTTCCGAGCACCCGGGCGGAGCTGATGTTCGCGGCACCCGAGAGCCTTCCGTTTGGCATCGATCTGTCCCTCAACGCGCGCTTTCTGCCGAACGAGCTCGCGCTGCGAATCGCGCGGCGCCGGATCCAAGATGCCGATCAGATCGTGCGAGCGGAGTCCGACGGCGAGCAGGGCATCTCCGACCTCGGCTACGAGCGCACCCAGGAGGCCAGGGACCTGCTGGCCTATCTGCAGGCATCGAGCAAACCGCCGCTGTTGCGCGCGACGCTCGCGATCGCGGTGAGCGCTGCGGATGAGAGCGAGCTGGAGAGGCGAGTCGAGTTGTGCAGGCGGGCCTATGGCGAGATTCACCTGTATCGCCCGCTGGGTGACCAGCTGCAGCTGTTCCTCCAGCACCTCCCAGCCCAGCGGACGAGGATCGCCGGCTACGACGACACGCTGACCGCTGAGCAGATCGCCGCAATGATGCCGAGCGCAGCGCACGCTGCGGGGTCGAGGAGCGGCTTCTATCTCGGACACACGCTCTCGGGGTCGAGGAGGCCCGTCAGGTTCAACCTGAGAGAGGGCTCGGACAGCAACCGCAATGCGGCGATCCTGAGCCTGGGCGCACTCGGGTCGGGCAAGACGACTCTCGCGCAGAAGCTCAAGTACGAGGGGTTCCTACAGGGGGCTCGGGTGATCGACTGTGACCCCAAGGGCGACCACCGCTTTCACCTGCTCGAGGAGGTGGCTCCATATGCGGAGTGTGTGACGCTGCGTCCCGACCCGGCGCTGCGGGGGATGCTCGACCCCCTGAGGGTCGCACCGGCGCATCTGAGCCAGGATGCTGCAGTCTCGTTCCTGCGCGACCTCCTCCCGGGACGTGCAGAGCCTGCTTGGGAGACAGCGGTGATCGGGGCTGTGGATCGCGTGTGCCGGCGGTCGCGCCGGCCCACGTGCATGGAGGTGGTCTGTGCGCTGAGGGAGGGGGAGGGCGTCGATGCGCAGGTCGGCAAGACCTTGGAGGTCTACGCGCGCTCCGGGCTGACCCAGCTCGGATTCGCAGATCCGGCGGTAAAGCTGCCGCCTGTCGGGCACGCGCAGGTGACCTATCTCCCGATTCGGGATCTGCCTGGTCCCGAGCCAGGGACACGGCGCTCGGAGTACTCGCTGGCCGAGCGGGTGGGGGAGCAGATCGTGCGCCTGATCGCGATGTTCGCGATGCAGCTGATGAGCTCGGAAAGGGATCGTCTCAAGCTGTTCTCCTTCGATGAGGGATGGAGGCTGCTGGGAGATCCCGTCGGCAGGGCGCTGCTCGGCTCGCTCCAGCGGATGGGACGCTCGGAGCTCGCCGTGCCGATCATCAGCACCCAGCTCCTCAGCGACGGGCTGATCGGAGAGCGGGAGTCCCTCGAGAACCTCCTGGGCGCGACGTTCGTGTTCGGAATGCGCTCAGAGGCGGAGGCGAGGCGTGCGCTCGCGTTGCTCGGGCTCGACCCTGACGACAGGAGGATGAGACAGAGCCTGCTCGATCTAGAGGCCGGCCGCTGCCTGTTTCGCGACCACCGGGGACGCGTGGAGGCGATCCAGGTCGATGTGGTCGTGCCGTCGCTGCTGCGCGCCTTCTCGACGACGCCGGCGGGCTGAGTTGGGCGGGGTGCGTGCCTGTCGTCGAGGCGCGCTTCTGATCGCCGCGGTGCTCGTGGGCGGCGCCTTCGTCGCGGTGCCGGCCTCGAGCGCGCGGGCGCAGACGGGCGCGCGGGCACAGGCGGGCGCGCCCAGCGCACCGAGCCGTGCGCCGCTCGTCTCAGCCGGGGCGGGCGGCTCCGAAGCAGGCGAAGCGGAAGGCGGCTCACCCCAGGGAGAGGTCGATCCACTCGTGAGCAACGGTCTCGGCAGCCCCTCGTGCGCGCGAGTCATCGCGGCGGGCCTCTCCTCGACGGACCGACGGCACTGTGAAAGCTCGGGCTTCGTGGCGTCGGCCGCGCCGACGCCCGACTACGGCATAGACGTGCACATCGACACCGGCGTGCTCGGTGTCGGTTCGATGCTGTCCAGCGCCATCCAGGATGTGGTGGTCGCCCCGATCTGGATGGGGCTCGTATGGGCGGTCCACGCGCTCGTGGTCATGCTCGAGTGGTGCTTCACGATCGACCTGCTCCCAAGTGCGGCAGCCGGCAGCCTGGGCAGGGGCCTGCGTCAGATGGAGAGCGCCCTGACGGCGCCCTGGCTGCCGGTGTCGCTGGCCATCGCATCGGTCCTCGCCCTGTACCACGGCCTGATCCGTCGCCGCGTCGCTGCGACGATGGGCGAGGTGCTGCTGATGGCCGCGATGATGGTCGGAGGCCTGTGGGTCATCAGCGATCCCACTGGCACCGTGGGAGCTCTGGGTGCATGGGCCAACCAGGTGGCCCTGGGAACGCTGGCGGCCGCGGCACAGGGCGCTCCCTCGCATGCCGAGGCGACCTTCGCCGACAGCCTCGACACGATCTTCGCGTCGGCCATCGATGGCCCGTGGTGCTACCTGGAGTTCGGGAGCGTGGAGTGGTGTCGCGACCCCTCCCGGCTGGAGCCCAAGCTGCGCAACGCGGGTCTCAGGATCGCGGCCGCTGAGCTTGCGCAGGTCGGCTGCGCCCCGGGGAGCGTGTCCACGGGCCGGTGCATAGCCGCCGGGAGCGGGCCGGCCCGGACGCTCGCTCGCAGCGCCCAGTTGCTCCACGAAGCTCAGAGCAACGGAGCGATCTTCCTCGCGCTACCGCCCAACGGGCCTGAGCGAAACTCGATCAACGAGAGCTCTTCGCTGCTGCGCACGATGTGCCAGAGCAGCGAAGCCACCAACTGCGACGGTCCGGACGCCGCACAGGCCCAGTTCCGGACGGGCGCACAGACCCCGGCGCGGCTGGGTGGGCTGCTGCTGATTGCGGCGGGGATGCTGGGGATGCTGCTGCTGCTGGGGTTCATCGTCCTGCGGCTGCTCGCGGCATCCCTGTTCAGCCTGCTCTATCTGTTGTGCGCCCCGGCGATGGTCCTGGCTCCCGCGTTTGGGGAGGGTGGGCGGGCGGTGTTTCGCAAGTGGGGTCTTCAGCTGCTCGGGACGGTGGTCTCGAAGCTGCTTTTCTCGTTTCTGCTCGGCGCCGTGCTCGCTGTGATCGGGGTGATCGCGAGCCTCACCGCGCTCGGGTGGTGGACGCAATGGCTGCTCATGTCAGCGCTCTGGTGGGGTGCCTACGCTCGTCGCCACCAGGCACTCGGCGTGGCTGCGGGGGCGATCGGACGCGAGCACGTCGAACGCTCCTCGATCGGACGGCGGATGGGCAG
This sequence comes from Solirubrobacteraceae bacterium, assembly GCA_017882455.1. Taxonomy (GTDB): domain Bacteria; phylum Actinomycetota; class Thermoleophilia; order Solirubrobacterales; family Solirubrobacteraceae; genus Palsa-744. The sequence goes on along the minus strand of JADGPL010000008.1, from coordinate 81,415 downwards.
CACGCTCGGCGCGCGCGGGCGGGACGCGGTGGAGCGCTGGAACGAGCGCAGGCGCGAGAGAAAGCGGAGGCCGCCGGAGGTTGAATGGCCGCCCTCACGGCCGAGGCCCGATTCAGGCGGTGGTTCGAGTGGGGGAGGAACGCCGCCCGAGACCGGTCCGACATCCGATGGTCCCTCTTCGGGTCCTGTCGCCGACCCGTCTGAGGCTGAGCAGCACCCTGAGTCCCACATCCAGCTCGGGCGGGTCCACAGGGAGCGCGAACGAGCAGAGGCCGCCGGCGATAAGCGTCGTGCTGCCGAACTGCAGGCGCGTGGGCGCCGCATCGAAGCCGAGATCGAGCAGGGCCAGGAGAGGACAGCTGCTCTGCGCGAGCCCGCCGAGGGCAGGCTGCCGGTCGATGAGGGTCGGCCCCGCTCCGGTCCCGGCCATCCGATGCGGACGCCGCAGGCTGCCGGTCCAGCGCCGGTGCGGGCCGCTCACGAGCGCCACTCGGCCCTGAAGGAGACCCGGGACTACGCGGCGCTCGCCGTGCTCGCGGGATACACCCGGACTCAGTACGAGCAGCTGGACCCCAGCAAGCGGCGCGAGGCGCGACTGGCGATCGACCGCGGGCTCGCGGCGCGCAGGGATCAGACGGCGCGACCAGTGGGTGCCGACGCTCGAGCGCCCGCGGGCGCGACGCGCCCGGCCAGCGACGCCGATGCGTCCCAGGCGTCGCAGCCGCCACCTGAGCTGCCTCGCAGGGGCAGAGCACCGGAATCCAGTGTCATGCGGGACGCGCGCGAGGTCGAGGCGGGACGCAAACGCCAGCTTGGGCCGGGCCGCGCGTGAACCGAGGCGGCGCTCGTGTGCGGATGGAGGGTCGCTTCTGAGCGCCGAACACGGCCTGAATGCCGGCGGCGGCCGGTTTCCGCGAGCGAGCGCTCTCGCCGGCTTGATCGCGCTGACGATGGCTGGCCTGATGGGCCTCGCGGTGATCGGGGCGCTCGGTGGCATGTCGCTGGGTATGGGCAACGCCGAACGGCTTGGACAGGGCTACGAAGCGTCGGCACAGGCGCTGAGCGATATCCCGCCCACATACCTGCGTCTGTATCGACAGGCGGCCGCGCGTTACCGACTGGATTGGACGATTCTCGCGGGCATCGGCAAGGTCGAGTGCGATCACGGTCGCGACCCTGATCCCGCATGTACCCAAGAGGGCGCAGTCAACTCGGCCGGGGCGGGCGGTCCGATGCAGTTCATCGCCTCCACATGGCAGCTCTACGGCGTGGACGGCGACGGCGACGGCAGGGTCGATCGCTGGGACCCGGCGGATGCGATCTACTCGGCTGCCAACTACCTGCACGCGTCCGGAGCGCCCCAGGACTACGGCCGTGCGATCCTCGCCTACAACCATGCCGGCTGGTATGTGGCAGAGGTCGAGCAGTGGGCGCGCAGGTACCGCGGCGCCTCCGCAGGGCCGGCGTCGGCGGGCGGGGAGGGAGTGCTCACGGGCGTGTGGGGCGCGGACGTGGGCCTGGCGGGTCAAAGCCCGACCCCGGTGCGGTTCATCGGAGGAGAGCGTGCCGGGCTCGCGTCCCGAGACGGTCACCTCGCGCTCGTCCCCGCAGGTGTGCCGGCGACCGTCCAGGCGATGGTGGTCGCGGGGAACGAGCTGCAGGACCTTCCCTACGGCCCGGGTGGCCATCCCGACCCGCGAGGAGCCACGCAGGAGGACTGCTCGAGCACGATCAACTACGTGCTCTATCGCTCCGGCGTTCGTCCGATCTCCGAAATCCTCGCCGAGAATCCCCTGGCTCAGGACTACGTCCACTGGGGCGCTCCGGGACCGGGACGCTGGGTGACCATCTATGCGACCTCCCAGCCGACGCCGCATGTCTTCGCCGTCATCGCCGGATTGCGCCTGGATACGAGTCACGACGGCACCGACACGGGCCCGAACCAGCGCGAAGACGGTCCCCGCTGGCGGATCCTCGACCACATCCCCACCTGGGCCCACTGGTCTGTTCGCCACCCGCCGGGGTTGTAGGGTGAGCCTGCAATGAGCGCCCGCAAGGTCGATTTCCTGCTCGTCGGCGGAGGCCTCGCTTCGGCCAACTGCGCTCGCTGGCTGCGCGAGGAGGGCGCCGAGGGCGAGGTGCTGCTGGTGGGGCGCGAGCTCGACCCGCCATACAACCGGCCGGACTGCTCAAAGGGCTACCTGCGGGGCGAGGAGAGCCGCGAGCAGCCGCTCTTCAGGCCCAACGAGTGGTGGGGCGAGCAGGGCATCGAGCTGCTGACGCGCACGAGCGTCACCGGCCTTGACCTCGACGCTCGGATCGCCAAGCTGTCCACCAAGGAGGAGATCGAGTTCGACAGGGCGCTGATCGCCACCGGCGCAAATGTGCGCCGCCTGAACGTCGACGGCTGCGATCTCGAGCAGATCCACTATCTGCGCACACTCGGCAACGCCGACGCGATCCGCGCGGGCGTCGAGGACGCCGAGGAGGTCGTGCTGATCGGCGGCTCCTACATCGGCTGCGAGGTGGCCGCCTCGCTGACCATGATGGGCAAGCACTGCACGATCGTCATGCAGGAGCAGCTCACGCTCGAACGGGGCTTCGGGCCGGCGGCCGGGCGCTTCTTCCAGGACCTGCTCGAGTCCCACGGCGTGAGAGTCCACGGTCACGATGAGCTCGAGCGCTTCGAGGGCGACGGTCGCGTCGCCAAGGTCGTCACCAGGCACGGCCTAGAGCTTGCCGCCGACGCGGTGATCATCGGTGCCGGCGTCACCCCCGACGTGGGGCTTGCGCAGCGGGCGGGCCTCGAGATCGGCGAGCGCGGCGGGGTGCGCTGCTCCTCGCGCCTGGAGAGCTCGGTGCCCGGGGTGTTCGCCGCGGGAGACATCTGTGAGTACGACTCCGTGATCCATGGCGGCGCCGCCATGCGGATCGAGCATTGGGACGTCGCCTTCAACCACGGCAAGACCGCCGCCCTGAACATGCTCGGGCGCGACGTGGCTCACGAGGAGGTGCCCTACTTCTACTCAGTGCTGGGGGACTGGGGAGAGCTCGAGTACGTGGGCCCGGCCTACGAGTGGGACGAGGAGATCGTGCGCGGCTCGATCGCCGATGGCGCCTTCACCAACTGGTATCTGAAGGACGGCTCGGTGAAGGCCGCGCTGACCTTCGGGCGCTCGGATGACCTCGATCACGCGCGCCGTCTCCTGCGCGCCGGAAGCGCGTTGGACGCGTCCCAGCGAGCCGCGCTCGCCGACCTCCACAGCGATCTGGATTCGGTCGGGTGCTAGCCCGCGCCGGCCGGCTGGCCGGCGCGCCACCCGTGGAGTAGGATTGCCACGTTCATAGGTCGGTGGTCAAGGGAAGTCCGGTGAGAATCCGGCGCGGACCCGCCACTGTGACCGGGGATGCCCGCCGTGGCGCGCGCTCGTCGCGCAAGCCACCGTCCCGCCTCCGGCGGGATGGGAAGGCACGGAGGGGTAGGCCCGGGAGCCAGGAGACCTGCCTCCGGCCAAAGCCCACAAGCCCTCGTGGAAAGGGGTTGGCTCCATGCTCACATCTCGTCGTATCGCCCTGGCTCTATCGGCCGCGCTGTTGGTGTTCGTTGCGCTCTGCTCGACCGCGCTCGCCACGCCGATCACCGTCCAACTGCGCGTCGAGGGTTCGACCTCGACGCTCTACGAAGGTCCCCTCAGCAGTGCAGCGATCGAAAACCCTCCAGGCCTCGCAACGGCCGAAAGCAACGGCTCGCACGCGTGCGACGTCAAGGACAATGGCTCCAATGGCGGCTTTGGTACGGCCGCCACAACGCCTACGAGTACGTTGGACACCGCCGCCGCCGCAAGTGGGCTGGCATTTGATGCGACGTGGTCGACCGAATTCAATGACTTCGATGTCACACGCGTTGGAGGCGACATCTCCAACAGCGCAGGCAACGGCGAGTACTGGGGCTACGCGGTCAACTACACGAACGCCAACGTCGGGGGTTGTCAATTCCAGCTCGCGCCCGGTAGCGAAGTGCTTTGGGCCTACAACTACTTCGGCCTGACCCATCTGCTGAGCATCTCTGGCCCGGCAGGCGCCAGTGTCGGCACGCCCTTCACCGTCCACGTCAGCGACGGCCAGACAGGAGAATTGATCGCCGGAGCCGCAATTGGTGAAATGGTCGCCGGGGGCGCCACCGCGGCCATCCCAGGCAGCGCCACCACCGACGCCAACGGCAACGCGACCCTTGTTCTCACGCACACCGGGAGTGTCAGGTTGAAGGCCACCAAGGCCGACTCCGTGCGCTCCAACGGGCTCTTGGTCTGCGTACACAACGGCAACGACGGCACCTGCGGCACGAGCATCCCGGGCGGGAGCGCGCCGAGCACCACCGCGCCCAGCACCGTCTCCAACACATCTGGCGCAGCTGTGGCCGACGTGGCCAAGGTCGCGGGGATTCAAGGCGGGCGGATATATCCGCACCGTCGTGCTCCGCGGGTGCTGAGCGGGACGGTCAAGGTGCCTGCCGGCGGCACGCTGCGCCAGGTTCGCATCAGCCTTCTGCGCCGCAGCGGCGGGCGTTGCTTCCGCTTCGACGGGCGCCGCGAGGCGTTCGTTCGCGGTAAGTGCGGGGCGGTCTCCTTCTTCTCGGTCGGAGGCTCGGAGTCGTTCAGCTACCTGCTTCCCGCCGCGCTGCCTCCGGGTCGCTACGTCTACGACATCGAGGCGATCAACAGCGCCGGACAGGCGACGAAGCTGGTGGCTGGGGTCAGTCACGTGGTGTTCCGTGTCCGCTAGGGCCTGTGTCGGGCTGGCTCTTTCCGCGCTTGTGCTTGGCTCCCCTGCCGCCGTGACGGCCGTGGGGAGCCCGGCGCACGCGCATTCGTCCGTCGCGCAGACCCTGGCGACGGCCGCCGGCGCGCCCGTGGTGCAGAGCATGGTCCTCGGTTCGACCGGCGCGATCCTCTCGCAGGCGCGCACCGTCACCGCGAGCGCCACCACGGTGCGGGTCGGGGGACGGAGCTGCGCCGTGGCGGCAGCTACGCCGCTGGCCGCCCTCGCGGCGACCACGGGGGCTGGCGGTCCCGGCTTCGCGCTGCGCGACTACGGCCGCTGCGGGGGCTCCCCGGTCGACTCCGGGCAGCTGTTCGTCTACTCGCTCGGGGGCGAGACCAACCGCGGGCAGAACGGCTGGGAGTACAAGGTCGATGGGGTCTCCGGCTCCACCGGCGCCGCCGACACGAGCGGTCCGAGCGGCAACGGGCGACTGCTGGGCTCCGGCGCACAGGTCCTGTGGTTCTGGTGTGCCGCCTACGGCGGCGGCTGCCAGCGCACGCTCGCAGTGTCCGGCGCCGCCTCGGTCAGGCGCGGTGGATCGTTGAGCGTGACCGTCACCGGTCGCGACAACGAAGGGCGCGGCGCGCCCGTGGCCGGCGCGATCGTCACGCTCGGCAGCGACTTCGCCTCGACGGCCACGAGCGGGCGGGCAACGCTGTATGCGCCGACGACCCCCGGGCGCTATCAGCTGAGCGCCACCCGCCGTGGCCTCGTGCCGTCCTTTCCGGAGACGATCGTGGTGAGGTGAGCAGGGTGTCCGCAAAGGCTCTGCTGCTCGGGCTGCTCCCGTTGGTCGCGGCCCTCGCCGGCTGCGGGCTCGGCGCCGGTCCGGCGCCCACGGCCGTGCAGCTGACCGTCACCCGCGACTTCGGCGCCACGATCATCAATCGCAGCGGCGCCCTGAAGGTCAAGGGGCAGGAGACCGTGATGAGCCTGTTGATGCGCAACTACACTGTCGCCACTCGCTACGGCGGCGGCTTCGTTGAGAGCATCGACGGCCTCTCCGGGCAGGAAGGGGCGCAGCCGCTCGACTGGTTCTACTACGTCAACGGCCTGCAGGCCACCATCGGCGCCGCCGCGAGCGACGTGCATCCCGGCGATCACATCTGGTGGGATCGCCACGACTGGAGCCAGACCGAGGACGTGCCCGCCGTCGTCGGCTCCTTCCCCGAGCCGTTTCTCAACGGCATCGGCGGCAAGCGCTACCCCGTGCGCGTCGAATGCTCGAAGGTGGGCGCCTACGCGTGTGACACCGTCAGCGCCCGCTTGAGCGCCGCCGGTGTGCCCGCCGCCATCGCCGCCCTCGGGAGCGGCGCAGCGCCGCTGACGCTGCGCGTCCTCGTCGGTCCCTGGAGCCAGATCGGCGGGGGGCTCGGAGCGCAGTCCATCCAGCGCGGGCCCCGAGCCAGCGGCGTCTATGCGCTCTTCTCCCCCGACGGCAGCACGCTCACGCCACTCGACGAACGCGGCCGGCGCCTGGCCGCGCTGCGGGGCGGCACCGGGCTGATCGCCGCCACGCGCAACGGCGAAGATGCGCCCGTGTGGGTCGTGACCGGCACAGATGCCCACGGCGTCGAGCTCGCCGCTCGGGACTTCGATCAGCCGACCCTGCAGGATCGCTTCGCCGTGGCCCTCGTGCCCGGCCGGGTCCTGGCGCTGCCCGAGGCGCAGGGATGAGCGCCATGTCCGCCGCCGCCCGCATCGCCTACCGGCGCCGTCCCAGCCCGCTGCACGCCGCTCGCGCGACCGTCGCCGCCACCTACGGCCTCGCGCTGGCGACAGCTGCCCTGATCGCCGCGAGCCCGCTGCTGCTCGCGGCGCTCCTGTGCGCCGTGCTCGGCGCCGCGACCGGGGCCGGCGTGGGGCGCAAGCTCCTGCGGGCGGCCGCCACCACCGCGCTTCCGATCCTCGTGCTCAGCGTGCTGGTCAACGTCGCCGTCAACCGCGGTGGGCTGACCGTGTTCGCCCGCCTCGGCGACTGGGGCGTGCTCGGGCAGATGAACCTCACGGTCGAGTCTCTCGTCTACGGGCTCGTCTTCGGCCTGCGCCTGATGGTCGTCACGCTCGCCTGCCTGCTGGTCGTGTGCGCCGCCGACCCCGACGAGCTGCTCTTCGCCTGCCGGCGGATCTCGCCGCACTCCGCCCTCACGGCCGCCCTGACAACACGGCTGATCCCCGTCCTCGCCGGCGATGCCCGGCGCCTCGCCGAGGCCCAGCGCTGCCGCCCCGACGGCGGCGCCACCGGCGCGCGCGGGCGGCTCGCGATCCTGCGAGCCACCGTCGGCGGCGCGCTCGACCGCTCCCTCGATGTCGCCGCAGTGCTCGAGATGCGCGGCTACGGCGCCCGCCGGGGTGGGGGCGGGGGTCGGCGCGCGCGCGGGCGCTCACGATCGCATCAGCAGCTGCGCTCACGCTCCCGCCACGATCTCGCCTTCGCGGCTGCCGCCGTATCCATCGTCGCGCTCACGATCTGCCTCGAAGCGCTCGGGGCTGCGCCCTTTCACGCCTATCCGCTCGTGTCGATCACGCTCACCCCGTGGCGCCTCGCGCTTGCCGCACTCCTACCCGCGATCGCGCTCCTTCCCTTCACAGACCGTCGCGGGATCCAGACATGAGCGTGCTCAGCTTCGAGCGCGTCAGCTACCGCTACCCGGGCGCCGGTGGCGACGCGCTGCATGAGGTCAGCCTCACGCTCGAGCCGGGCGAGTTCTGCGTGCTCGCGGGCCTGTCCGGATCCGGCAAGTCGACGCTCCTGCGCGCCGCCGCCGGGCTCGTGCCCCACTTCCACGGCGGTCGCTTCTCCGGCTCCGTCGCCGTCGCCGGGCTCGATACGCGCGAGCATTCCCCCGCCGAGATCGGCGCTCTCGCCGGCACCCTGCTGCAGGATCCCGAGACCCAGGTGATCATGACCACCGTTCGCGCCGAGCTCGCCCTCGCGCTCGAGAACCTCGGCAACCCGCCCACCGCCGTCGCCAGGGCAGTCGAGGAGACCTCGCTCGCGCTCGGGATCGCCCATCTGCTCGATCGCGCCACCGGCGAGCTCTCCGGGGGCGAGCTGCAGCGCGTCGCCCTCGCCGCCGCCCTCGTCTCGCGCCCGCCCCTCGTGCTCCTCGACGAGCCCACCAGCCAGCTCGACCCCGTCGCCGGAGACGAGCTGATCTGGCAGCTGCGGCGGTTGAACCAGGAGTCCGACACCGCCGTCCTGCTCGTCGAGCACCGTCTCGAGCGCTGCCTGGCTGCCGCCGACCGTGTGATCGCGATGCATGCCGGCGCCGTCGTCTGCGACCGCGACCCCGGCGGCTTCCTCGAATGGGCCGCCCTGCACGAGCCCTCGCTGCAGACACCCGGCGCCCGCATGTTCGCCCGTGCCGGGCTGCTCCCGCCGCCCACCGGCGTCAAGCAGGCCCGCGCGGCCCTTCGCCGGGAGGGGCTGCTCCCGCTGCCCGCCGCCCCCGAGGACGCCCCGGCCGCAGGCGCTCAGCCGGCGCTCGTGGGGCGCCGGCTTCGCCGCGTCGCCGAGCGCTTCAGCTCCCGGGCCGAGCGCCCGGCGGAGGCCGCGCTGGTCATCCGCGGGCTCTGGCACGAGATCCGCGACGGCCCCGCGATCCTGCGGGGGGTCGACCTGCGCGTGGAGGCGGGGGAGAGGGTCGTGCTGATGGGGCGAAACGGAGCCGGCAAGTCGACCCTCCTGCGTCACGCCGCCGGGCTGCTCGCGCCCACGCGCGGGAGCCTCGCGAGCGCGGGACGCGTCGCACTGCTCCTGCAGAACCCCGGCGACTACTTCCTGCACGAAACGGTCGAGGAGGAGGCGGCTGCGGCCGACCTCGAGCAGGTGGGCCTCTCCGAGCTCGCCTTGCGCCATCCGCGCGACCTCTCCGGCGGCCAGCGCCAGCGTCTCGCCCTCGCGATCGTGATGGGCGGCGTCGAGCGTCCCGCGCTGCTGGCGCTCGACGAGCCCACGCGTGGCATGGACCGGGAGTCCAAGCAGGCGCTCGCCCAGCGCCTGCTTGCCCTCGCCGGGGAGGGCATCGCCGTGGTGCTCGCCACCCACGACGCCGAGTTCGCTGCCGAGTTCGCCACGCGCGCCGTGCTGCTCGCCGAGGGTCGGGTGATCGCCGACGGCCCCATCGCCGAGATCCTCGCCGGCGGCTGGTACTTCGCCACCGAAACCGCGCGGATACTTGACGGCGCCCACGGCGCGCTGCGCCCCGACCAGGGCGCCGAGCTGCTGCTCGCAGCACGCGCCCGCAGCGGTCCAGCCGAGTGTCTGCTCGCCGGCGAGGTCGGCCGGTGAGCTGGCAGCTGGCCTCCTTCGTCGTGGTCCTCGGCGCCCTCGGGCTCGCCTTCTGGTGGTATGAGCGCTCGCACCCTCCCGCCAAGCTGCTTGCAGTCGTGGCCACGCTCGCCGCCCTGGCCGCGCTCGGGCGTGACGCCTTCGCGGCCGTGCCCGACGTCAAGCCCATCACCGCCATCGTGCTCGTCAGCGGCGTCGCCTTCGGCGCCGCCCCCGGGTTCGCCGTCGGCGCCATATCCGGCCTCGCATCCAACATCCTGCTCGGCGAGGGACCCTGGACGCCATGGCAGATGCTCGGCTGGGGCATCGTCGGGCTGATCGGCGCCGCGCTCGGGCGAGCCACCTCACGGCGGGTCGGCCCGCTCATGCTCGCCCTCGCCTGCGCCCTCGCCGCCGAGGTCTTCAACCTGCTGCTCGACCTCTACGTCTGGATCGGAACCGGCAATCACAGCCTCGCCGGCTTCGGGCTGGTGCTCGGAACGGGCGTCGTCTTCGACGTCACCCACGTGCTCGCAAGCTTCCTCTTCGCGCTGGCCTTCGGTGGCGTCCTGCTGCGCATGCTCGAGCGCGTCCGCACGCGCCTGGAGGTCAGCTGGGAGCCGCTCGACGTCACCCCCGTCGGCGAGGCCGGGAGCGCAGCGCTCAACTCCCAGCTCATCGGACTGTCCACGATCGCCCTGCTACTCGCCGTCGTGACTGTCGCGATCGGGGCGCCCGCGCCCGCGCCCGCGGGGGCCGCCACGCCGGCAACGGCCGCCGCTGCGGCGGCCGCGGCACGAGCGGACATCTCCCGCGAGCTCTCCTTTCTCGCCGGCGCCCAGAACGGCGATGGGGGCTTCGGCGCCGCGCGCGGGCAGGCGAGCAGCGAGCTCTACTCCTCGTGGGTGGCCATCGGGCTGGCCGCCGCCGGGCGCGATCCGCTGAGCCTGCGCCGCGGGGGCCACACGGTGCTGGACGCCATCCGCGCGCAGTCCGCGAGCCTGCAGGGCGCCGGCGATCTGGAGCGCACTATCCTCGCCCTGCGCGCCTGCGGCGCAACCGTGCGCTCGCTGCCCGGCGGCGATCCTGTGGCCAGGCTGCTGCGCCTGCGCGACAGCGACGGCTCCTTCGGGCATCTCGCCAGCCTCACCGCCTTCGGCGTCTTCGCCCTGCGCGCGGCCGGATACCCGGCGAGCAGCCCGCTCGTGCGCAGCGCCGGGCGCTGGCTCGCTCGCCAGCAGGATTCCGACGGCGGCTTCGGCTTCGCCACGCGAGGTGGCGGCAGCGACGTCGATGACACCTCGGCGGTGCTCCAGGCGCTCGTGGACGCCGGGGTGCGGAGCGGGCCGGTCGTTGCCCGCGCCGTCAGCTTCCTACTGCGCGCCCAGAACCTCGACGGCGGCTATCCCCAGGAGCCCGGCGGACAGTCAAACGCCCAGTCCAGCGCCTGGGCGATCCAGGCGCTGATCGCCGCCGGGCGCAACGTCGATGGGGTCCGGCGCCAGGGCAGCCGCTCGCCGCTGGGCTACCTGGAGAGCCTGCTCGCGCCCGACGGGAGCGTGCGCTACTCGCGCACCGGCTCACAGACGCCCGTGTGGGTCACCGCGCAGGCGCTCACCGCGATCGCCGGCAGGCCGTTTCCGATCGAGCCGGTGGCCCGCACGGCGACAGCCGCGGGGAGCACGCCCGCCCGCGCGGGCGCTCGGGTGAGCCGCAGGCTCGAGCGCATACTCGGGGTCCTCGGCGCCGCCCTCGAGCCGCTGCTGAGCGGGCTTTCAGGCGCCCTTTAGCAACCGCTCTACCCTGAAGGCATGCCCGGACACGCCTACAGCGCGCCTGCCGTGCGCGCCCGGCCGATGGTCGAGCGCGCCCGCTTGCCGGGGCCGCGCGGCGCCCTGGGCCTCGCTGGCCTGTGCCTGGCGGCGGCCGCGCTGCTGTGGCCGCTGGCCGAGCTCGTGCCCCCCCTGCAGCTGCGCGACGCAGTGCTGCTGCACGACTTCACGCTGCTCGCGCACCCCCGGATCGCCTCGATCGCAAACGACCTGCTCCACCTGCTCGACCCGCTGCTGTTCGTGCTCTGGGGCATCGCGCTCGTCGCCGTGGCCGTCGCCCGCGAGCGCCCGCGCACCGCCTTTGCCGTCGCCTGCGTGATGGGCCTGGCGCCGCTGACGGCCGAGACCCTCAAGCCGCTGCTCGCCCACAGTCATCAGAGCTTCGACGGCGTCTCCATCGGCGCCGCCTCTTGGCCGAGCGGTCATTCCACAGCCGCGCTCACGCTCGGCCTATGTGCAGTGCTCGTCTCACCGCCGCGCCTGCGGCGCCTGACCGCGGTGCTCGCCGCCGTCTTTGCGCTCGCCGTCGGCGTGTCGCTGCTGATGCTCGCCTGGCACATGCCCAGCGACGTCCTCGGCGGCTACCTGGTCGCGTCCTTCTGGGCGGCCATCGCCGTCGCCGCGCTGCGCGGCGCCAATCGCCGCTGGCCCCCTCGGCGCGCGGGCCGCACCCGCTAGGCGGGATCGGCGGGCGTCTCGCCCGTCGCGTGCGCGCCCGGCGCCCATAGGGGCTCGGCGTGGCCCCCCGGCGCATTCGCGGCCCGGCTGAGGATGAACAGCAGGTCCGAGAGACGGTTGAGGTAGCGCACCACCTCGGCGTTGACCTCGTCGCCGATCGCGATCGTGCGTCGCTCGGCGCGCCGGCAGACCGTGCGGCAGACGTGCAGGTGGGCCGCAGCCGGTGTGCCGCCCGGGATCACGAACGAGCGCAACGGCTCCAGGCGGTCGTTGACCTCGTCGCAGGCCTGCTCGAGCCAGGCCGTGTAGTCCGCGTCGACTCGCAGCCGCGCGCGGGGGGCGTCCTCGCCCGGGTGGTCGGAGACAGGCTCGGGAACGGACAGGTCTGCGCCGACGTCGAGCAGGTCGTTCTGGATCCGCCGCAGCCACGTGGCGAGGAGCTCGGGCATGCCGGGCGCCAGCAGCGCCACGCCGATCGTCGCGTTGAGCTCGTCGACGGTGCCATAGGCCTCGACCCGGGGGTGCAGCTTGGAGACGCGGCTCATGTCCCCGAGGTGGGTCTCCCCGCCATCGCCGAGCTTGGTGTAGATGCGGGTCAGGTTGACGGTCATCGGCTTCGAGTTTCGCATACCGAGGCGCCGCCCATCCGTGGGATCGGATACGTTCTCGCACCTCAGATGCGGATCGGTGTTCCGAAGGAGACCGCGGCGGGCGAGCATCGTGTTGCGCTCGTCCCCGAGGTCGTGAGCAAGCTCAAGGCCAAGGGCCTTGACGTCGTCGTGCAGAGCGGCGCCGGCGCCGACGCGCTGCTCAGCGACGCCGCCTTCACCGAGGCCGGAGCGCAGATCACGAGCGACGCCGGCGAGGTGTGGGGCTGCGACGTCGTGCTCACGATCGCGCCTCCGGACCCTCAGGCGATCCGCGGGCTCGGGTCCGGCTCGATCCTGATCGGCTTCTTGGCGCCCCTCACGAGCCCCCAGACCACGCGCGCGCTCGCCGACGCCGGTGCGACCGCCTTCGCGATGGAGTCGATTCCGCGCATATCCCGCGCCCAGGCCATGGACGCTCTCTCCTCGCAGAGCAACGTCGCCGGCTACCGCGCCGCCCTGCTCGGCGCCGAGGAGATGGGGCGCTTCTACCCGATGCTGATGACCGCCGCCGGCACGATCCCGCCGGCCAAGGTGCTCGTGCTCGGGGTCGGGGTCGCCGGCCTGCAGGCGCTCGCCACGGCCAAGCGCCTGGGGGCGAGGACGACCGGCTACGACGTGCGTCCCGAGGTCGCCGAGCAGGTCGAATCGCTCGGCGCCCAGTGGCTCGACCTGGGCCTCGAGGCAAGCGGCGAGGGCGGCTACGCCCGCGAGCTGACCGAGGAGGAGCGCGCGCGCCAGCAGCAGGCCATGAACGACGCGATCAAGGGCTTTGACGTGGTCATAACCACAGCGCTCGTGCCCGGGCGCCCGGCGCCGAGGCTCGTCACGGCCGAGGCCGTCGAAGGCATGAAGCCCGGCTCTGTGATCGTCGATCTGGCCGGCGAGGCGGGCGGCAACTGCGAGCTGACAGAGCCCGGCCAGACGGTCGTGCGCCACGAGGTAAAGATCGTCTCCCCGCTGAACCTGCCGGCGAGCATGGCCGAGCACTCCTCGCAGCTGTTCGCGCGCAACGTGCTCGCGCTGCTCGAGCTGTTCGTGGGGGAGGGCGGCGCCCTCAGCCTCGACTTCGACGACGAGATCGTCAAGGGCTCCTGCGTCGTGCGCGACGGCGAGATCGTCAACCCGGGAGCAAAGGCGGCGGTGGAGGCCTCCACGTCATGATCCTCGCGAGCACCCTCACCACCAACCTCGCCATCCTCGTGCTTGCCGGCTTCATCGGCTTCGTGGTCATCTCCAAGGTGCCCAACACGCTGCACACGCCGCTGATGTCGGGCACCAACGCGATCCACGGGATCGTGCTGCTCGGTGGCCTGTTGATCGTCGGGCTCTCGGGCAACGGCACCTTCAACAAGATCATCCTCGTGATCGCGATCGCCTTCGGGACGATCAACGTCGTCGGCGGCTTCCTCGTCACCGATCGCATGCTCGAGATGTTCAAGACCAAGCCCAAGCCTCCGCCCGGCTCGGGCGAGGACGACGGCAAGGGGAAGAGCGCGTGAGCGCCGTCCCGCTCGCCACCTCCTTCCTGCAGGACCAGAGCTTCCTCGACGTCCTCTACATAATCGCCTTCGGTCTGTTCATCCAGGGGCTGCGGGGGCTCTCCGGCCCGACGACCGCCGTGCGCGGCAACCGCATCGCCGCGGTCGGCATGACGATCGCCGTGATCGCCACGCTGCTCAACGTCAATGAGGGCAACTGGGGGCTGATCGTTCTCGGCGTGGCGCTCGGAACCGCCGTCGGCGTGCCCGCCGCACGCCAGGTGAAGATGACCGCGATGCCGCAGATGGTCGCCCTCTTCAACGGGGTGGGCGGCGGCGCCGTCTTCCTGATCGCCTGGGCCGAGTTCCGCCGCGACGGCTCCACCTACGGCTCGCACACCGTGAATCTCGGAGGCCCGTTGGGGGGGCTGAGTGCCCACGTCGGTGGCGTGTCGACCTACGTCGCGGCCTTCTCCGTGTTCGCTGCGATCGTCGGCTCGGTCTCCTTCTGGGGCTCGAACATCGCCTTCGGAAAGCTCCAGGAAATCCTTCCCGGGCGGCCGATCTCGCTCGGGTCGGCCCAGCAGATCGTCAATCTCGTGCTGCTGATCCTCGCTCTCGCCGCCGGCGTGGACCTCGTCGCGGGCGCGCACTCCGAACTCGTCTTCATCGGCATGCTCGTCTGCGCAGCCCTGCTCGGCAACGCGGTCGTGCTGCCGATCGGCGGGGCGGACATGCCCGTCGTGATCTCGATGCTCAACGCCTTCACCGGCCTGTCGGCGGCTGCGACCGGGATCGCGCTCGACAACACCGCGCTGATCGTGGCCGGGATGATCGTCGGCGCATCGGGCTCGATCCTGACCAACCTCATGGCCGTCGCCATGAACCGCTCGATCCCGTCGATCATCGCCGGGGGCTTCGGCGGAGGCGGCGCCGTGGAGGGAGCCAGCGGCGCCGGTGAGCACGCCGGCACGGTGCGCTCCACGAGCGCCGCCGACGCCGCGATCCAGCTCGCCTACGCCAACCGTGTGGTGATCGTTCCCGGCTACGGCATGGCCGTGGCCCAGGCCCAGCATGCCGTGCACGAGCTGACCAAGGCGCTCGAGAAGCGCCAGGTCGAGGTCAGCTATGCGATCCATCCCGTGGCAGGGCGCATGCCGGGACACATGAACGTGCTCCTGGCGGAGGCCGATGTGCCCTATGACCAGCTCAAGGAGATGGACGACGCCAACCCCGAGTTCGCCCGCACGGACGTCTCGTTGGTGATCGGGGCCAACGACGTGACCAATCCGGCCGCCAAGAACACGCCGTCCTCGCCGATCTACGGGATGCCGATCCTCGAGGTCGCCGACAGCAAGTCTGTGATCGTGATCAAGCGCTCGATGAACCCGGGCTTCGCGGGCATCGAAAACGAGCTCTACTACGACCCCAAGACCACGATGCTCTTCGGGGACGCCAAGTCGGCGGTGAGTGAGATCACCGCCGAGCTCGCCAACATTTAACGGCGCGAGACGCTCTGCGAGACTGGGCGCGTGATCGAGCGCAGCCAGGCCCTGGCGGCCCTCAGCCGGGACGAGTTCGACGTGGTGGTTGTCGGTGGCGGCATCACCGGCGCCGGCGTAGCGCTCGACGCCGCCAGCCGTGGCTACAGCGTGGCCCTGCTCGAGCGCGCCGACTTCGCCTCGGGCACCTCGAGCCGCTCGAGCAAGCTCGTCCACGGCGGGCTGCGCTACCTGCAGAACTTCGACCTCGGCCTCGTGCGCGAGGCGCTGCTCGAGCGCCAGCTGATGGTGGCGCTGGCACCGCATCTCGTGCGCCCACTGCCGCTGGTCGTCCCCGCCTTCGAGGGCGCCCACCCCGACAGGCTCGTGGGCGTCGGCCTGAACCTCTATGACGTGATGTCGGTCGACCGCGACCGCCTGCGCACGCGGCGGGGCAAACGCGCCCGCGGCGAGCGGGCACAGAACGCGGCCGCGCCCCTGCCCCAGGGCGGAGGCGCCGACTCCTGGAGCCCCGAGCGCCACCGCGTGATCTCCGGCGAGGAGGTGATCGAGCTGCTCCCTGCGCTGGCCGCGCGCGAGCCGACCAGCGGCTATCTGTTCTACGACTGCCAGACCGACGATGTGCGCCTCGTGCTCACCGTCCTCGGGGAGGCCGAGCGCTTCGGCGCGGTCTGCGCCAACCGCCTCGACGTCACCGGGCTGCTCGAGCGCGACGGCCGCGCCGACGGCGTCGAGGTCCTCGACACCGAGAGCGGCGAGCGCTTCCAGGTGCGCGCCGCCAACGTCGTGAACGCGACCGGCGTGTGGGCCGATGAGCTGCGCCCGCGGGAGCTGCACGAGGAGGCCGAGCTGCCGCGCATCAGGCCGAGCCGCGGCACCCACATCACGATCCGCCATTCCGAGCTGCCGCTCGTCGGTGGCGCGATCGTGCCGGCCGGCAGCGGGCGCTCGATCTTCGCGCTGCCCTGGCTCGGGCACGCGCTGGTGGGGACCACGGACAACGACTATGAGGGTCCGCTCGAGCACATCAGGCCCTCGAACGAGGACATCGACTACCTGCTCGATGCCGTCAACGGCTTCTTTCACATCACGCTCGGACCCGGCGATCTGACGGGCGCCTTCGCCGGCGTGCGCCCGCTGATCTCCACCGGCGATCCGAAGAAGTCCGTGGACATCTCGCGCAAGGCCGAGCTGTATGAGACCTCCTCCGGGATGATCACGATCACGGGCGGCAAGCTCACGACCTGGCGGCGGATGGCCAAGATGACCGTCGACCGCCTGGTCGAGCGCGACGCCCGCGACGCGCTCTGCCGCACACACGAAATCCCGCTGGGGCAGGCCATCGACGTCGAGGAGCTCCCGCGCGTGGAGGGCGTGCCCGAGGGCTCCTACCAGCAGCTCGCCTCGCGCTACGGCCACGCGGCCCACGACGTGCTCGCGCTCGCCGCCGACCGCGGGGAGCTGGCACAGCCGATCGTCGCCGGGCTGCCCGACCTGCTCGCCGAGGTGGCGCTCGCCGCGCGCCACGAGCAGGCTCGCTCGATCGGCGACGTGCTGCTGCGGCGCACCCGCCTGGGCCTGCTGGCCGCGCGCGAGCTCGTCGGCGAGGATCCCTCCAGCGGCGATGCCACCCGTCCGGTGGAGCTCGTCGGCGACGTTCTCGCCCGTGAGCTCGGATGGAGCGCCGAGCGCCTCGCGCTCGAGCTCACCCGCTTCGCCGAGGAGGCCGGCGCCGAGGGAATCCTCGCCGAGGTGGAGCGTCCGGCGAGCGTCGAGACGCCCGCGACGGCCGCGACCGCGCCGCCCGCGATGCCGTGAACGCGCCCGCTCACACCCTGCGCGCCGGCGATCTGGCGCTCGAGCTCGGTCCGCGCCCGCTGTTGATGGGCATCGTCAACGCCTCTCCCGACTCCTTCAGCGACGGCGGCCTGCATGCGGGCCTCGACGCGCAGCTGGGCCTGGCGGCCGAGCTGCTGGCGGCCGGCGCCGACATCCTGGACATCGGCGGTGAGTCAGCATCGACGGGGCGCCCGCCCGTGGCGGTCGAGGAGGAGATCGAGCGGGTCGCGCCGCTGATCGAGCGCGTGACCGGAGAGCTCGGCGCGCTCGTGTCCGTCGACACCTACAAGCCGGCGGTCGCCCGCGCGGCGATCGCGGCCGGGGCGAGGATCGTCAACGACGTCAGCGGGCTGCGCGACGAGGGCCTGGCCGAGGTGTGCGCGAGCAGCGGCGCCGCGCTCGTCGTGATGCACACGCGCGCCACGCCCCGCGAACGGCTGCAGGACCCAGACCTCTACGACGACGTAACCGGCGAGGTGCTCGCCTTCCTGGGCGAGCGCATCGAGATCGCGCTGGCCCGCGGGGTGAGCCGGGAGCAGCTGATCGTCGATCCCGGCCCCGACTTCGCCAAGACGCCCGCCCAGACGATTCGCCTGCTCGGCGAGATCGAGCGACTGCACGAGCTCGACAGGCCGCTGCTGATGGCCGTATCGCGCAAGGACTTCATCGGCGCGCTCACCGGACGCGCGCCGCGGGAGCGGCTGGCCGGCACGCTGGCCGCGCTCGCCCACGGCGTCGAGCACGGCGCGCACATCTTCCGCGTGCACGACGTTGCCGCCGCGGCGGACTTCCTCGCGGTACGGGCGGCGCTCGCGGGCGAGCTCGAGCCGAGCAGGGATCTGGCCCTGGGCGAGGAAATCCGCTACGACCGGCTGGAGCCGGGCGCAGCGCGCGCCTCGGCTCCCCCGGCGAGACGCTAGGCTGAAGGTCAACACGGGTGCCGACCGCTGTCCAACGCGGCCGGACGCCAACCGCCCCCCCCGACGAAAGAAGGAACACCATGGCAGTACTCGAGCGCTCCGAGCTGGAGGCAAGCCCTCTCTCCGACCTCCATGCGATCGCCGACGAGGTAGGCCTCGACGGGTTCAGGCGACTGCGCAAGGCCGAGCTGATCGACGCGATCCTCGGCGAGCCCGGCGAGCCCAAGGACGCAACGGACTCCACGGATGGGGTCGACGAGGACGAGGAGGAGCGCCCGGCACGCACTCGCAGGCGCCGCTCGCCGCGCTCGCGTCGCGCCTCGAGCACCGCCGCGAAGGACGAGGGTGGGGCAGAGGACGGCAGCGAGGCCGAGGCGAGCAGCGACAGCGAGGAGAGCGACGAAGCATCCTCCGGGCGCGCCAGGCGGGGGAGAGGCAGGGGCTCGCGAGCGGGGTCGCCCGCGAGCGACAGCTCCCGCAGGGACAGCTCCCGTAAGGGCGATGAGCGCTCAGAGGAGCCTGGCGCGGAGGCCGCGGCGCGTATCGCAGCGGGCGTGGTCGAGGTTCTCGGCAACGGCTCCGCCTTCCTGCGCGTCGACCCGCCCGAGCCCTCCGACGACGACGTCTACATCTCCGCCGCTCAGGTGCGCCGCTGCGAGCTCGTCTCCGGCGATCGCGTCACCGGGCCCGTGCGCACGCCCCGTCGCTCCGAGCGCTACCCCTCGCTGGTCCGGATCGACACGATCAACGGCGCCTCGGCGGACGCCGTGTCCGAGGGCGCCCGCTACGAGGACCTTCCGGTGGCCTGGCCGAGCGAGCGCCTGGCGCTCGACTCCAAGGACCCGACGCTCGAGGCGATCGAGTGGCTGACGCCGCTCGGGCGCGGCTCGCGCGCGGTGATCGTCGGTTCCAGGCACTCCGGCAAGACCGAGACGCTGCGCCGCGTACTCGACGCGGTCAGCGCCCGCGAGGACCTCGAGGTCAGCCTCGTGCTCGCCGGTGCCAGGCCCGAGGAGATCCAGGACTGGCAGGAGGGCCCCGTCGCGCCCGCGGCCGCGCTCAGCTTCGCCGCCTCGGTCGACTCGCAGGGGCAGGCGGTCGAGCGTGCCATCGACGCCGCCAAGCGCGTGGCCACACGCGGTGGGCATGCGCTCGTGCTGATCGACACCCTCGACGCGCTCAACCCGCATGCCGCGCGCAAGGCGCTCGCCGCCGCCCGCAACCTCCGCGAGGGGGGTTCGCTGACCGTCCTCGCGACCGCATCTCACGCCTTCGGCGGCGAGACCACCGTGATCGCGCTCGACGCCACGCTGGCCTCAACCGGGCGCGAGCCGATCCTCGACCTCGTCAACAGCGCCACCTTGAAGCCCGAGCTGCTCGTGGGCGAGGACGGCGCCAAGGCCGTCACCGAGGCACGCGCGGCGGCAGTCGAGGCCGCTTCCTAGGACACCGCTAGCCGGCGCGAGGCGGCGTCCTCGGTCGCTCGCGTGCTGGCCGATCGGAGGTCGCTCCGATCTCCGATCGGTACGCCACGCTCCCTGCGTCCTTGCCTCGCTTGACGAGCGGCGCCCTAGGCCTAGGTCCGGGTCGTCGCAATTACCGTCGTTAGCGGCGGTAGGCGACCCGGCCCCAGGAGGGCTCGGGTGCGAGCTCGATCGGCTCGCCGCTGCCCGGTGAGGCGGGGTCTGCGGGCTGCACGTAGGCGAAGGTCCCGCTCTGCTCGTCGTAGCTGACGCTGAGCTCGCCCTCCTTGACGCGCTGGTCCAGCCACGCGCCGCGGAAGACCAGGCGGCGCAGCCAGTGCACCAGCGAACGCTCGGCCGGGCCCACGAGCTCGGGCCAGCAGTCGTTGACGTGCTCGCCGAGGCCTGAGGCGGGCTCGAGGATCTCCCCGTTGACGGCCAGGTTGACGAGGTCTTCGAGCTCCTCCTCGCCGAGGCGCCCGCCGACGAAGCCGAGCTTGAGCGCCGCCTGCTCGCAGCGCTCTGAGAAGTCGGTCTCGTTGAACGTGAAGCGCAGCTCGCCGTATTCGAGCACGAAGTGCTCGCCGGAGTCGTAGTTTTCGCGTCGCGCTGTTTCCATGACCAGTACGGGGGTGACCGGGAGCCCACCGTCCCGGATCGTCGGGATCATACGTGGGGTTCCTCTATTGGCTGCGGTGGTGCATGGGATTTTGCACGCGCCCTGCCGCGTGGCGCCCATGTACGCTCACCTCCGATGGCGCGCCTCTCAGAGCATGGACTGCGTCGTTCGGTGGGCGTGCCGGGGCTGTTCGCGACCGCCTACGGCAACGTCGGCTCCTCCATCTACTACGCGCTCGGCCTCGTCGCCGCCCATGCGCTGGGCCTGACGCCGGTCGTCTTCATGTTCGCGGGCGGGCTGTTCGTGCTCACCGCCAAGACCTACGCCGAGGGCGCCTCGATGTTCCCCGAAGCGGGCGGCTCCTCCTCGTTCGCTCGCCACGCCTTCAACGACGTCGTCTCGTTCTTCGCCGGATGGGCCCTCAGCCTCGACTACATCATCACGATCGCCATCTCGGCGTTCTTCGTGCCCCACTACCTGGGTGCGTTCTTCCCCGCCCTGACGCACAACCCCGGCGACATCATCGGGGGCCTGATCACGATCGTCCTGCTGGCCGGGCTCAACATCCGCGGCCTCGGCGAGTCCGCCAAGCTCAACCTGTTCCTCGCCGTCGCAGACCTCTGCACCCAGGTACTGCTCGTGGGGCTCGGGATCGTGCTGGTGCTCAACCCGAGCCTGCTCGTCAACCAGGTGCACCTGGGGACGGCCCCGAGCTGGACGCAGCTGATCTTCGCGCTGTCGGTTGCGATGGTGGCCTACACGGGCATCGAGACAGTCTCGAACATGGCCGAGGAGTCCAAGGACCCCGGCCACGACATCCCGAAGGCGGTCAACCTGGTGCTGATCGCGGTGCTCGGCGTCTACGCGGGCATCTCCGTGGTGGCGCTCTCGGCGCTGCCCGTCCTGCACCACGCGGCCGGCTACAGCGCGGCGCTCGGGGAAACCTACAAGCACGCCGGGTATGCGACGGCGCTCGGCGGCCACTTCGAAAACGACCCCGTGCTCGGGATCGTCTCGCGCCTGGGTCTGCACGGCATCGTCCTGACGATCGCCAAAGACTACGTCGGCATCCTCGCGGCGACGATCCTGTTCATCGCCACCAACGCCGGGCTGATCGGGATCTCGCGTCTGTCGTGGTCGCTGGCCGAGCACCGCCAGCTGCCGAGCATCTTCTCGCAGCTGCATCCCAAGTTCCGCACCCCGTGGTTCACGATCGTGTTCTTCTCGATCCTCGCCGGCCTGCTGATCCTGCCCGGGGAAACGACGCTGCTCGGCAACCTCTACTCGTTCGGCGCGATGCTCTCCTTCACCACAGCGCACGTATCGGTGGTGGTGCTGCGCTTCAAGGATCCAAAGCGAGAGCGCCCCTACCGGATGCCCTGGAACGTGCCGATCCGTGGCATGCCGATCCCGATGACGGCGGTGCTGGGCGCGATCGGCACGTTTGCGGCGTGGTGCGCGGTCGTGGCGCTTCACGGCGAGGCGCGCACGATCGGCGTTCCCTGGATGGTCCTGGGCATGGGCGGCTACTTCCTCTATCGCAAGCGCCAGGGACTGGATCCCAGGCGTTCCTACAAGATCCCGCGCCCGGAGCGCCCGCCAGATTTCGAGGAGCTCGAGTACAAGACCGCGCTGGTGCCGATCTTCGGCGACGACGTGAGCGCCACGGCGCTGCGCAGCGCCGCCAAGCTGATCGGCGAGGAAGGCATCGTGTATGCGATCTACGTGCTGCCCGTGCCGAGCCAGCTGTCGCTGGAGTCGGGACTGGAGGAGGAGGAGGCGCACGGTCGCTCGGTGCTCGAGAGCGCGCGCATCCAGGCCCGCCGTGCGGGGATCAAGATCCACACCGGCCTGATCCGCACGCGCAACCCCGGCTCGGCGCTGGTCGAGGAAGCCGAACGCGTGCGCTGCGACGTCATCTACTGGTCGACCATCCATGCGCCCGCGGGCGAGCAGCGAATCGGCCCCACCGCGGCCTACCTGTTGAACAAGCGCCCCTGCCGGGTGATCATCGAGACCGAGAACCGCGTCGCCAAGCGTCCCGAGCCGGTGCCGGCGTAGTCCTGCCGGGTGTGCCGCCTCGATCGATGGGGCGACGGCGCCGGCAGCCGCGGCTCAGGAGCCGAGTGCCGAGCGCAGCGCGGCCTCCAGCTGCGGGTGGCGGAACTGATATCCGAGCACCAGCGACTTGGCCGGGACCACGCGCGCGCCCGTGGTCACGATCTCGGCCATCTCGCCGTACAGGAGCGCCAGCGCCAGCCCCGGCACGGGCAGCAGCGACGGGCGTTTCAACACTCGCCCGAGCACCCGCGAGAAATCCCGGTTGCGCACCGGTTCCGGTGCGGTGGCGTTGATCGGACCGCTCCAACGCTCGTCCTCCAGCGAGCTCGCCATGATCCCCACGAGATCCTCGGTGTGGATCCATGAGATGTACTGGCGCCCGCCCGCCACCGGGCCGCCGACGCCGAGTTGGAACGGGCGGAGCATCTTGGCGAGCGCGCCGCCGGAGCGATCGAGCACGACGCCCGTGCGCACCTGGGCGACGCGCAGCCCCAGCTCGCCGGCGCGAGCGGCCTCGGCCTCCCAGTCGACGCAGACCCGTGCCAGGAAGTCTCCTCCCGGCGGGGCGTCCTCGTCGAGGGGCTCCTCGCCATGGGCGCCGTAGTAGCCGATCGCCGATGAGCTGAGGAGGAATCCGGGACGGGGGTCGGCCGCGCGAATGCCCTCGAGGAGGTTGCGCGTTCCCACCACGCGGCTCTGGTGGATCGCCTGCTTGACCTTCGCGCTCCAGCGCTGGGCCACGGGCTCGCCCGCCAGGTGCACCACGGCATCGCGGCCGGCGAGCGCCTCGCGCGGCGCCGCTTCGCTCATCAGATCCCAGTGCACCGCCTCCACCTCGCCCAGCTGCTCGCGGGCGCGCTTGGGATCGCGCGTGAGAACGGTCACCTCGGCGCCGCCGGCGCGCAACGCTTCGAGCAGCTGCGGACCGATCAGGCCGGTCGCCCCTGTGAGCGCGACGCGCGTGGCGCTCACATCCGTCCGTCGCTCATCTGGGCGCCCGGCGCGGTCCCCGAGACGGTGTCGCCGTGGGCGAAGCCCACCTCCTGTCCCGCGAGCGCGGTGCCGTCGGCGCGCGCCTCGTCGGCCACGGCTGCGGCCACGGCAGGGGCGACGTCGCGGTTGAACACCGAGGGGATGATGTAGTCCTCGCGCAGCTCGCTCTCCTCGACGATCGCCGCGATCGCGCGCGCCGCCGCGATCTTCATCTGCTCGGTGATCGCCGGCGCGCGCACGTCGAGGGCTCCCCGGAAGATGCCGGGGAAGCACAGCACGTTGTTGATCTGGTTGGGGTAGTCCGAGCGTCCCGTGGCCATGATCCGCACGTACGGCGCCGCCTCCTCGGGGTTGACCTCGGGGGTCGGGTTGGCCATCGCGAAGACCATCGCGTCCTTGTTCATCCGCGCGAGCGCCTCGGCCGGCAGGGCGCGCGCGCCCGAGACGCCGATCAGCAGGTCGGCGCCGTCGATCACGTCCGCGGGTGCGCCGGAGCGGCCCTCGGGGTTGGTCGACTCGGCGAACCAGCGCTTGACGGAGTTCATCGAGCCGTCGAGGTAGTCCTCGCGCTGGACGTGCAGGGCCCCGCGGGAGTCGGCGCCGATGATGTTGCGAACCCCGCCCGCCAGCAGGATCTTCGTGACGGCGATCCCGGCGGCGCCGAGGCCGATGACGAGCACGTGCAGATCCTCCAGCCGCCGGCCGGTGAGCTTGACGGCGTTCAGGAGCGCCGCCATCACGACCACCGCGGTGCCGTGCTGGTCGTCGTGGAAGACCGGGATGTCGAGCTGCTCCTTGAGCCGCTCCTCGATCTCGAAGCAGCGCGGCGCCGAGATGTCCTCGAGGTTGATGCCACCGAAGGCCGGCGCGATCAGCTTGACCGTGCGCACGATCTCATCGGCGTCGGTCGTCTCCAGGCAGATCGGGAAGGCATCCACGCCGGCGAACTCCTTGAACAGGCAGCACTTGCCCTCCATCACCGGCATCGCCGCGCGCGGGCCGATGTTGCCGAGGCCGAGCACGGCGCTGCCGTCTGATACGACGGCCACCGTGTTGCGCTTGATCGTGTACTGAAAGGCCTTGTCTTCGTCGTCGGCGATCGCCAGGCACACGCGCGCCACCCCGGGGGTGTAGGCCATCGAGAGGTCGTCGCGCGTCTTCAGCGGGTGCTTGTTGTGCTGTTCGATCTTGCCGCCCACGTGCAGCAGGAAGGTGCGGTCGGTCGTATCGATGACCTCCGCCCCCTCGATCGCGTTGATCGCCGCGATGATGCGCTCCCAGTGGGCGCGGTCGGAGGCGTCGACCACGATGTCGCGCAGGCTCTGTCCGCCGTCGATGTCCACGAGGTCGACGGCGCCGACCATGCCGCCCGTCTCGCCGATCGTGCTCGTGACGTTCCCGAGGATGCCCTGGGAGTCCTCGAGCTTGACGCGGATGGTGAGACGGTATTGCGCGCTTGGGGTTGCGCTCACGGGGTGTGCTCCTAGGTCGTTTGGCGGGACGGGATGTTAGGAGGTATGCGTCCCGAGCACTCCTTCGTGTTTGCGGAGCTCTGCTCCCCGCCGCTCCGGTGGTGCTCGTAGAGTGCTCAGACGATGCCGAGGAGCTCCACACCCGATACGGGTCCCGACGGGGCCGCCCGCGCGGGCGCGCGCGGGCGCGCGGGTCGTCTCGTTCGGAGTGATCAGGCATGAGCGCGCAGGCCCCCAGCGAGAGGCGTTTGTTCCTAATAGACGGCCCGAGCCTCGTCTATCGCGCCTTCTACGCCCTGCCCGAGTCGATCGCCACCTCCACGGGCATTCCCACCAACGCGATCTTCGGGTTCGCCTCGATGCTCGTGAAGATCGTGACCGAGCACGGCGTCTGCCCGACGGTGGTCGCCTGGGACGCCGGTACCTCGGGACGCAGCGAGCTGTTCGCCGAGTACAAGGCGCAGCGGCGCTCGCGCCCGGATCTGCTCAAGCAGCAGTGGCCGGCGATGGAACCGCTGGTGGAGGCGTTCGGCTATCGCAACGTGCGCGTCGAGGGCTATGAGGCCGACGACGTGATCGCATCGCTCGCCGAGCGTGCGCTGAGGGCGAGCCCGCCGGTGCCGGTGATGATCGTGACCGGCGATCGCGACGTCTTTCAGCTGATCGACCCCGATGGCCTGGTGTCGGTGATGGCCACCTCGCGGGGCATCACCGACACCAAGACCTATGACCGCCAGGCGGTGATCGACCGCTACGGCATCCCGCCCGAGCTGATCCCGGACTTCTACGGCCTGAAGGGCGACACCTCAGACAACATCCCCGGGATTCCCGGGATCGGCGACAAGACCGCGAGCGATCTGATCCAGGCGTATGGCTCGCTCGAGCAGGTGCTCGCCCACGTCGATGACATCAAAGGCGCCAAGCGCAAACAGAACCTGATCGAGCACGCCGAGGACGCGCGCGTCTCCAAGCAGCTGGCCACCGTGCAGCGCGACGTGGCGGTCGACTTCGACATCGCCGTCGAGGCCGCCCGCGAGCCCGACCGCTCGCGGGTCCGCGAGGTCTTCCGCGAGTACGAGCTGCGCGACCCGCTGCGTCGCCTGGAGGAGGCGCTCGGCGACCCCGAGGTGGCCGCCCCCGCGCCGTCCGCCCAGGTCACGCTGACCGCGCGCGTACGGGCCGGCTCGCCGCGCGAGATCCCCAAGCTCGGCAACGCCGAGACCGAGCTCCACGTGGTCGTGCGCGAGAGCGAGGCGCCCGAGGGCGAGCTGTTCGCCGACGGTCCGCCATGGCGCTTCGCGGTCGCCGCCGACGGTGATGTGATCGCCGGTGACTGCGCCGGGCCGGAGGAGGTGGCCGGCGCCTGCGCAGATCGCCCGGTCGTGGCCCATGATGCGAAGGGACTCGGCGTGGTGCCTCCGGGGCTCGTCCACGACACGCTGCTCGGCGCCTACCTGCTCGAGCCGGCGCGCCGCGGCTACCCGTTCGCCGAGCTCTGCGAGGAGCGCGGCTTCGCCACCGATCTCGACGACCTCCTCGCCGGCGAAGCCGTCCTGCTGGGCGCGCTGGCCGACTGGCAGCGCGAGCAGATCGCAGAGCGTGGGTTGGAGGCGCTGATGCGCGAGATCGAGCTGCCGCTCGTGGCCGTGCTGCGCGAGATGGAGCTGCTCGGGGTGCGGCTCGACCTCGACCGCCTGGCCGAGATCACCGCGCGCGTGCGCGAGGAGATCGACGGGCTCGAACGCGACATCTTCATGCTCGCCGGCACCGAGTTCCTGATCGCCTCGCCCCAGCAGCTGGGGGAGATCCTGTTCGAGAAGCTCGGGCTCTCGCGCAAGCGCCGCGGCAAGACCGGCTTCTCAACCGACGCCCGGGTGCTGCAGGCGATCCGCTCCGAGCACGAGATCATCCCCAGGATCGAGCGCTGGCGCGAGCTCTCGACGCTGATCAAGACCTACCTCGACGTGCTCCCGGCGCTCGTGGACGAGCGCTCGCGGATCCACACCACCTTCCTGCAGGCCGTGGCGCAGACGGGGCGCCTGTCGAGCACCAACCCCAACATGCAGAACGTCCCGATCCGCACGCCGCTGGGGCGCGAGATCCGCGGCTGCTTCGAGGCCGAGGAGGGCAACCTCCTGATCTCGGCCGACTACTCCCAGATCGAGCTGCGCGTGCTGGCGCACGCGGCCGAGGAGGACGTCCTGATGGAGATCTTCGCCCGCGGCGAGGACGTCCACACGGCGACCGCGTCGCGCGTCTTCGGCGTCGAGCCGGACGCGATCGACCCGGGGATGCGCTCGAAGGCGAAGATGATCAACTACGGCATCGTCTACGGGCTCTCCGACTACGGCCTAGCCGACCGCCTGAACATCCCGCGGGCCGAGGCCAAGGAGTTCATCGACGCCTACCTCGAGCGCTTCCCCAAGGTCGCCGCCTTCATGGCCGAGACGATCGAGCGCGCCAGGGAGGCCGGAGACGTGCAGACGCTGTGGGGCCGCCGGCGCCAGATCCCCGAGCTGCGCGCCCGCAACTACCAGGTGCGAACGCTCGGCGAGCGACTCGCCGTCAACACCGTCATCCAGGGCACGGCCGCCGACATCATCAAGCTCGCGATGGTCCGCTGCCACCGCGCGCTTGCCGAGTCGGGGCTGCAGACGCGGCTGCTGCTCACGATCCACGACGAGCTCCTGTTCGAAGGGCCGCCGCAGGAGAGCGACGCTGCGAAGGAGCTGGTCGAGCGCGAGATGGTCGGCGTCTGGGGCGAGCGCGAGCCGCCGCTGGCAGTCGACATCGGCGCCGGGCGCAATTGGCTGGAGGCGAAGTGAGCGCCCGCTGAGGCGAGCTCAGCCGAGGTCGCTCGCGAAGCCCTTGCGCCAGCTCGAATACCGCGGCCGCCAGCCGAGCTCGGCCTTGATGCGCTCGTTGCTCGCCCCGCGAAGGCCGGTCATCATCGCCACAGCCGTGGCGCCCGCGGCCAGGCGACCGATCCACGCGGGCACTCGCCAGGGGCTTGGCGCCCCGATCGTGCGGGCATACACGGGCAGCCACTCGCGTATCGCAGCGGGCTCGTCGTCGACCACGTTGTAGATCGCCGGCGCCGGGCGCTCGAGCGCCGCCATCGTTGCGCCGACGGCGTCTGCGACGTGCAGGAACGAGAAGATCCCGGCGCCTGAGCCCACGATCGGCAGCTGGCGGCGGCGCAGGCGCGCGGCCCACGGACCTTCGCGCCTGAATCCTGTCCCCGGGCCATAGAGCTGGCCGTAGCGGAGCACCGTCCCGCCGGCCTCGAGCACCTGCTCCTCGAGCGCGAGTAGCGGCTCTGCGACGAATGGCAGCGTCGCGCTCGCCAGCGGGGCGTCCTCGTCCTTGATCCACCCGCCCGTGGGCTCGTAGGCGAAGGCGATGCTCTCGCCGATGGTCCGCTGCACACCCGTTGTGCGGGCTGCGGCCACGAGGTTGCGCGTTCCCTCACTACGTAGGCGCCCGGTGCTCTGCACGTCGCGCTCGAAGTGGCGTATGTCGATGTCCTCGGGCAGGTCGGTGAGCAGGTGGACGACCTGGTCGGGGCGTGCCTTCTCCAGCGCCCGTGTCAGCCCCGGCGCGTCGTAGGCGTCGCAGACAGCCGTCTCGATCCCCTTCGCCGCGAGCGCCGCGGCCTTCTCTGGCGAGCGCGTCATCGCGATCGGATCGTGTCCGGCCTCGATCAGCGCTGGCACCAGCCCGCGGCCGATCACCCCCGTCGCGCCAGCCACGAACACCCTCATGGGGACCCCTCGCTCGCGGCTGCCTGCCACAGCCAA
Organism: Solirubrobacteraceae bacterium; assembly: GCA_017882455.1. Classification (GTDB taxonomy): domain Bacteria; phylum Actinomycetota; class Thermoleophilia; order Solirubrobacterales; family Solirubrobacteraceae; genus Palsa-744. The sequence continues at coordinate 53,014 of JADGPL010000008.1, read as the reverse complement.
CCGAGCAGCACGGTCGCGGCGGCCAGCGAGAAGAAGTTGAAGTAGCCCGTCCAGGCGGGATGGGCCCTGGCGATGTCGAGCAGGTGGTTGAGGCTGTGCAGGGCGTACTGGATGGTCGTGACCGCCAGCACCGGCGCACGCCACGAGGGCACGCGGACGGCCACGAGCAGGCAGGCGCCGATCGCCGCATAGAAGGTCGAGACGTCGCGGATGTAGTGGCCGTTGTAGGTGCCGTAGGGGCCGACGGCCGTGAAGAAGCCGTGCGGGGCAGAGGCCATGAACAGCGCCAGGGCGAGCTGCACCAGCGCAAAGGCGAGGAGTCCGGCGAGGAGGGTCGACGGCGCCTGGCGCGACGCGAGCGCCGGCGCGTCGGCGTGTTGATGGGCGGCGGTCATGCTTCCCACCATACGGTCGCGCTGCTCTCCCGGGGAGGTCCAGTCAGGCGAGTTGTGCGGGTACCAATTCGGCCTGCTCGGCGGGTGTGGCGGGTGTCCTCAGCGTCTCCTCCAGCGCCTCGGCGATCAGTCGCACGCCCTGCTCGATAGCGGGCTCTGAGAGGTTCCCGAAGCCGAGCAGCACGCCCGGTGCGCCGCCGGTCGAGCAGCGGTGCCAGGCGAGCCCCTCCATGCCCACGCCGCGCGCCGCGGCGCTGGCCAGCAGCCCCGACTCGCTGACCTCCTCGGGCAGCTCGACGAGCTCGAACAACCCCGCGGCCGTGCCGCTGGGCCGTCCCTGCGGAAGCCAGCGAGCGAGCGCCGCGAGCAGCGACTCGCGCCGCTGCTGGTAGCGCAGGCGCATGCGGCGCATGTGCCGGTCGAGCTCACCGCGGGCGATGAAGTCGCACAGGGCGAGCTGTCCCACGACCTCCGAGCCGCCATCCTCGATCGCCTTCGCCGTGATCAGATCCCAGGCGAGCCACGACGGCATCAGCATCCAGCCAAGGCGCATGCCGGGGGCCAGGCGCTTGCTGGCGGAGCCGATGTAGAGCACCCGCTCCGGCGCAAGGCCCTGGAGGGCGCCGACGGCGACGCGGTCGTAGCGGTACTCGGCGTCGAAGTCGTCCTCGACGATCAGGCGCTCCCCGCTCTCCGCCCACTCGATCAGCGCCGTGCGTCGCTCGCGGCTGAGCACGCAGCCGGTGGGGAACTGGTGAGCGGGCGTCACGAGCACGGCCGCCGCTCCGCTCTCGTGCAGCGCCTCGACGCACAGGCCGTCCGCGTCGACTGGCACGGGAATCGTCCGCAGGCCGGCCTGCTCGGCGATCAGGCGATGCACGTGCCAGCCGGGGTCCTCCACCGCGATCGCCTCGATTCCGTGGCTCTGCAGCCAGCGGCACAGCAGCGAGAAGCCCTGCATAAAGCCCGTGCACATCAGCATGTTCTCCGGCTCGGCCGCCGCGCCGCGCACGCGTCCCAGATAGTCGGCGAGCTGTTCGCGCAGCTGGGGCACGCCGCGGGGATCGCCGTAGCCGACGGCTGCCAGCGGCGACTCGCGCCAGGCCGAGCGCAGCGAGCGCAGCCAGCGGTCGCGGGGAAAGCCGGCGAGGTCGGGCAGGCCCGGATGGAAGTGGTAGGCGAAGGTGGGCAACAGCGAGCGCGCAGGGGCGTGGGCGACCGTGGCGCGTACCGCCTTGGCGACCTGGGCGGCGGCTCCCTGGCGGGTTTCCAGATATCCCTCGGCGCCGAGCTGGCCGTAGGCCTCGGTGACGACGCCCCGGGAGATGCCGAGCTCGGCCGCGAGCGCGCGCGTCGAGGGCAGCCTCATCCCTGCACGCAGGCGGCCGCTGCGGATGTTCTCGCGCAGCGAGCGCTCGAGCTGTTCGTGCAGTGACAGCTCCCGCTGCGGGTCGATCTCGACCAGCAGCTCCGGTCCGAAAACTGGTCCTTCTGAAGTCACGATTACTGGAACTGTATACCGGACCAGTATCGGCGTAGGGTCGATCTCGACCAGCAATCCCAAGGAGGACCCATGAGTGCTTCGAACGGAACGACTTCAAGCCAGATCACGGTCGTGGGAGGGGGGCTCGCCGGGCTCATCGCGTCGATCGCATGTGCCGAGGGCGGCGCCCGAGTGGTCCTGCTCGAGGCACACGAATCGCTGGGTGGTCGCGCCCGCAGCAGCGACGGTCCCTACAAGGCCAACTTCGGGCCCCATGTCATCTACAAGGGCGGCTCGCTGTGGCGGTGGCTCGACGAGCGCAATCTGATTCCGCCCTATGCGGGGATACCGCTGGCCGGCTTCAGGCTGCGCTGGGAAGGCCAGATCCGTCGCACGCCGCCGCTCGGGGCGCTCCCCTCGGTGCTGCGCCTGCGGGGACGCAGCGCGCCCGTGGACCAGGACTTCCGCTCCTGGGCCGAGAGCCACACCGACGAGCGGACGGCCGCGATGCTCTCGCTCGGCGCCGGTGTCTACACGTTCCACCACGATCCCGGCTCGCTGTCCGCCGCCTTCATCTGGCCGCGGACCGTGAGGACACTGCTCAGCCCCCCTCCCACGGCCAGATACCTCATCGGTGGCTGGGGCGCGCTGGTGGGCTCGCTCGTTGCCCGCGCTCGGGAGCTGGGTGTGACGATCGAGACCGGCTGCCGGGTCACGGAGCTGCCCGAGCTGCCGGTGATAGTGGCGACCGAGCTGGCCCAGGCGCGCGAGCTGCTCGCCGACGACTCGCTGCACTGGACCGGGGCGCACACGCTATGTCTCGATCTGGGCCTGCAACATCGCCGCGGGGACCCGTTCGTGGTCTCAGACCTCGACGAGGCGGGCTGGATCGAGCGCTTCAGCGCCCCCGACCCGTCGCTGGCGCCGAAGGGCGAGGAGCTGCTGCAGGCGCACATGCCGATTCGCCCGGGCGAGAGCGCAGATCAGGCGCAGGCGAGGCTCGAGCGCTTGCTGGATGCGTTGATCCCGGCATGGCGAGAGCGCGAGACCTGGCGCCGGCGCCAGCTCATGGAATCGCGCTCGGGGGCCGTGGACATGCCCGGCACGAGCTGGCAGGACCGCCCGGCGGTCGACCGGGGGGCAGGCGTGTTCCTGGCGGGGGACATGCTCGCCGCCCCAGGCCTGCTCTCCGAGGTCTCCCAGGCCAGCGCGGTCGAGGCCGCCCGACTGGCCCTGGCGGCGGCGAAGGTCGGCGTGCCGCAGCTCAGGCGGGTCGCGTAGGCAGCCGGCTTCGCTTCAGGCGGCCGCGTCGAGCGGGACGCGGGCCGAGGCGATCCCGCGCTTCGAGCCCGCGCCCACGAACGACGGGGGCGCGATGTCGAGGTAGTGCCTGAACGCCCACTTCGAGAGCCTCGGACTCTCGAAGGCGTGGATGATGGCCGTCGTGGCGCGGCTGGGCGTCAGCTGGCCGATCGCGCGCTGGACCCCCAGCAGCCAGCGGAATTTCCGCGCGTGGGCATCGGAGAAGGCCGCGTATCGCTCCAACGCCTGCTCGCGGCTGGCGCGGCCTTCAATCACGCCTCTCAGCTCGCGCCCGCAGGCCAGGCCGAAGTACAAGGCGGTGCGAATGCCCTCGGCGGTGAGTGGGAGACAGTGCCCGGCCGAGTCGCCTGCGAAGAACACATCGTCCTCGACCGCGCGGCGCAGCTGGTGGGGTATCCAGTTGCCCTGATAGCCCTCGGGGGGCAGGCCCAGATCGTGCGCGAGCCTGACGGTGGGCTCCTTGACGTGATGGGAGGGCCAGAACGAGCCCACCCCGACGCGGAGCTCGTCCGCGGCCGGAAAGCTCCACCCGTATCCGGCCCGGATGTAGGTCGGGTCGATCCACAGCTCCATCTCATCGCCCGTGCCGGGCGGGTGGACCTCCAGGCCGCGCGAGAGGCGGGCCTTGGGTGGTTGGATGGGGGTGGCGTTGGAGAGCGAGCGTCGCCAGCCGAGGGCGTCGACGATCAGCGGGGCGCGCAGCTCGCCGCGGTCGGTCGCGACCGTGAAGCCCTTCCGAGCGGTGACGGTTGCGGTCTCGAACTCGATCTCCGGGGAGTCGGCCTGCGCCCACAGCAGGGCGCACAGCTCGCGGTAGTCGAACGTGGAGAAGGACCACGGCAGCTGCCAGCGAGCGGTCCGAAAGGGCGTGTGCACGACGAGCTCGTCGAAGCTCTGGCGCAGAGAGCCCATCAGATCGAGCGCCTGCAGCCACAGCGTGGGGATCCCGCAGGCCGAGGTCTGGCGCTCGCCGATCTCATAGCGGTCGATCACGAGCACCCGCGCGCCGCTGCCGGCGAGCTCCCGCGCGACCGCCAATCCCGCGAAGCTCGCCCCGCAGACGAGCACGTCGCAATCGCGCTCCAAGCGGGTGCGCTGCTCTCCCCGCTTCGTCGCTCGAACAGGCATGTGCCCGGCAATGATACGGCTGCGCTACGCTTCGGCCGGTGCAAACACTGATGGAGAATCCCGGGGCACGGGTCGTTGACGGGTCGAATGGCCTTCTGCTCGAAGTGGACGGCCAGATCGTCCCCAACTACGACGCCACCTTCAGGGCCATAGAGGAGGGCGAGGTCGTCACCGGCCACGTCGTCCGGATCGACAAGGACGAGGTCCTCGTCGACATCGGCTACAAGTCCGAGGGCGTCATCCCGGCCAACGAGCTTTCGATCCGCAAGGCCGTCGATCCGAACGAGGAGGTCCACCTCGGCGAGGAGGTCGACGCGATCGTCATGACGAAGGAGGATCAGGACGGCCGCCTGATCATGTCCAAGAAGCGCGCCCGCTTCGAGAAGGCCTGGCGCCGCATCGAAACGGCCGCCGAGTCGGGCGAGCCGGTCGAGGGCACGGTCATCGAGGTCGTCAAGGGCGGGCTGATCATCGACCTCGGCGTGCGTGGCTTCCTGCCCGCCTCGCTGGTGGACATTCGCCGCGTACCCAACCTCGACGAGTACATGGGCACCAAGATCGAGACCAAGGTCATCGAGCTCAACCGCTCGCGCAACAACGTGGTGCTCTCCCGTCGAGCGGTCCTCGAGGAGGAGCGCAAGGAGGTCCGCCAGCAGATCCTCGACCGCCTCCAGCCCGGCCTGGTCGTGGAGGGACAGATCTCCAACATCGTCGACTTCGGCGCGTTCGTCGACCTCGACGGCATCGACGGCCTGATCCACATCTCCGAGCTCTCGTGGTCGCACGTCAACCACCCGAGCGAGATCCTCTCGATCGGCGACACCGTCAAGGTCAAGGTGCTCGACATCGACCGCGACCGTCAGCGCATCTCGCTGGGTCTCAAGCAGACCCAGGAGGACCCGTGGCAGCGGATCGTGGACACCTACAACGTCGGCGACGAGCTCGAGGGCAAGGTGACCAAGGTCGTGACCTTCGGCGCCTTCGTCGAGATCCTCGATGGCGTCGAGGGCCTCGTGCACATCTCCGAGCTTGCGCCCCACCATGTGGAGAGCCCGCGGGAGATCGTCCACCCTGGCGATGAGATCAGGGTCAAGATCCTCGAGATCGACTCTGAGCGCAGGCGCCTGTCGCTGTCGGCCAAGCGCGTGGAGGATCAGATCCTGCCGGTGTCGCGTCCCGGCGAGCCCGAGCGCCCGGCGGCCCCACCCGCCGAGCCCGGCGAGCAGGACGGCGTCGAGGACGCAGGCACCGCCGAGCTTGCGCCGGAGGCCGAGGCCAGCGCAGCGGTGACCGACATCGAGGCCCCCGCGTCCGAGACCGCCGAGCCGGCGGTGGCCGAGGAGGCTCCTGCGCCGGTGGCCGAGGCTGCGGTCGAGGCTCCCGCTGCGCCCGCGACAGACGGCGAGGCCGACGACGACAGTGCTCTGCGGGCGGTTGACACCGCCGAGGCCGCACCGGCCGAGCCCGCTGCTGCGCAGGAGGGCGAGCCCGCGCTCGCCTCCGAGCCCGCGCAGCAGGACTGACGCGGACTGGGCGGTTCGGGGCGGTGAGGGCTGCGGTGCCCTTCGTCGGGCTGACCGGCGGTCTCGGCGCCGGCAAGTCCACGGCGCTGGCGGCGCTCGCGCGCCTGGGCGCAGAGACGCTCTCGAGCGACGCGGTCGTCCACGAGCTCTACGAGGGCGATCAGCTGCGCGAGGCCGTGGTCGAGCGCTTCGGCGCCGAGGTGGCGCCGGGTGGGGTGGTGGATCGTTCTGCTGTGGCACAGCGCGCGTTCGCGACGCCCGGGGACCGCGCCTGGCTCGAGGGTGTCGTATGGCCGCTCGTCGGCGCTCGTGTCGCGGGTTGGCTGGAGCGCGCGCGGGCTCGTTCTCCGGCCCCGCGTGCGGCCGTGGTGGAGGTGCCGCTGCTGTTCGAGGCGGGCCTTCAGGATCTCTACGACGCCACGATCGCGGTCGTCGCCGAGGAGCCGCTTCGCCGTGAGCGCGCCGCCTCGCGCGGGCACGCGCTCGTGGAGGAGCGCGCCGCTCGCCAGCTCTCCCAGCGGGAGAAGGCGCAGCGTGCGACATTCGTGGTGCACAACGACGGCACCGAGGCGGATCTCGAACGGGAGCTGTCGGCGGTGCTTGACAAGCTTGGAGGATGAGGCAGCGCACGCTCGGAACCGGTGTGGCGATCGCGGCGATTCTCCTATGCGCGGCGGTGGTGATCTCCGGGCTCAAGCAGGCGGCGAACCGCTCGGGGCTGCCGCTGAGCGACGCGAGCATCATCCGCGAACAGGCGGCCGCAAAGCACCTCGATCCGGCGCTGATCGCCGCCGTGATCTACGCCGAGACGAAATTCGAACCGAGGCCGTCCTCGGCCGGAGCCCAGGGCCTGATGCAGATACTGCCGGCCACGGCCTACTACCTGGCGCACCTCTCGGGCGGCAGTCGCTTCACCGCCGGCGATCTGGCGACCCCGCGCGTCAACGTCGCCTACGGCAGCTACTACCTGCGATATCTGCTCGACCACTACAGCGGCAACGAGATGCTCGCGGTGGCCGCCTACAACGGCGGGCTGGCCAACGTGGACCGCTGGGTGGCGCAGGCCAACGGGGCCGGGCGGAGCCTGACCGCCCAGGCGATTCCCTTCCCCGAGACCCGCGAATACGTCCAGCGCGTGCTCGGCGCCCAGCGCGCCTACCGCGCCACCTACCCGCGCGAGCTCGGCATCTCCTAGCGCTTCCACCCCGAGCTCGCGGGGCCCGCGTCCGCCTCCGGTCGGCTCGCTACGGTAGTGGGCATGCCCGACTTCAAGCTCGACTCGGTCTTCACGCCGACGGCCGATCAGCCCAAGGCGATCGAATCGATCGCCGAGGGAATTCTCGCGGGGGAGCGCTTCCAGACGCTGCTCGGCGCCACTGGAACCGGCAAGACCATGACGATGGCCGGCGTGATCGAGGCCGTGCAGCGCCCGACGCTCGTGATCGCCCACAACAAGACGCTGGCGGCGCAGCTGTGCAACGAGTTCCGCACCTTCTTCCCGGACAACGCCGTCGAGTACTTCGTGTCCTACTACGACTACTACCAGCCCGAGGCCTATGTCCCGAGCCGGGACCTCTACATCGAGAAGGACTCGGCGATCAACCAGGAGGTCGACCGGCTGCGGCACGCGGCCACGGCCGCCGTGTTCGCCCGGCGCGACGTGATCGTGGTCGCCTCGGTGTCCTGCATCTATGGCCTGGGCTCGCCTGAGACGTATGAGATGAACATGCAGATCCTCAGGCGCGGCGAGGAGATCGATCGCGACACGCTGCTTCGCAAACTCGTCTCGATCCAGTACACGCGCAACGACAGCGTGCTCTCGCGCGGCACGTTCCGTGTGCGCGGTGACACCCTCGAGGTCTTCCCAGCGTATGCCCAGGCGGCCTTCCGCGCGACCATGTTCGGCGATGAGGTGGAACGCCTGCAGCAGTTCGACCCGCTCACCGGCGAGCTGATCGCGGACGACCTCGAGCACGTGGCGATCTGGCCGGCGACGCACTACAACGTCAAGGAGGGCACGATCGAGGCGGGCGTGGCCGAGATCGGGCGGGAGCTGAACGAGCGCTGCGAGCAGCTCGAGTCCGAAGGCAAGCAGCTCGAGTCCCACCGCCTGCGCCAGCGCACCCAGTACGACATGGAGATGCTCAGGGAGGTGGGCTTCTGCTCGGGCATCGAGAACTACTCGCGCATCCTCGACGGGCGCGCACCCGGCTCACGGCCCTACTGCCTGATCGACTACTTCCCCAAGGACTTCGTGTGCTTCTGCGACGAGTCCCACCAGACCGTCCCCCAGATCGGCGGCATGTACGAGGGCGACCGCTCCCGCAAGCAGACGCTCGTGGACTATGGCTTCAGGCTGCCGAGCGCGATGGACAACCGCCCCCAGACGTTTCAAGAGTTCCTCTCGATCACGCCGCAGCTGCTGTTCGTCTCGGCCACCCCGGGCGAATACGAGCGCACGAACGCCACGCGGATCGTCGAGCAGATCGTCCGTCCGACCGGGATCGTGGACCCCCTGGTGGAGGTGCGCGAGACCAAGAACCAGATCGACGACCTGATGAACGAGGTGCGGGTGCGGGTCGATCGCAACGAGCGCGTGCTCGTGACCACGCTCACCAAGAAGATGAGTGAGGACCTCTCGCAGTACCTGCTCGAGATGGGCTTCAAGACGCGCTACCTGCACTCCGAGATCGACACGCTCGAACGCATCCAGATCATCCGCGACCTGCGCCTGGGGGAGTACGACGTGCTCGTCGGCGTGAACCTGCTGCGCGAGGGCCTGGACCTGCCCGAGGTCTCGCTTGTGGCGATCCTCGATGCCGACAAGGAGGGCTTCCTGCGCGGCGAGACCTCGCTGATCCAGACCATCGGCCGTGCCGCGCGCAACGTGGACGGGAAGGTCCTGATGTACGCCGACAAGGAGACCAGGGCGATGCGCGCCGCGATCTCCGAGACGGACAGGCGGCGCGAGATCCAGCTGGCATACAACGTCGAGCACGGCATCACGGCCGCCACGATCGTCAAGGGCATCTCGGACATCGCCGAGTTCCTGCAGGCCGAGTCCAAGGTCCCGCGCGGGCGCAAACGGCGCACTGCCAAGCGCGGCGCGGCCAAGGAGATGCCTCAGCATGAGCTCGAGCGGATGGTCGTCGAGCTCGAGGAGGAGATGATCGCGGCCGCTGACGATCTGCGCTTCGAGTACGCCGCGCAGCTGCGGGACGAGCTGCGCGAGCTTCGTCGAGATCTCCAGGAGATACGCGCAGAGGAGGCTCCCGCGAGCTCCGTTTCGACTGGCGAGACCCCGACGGGCGACATCGCCTAGGATGCGCGCCGTGGAGTTCGATCGCCAGGCCATCGAACGTAGGGACTTCCCGATCGGGCGGCGGGGTTACGATCCCTCGGCGGTGGATGCCCACCTACGTACGCTGGCGGCGGAGTTCGACGAGCTCCAGCGCGCCGCGATCGGAGGCGCCGCTGACGTGTCGCTCGCCTCGACGGCCGGCAACCACGTGCAGGGCATCATCGAGGCGGCCGAGACGGCCGCGGCGGAGATCGAGCGCCACGCCCTCGAAAACGCACGCCAGGTGCGCGAGGCGGCCGATCGCGACGCCGAGCGCACCCGCGAAGAGGCCGTCGAGAAGGCGGGTGCCCACGTCGCAGGAGTCGCACAGGTGGCCGCCACGCTGCTGGAGCGGGTCAGCTCGATGGACGGCGAGGTCAGCGGCCTGGTCGAGAGCCTGCGCTCGGGGGCGAGCCGCCTGGCGGCCGATCTCGCAGCCGTGGAGGCTGGCATGGGTGAGCTCTACGACACCGCCGCCGGGCGCAACCTGCCCGAGCCGCAGCCGAGCAACGCATTCGCATTCGAGGCCGAGCTCGACGACGCCCTCGCAGCGCCCGCCCTCGCCCTGCAGCAGACGTCCTTGGGAGCGCTCGAACCCGAGCCGCCCCAGCAGGCGCCGGCCCCCGGCGATCTCGACGGCGCTCGCCTGATCGCCCTGAACATGGCGCTCAACGGCGAGTCGCGCGCCGAGACCGAGCGCTACCTGGCCGAGAACTTCCAGCTGCCCGACCGCCTGAAGCTCATCGACGAGGTCTACGCGGCGATCGAGGGGTAGGACACCGCTGGCCGGCGCGAGGCGGCGTCCTCGGTCGCTCGCGTGCCGAGCACGCCACGCTCCCTGCGTCCTTGCCTCGCTTGGCCAGTGGCGCCCTAACGGCGTCGTGCGGGCCTAGGTCTCTTTCTGAGGAGTCATTGTCGGGTCGAGGAGCTTCGATCGCAGTAGCGATCACACGGTGTCAGGCGGTCCACGCAGCGCGCGGATAATGGCGTCGGTGCTCTCCTTCAGACCGAGACTGCCGTAGACGGCGCCTACCGGATCGCTCGTCGCGGAGATCTCGGCGAGTGGCGCACCATCTTTCTCCGTCAAATCCGAGCTATCCTCGCTGTCTTCGAGTTGGTCGATCGGCGGCCTTGGACCGGCACTCTGGTCGCCCTCAGATCTAGTTCCGTGCATTCCCGTCACGCTAGCGTGGGTGTCTACTTTTCGCGGAAGTCCTCGCGCAGCGTTGCAATCTGCTCTTGGTTCCCAGCCATCACAAACGACTGCAAGTCGCAGTCGATGAGCTTGCAGCTGACAAAGCGAACCGTTCCTGGTGGAAGCTGAGAAAAGTCGTCCACCACGAGGAATGAGGTCTCGTCCGGCCCCAGCAGTCTGCAGTGTTCGCGCTCAGACGGCGCGATCAGCGCAGGTCCTGGACCCACAAGTTCACATTTCTCAAAGGTCCGCTTCACCACCCAGGGAGGCAGGTCCGAAAGCTCTATGACGCGATCGCGAATGACCGCGGGCAAACGAGGCTTACCCGCGACCTCTGCCTGCTCGGTCAGGTGCTTCAGTTCGCCCCGTGCCTGATCCCGTTCGGTGCGGACGGTCTCGTTCGTTTCTTTGAGCGTGTCACGTTCGCCTCGTAGGGTGTCCCGCTCGCCATGCGCCTTGTCCCGCTCGTCCCGCAGCCTCTTGATGTGCTCCTCCATTCGTCCGAGCGGTAGCGTCGTGAGCCACACGGCGCCCGCGCAAGCCAAGACGCCAGCGAGAATGTACGGAACGGCAACCCCTGAGGGTGTTGTGCCTTTCACGGTCCCGAAGAGGATGAGAGCCGCGGCGGCCAAGGCGAACACGCCTCCCGCCATTCGCTGCACGTAGCGCATGCGCACAGCCTATGTCCACATGCCCGGGCGATGTGATCTTTGGAATCAGGGCTGCTTTGATCGTTCTCTCGGTTGGTGCTGGCGTAAGGGCTCGCGCCTGTCTCCACGCGAACGTCTGTTCGCCGTCATAGAATGACCGGGCATGGCTGCCGGTAACCAGATCGTCGTCTCAGGCGCGCGCGAGCACAACCTCAAGGACATCTCCCTTGCGCTGCCGCGGGACGCCCTCGTCGTGATCACGGGCCTCTCGGGATCGGGCAAGTCGAGCCTCGCCTTCGACACGATCTACGCCGAGGGACAGCGGCGCTACGTCGAGTCGCTGTCGGCCTACGCGCGCCAGTTCCTGGGGCAGATGGACAAGCCGGACGTGGACTCGATCGAGGGGCTCTCGCCGGCGATCTCGATCGATCAGAAGACCACCTCACGCAACCCCCGCTCGACGGTGGGCACGGTGACCGAGATCTACGACTACCTGCGACTGCTGTGGTCACGGGTGGGCAAGCCGCACTGCCCGATCTGCGGGCGCCCGATCGTGGGCCAGTCGGCCGAGCAGATCATCGACCAGGTGATGGAGCTCGCCGAGGGGACCCGCTTCATGGTGCTGGCCCCCGTAGTACGCGGGCGCAAGGGCGAGTACGGCAAGCTGCTCGAGGAGCTGCGCACGGACGGCTTCGCGCGCGTGAAGATCGACGACCGCGTGCGGATGCTCGAGGAATCGATCGTCCTGGACAAGCGCTACAAGCACGACATCTCGGTGGTGGTCGACCGCCTGGTGATGCGCCACGACGTGCGCAAGCGACTCGCCGACTCGATCGAGACGGCCGTCGGGCTGGCCGAGGGCCTGGTCGAGATCGAGGCCGTCGGCTCGGCCAAGCAGCGGGAGGAGGGCGAGCACGCGACCGGCGCCAAGGGGACGCGCGCGCCGTCCGGGCAGATCGTTCCGGGCGTGGCGCCCGAGCCGGGCACGATCTTCACCTTCTCCGAGCGCTTCGCCTGCCCCGAGCACGGCCCGTCGCTCGTGGAGCTCGAGCCGCGGATCTTCTCGTTCAACTCCCCACACGGGGCCTGCGACCGCTGCACGGGGCTCGGCTCGATGATGGAGATCGACCCAGAGCTCCTCGTGCCCGACCCCTCGCTCTCGATCGGCGAAGGCGCGATCGCCCCGTGGGCCAACAGCGCATCCAACTACTACGAGCAGATGACCGAGGCGATCGCCGAGATGTACGACATCGACCTCGACGCCCCCTGGGACGAGTTGCTCGAGTCTCAGCGCGCCGTGTTCCTGCATGGAACGGGCGGTGAGCCCGTGCAGGTGACCTACCGCAACCGCTATGGGCGCAGGCGCTCCTACGCCACGCGCTTCGAGGGCATCGTGGCCAACCTCCAGCGTCGCTACCGCGAGACCGATTCGGAGTGGACGCGGGAGAAGATCGAGGAGTTCATGTCGCTGCGCGCCTGTCCGGCGTGCGGGGGCGCGAGGCTGCGTCCGGAGTCCAGGGCGGTCCTGGTGGGAGGTACGCGGATCGAGGACTTCTGCGCGCTCTCGGCACGCCGAGCGCTTGAGTGGCTCGAGCAGGTCGAGCTCTCGGAGACCGACCGTCACGTCGCGCGACTGATCCTGCGCGAGATCTCAGAGCGCCTGCAGTTCCTGGAGAACGTGGGCATCGGCTATCTCTCGATGGAGCGCGCCGCGGCGACGCTCTCGGGCGGCGAGGCCCAGCGCATCCGCCTGGCCACGCAGATCGGCTCTTCGCTCGTAGGCGTGCTCTACATCCTCGATGAGCCCTCGATCGGCCTGCACCAGCGCGACAACTCCAAGCTGATCGGGACGCTCGAGCGCCTGCGCGACCTCGGCAACACCGTGATCGTGGTCGAGCACGACGAGCAGACGATGCGCGCGGCCGACCACCTCGTCGACCTGGGGCCGGGAGCCGGCGAACACGGTGGGCGCATCGTCGCCGAGGGCACCGCCGAGGAGGTCCAGCGGGTCAAGGGGTCGCTGACCGGTCAGTACCTGGCCGGCGCCCGCACGGTCGAGGTGCCCGAGAAGCGGCGCACCCCGAGCGGCTACGTGGAGATCCTGGGGGCAAGCCAGCACAACCTCCGCGACATCGACGTCCACGTGCCACTGGGCGTGCTCGCGTGCGTGACCGGCGTCTCCGGCTCGGGCAAGTCCACGCTCGTCAACGACGTCCTCTTCAAGGCCGTCGCAAACCGCCTGCACCGGGCGCGCAAGCGTCCAGGAGCCCACCGTGCGATCCACGGGCTGGACCAGCTCGACAAGATCATCGCGGTCGACCAGTCGCCGATCGGGCGCACTCCGCGCTCCAACCCGGCCACCTACACGGGACTGTTCGACGTCATCCGCGACCTCTTCTCGAAGACCCAGGAGGCCCGTGCCCGCGGGTACAAGCCCGGACGCTTCAGCTTCAACGTCAAGGGCGGGCGCTGCGAGGTCTGTCGCGGCGACGGGCAGATCAAGATCGAGATGCACTTCCTGCCCGACGTGTACGTGCCCTGCGAACAGTGCCACGGCAAGCGCTACAACCGCGAGACCCTGGAAGTCCGCTTCAAGGGCAGGAGCATCGCCGACGTGCTGGACATGCCGGTCGAGGAGGCGCTCGGCTTCTTCGAGCACATCCCCAAGGTCCGCCGCCGCCTGGAGACGCTCGACGCGGTCGGCCTCGGCTATGTCCGCCTCGGCCAGCCCGCGACGACCCTCTCCGGCGGCGAGGCCCAGCGCGTGAAGCTCGCCACCGAGCTCTCCAAGATCGCCACGGGCCGGACCCTCTACATCCTCGACGAGCCCACGACCGGCCTGCACTTCGCCGACGTGCAGCGTCTGCTGGAGGTGCTCCAGCGCCTGGTCGACGCGGGCAACAGCATCGTCGTGATCGAGCACAATCTCGACGTGATCAAGTGCGCAGACAGGCTGATCGACATGGGTCCGGAGGGCGGCGAGGAGGGAGGGATGGCGATCGCCGTGGGCACGCCCGAGGAGGTGGCCGCCGAGCCGTCGTCCCACACCGGCAGGTTCCTGGCCGAGCTGCTCGTGCCGGCGAAGGCGGGCGTGGCCGCCAAGGCGGCGAAGAAGCCCCCGCGCAGACGGCGCAGCAGGGTCGCTGCCTGAGGGCATGGGGGAGACCGCGCGCCAGGCCCGGCTGTGGGCGCAGAAGTGGCGCTGGTATGAGCAGAGCTCACTGCCATGGAACCGCGGGCGCATCCACTGGGAGTTCCTGCGGCGTGAGGCCTTCGTGCGCTGGCCCGTGCACGGCAACGTGCTCGAGGCTCTGCGAGAGGGGCGCCTGGAGATCGGAGCGGGGACGCTCCTGGAGCCGGGCGTGTGGATCACCGCGCCCGGCGCCGCGCGCGTGCGGATTGGCGCCGGGACGTTCCTGAACAAAGGCGTGATGCTCGCCGCCCAGGACCTCGTGGAGATCGGCGATAACTGCATGCTGGCCAACGGCTGCTTCGTCTCGGACGCCAGCCACCGCTTCGACGATCCCGACAAGCCCATCACCTGGCAGGGGTTCGAGAGCAGGGGGCCGACGCGGATCGGCGAGAACTGCTGGCTCGGCGCCAACGTGGTGGTGACGAGCGGTGTGACGATCGGGGAGCGCTGCGTGATCGGCGCCAACAGCGTGGTGACCAAGGACGTGGAGGCGTTCTCGATCGCGGCCGGCGCGCCCGCGCGGGTGCTCCGCCGCGTCGAATATACGTAGAGCGCCTGTCGCTCGTCCGAGCGGGCGGGTACGCGCCCCGCGCCAGCGAAACCACGGTCGAAGGCTATTCGAACGGAGGCGTTGACCTGATCGTCGGCAAGAGCCGCAAGACGATCACCAGCGGAGGCGTCGCCTGCTACACGGGTTCCACGCCCAGTGGGGGTCTCCCCGCGAACGACGAGGTCACGATCCACATTCCGCACCCGTTGGCGATCAGCCACAGCGGCAGCTTCTTGTTCTCCGGTCCGGTCACGCTGACGCCCGAAGACTCCCAAACCGAGCAGACCTTCACGACGACCTTCACGATCAGAGGGCGCTTCCAGCGCGGGACGATCGCGGTCACGGGAACTGACTCGTCGCCCATCTGCCAGCCGTCGACGATCACCCACTTCCGGCTGCGTTACGACGCCTCGCTCTAGGCTCAGGCCAGATGCAGCAACTCGTGCAGCTCGGCGAGCTCGCCCGCGTCGATCGAGTAGGTGTGCTCGGGCCCCGGGTAGCGTCGTCCCCGCACGTCCTCGGCATAGGCGGCCACGCCGTCGTTCATCTCCTGCTGGAGGTTGGCGTAGCGCTTGACGAACCGGGCTCCCAGGCCGTCACGGATGCCGAGCAGGTCGTGGAACACGAGCACCTGCCCATCGGTGCCCGCCCCGGCGCCGATCCCGATCACGGGGATCTCGAGCAGTCCCATCAGCTCGTCGGTCACCGCGCTTGGGATCGCCTCGAACACGAGCGCGAAGCAGCCGGCCTCCTGCAGGGCGAGCGCCTCCGCGGCGATCTTGGCGGCGGCGGCCGCCGAGCGACCCTGCGCCTTCCATCCACCGAGAGCCGTCGAGGTCTGGGGGGTGAGCCCCACGTGGCCCATCACGGGAATGCCGGCCCCCACGATCGCCCTGGCGCGACTGACGGAGGAGGCGCCGCCGCCCTCGAGCTTGACGGCCTCGCAGCCCGCCTCCTTGACCATCCGCATCGCGGTCGTGATGGCCTGCTCGTCGGAGACCTCATAGGAGCCGAAGGGCAGATCGCCGATCAACAGCGGGGTGTGCAGGCCGCGACGCACCGCCCGGGCGAGCACGAGCATGTCCTCGAGCACCACCGGCGTGGTGGCGCTGTAGCCGAGTACCGTGGTGGCGGCCGAGTCGCCGACGAGCACCAGATCCACGCCACCGGCCTCGGCTGCACGGGCGCTCGGATAGTCGTATGCGGTGACCATCACGATCGGTTCGCCCAGTCGCTTCTTCTCCATCAGCAGCGGCAGGGTCATGGGCAGGCGACCGGGATCGGAGGGGGTTCGGACGTTGGGGTCGCTGGGGTGGGATGACATGGGGTTCCTCTCTGACAGCGGTTGACGATGGCGGGGGGCGGGTGGGTGGGATCCGATCAAGCCAGCAGGGTCGCCACCGCGTCGTCGATGGTGATGATGCGGTTGGTCTGCGCCTCGACGTGGACCACGCGAGGCTCGTATTCCTCCATCTCGGCCTCGGCGTACTGGCCGTAGGAGATGACGATGATCGTGTCCCCGCGGTGGACCAGGCGGGCGGCTGCGCCGTTGACGCGCATGTCGCCCGAACCTCTCTCGCCCGCGATCGTGTAGGTCTCGAAGCGCGCGCCGTTGTCGACGTCCACCACGTGCACCTGCTCGTGCTCGAGGATGTCGGCGGCCTCGAGCAGGTCCGGGTCGATCGTGATCGAGCCGACGTAGTGCAGGTCGCAGTCGCTCACCGTGGCCCGGTGGATCTTCGACTTGAGCATCACACGCTGCATGTGGAGATCGCCTTTCCTTGGGACTGTGGAGCGGGGTGGGTGGGGGAGACGGCTTGCAGGAGGACGTTGTCGATCAGTCGGACCGCACCGATTCGTGCGGCGAGCGCCAGCAGACCGGCGCCTGAGAGGACCTCGAGCGGCTCGAGCGTTTCGGGGTCCACGAGCGCCAGATACTCGGCCTCGACAGCGAAGGGGCGCATCGCCTCGCGGGCGGCGGTCAGGATCGCCTGCGCCGAGCTCTCGCCGGCGGCGGTCAGTCCGACGGCGGCCTCGAGGGCCGCGGGCAGCGCCAGGGCGCGTGAGCGCTCGTGGGGATCGAGCAGCGCGTTGCGAGAGGACATCGCCAGCCCATCCGGCTCGCGGACGGTCGGCAGCGCCTCGATCTGGACCGGGAGGTTGAGGTCGGCCACGAGCCGGCGGATCACGACCACCTGCTGGGCGTCCTTCTGGCCGAAGTAGGCCACGTCGGGAAGCGCCATGCACAGCAGCTTGGTCACCACCGTGGCCACGCCGCGGAAGTGCTCGCTCCCGCGGGCGGCGCCCTCGAGGCGCTCGGTCACCCCCAGCACCTCCACCGCCGTGGCGAAGCCCGAGGGGTAGACCTCCTCGACCGTCGGGGCGAAGAGGATGTCGGCGCCGGCCTGCTCGGCCAGCTCGGCGTCGCGGTGCTCGCTGCGCGGATAGCGCTCGAGGTCCGCGCGCTCGTTGAACTGCGAGGGGTTGACGAACAGGGAGACCACCACGCGGTCGCACTGGCGGCGGGCGTGGCGGATCAGCGACAGGTGCCCCTCGTGCAGAGCGCCCATCGTCGGCACCAGGCCGATCGCCAGGCCATCGTGGCGAGCCGGCTCGAGCACGGCGCGCAGCCCTTGCACGGTGCGTACGGTCCTCATGCGCCGCAGCGGGTCGGTGGTGTCGGGCTCATCGTTCTCGGTCCAGTTCCCTTCGGATACCGGCGCGACTTCAGATGTCAGGCGGAGTGTTCACGAGGTCCATCCCGAGCCAGCTCGGTGACGGCCTGTGCTCGATGATACAGCGCTTCCCGGCTCCGTCAAACGGGCTGACCCATATGTGCGCAGTGTCACACAGGCCGCGTTCGCGCCCTACCAGGCATCGACGTTCGGCCGCTTCTTGCCGGCCCGCTCCCACCAGCGCCCACTGCTCTGCTCGAACAGCGTGGCGATCCAGCGCCGCGAGTCGGCCGGGTCGATCACGTCGTCGATCTCCCCGTAGGCGGCCATGTTGAGGCCGCGGCCGCGCTCGTAGGCCGCGGCGACCGTGGCCTGGAAGACGCGCTCACGCTCCTCCTCGTCCTCGATCGCGTCGAGCTCCCGGCGCATGCCCAGGCGCACGGCTCCCTCCAGGCCCATCGCGCCGAACTCCGATGTGGGCCACGCCACCGTGAACTGGCCCGCCTTGAAGCCGCCCCCGGCCATCGCCTGTGCCCCGAGCCCATAGCCCTTGCGCAGCACGATCGTGCCGGTCGGCACCGTCAGGTTGGCGCCCGCGAGGAACAGGCGCGCGAAGTGGCGGACGGTGGCCGTGCGCTCGGCGGCCGGGCCGACCATGAACCCCGGGGTGTCGCACAGGAACAGCACCGGCAGCTCGAAGGCGTCGCACAGCTGCAGGAAGCGCGCGGCCTTGTCGGCGCTGTCTGCGTCGATCGCGCCTCCGAGGTGCCTGGGGTCGTTGGCCACGACGCCGAGCGGGCGTCCATCCACGCGGGCCAGGGCCGTCAGCATGCCCGCGCCGAAGCCGTCGCGCAGCTCCAGCACCGAGTCCTCGTCGAACAGCCCCTGCACGACCGCGTGGACGTCATAGATGCGCTTGCGCTCCTGAGGGATGAGATCGCGCAGGAGCGCCTGGTCCGGCACCGGACCGGGCTCGCTCGGGCCGCGGAAGTAGGAGAGGTAGCGCTTGGCCGCCGCCACCGCCTCGCGTTCGTCCGCGACGCGCAGGTCGACCACCCCGTTTGCGTGCTGGATGTCGATCGGGCCGACCTCTGAGGGGTGGTGGACGCCCAGACCGCCCCCCTCGATCATCGCCGGGCCGCCCATCCCGATGCTCGAGTCCTCGGTGGCGATCACGACGTCGCAGCACCCGAGCAGCGCAGCGTTGCCGGCGAAGCAGTAGCCCGAGGCTATGCCCACGAGCGGGACCAGGCCGCTGAGCGAGGCGAACAGCGCGAAGGCGCGGCAGTCGAGTCCGGCGACGATCGGCATGTCCACATCGCCCGGGCGCCCACCGCCGCCCTCGGCGAACAGCACCACGGGCAGCCTGCGCCGCTCGGCGATCTCGAACAGGCGGTCCTTCTTGAGGTGGTTGCGCATCCCCTGGGTGCCCGCGAGGACGGTGTAGTCGTAGGACATGGCCACGCAGGGACGGCCGTCGACCTCGCCGAGCCCGCCCACCAACCCGTCGGCGGGGGTGCGGGCGATCAGCTCCTCGCGCGAGCGCCGCTGCTCCTGGGCGGCGAACAGCAGTGGGCCGTACTCGACGAAGGAGCCCGGATCGAGGAGCTCGGCGAGGTTCTCCCGGGCCGTGCGACGCCCATGATCGTGACGCCGCGCGACGGCCTCGCCGCGTGCCGCGTCGAGGCCGATCTCGTGGCGTTCGCGCACCGCTTGCAGGTCTGCCCGCTCGCCACCTTGCGCTGCATCTCCCTGCGCTCCGGCCGGAGTCTGCGCTGCCTCTCCCGGGTGCATGGTCAGCAGCAGCTGGCCCTCCTCGACCGCCTCACCGACGGCGATCGCAAGCTCTCCCACCACGCCGTCGGTCTCGGCCAGCACCTCGTGCTCCATCTTCATGGCCTCGAGCACGACGAGCGCGGTCCCGGCCGGCACCGCCTGATCGCCGGCGTGGGGGATTGCCACGACCACGCCCGCGAACGGGGCCAGCACCGGGATCTCAGATGAGGATGTCATCGCCGGATCATCGCTCACCGACGCCGTCTGCGCCCACGGGCCAGGGGAACTAGCATGCGCGACGTGGCTGCAGAGCAGAGCGAGCGATCGGCCCCGGCGCGGCGCGAGGCGCTGAAGGAGGTGCTCACCCAGGCGCGCGGCTGCGTTCGCTGCCCGGAGCTCGCGGCCACGCGCAGGACGGTGGTCTTCGGCGCCGGCAATGCGGACGCGGATCTGATGTTCATCGGCGAGGCGCCCGGTGCGAGCGAGGACGAGCAGGGGATCCCGTTCGTAGGGCGGGCGGGGAAACTGCTCGAGAAGCTCCTCGAAGAGATTGGGCTTCAGCGTACACAGGTGTTTATTGCGAATACTTTGAAGTGCCGCCCTCCCGGCAACCGCGATCCCCTGCCGGTGGAGATCGAGAACTGCCACGAGTACCTGCTGCGCCAGGTCGAGCTGATCGAGCCGAGCGTGATCTGCACTCTCGGCAACTTCTCGACCAAGCTCCTGCGGGGCGACCCCACCGGGATCACGCGCCTGCACGGCCAGCCCGAGGTGCTGGTGCTGGGAGCACGCGCGGTGCGCCTGTATCCGATCTACCATCCGGCGGCGGCGCTGTACACGCCGCGGATGCTCGAGACCCTGCGCGAGGACTTCTCTCGGCTGCCAGAGCTGCTCGCGATGGGGGCGCCCGAGCAGCCGCCCGTGCAGGACTTCGCAGAGCCGCCACCGGCCCTGGCCGAGCCCTCGCCGCAGGCCGCGCAGGAGTCCGCCGAGGCCGACCAGCTCGGCCTCTTCTAGCCGCCTCTGGACGCATTCTGGACAAGTGTCCACGCCTGAAATCCCTGCAAAGGGGGACTTTCTCGAGAAAGGTCGAAATACTCGAGTCCAGGCCCTAAAGTCGGCTGAAGGCGCTGCCGATACAGGTCCTGTCTCCATCCCTCCAGGAGTAAACGACCGGCCCGCGTTCCATTCTCCCGCGGGCCGGTCTCTTTAATGACTCGGGTCGTTCCCGGCAAGCGGACGGGCAGGCTTTAGAGTCTCGGGGTGGCCCTGCGCAGCGTCGAGACCGCCGGTCCCGCCGAGACGGAATCGCTCGGCGCGGAGTTGGCCGGGATTCTCGGCGGTGGTGACGTGGTTCTCGTGTGCGGCGAGCTAGGGTCGGGCAAGACCACGCTGGTGCGCGGTGCCGCCCGCGCGCTCGGGGTCAGCGACCCGGTGACCAGTCCGACCTTCAGCTTGGGTCACCGCTACCGGACCGCCGGCCTGGGTGTCTCGCACCTGGACCTCTACCGTCTCGCCGGCCTCGAGCACGAGCAGCCGGAGCTGTTGGACGACTACATCGGGCCGGGTCGCATCGCGTTCGTGGAGTGGCCGCAGGAGGGCGCACCCGAGCTGGCCGGCGCCCGCTTGCGGGTCACCCTCAGCCACCGCGGCGCAGACCGCCGACTGATCGAGGTCGAGGAGCTCGTCGCGAGCCTCCCGGGAGCAGGCACCCGATGATCGTCCTCGGCCTCGACACCGCCACCCCGTCGAGCGCGGCCGCCCTGCGCCTGGCCGACGGGCGCACGAGCGAAGCTCGCGACGACCCCCGCCCGGGAGAGCACCCCGGGCATGCGACCAGGCTGTTGGGACTCGCCCGCGAGCTGCTCGACGAGGAGGGCGTCGGCTGGCGCGAGATCGAGCGGATCGCCGTGGGCGCGGGCCCTGGGACCTTCACGGGCCTGCGCGTGGGGATCGCGACCGCGCGTGGCCTCGCGCAGTCGCTCGGTGTGGAGCTCGTGAGCGTCTCGAGCCTGCGGGCGCTCGCGCACGGTGCGCTCGTCGCAGCTGAGGCTGGCACGGACACCTCGGCGGGCGAGTGGATCCTGGCGGTTATCGACGCTCGCCGTGGCGAGGTGTTCGCGGCCGCCTATCGAGCCCGCGAGCCCGGCTCGCTCCGCGAGGTGCTCGCGCCGGTGGCCGTGGCGCCCGCGCTCCTGCCGGAGCTGCTCGCGCGAGCGCAGGAGGAGATCGGCGTGCGGGTGCCGGACTGGCTCGCGGTGGGCGACGGAGCCATCCGTTACCGCGCCGAGCTCGACGCCGGCGACGTCCACGTGCCGAGCGAGGACTCGCCCCTCCACCGTGTGAGCGCCGCGGCCGTCTGCGCGCTGGGAGCCGATGCGCCGGCTGGCGGGGGCTATCAGTCGGTTCTGCCCGACTACCGCCGTCGCCCCGATGCCGAGCTGGCCCTGCGGGGCGTCGGAGCGGGCGAGGATCCTCCGAGATGAGCGAGCGAGGAGCCGCCCAGGAGGGAGTGGAGCGCTCGCCCGCCCCGACCATTCGCCGGCTGAGCTATCCCGACCTGCCGCAGGTGACCGCGATCGAGCGCCGGGTCTTCCCGACGCCGTGGTCGCTTGCGATGTTCGTGCTCGAGCTCTCCAAGCAGTCGGGCATCTGCCTGGCCGCGGTCTCGGGGGAGCGCCTCGTCGGCTACCTGATCTGCTCGCGCTACGACACGGTCTGGCACGTGATGAACGTGGCCGTGGACGTCGATCAGCAGCGCAGGGGGCTTGCCTCGGCGATGCTGGCCGAGCTCTACCGTCAGGTCGGCGACCCCCGTGCTCGCTTCACGCTCGAGGTGCGTCCATCCAACCACGTGGCCGTCCACCTGTATGAGCGCGAGGGCTTTCGCGCCGCGGGCATGCGCCGCCGCTACTACCAGGACAACGGTGAGGACGCGCTCGTGATGTGGCGGACCCCGGCGACGCTTGCGGGGTCGCTCGACGACGTGCCGAACCCCGGCCCGGTATGACGGTCCTGGCCCTGGAGAGCAGCTGCGACGACACGTGCGCGGCGGTGGTGGACTTCGACGGGCGCATGCGCTCGAACGTGATCTCCTCCCAGGAGGCCCATGGGCGCTTCGGCGGGGTGGTGCCCGAGATCGCCTCGCGCCAGCACCTGGAGATCGTGAACCTGGTGGTCGAGCGCGCGCTCGAGGACGCCGGTGCGACGCTCGAGGAGGTGGAGCTCGTCGCGGCCACCCAGGGGCCCGGGCTCGTGGGGGCGCTGCTCGTCGGGCTCTCCACCGCCAAGGCGCTGGCGGCCGCTCGCGAGCTTCCATTCGCGCCCGTCGATCACCTGCAGGGACACGTGGCCGCCAACTTCCTGAGGGTGGCCGATGGGGGCTCGAACGGCTCGGTGGGCGCGGAGCCGTTCGAGCCGCCGTTCCTCTGCCTGATCGCCAGCGGCGGGCACACGCTGCTCGGGCACGTCACCGGGCACGACGGCTTCGAGGTGCTCGGACGCACACTCGACGATGCCGCCGGCGAGGCGTTCGACAAGGGGGCGCGCATGCTCGGCCTGGGCTATCCGGGCGGCGCCGCGCTCGAGCGTCTGGCGGCCGATGGCGACCCCAGGGCCTTCGCCTTCCCGGGATCCGCCGCCGAGACGGCGCGTGGAGGGCGCGGAGCGCGTCGCAAGGCCTTCGCCCAGAGCCTGGACTTCTCCTTCGCCGGCCTGAAGACCGCGCTGCTCTACACGTTGCGAGACCTCCCCGAGGCGCAGGCGGGGGCCCGGGCCAGCGATCTGGCGGCCTCCTACCAGGCAGCGATCGTGGACAGCCTGATCCTGCGCGCCGAGCGGGCGCTCGAGCGCACCGGGATCACGCGCCTGGCGGTCGGTGGAGGCGTTGCCGCCAACGGCGAGCTGCGCCGGCGTCTGGGCGAGCTCGGGGTGGCGCTGCACGTGCCCGCCCGGCGGCTGTGCACCGACAATGCCGCGATGATCGCGAGCGCCGCGCGCTTCGGCGAGCGCCTGCCCTACCCCGACTACCTCGCGCTCGATGCCTACGCGACGGGCGAATCGCGCCGATGAGCCAGGTCACCGTGTACTCAAAGCCCGGATGCCACCTGTGCGAGGAGGCGCTCGTGGTGTTGCAGGCTTTGCAGGGCGAGTTCGCCTTCGAGCTCGTAGAGCGGGACATATCCGATGACGAGGCGCTCCATCGCGCTTATTTCGAGCGAATTCCGGTGGTTGACCTGGATGGGGAGGAGCTCTGTGAGTACTTCGTCGAGGAGGCGCTCGTGCGCGAGCGTCTAGAGTCACGACGGTGAGCTACGGAGAACCGACGTCGAGCGCCATGGAGGCCGACCGCGACGGGGCCGGGCCCTCCAGCGAGCGCCTGTCCCTCGGCGTGGCCGCGCGCCTGTCGCGCTACCTGCAGGTCCTCACCCAGGCCAAGAAGATGGGTAAGGAGACGATCTCCTCGCAGGAGCTCTCCGACTACACCCATGTCAACTCGACGCAGATCCGCCGCGATCTCTCGGGCTTCGGGAAGTTCGGCAAGCGCGGCGTCGGCTACAACGTCGAGGCGCTCGTCTCGCAGATCCGCAAGATCCTGCGCACCGCCGGCCAGCACAACATCGCCCTGATCGGCGCGGGCCATCTCGGCAAGGCGATCGCCTCCTCGGAAATCTTCGCCGACCACGGCTTCAGGGTGGTGGCGATCTTCGACTCGGACGCCGAGAAGGTCGGCACCCAGGTCGGCAACCAGGCGGTCCGCCACATCGCCGAGCTGCGTCAGGTGGTCGAGGACGAGGACATCGTGGTGGGCGTGCTGGCGGTGCCCACGCTGGCCGCCCAGGGTCTCGCCAACGAGCTGGTGGAGGCTGGCGTGAAGATCATCTTCAACTACTCCGAGTCCCTGCTCGACGTCCCCCCCGAGGTGACCGTCCACACCTCGAGCCCCGCGGTCGATCTGCTCTACGCGCTGTACTTCTATCTGACCTGAGGGTCCCCGGACGCCAGCACGCGCGTCAAACTGGACACGGCACACCGGCAGCGCACACCCGCACGAGATGACCAGCCTGGACCTAGACCAAGTTGCCGCGACGTTCGCCGAGGCACCCGACCTGACGGTCGGCGTGGAGGAGGAGTTCTCGATCCTGAGCCCGGACACGCTCGAACTCGCGCCGCGCTTCGAGCAGCTCCGCGACCTGGCCGCCACCAGGCCGGGGCTCGACGGGGCGATCGCAGGCGAGCTGATCTCCTCGGAGATCGAGATCATCTCCGGCACCGGCGCCAATCTCGAGGACGCCCTGGCTCGCCAGCGCGAGCGTCGCCGCGCCTTCTTCGCGCTCGCCGACTCCCAGGACGTGGCGCTGGGGGCGACGGGAACGCACCCGTGGGCCGACTATCGCGAGCAGCCGATCATCGACACCGAGCACTACCGGCGCGTCGAGGAGGGGCTCAAATACGTGGCCTGGCGCAACAACACCTTCAGCCTCCACGTCCACCTCGGCGTGCGCGACATCGACCGCGCCGTGCGCGTCTGCGACCGGCTGCGCCCGGTGCTGCCGCTGCTGCTCGCGATCTCGGCCAACTCGCCATATCTGGACGGTCGCGACAGCGGCCTGCACTCGGCGCGCACCCAGAGCTTCACCAAGAGCTTTCCCCGCTGCGGCGTCCCGGACACGTTCGGCGGCTGGCGGGCCTACCGCGAGTACATCGAGTTCCTGGTGCGAACCAACTCGATCGTCGAGTTCACCCAGGTCTGGTGGTCGGTCAGGCCGCACTTCAGCTTCGGCACGGTGGAGGTGCGCATCTGCGATGCCCAGGCCACCGCGCAGGAGTCCGATGCGCTGGCCGCGCTGATGGTGGCCTGTGTGGCGCAGGCCGCCCGTGACGTCGACGAGGGCGTCCCTTACGCCGATCTCCCCGGACGCCTGATCGAGGAGAACATGTGGCGAGCGATCCGCTTCGGGATGGATGGCCGCCTGATCGACCTGGAGCGCGGCGAGGAGTACCCGGCGCGGGGCGCGATCGATCGACTGGGAGCCTGGACCGCGCCGGTGCGCGGCGAGCTCGGGATCGACCTGAGCTTTCCCGAGCGCAACGGCGCTCAGCGCCAGCGGCGAATGATCGAGTCGGGCGCGACCCGCGAGGAGGTCTTCGCGGCGTCGGTGCACGAGACCAGACAGACCTACTCCGAGGAGGTGGCGGTGTGAGCACAGATGCCACGGCAGGGCCGGACGCGCAATCGGCGACCGCGGGCGCGGGACCGGGCGAGCCGACCGAGCAGCAGCTGCGGGAAGCCTACGAGGCGGAACTGAGCCGTATCACCAGCACCGACATGATGGGCCAGGCGGCCGTCTCGCTCTTGAACATCGGGGCGCGACGGCTCGGTGCTCCCAGCGAGGCGGGCGGCTCGCCGGCGGCGGACCCTCAGCGAGACCTCGAGCAGGCGCGCGACGCCATCGACGGGGCCAGGGCGCTGCTCGAGATCCTCGAGCGCAGGATCCCCCAGGAGCTCGGACCGCTGCGAGACGCGCTCTCACGCCTGCAGATGGCCTACGCGCGCGAGATCCAGCAGGCTCCCACCCAGACTGCGCCCGCGGGTGGGCAGGCGCCGCCACAGGGCTCGCCGGCGCCGGGTGCCAAGCCGGCCACGCCCGCCGGCCAGCCGCCGGAGGACGCCGAGCGCGGGCCGGGTCCCGGACCGGCTGAGGCGAGCGGCAGGCTGTGGGTCCCGGGCAGGTGAGGCTGCGCGAGCCGGCCGAACGCTGGCCGGCACTCTGCCGGCCGGCACGATAGACTCGGCCCGCGTTTGCACCGGATAGGAGCTCGTCCTGAGCGATCCGGGAGTCAAATGTGCGCGCGACACATCCTCGCGCGGCACGCAACCTAGACCGCGGAGGATTTCTGTTGAGCAGCTTTCTGACGAACCATGGGGTCGTCGTCGCCCTTGTTTGCGCGGCCTGTGCCGTGGTCTACGGCCTGTTGACCACGCGCTCACTGCTGGCGCTCTCGCCGGGCAACGAGAAGATGCAGAGCATCTCGCTCGCCGTCCAGCAGGGCGCCCGGGCATACCTCAACCGCCAGTACGCGACGATCGCGGTGGTGGGCGCGGTCCTGTTCGTCGCTCTGATCTTCATCCAGAACATCGCGGTGGCGGGCGGCTTCGCGATCGGCGGTCTGCTCTCGGGCTCGACGGGCTACATCGGCATGAACGTCTCGGTGCGCTCCAACGCCCGCGTGGCCGAGGCGGCGCGCAGTGGTGTCACACCGGCGCTGCGGGTGGCCTTCCGCGGCGGCGCGACCACGGGCCTGCTGGTCGTCGGTCTCGCGCTGATCGGAGTGGCCGGCTACTACGGCGCGCTCACGTCGTTCTTCGGCGACAGCCCCAAGACGGCCGTGGACGCGCTGATCGGCCTCGGCTTCGGCGGCTCGCTGATCTCGGTGTTCGCGCGACTCGGCGGAGGCATCTTCACGAAGGCGGCAGACGTCGGGGCCGACCTCGTGGGCAAGGTCGAGGCGGGCATCCCCGAGGACGACCCCCGCAACCCGGCCACGATCGCGGACAACGTCGGCGACAACGTCGGCGACTGCGCCGGCATGGCGGCCGACCTGTTCGAGACCTACGCGGTGACCGCCGTCGCGGTGATCCTGCTCGGGGTGCTGACCTTCCACGAGGCCACGCGCGTGGCGCTGTTCCCGCTCGTGATCGGCGGCGTGGCGATCATCGCATCGATCATCGGCACCTACGCGGTGCGCACGAAAACGGACAACGTCGAGCGCGCGCTGCTGCAGGGCCTGCTCGTCTCGGGAGTGCTCGCCGCGGCGGCCTTCGCGCCGGTCACCTACTGGCTGATGCGCAACCTCACCTTCAAGGCCGCCCCGATCGTCGGCGGCGCCGTCAACACCCCGAAATGGTGGCACCTGTACCTGTGCTCGCTGATCGGGATCGCCGTCACGGCGCTGCTGTTCGGACTGACCGAATACTACACATCGACCCGTTTCTCGCCGGTGAAGAAGACCGCCAAGGCGTCGATAACGGGACACGCGACGAACATCATCCAGGGCTTCTCCTCGGGCCTGCAGGCGACGGCGCTGCCGGCGATCGTGATCGTGGTCGGCATCCTCGGCGCGTGGAAGCTCGCCGGCGGCGGGGTCACCGGGATCTACGGGATCGGCGTCGCCGTGATGGGGCTGCTGTCGCTGACCGGGCTGATCGTCGCGCTTGACGCCTTCGGCCCGATCACCGACAACGCGGGAGGCATCGCCGAGATGGCCGACCTGCCGGAGGACGTGCGCAAGGTGACCGACCGCCTCGACGCGGTCGGGAACACGACCAAGGCCGTCACCAAGGGTTACGCGATCGGCTCGGCGGTGCTAGCCGCGGTCGTGCTGTTCGCGGGCTTCCAGAAAGAAATCGAGGCCAAGGTCGGTCACGCGATCTCCTTCGGGATCAACGAACCGCCGGTGCTGATCGGGCTGCTGCTCGGCGGGCTGATGGTCTGCCTGTTCGCGTCGCTGTCGATCGAGGCCGTCGGTCGTGCCGGCGGTGCGGTCGTCGAGGAGGTTCGCCGCCAGTTCCGCGAGCACCCCGGGATCATGGACTACACCGAAGAGCCCGACTACGCGACCTGCGTGGACATCGTCACGAAGACCGCCCAGCGCGAGATGATCCTGCCCTCGCTGCTGCCGATCCTGCTGACGCTGATCGTCGGGCTGATCGACCAGCAGGCGCTCGGCGGCCTGTTGATCGGCGTGATCGTGGTGGGCTTCTTCTTCGCCGTGATGATGACGGCCGGAGGGGGCGCCTGGGACAACGCGAAGAAGCTCATCGAGGACGGCGCCTTCGGCGGCAAGGGCTCCGACGCCCACGCGGCCTCGGTCACCGGCGACACGGTCGGCGATCCCTTCAAGGACACCGCCGGTCCGGCGATCAACCCGATGATCAAGGTCGCCAACATCGTGGCCATCCTGATCATCCCGCTGATCACCTGATTGGCTCGTCGCGCCGCAGGCTCGCTCCAAGCTGATCCGGGAGGCCATACCGCAGGGCGGCATGAGCCAGCAGGGTCGCATGCGACCCTGCTCCGGGACGGTGCATGCACCGTCCCGCCGGGTGGCGCATGCGCCACCCGGAATAAGCTCAGGATGAGATGAACGGTCGACAGGCGCACCGAACGGGAACGCTCTTCTTCTCGCTGGCGATGATCGTCATCGGGCTGGCGCTGATCGGCCAGATCGTCGGAGGGACGGGCAGCGTCATATCGCCGCGCCTGCTGCTCGGCATCCTGTTCCTCGCCGCCGGCATCGGGCGCACCTACATCGAGGTGCGCAGGGGGCGGGATCGATGAGCGAGGGAGAGAGCGGCCCCTCGGAGCTCGCAGCGCGCTCGCGCGTGATCGTCCGCCGCAGCATCGGCTCGCCGATCCTCTTCACGATCGTCTACTCCTCGCTGGCGAGCGCCATCTACTTCTCCCTCGGGGTCATCGCGGGACACGCCCTCGGGTTGACTCCGGTGGTCTTCCTGATCGCCGCCCTGCTCTTCACGCTGACGGCCATGACCTACGTGGAGGGCGCCTCCATGCACCAGGACCGCGGCGGCGCCACGGTGTTCGCGCGCTACGCCTTCAACGAGCTCGTGAGCTTCATCGCCGGCTGGGCGATCCTGCTCGACTACGTGATCCTGGTCGCCGTCACGGCCTTCTCGGCCACCCAGTACCTGCGGATCTTCTGGAGTCCCCTGGGCGACCACGACGAGGCCCTGCTGCTGTCCTTCGCCTTCATCGCCCTGGTCGTGCTGAGCAACATCCGCGGCTTCGGCGGCAAGCGGGCGCGGCGGGTGGGGATCATCGTGGCCGGCGACCTGGCCCTGCAGGCCTTCATCGTGGTGCTCGGTCTCGCCCTCTTCTTCAACCCCCACACCCTGCTCGATCCCATCCACCTGGGCAGCGCCCCCAAATGGTCGGATCTCGTCTTCGCCCTGACCGTGGCGGTGATCTCCTTCACGAGCCTCGAGTCCGCCTCCGGCCTCGCGGGGGAGGTGCGGATCAGCCGCGGGGGGCTCAAGCGGATGATCGCCAGCGGCACGGCCACCGTGGTCTTCCTCTACGTCGGGATCGCCCTCGTCGCCGTCACCGCCCTGCCCGTCCGTGGCGGGCACACCGCCCTGGCCTCCCGCTACCTGAACGCCCCGATGATCGGGATCGTCACCCACGTGCACCCCCACTGGCTGGAGCAGGGGCTGAGGTACCTGGTGGCGGCCCTCGCCGCCGTGACGCTCGTGGCGGCCGCCAACTCGGCCATGCTCGGCCTCTCCCGCCTGGCCTACTCGCTCTCCACCAACCGCCAGATCCCCAGTGGGCTGGGACGCCTGCATCCGGAGCGCTCCACCCCCTACGTGCTGATCATCCTCGCCGGCGTCATCGCCGCGGGACTGGTGGTCCCCGAGAACCTCGACTTCCTGGTCGGCAGCT
This sequence comes from Solirubrobacteraceae bacterium, assembly GCA_017882455.1. Classification (GTDB taxonomy): domain Bacteria; phylum Actinomycetota; class Thermoleophilia; order Solirubrobacterales; family Solirubrobacteraceae; genus Palsa-744. Next base: position 23,320 of record JADGPL010000008.1, on the reverse strand, counting down.
ACGCCTTCGGGGCGATGCTCGCCTTCACCATCGCCCACCTCTCCATCTGCCGCCTGCGCTACTCCGAGGCCGACCGCGACAGGCCCTATCGGGTGCCCCTGTCGATCCGGATCGGCGGCGGCGAGCTGCCGCTGCCGGCCGCCTTCGGGGCGCTGGTCTCCGGCCTCGGGTGGGTGGCTGTGATGATCGTGCACCAGCCCGCCCGCTATGTGGGCCTGGGCTGGATGGCGGCCGGCGTCGCCCTGTATGTGGTCTACCGCCGGGCCGATGAAACCTCGCTGCTCAAACGCGTGACCGTCTCGCCCCAGGTTCTGCGCGCCGAGCAGGCGCCCGAGCGCGACTACGGCTCGGTGCTCGTGCCCCTGTTCGGCGCCGATCTCGACGACGACATCGTGCAGACCGCGGCCCTGCTCGTATCGGGCGAGCAGACCGACGAGGCGGCGATCGACACCGCCACCATCGAGGCGCTGTGGATCTTCGTGATCCCGATGTCCCTGCCGCTCGACGCGAGCCTTCCCGAAGCCCAGATCAAGCACGCCCGCCAGGTGCTCGCCAGGGCCAAGGCCGTGGGGGAGGAGTACACGGGCGTGCAGGTGGCCACGGCCACCGTGCGCACCCGCCGTGCCGGCTACGCGATCGTCGACGAGGCCCGCAGGCGTGGGGTGGAGGCGATCGTGCTCGGGGCCGAGGAGCCGTCGCTGATCCGCGGCGGGGCTCGCCTGGGAGGCCGCGGGGGACCGCTGGAGGGCTACGTGGGAGAGGTGAGCAAGTACGTGGTGCGCAAGGCCGCATGCCGCGTGATCGTCACCGCCCCCGCGGCCCGCGACTCACCGGCCGAGCAGGCGCGACGGGCCAACCGGGACAGCGCCTCCATCGTCTAACCTGCCCGCTATGCCATTCAGCACCACGCCATTCACCGCCACGCGATGTTCGTCCTGATCGTCGGCGCGGGGCGCGTCGGCTCGGCCGTCGCCAAGTCTGCTCTGGCGGCCGGCCACGAAGTCTCGGTCCTCGACGCCGACCCGCTCTCCCACGAGCGCCTCGACGCCGGCCAGAGCGAGAGCTGGGAGGACGCCAAGGGACAGTTCACGGTCGGCACGGCGCTCGAGACCGACGCGTTGATCCAGGCGGGCATCGAGCGCGCAGACGTGTTCATCGCCTCCACCGCCGGAGACAACACCAACCTCGTGATCGCCCAGATCGCCCAGAAGCGCTTCGGCGTGCAGAAGGCGATCGTGCGCGTGATGGATCCGGCCCGCGCCGACTGGTACGGCGAGCAGGGGCTGCATACGATCTCCCCGACCAAGCACGCGATCGAGGGCTTCGAGCGCGCGCTCGCACCCGACGGAGAGTAGAGGCATGTACGCGATCATCGCCGGCGCCGGCAAGGTCGGGCGCAACCTCGCCCGGGAGCTGATCTCCAAGGACCACGAGGTCACGCTGATCGAGTCCTTCCGGCCCCGCTACCTGACCCTCGAGGAGGAGTTCGAGCACGCCGTCCAATACGGGGACGCGACCGAGCTGTGGGTGCTCGAGCGAGCGGGCATCCAGCGCGCCGATCTCGTGATCGCGGTCACGGGCGATGACGAGGACAACATCCTCGTCTGCCAGGTCGCCAAGGAGAAGTACCTCTGCGACCGGATCATCGCGCGGGTCAACAACCCCCGCAACCACGACCACTTCAGGCTGCTCGGCATCCAGCCGGCGGTCTCCGCCACCGACCTGATCCTGCGCCTGATCGAGCACGAGGTGCCCCGCTACGGCCTCGTGCACCTGCTCGCCCTCGAAGAGGAGCGTCTGGAGATCATCGAGCTCGAGGTGGCCTCCGACGCGCCCACGCTCGGGATGAAGGTCTCCGACATCGAGCTCCCCGAGGGCAGCCTGATCATCTCGGTGCTGCGCGGCGGCACCGGTTTCGTGCCAAAAGCCGACACCGTCATCGAAGCCGGCGACGAGGTGCTGCTGGTGCTCGACCAGGGCCTCGAGGAGGCCATCACCGGCTTCTTCGCCCCCAACGGGCACCCGGCGAGCATCTAGGCGGGCTCGCCGGGCGATTGGCTATTCTTGGCTCCGAAGGCACTGTCCGGGATAGTCCAATTGGCAGTGACGCCCGGTTCTGGTCCGGGAGATTGGGGTTCGAGTCCCTGTCCCGGAGTAGGCGTTGGCCCCGCATATACGGGGCCTTCGTGGTGTGAGTGGCCATTCGTGCCACCTGTGCGGCAGGGCCCGCATGAGCCGACGTCCTCAGGTCTCTCCCTTTGGAGTACGCGCTGGCCCCGTATATGCGGGGCATTCGTCGTTTCGCGCAGGAGGGCAAGGCCGTATTCTTCGCCGGGATCGGCGCCGGTTGGCGCCGCTGGAAACGGAGGCCTGAATGGAAGCTCGACTGGGGAGCAAGCGATTGGCCGCACTCGGGGGGCTGCTGGCGCTGGCCGGCGGCGTCGCGGCGCTCACGCCGGGGGCAATGGCCGCCGCGGGACCGGTGCACAAGTGCGCGAACAAGACGGAGGTGATCGAAATCCAGGGCGGCCCGGGCGAAGCGCCGCGGAAATACAAGGTGACGATCAAGGCGATCTCCACCCAGGGGGTCTCCTGCGCCGCCGCCTACAAGTTCCTGGCCCTGCAGTACAAGAGCAACACAACGAGCACCATCCCGGAGCACTACAAATGCACGACCGGACATTTCAAAGTCCCGGTCGGCACCGTGCCCCAGGTCTGCACGAAGCCGGGGGCAAAGATCCAGTACGCGGGGCAGGGCGGCTGAACCGCAGGGCCGGGGTCGTTGGAGCGCGAGGGCTCGCCTGCCCGGGTCCTCGCGCTGCCGGTCGTGATTAGCTGCGCTGCATGGCACCTCCAGAAGGACGCGCTCCCGAGCCGAAGGGGGGAGACCCCAACGTCAAGACGGTGCGTCTGAGCCTGACCCCGGATGAGTGGCGCAAGCTGCGCCTGTGGGCCGCCCAGGAGGGCACGGGCACGCAGGAGATCGTCGGGGAGATCGTGAGGCGCGAGCTCGAGCGCCGGCCGCGCCAGGGCTTCTGAGGACCCCGGGCCGTAGCGCCGCGCCGCGCGGCGCTACGCCGCGGCCTGCGTGGCCCAGTCGCGATAGAGCTCGTAGTAGCGCCCCTCGGCCTCGATCAGCTCCTCGTGGGTGCCCTGCTCGGCGATGTGCCCGTGCTCGAGCACCACGATCCGCCCGGCCTGGCGGATGGTCGAGAGCCGGTGGGCGATCACGATCGAGGTGCGCCCGGCCAGCAGGCGGCGCAGGCCCTGCTCGATCCTAGCCTCGGAGTGCAGGTCGACGTTGGAGGTGGCCTCGTCGAGCACGAGGATGCGCGGATCGGCGATCAGCGCCCGCGCGAAAGCGATCAGCTGACGTTGTCCGGCCGAGAGCTGCGCGCCACGCTCGCCGACTTCGGTGTCATAGCCGTGGGGCAGCTCGGAGATGAACTCCTCCGCGCCGACGGCCGCCGCCGCGGCGCGGATCTGGGCCTCATCGGCGTCGGGGCGCCCGAAGGCGATGTTCTCGGCCACGGTGCCCGAGAAGAGGAAGGCCTCCTGCGGGACGATCCCCATCTGCGAGCGCAGCGAGGCGCTCGAGACTTCGCGCAGATCGTGGCCGTCCACGAGCACGGCACCCGAGGTGGGATCGTAGAAGCGGGCGATCAGCTTGGCCATCGTCGACTTGCCCGCGCCCGTGGCCCCCACGAGCGCGACCGTCTGGCCGGGGGGTATCTCGAGGCTCACGTGGTCGAGCGCCAGCACCTTCTCGGCCTCGGCCTCGGCCGCCGCCGGCCGGGAGCCGTTCCCGGCGGGCCCGGAGCCGTTCCGCGCTGGCCCGGAGCCGTTCGCCGCGACCCGCCGGTCCGGTGGGCGGGTGTAGGCGAAGGAGACGTCCTCGAAGCTGACCTCGCCGCGGATGCGCCCGAGCTCGAGGGCGCCCTTGCGGTCCTCGAGGTCGGGGCGCACGTCGAGCAGCTGGAAGATCTTCTCCAGCGCGGCCATGCCGGACTGGTAGGTGGCATACAGCTGGGAGAGCTGTTGGATCGGTTCGAACAGGTTCGAGAGGGCGGCCACGAAGGCGACCACGGTGCCGACGGTGATGTGGCCGTTGATCGCCTGCAGGCCGCCGTAGAGGACGATCACGGCGACGGCCACGCCGGAGAGCATTTCCACGGTCGGGAAGTAGGCGGCGTTGAGGCGCACCGTGGTCATGTTGGCCTCGCGGTTGTCGGCGTTCAGCTCCGTGAACTGCTCCGCGTGGACCGGCTCCTGAGCGAAGCTGCGCACCACGCGGATCCCCGACAGCGTCTCCTGCAGGTAGGCCGTGATCGAGCCGATCGTCTCTCGCGTACGGCGAAAGGCCCCGGCCGAGACGATCCTGAACCACAGCGAGCCGGCGAGCAGCAGCGGCAGCACGCAGAAGGTGATCAGCGCGAGCTTGACGTCGAGGTAGAGCAGGATCCCGACCGTGCCGAGCAGCGTGAGGCCCGCCTGGAACAGGGTCACCACCGAGTCGGTCACGAGGCTGTCAAGGGCCTCGATGTCGTTGGTCATGCGCGAGATCAGGACGCCCGCCGGGCGGCTCTCGTAGAAGCCGATCGGCAGCGTCTGCAGGTGGGTGAAGATGCGGATGCGCAGGTCTGCCAGCGCGCGCTGGCCGACCCAGCCGACGAGATAGGTCTGCACGTAGGTCATCGCCCACACGAGCACCGCCGAGAAGAGGAAGGCGATCACGACGATCACGAGCGTGGAGGTGTCGTGGCGGTCGATGCCCTTGTCGATCGCCTCCCTGGCCAGTAGCGGAGGCGCCAGCGTGGCGCCGGTGCCGAGGACGAGTGCCACGAGCATCACCGCGGCGCGCGCCCGGTAGGGGCGCAGCAGGGCGAGCAGCCCACGCAGGTTGCGCCCGCGGGTCCCGCGGCTGGCGCGCTCGCCGGTCCACTGCGGGCCTCCGGGGCCCCTGCCCATGGCCGGGCTCACAGGCCGCTCACCTCGCGCTCGCGAGGCTTGCGCGTCAGAAAGACCTGGTCCGGGAGTCCCTTCTCGACGATCTCGCGGTAGAGCTCTGAGGTGAGCAGCAGCTCGTCGTGGTCGCCGTCGGCGACGATGCGACCGTGGTCGAGCACGACGATCTCATCGGCCAGGGAGATCGTGGAGAGCCGGTGGGCGATCACGAACGTGGTGCGCCCCTCCATGACCTCGTCGAGGGCGAGCTTGATGCTCTGCTCTGTCGAGGCGTCCACCGCGGAGGTGGCGTCGTCGAGGATCAGCACGCGCGGGTCGGCCAGCAGCGCGCGCGCGATAGCGATGCGCTGGCGCTGCCCGCCGGACAGCGAGAGCCCGCGCTCGCCCACGCGCGTGTCGAAGCCCTGGGGCAGGCGCATGACGAAGTCGTGGGCCTGCGCCCGCCGGGCGGCCTCTTCGACCTCTGCCATCGACGCCGAGGGGCGCCCGTAGGCGATGTTCTCGGCCACGGAGGCCGAGAACAGGAAGGGGTCGTCGCTGACCACCGCCACGGCTGCGCGCAAGGAGCGCAGGCTGACGGTGCGCACGTCGGCGCCGTCGAGCAGGATCTGGCCCTCGCTCGCGTCATACAGGCGGGGGATCAGCGAGACGAGGCTCGTCTTGCCCGAGCCCGTGGCGCCCACGAGCGCCACGGTGCTTCCCGCCGGGACGTCGAGGTCGACGTGGCTGAGCACGGCGCGTGGCGGCCGGGCCTTCGCGCCGCCGTCGAGCGAGACCTCGCGGGGGCCCGCGTAGACCGCGCCGAAGTCGTCTGCTTCGTCATAGCGCAGCGTCACGCCGCGCAGCTGCACGTGCCCGTTGCCGGCTGGCAGCTCGGGCGCGCCGGGCGGCTCGAGGATGCGCGGCCCGCGGTCGAGGACCTGGAAGATCCGGGCTCCCGAGGCGGTCGCGCGCTGGGCCAGGCCGAGTGTCACCCCGAGCGAGCGCATCGGGCCGATGAGCATGTTGAGGTAGAGGTAGAACTGGCTGAACTGCCCGAGCGTGAGGTGCGCGTGGATCACGCTGCGCCCCCCTATCAGCAGGACTGCGGCGAGACCGAGCTGGGGCAGGAAGCCGATGATCGGGTTGAAGCGCGCCTCCAGGCGCGTGGCCACCATCGACTGGTCGAAGACACGCGCCACGCTGTGGCGAAAGCGCTCGAGCTGGTGGGGCTCGCGGGCGAAGGACTTCACCACGCGCACGCCCGAGATGTTCTCCTCGGCGTCTGCCGTGAGCTCGGCGATCCGCTGCTGAACCTCCTGGATGGCGGGACGTGCGCTGCGCCCGTAGCGCTGGGAGATGACCACCACGAAGGGGACGGGCGCCATCGCGATCAGCCCGAGCCCGGGGTTGATCGCGATCATCGCCGCGCCGGCCAGCAGGAGCGTGAGCGCGGACTGCAGGATGAACACGAGGCCGTAGCCGAGGAAGAAGCGCACCGCCTGCAGATCCACGGTCGCGCGGGACATCAGTTGCCCGGTCTGCTGGCGGTCGAAGAAGCTCAGCTCGAGCCGTTGCAGGTGCCCGTAGAGCATCTGGCGCAGGTCGAATTCGATGCCCAGGGAGATCTGCCCGGCGATCATCCTTCGCATGTAGGTGAGCGCCCAGCGAGCGATCACGGCCGCGACGATCACGAGCGCCAGCACCAGCAGCGTGTGCCGGTCGTGGGCGCGCTGTGCGAGCTGATGATGCTGGCCGTGAGAGGTGCCCCGCCTGATCGCTTCCACGGCCAGGCCCGTGAGGTAGGGCAAGAGGACGGTCATGACCATCGCGAGGCTCGCCAGCGCCCATGAGGCGATCAGGCCGCGCTTGTAGGGCCGGAGGAATCCTAGGAGTCTGGAGAAGGTGGTCATAGTTGTGCGGTCAACGATTATCGCATGAGCATGTGCCCCGCGGCGGGCGCGGCGCTCCTAAGCTTGGTCTCGTGTCCGAACCATCCGTCCCCGCCCCGAGACCAGGCGGGCGAGCCGGACTGTGCGGCGCCTGCGTGCACCAGCAGGAGGTGCGCAACACCCGAGGGTCGAGCTTCTCTCTCTGCGGGCTCTCGCGTGAGGACCCAGCCTATCCGCGCTACCCGCGCCTGCCCGTGCTCGCCTGTCCCGGATACGAGCCGCGCGAGCCCTGAGCGCCGTCAACCTGCGGCCACGCCGACCGGCCCGGTCTCCGGCGCGGAGGTGGAGAGACCTGAGCCGACGAAGTCGCGGCTGTGCACGAGCAGGAACGCGAGCGCGGCGCCGGTGAGGGCGAGCACCGCCGCGATGGTCGCGATCGTGGTGAAGGCTCCGGTGAAGCCGACGCGGTAGGAGTGATCCAGGGCGCGGCTGGCCGCCGGGGAGAGCGAGCCGGCGATGCGCGTGACTTCGCCGGACTCGAGCAGCGTGCCCAGCTGGCCGTGGGCGACGGCGAGCACCTCGCGTGCGTGCCCGCTGGCGGCGAGGGCGGCGGTCGTGCCGTGGGTGACGCTGTGCTGGAAGACCGCTCCCAGGCCGGCGATCCCGGTGGCGATCCCGACCTGGCGGAAGGTCGAGTTGATCCCCGAGGCCATGCCGCTGCGCTCGTGTGGGACCACGCCGATCGCGGTCGAGGCCAGCGGCGGGTTCACCAGGCCGACGCCGGCGCCGGCCAGCACGAAGGCCGGTATCAGCACCGTCCAGTGAGAGCTGGCGTCGAGCGTGGTCATCGCCAGCAGCCCGATGCCCACCAGCAGGAGGCCCGAGCCGAGCAGCAGGCGCACGGGCACGCGCACGCTCAGCCTGCCCGCCACGGGCGCCACGGCGAAGGACAGCAGGGTGGTGGGCAGGAAGCGCAGGCCGGCCTGCAGCGGGCTGTAGCCGAGCACGTCCTGGAGGTAGAGGGTCAGATACAGGAACATCGCGAAGAACGAGCCGGAGAGGGCGAAGGCGACGATGTTCGCGCCGGTGAACGCCGGACGACGGAAGAGGGCCAGGTCGAGCATCGGGCGCTCCTGCAGGTGCTCGACCGCCACGAACGCGACCAGCAGAACCACCGAGGCGATCAGGAAGGCGAGGATCTCGGTCGAGCCCCAGCCCTTTTCGTTGCCCTGCACGAGCGCGTAGACGAGCAGGAACAGGGAACCCGAGAAGGTCACGAGGCCCGCCCAGTCGACGCCGGTGGCGTTCGGGTCGCGCGAGTCGGCGACCTGGGTGAAGGCGATGAACACGGCCGCTGCGCCGATCGGGACGTTGACGAAGAAGATCCACTTCCAGCCGATCCCCGAGGTGATGATCCCGCCGAGCACCGGCCCCACCGCGACGGCCGCCCCGGTGACGGCGCCGAAGACGCCGAAGGCGGTGCCGCGCTCTCTGCCATGGAAGGCCTGGGCGATCAGCGCCAGGGAGGTCGCGAACATCATCGCGCCGCCGGTGCCCTGCACGGCGCGCGCGAGGTTCAGCATCAGCGGAGAGCTCGACAGGCCGCACACGGCCGAGGCGCCCGTGAACACGAACAGCCCGGCGATGAACACGCGCTTGCGCCCGACCAGATCCGAGATCGCGCCCGAGGTGAGCAGGAAGGCGGCGAGCGTCAGGGCATAGGCGTTGACCACCCACTGCAGGTCCGAGAAGGAGGAGTGGAGCGCCCGCTGGATGTCGGGCAGCGCCACGTTCACCACGGTGATGTCGAGGAGCAGCATGAAGATCGCCACCGAGACGGCGATCAGGGTCCACCACTTGCTCTCCACGCTCACGCCTCGCTTTGCAGGTGACCTGCCAGGAACGGGACGATCCGCTCCCACAGCCTGGCGGCGGCGGCGGGGCGGTAGGTCGGGCGGTAGTCGGCGAAGAAGGCGTGGCCGGCGTCCTCGTAGACGTCGACCTCGACCTCCTGCCCGCTGGCCCGCGCGCGCTCGCGCAGCTGCGCGCCGAGCTCGGGCGAGGGATTGGTGTCCTCGGCGCCGACGGCCGCGAGCAGCGGGCAGTGCAGCTTCTCGGCGAGCTCGAGCGGAGGGGTGGGGCGCGGGGGGGTGGAGCGCTCGTCGGGGGTGGCGCGGTCGATGAAGCCTCCCCAGCAGTCCACGGCCGCGTCCAGGCGGTCGCTGGCCGTGGCGAGGAGCAGCGTGTAGCGCCCGCCCATGCAGAAGCCGATGCAGCCCACCTTGCCGCTCACGTCTGCGCGCGAGCGCAGATGGTCGGCCGCGCCCTCCAGGTCTCCGAGCACGACCGCGTCTGACATCGAGAACAGCCGCGCCATCATCGCCTGCAGGTCGTCCATCGGCGGAGGACCGCCTTCGCGGGTGTAGAGATCGACGCCGAGCGTCACATAGCCGAGGGCCGCGAAGCGGTTGCTCACGTCGCGGATGTGATCGTTGCACCCGCCGGCCTCGTGGATCACGATCATCCCCGGCAGCGCCCCCTCGGACGCGGCGGGACGGGCGAGATAGCCGTTGACCTGGACGCCGTCGGCGCCGGCGTAGGTGAGCTCTTCGGCGAGGACGCTCGTGGGGTCGCTCAACGCTCCCGGCACGCCCTCGGGGCTCGGCTCGACCTCGGTTCTGGTCATCTCGCTGCCCGCTCCTCTGCGTCGTGGTACTCGCGGATCTTGCGGCGCACGCGCTTGCGCGTCTCGCACAGCTCGTGCTCGAGCTTGGTCAGCTCGGCGGCGCGGTGGCGTACGAGCTCGAGCTGGCGATCGATGTGGCCGAGGGCCTCGTGCAGGAGCTCGAGGCGGCGCTCGCCCACCACGTCCTCGCGACTCAGCTGGGCGCGAACCTCCGCGCGGGCCTCCTCGGCGGTGAGCAGCGTCTTCAGCTCCTCGAGCGAGACGCCCAGCAGGTTCTTCAGGCGCATGACCTCGCGCAGCCGCTCGACCTCCGCGGGCGTGTAGAGGCGGTGACGCCCGGACGGGCGTGCGGGCGCCTCGGGCAGCAGGCCGATCTCCTCGTAGTAGCGGATCGTCCTCGGGGTCGTCTGCACTAGGCGCGCGACATCGCCTATGCGCAGGCTCTGCGCGTGCGGGTCGCCCCCGTCGGGCTTGGTGCGCCGTGAGCGCGTCGGGGAGCCGGTGGGGGCGGGGGCGCTCACCGCGTGCTCGCGGGGATCGAGGCGGGTGTGGAGCCGTTGCGCTGCGCGTGCGCGCGAATCTGCGGGCTCGAGCCTCCCGGCTCGGGCTCCTCGGCGGCGTCCCCGGCATGGACATGGGCGGGACGCAGCATGCACACGAACATTCCCAGGAAGGAGACGGCGGCGAGCACCCACAGGGCCACGTGCATGTTGGCGATGAACGGCGCCAGCTTCTCCGGGGAGAGGCCCGCGGTCACGCCCGAGAAGATCGCGAAGAGGGTCGCCTGCGGGACCGCCGAGGTCACGACGGCCATCACGAAGGCGATCGACAGCACGGCTCCGGTGTTCTGCAGCAGGGTTCTCGCTCCGGCGGCGATCCCGCGCCGGTGGGCGGGCACGACGCCCATCATCGCGGCGGTGTTGGGGCTGTTGAACATGCCCGAGCCGACCCCCACGAACAGCAGCCACAGCGCGCTCTGCCAGTAGGCGGTGTGGACCTGGAGCGTCGTCATGGCAGCGAGGCCGACGGCGCTCACGAGCATGCCGATGGCGGCCAGCGCGCGCGAGCCGTGACGGTCCGCGTAGACGCCGGCGATGGGGGAGGCGATGAGCATGCCGAGGGCGAGCGGGATCAGCTTGATGCCGGCCGTGATCGGCGAGTTGCCCTGGGCGCCCTGGTAGTAGAAGACGAACAGGAACATCAGCGCGAAGCGGGCGAGGCCGTTGATGAAGGCGGCGGCGCTGGCAGCCGCGAACAGGCGGTTGCGGAAGAGGCCGAGATCGAGCATGGGGGCGCGTGAGCGGCGCTCGATCAGGACCCACAGGGGCAGCAGCACGGCGGCCGCCGCCAGGCCGGCGATCACGATCGAGTCGTTCCAGCCGCTCAGCCCGCCGCGGGAGACGCCGAGCACCAACCCGGTCAGGCCCACCACGAAGGTGCTCGTCCCGAGGACGTCATAGCCGCGAACGGAGTCCGGTTTGGCGAGCTCGCGCAGGACCAGCGCGCCCCAGGCGGCACCGGCGAGGGCGAAGGGCACGTTGAACCAGAAGACCCAGTGCCAGGAGATCGCCACGAGGGCGCCGCCGAGGACCGGTCCGAGCACCAGGCCGATCGCGGCGACCATCGTGTTGGCGCCCATCGCGAGACCGAGCTGCTCACGTGGGAAGGCGTCGGTGACGAGCGCGGCCGCGTTGGCGAACAGGAAGGCCGAGCCGGTCCCCTGCAGGACCCGCCAGACGATCAGGACGGTCGAGCCCGAGGAGAAGCCGGCGCCGAGCGAGGCCAGCGCAAAGACGATGAAGCCGCCCACGTAGGCGCGCTTTCGCCCGAACAGATCGCTGAGGCGCCCGGCCATCAGCACGAGCACCGTGGCGGCGATCAGGTAGGCGAGGATCACCCACACGAGCGCGAGCAGGCTCGTGTGCAGCGAGCGCTCGAGATCGGGCAGCGCGATGATCAGCGTCCCGGAGTTGGTGGCCGCGAGCAGCATCCCCAGGCTCGTGCATGACAGCGCCCACCACTTGTAGTGCTCGTGTCCGGCGGCCACCCCGAAGCGTCCGCTGGAGCGCTCGTCGGGTGTGCTCTGAGTACGGGCCGTGATGCTCATCGTGCTCCCAGGTGCGTGGTGCTCGAAACTGACGTGAACGTAAGGATGAAAATAGCAGCGTTCGCAGTGAGCGCCCGGCCTGCGCCCGGCCTGCCGGCGCGGCGTGAAGAGCGCCGAGGTCCCGGCTCCTGGGGATCGCGACGCGCTGCTAGAACTTGTGCATGTCCGCGAACGAGCCCAAGGTGCTCAAGTCCGAGCAGGAGTGGCGCGAGCAGCTCACCCCGGCTCAATACGACGTCTTGCGCAAGGCTGGAACCGAGCCGCCCTTCACGGGGGACTACGTCTACAACAAGGACTCCGGGGACTACCGCTGCGCGGCCTGCACGGCGGTCCTGTTCAGCGCGGACACCAAGTTCGACTCGGGCACGGGCTGGCCGAGCTTCACCGAGCCGGCGGTCGCCGAGGCGGTCGAGCTGCGTCCGGACAACAGCCTTTTCATGCGCCGCACGGAGGTGCTGTGCCGCACCTGCGGCGGGCACCTGGGACACGTCTTCGACGACGGGCCCGGTCCGGACGGCCAGCGCTACTGCATCAACTCGGCCGCGCTCGCCTTCGAGCCGGCCGCGCCTGCGGGCTCGCAGCCGGCCGCGCCGTCGGGCTCGGCCGGTGGCGACGGGGCCGACTCGCCTGAGACGGTCTCGGGCGACGCCGCCCCCGCAGCTTCGCAGTAGCCTCTGCAGGCATGGTGATGCAGGAACAGTCTCGGCGGCTGTCCGAACCGCTGCGCTGGGGGCGACGCGAGAAGACCGCGGTGGCGGTGGTCATCGGCTGCCTCGTGCTGGCGCTCGTCGGGCTCGGGGCCTATGCGCTCACGAGCGGCTCGCCCGCGCGGGCGGACTGCGTCAGCGTCACCTTCGCCAGCACTCTCGGTGGCGCGGAGCTGCACGGGTGCGGGGCGCAGGCCAGGCGCATCTGTGCCTCGGGGCGATTCCCCCATCTCGGCGAGCAGCTTCGGCCCGCCTGCGAGCGCGCGGGCTTCCCGTATCGCCCGCCCAGCTGAGCGTCCCCAGCTGAGCGTCTAGACAAATGTCGAAACCCCTGGCGCAAGTGTTGGCCAGGATGGCCCTACCCCGCTTCCTGCATGGCGGATTTCATACGCGGACTGTCATTGGTGCGCGGCGACCGCCCTCACGGGGTGGCCGTCCACCTTCCCGATCGTAGGAAATGGAGGCCCATGTCCTGGCTGGCATATCCAAGTTGGCTTAACGCAGGTGACAACGCGTGGCAGATGACCGCTGCGACCTTCGTCGGGCTGATGAGCCTGCCGGGCCTTGCGGTCCTGTACGGCGGCGTCATGCAGAAGCGCTGGTCGGTCAACAGCATGATGCTCACTTTCGTTGCATTCTCCCTCGTCCTGGTTGCTTGGGTGCTGTGGGCGTTCAAGATGGGCTTCGGCAGCCCGATAGGCAGCGGACACGGCTTCTTCGCCAGCATGTGGGGCAAGTCGGGCACGGTGCTCTCGCAGGGGGCCGAGGAGGGCCAGGCGATCATCCCGTCGATCACGGAAGGACCGCCGTTCCACTTCCCGGAGGCCTCGCTGGTGTACTTCCAGTTCGTGTTCGCCGGGATCACGCCGATCCTGATGCTCGGATCGGTGCTGGGCCGAATCAACTTCAAGGCCTGGATCCCGTTCGTGCTCCTGTGGATCACGTTCGTCTACACGGTCAACGCCTTCCTGCTGTGGGGTGGCGGCTACTTCGCCTTCCACGGCGCGCTGGACTACTCGGGTGGGTACGTCATCCATCTCGCGGCCGGCATCTCCGGCTTCGTGGCGGCGGCGGTGATCGGACCGAGGCTGCAACGAGATCGCGAGATAGACGCTCCGAACAACCTGCTGATGGTCGCGGCGGGAGCTGGGCTTCTGTGGCTCGGTTGGAACGGCTTCAACGGTGGAGACTCCTACTACGCGGGCGCCAACGCTTCGGCTGCGGTGGTCAACACGAACGTCTGCACCGCGGTGGCGATGCTCGTGTGGATCGCGTGGGACTACATCTTCCGGGACAAGCCATCACTGATCGGCTCGGTCAACGGAATGATCACCGGGCTGGTCGCGATCACTCCCTCCGCCGGCTTCATCACCGGCTGGTCGGCGATCGCGGTCGGCATCATCGCGTCCACGCTCGTGTGGATGGGCATCAGGTTCCTCAGTCGGGCGCCGGTGTTCCGAAGCGTGGATGACACGCTGGGGGTGATCTATACGCACGGGCTTGCAGGCCTTGTGGGCGGTCTGCTGGTCGGGGTGTTCGCCAACGCCAAGGTGATCGAGTACATCGGCGCTGGCGGCGGCGCGGGCAACCTGCCCGGCAAACAGGGCGTGATCCACGGCAGCTGGACGCTGTTGCGCTGGCAGGCCGAGGCCGGTGCGTGGGTGATCGTCTTCTCGGGCGTGATGACGTTCATCCTGCTGAAGCTGGTCGGGATCTTCGTGCCGCTTCGTCTCTCCGACGAGGAGCTGGAGATCGGCGATCACGCGATCCACGGCAACGAGGTCTACCCCTCGGATGTGCCGACACTCGGAGGGCCGCACGCGCCCGCCTGGCAGCCAGGCGGTGGCGGGGCGGTTCCGGCGGGGGCAGGGGCGTAGGCAAGGCGCACCTGCACGACTTCCAGCCCGGGCGCGACCTCCCCACGGACGCGCCCGGGCCTGGAGGAAGACCTTGGACAGGTCGATCGGCTGCGGCCCCGCTCAGGCGGGGTCGTTGTCGTGTACGGGCCGCGCGGCTACGCGGTGGGTGAGGCGGGGCCCGGGGTTGGCGCAGCTAGAGCGCGACGCCGATGGGGCAGGCGACGCCGGTGCCGCCGAGGCCGCAGTAGCCACCCGGACTCTTGGCCAGGTACTGCTGGTGGTAGTCCTCGGCGTAGTAGAACGGACGCTCTGGGGTCTGCTCGACGAACTCGGTCGTGATCGTCCCGTGTCCGGCCGCCGTGAGCATCTGCTGGTAGGCCTCGCGTGAGGCCTCGGCGGCGGCGCGCTGGGACTCGCCGTTCCACATCAGCAGCGAGCGGTACTGGGTGCCGGCGTCGTTGCCCTGGCGCATGCCCTGCGTGGGGTCGTGCCCCTCCCAGAAGAGCCTCAGCATCTCCTGGTAGCTGGTCTTGGCGGTGTCGAATGCGACGAGCACGACCTCGGAGTGTCCGGTCATCCCGCTGCAGGTCTCCTCGTAGGTCGGGTTCGGGGTCACGCCGCCGGCATAGCCGACCGCGGTCGTGTAGACCCCGTCTGCCTGCCAGAAGATCCGCTCGGCGCCCCAGAAGCAGCCCATCCCGAAGATCGCCGTCTCCACGCCGGGGGGGAAGGGCCCCCTCAGCGGCGTGCCGAGCACCTCGTGGCGCTCGGGGACGCGAAGCTCCTCAGATCTCCCTGGAAGCGCGGTGTCCGGCTCGACCATCGCCATCTTGTCCCTGGCGAAGAAGCGCATGAGTCCAGGCTAGCCGATGGGCGGCCCGCTTCGGCTCAGCGCGAGTAGACGGTCAGGAAGTCGCGATCGTCCGGTTCCAGGTAGCGCAGGTCCGAGCGTTCCATTCCCGGCAGCAGGTTCTTCGGTTCGAGCGCTCCTGGCGCGCCGTAGGTGATGAAGCTGACCCAGTAGGAGTTGATGTCGAGCTCCATCGCGCGCACGGCTCCGGCCCGGATCAGGGTTCGCGCGAGGCTCGTGACGGTCTGATCTTCACCGGCCGCATAGATCAGGTTGCCGCGGCTGTCCACGCCGATCCCCGAGCGCCACACGAGGATGGCGTTGCCGACGGTGGCGCCCCATTCGGCGCCGTTTGAGAGGTTGGGGTTGAGCTTGCCTTCGTCCACGATCAGCGGCAGGTTCTGGCGAGCGAAGCTGACCCCGGCGGGCACGGTCGTGCCGTTGTTCCAGTCGAGGACGTCCACGCTTCCGTTGGCATATCCGACGAGCGTGCCCTGGCCGTTGCGCATCGTCGCGTAGGTGTGGCCTTTGACCGCGAAGCCGCCTTTGGCGTCGCTCAGCTTGAAGCCGCTGTTGAACGTGGCGAGCAGCTTCGAACGGGCTTCGCTGGGAACGTCCATCGTGCCGCGGGGGAGGCTGACGTTGGGCTCGAGACGACCAGGGTGCAGCGAGACGAGCGTGCGCTTGGTGTCGATCCACGCCAGCCCGGCCAGCACGCGCGGGTATTCGGGCTGGTTGCGGATGGTGGTGAGCAGGACCGGAGGGTTGGCTTCGAGTCCGGGCCGGGTCGCATGCCAGACCCCCTCGCCCGGAAGAGCGGGTTGGAGCAGCGCGGGCACCCGGGACGGGCGATATTCGCGGGCCAGCTTCCCAGCGCCCGAGCCCGTGCCCCCGTATCCCACTTTGGGCAGCGCGCGCAGGGTGGGGCCGCCCTTGCTCGGGGCGGTCAAGCTGTAGTAGATGGACTCCACGCTCGCGACCAGTCCGGCGGCGCCGTTGTCGCGCAGCCACTCGACCGTGCGGATCCCCATGCTGGAGTTCGACGCCTGGGTCATCGCGCCGATGTAGGAGAGCGCGGAGGGGATCAGGAGCACGACCGCGGCGACCGCGGCGATGCGGCGCACGCGAGCGGCCCCGCTGACGGGGCGGTGGCGATCGGGGCGTCGGCTGCGGTGACCGAGCTGCGGGCGTGTCGCGGCGCCGAGCTCCATGTCTATAGCCTAGGCAGCCGCTCGCCGGCTCACGGCGTCAGAGGAGGAGACTGAGCGTATTCTCACTAAGAACACTCTCACCGGTTATGCGGCCTGACCGACATGAGAATGGACGCCGGTGTGGAATCCTGCCTCGCGTGAGTCGGGGGGGCCTCACAGTATCGTCAACTCCTCATCGACTCACCGCTCGGAGGTTCAACATCAGCCCACTCGAGGCAGTAGCAAACGACGAGCAGCTCGCCCTGCGTCGCGTGGCGCATCCCCAGCTGGGCGCTGCGCATGAGGTTCCCCCTTCCCCGCGCGTGTCGGATGCGCGGGCAGCTGTGCTGCTGCGCGCGTGCCGTCCGCGGCAGTGGAGCAAGAACCTGCTCGTGCTCGCGGCCCCCTGCGCCGCCGGTTTGATCGACAGGCCGCTGGTGGCCGCCCAGGTCGCTGGAGCCTTCGTGATCCTGTGCCTGCTGTCGAGCGCCACCTACCTGGTCAACGACGTACGCGACCGCGAGCAGGACAGGGTGCACCCGCGCAAGCGTCTGCGCCCGGTCGCCGCGGGCCAGCTCACTCCCCGGGCGGCGCTCGCGTGGGCGGGAGGGCTGGCATTGGTGGGCATCGGCGCGGCGAGCGCGATCAGGCCGGCGCTCGGGGCGATCGCGTGCGGCTATCTGGCGCTGACCGCCAGCTACTCGCTGCTGCTGCGAAGGGTGTTCATCCTCGACATCCTTGCGATCGCGGCGGGCTTCGTGTTGCGGGCATTCGCCGGCGGCGTGGCCACTGACATCTATCTGTCTCGCTGGTTTGTCATCGTGACTGCGTGCTGTGCCGTATATCTGGTCGCCGCCAAGCGCTACGCGGAGCTGCGCGAGCACGCCGGGACGGCGCCGATCCGCGCGACGCTCCGCCGCTACTCGCTCCCGGGCCTGCGCCTGGTGTTGCTCGTCACCGCTGCCACGGCGGGAGTGGCGTACACGGGCTGGGCGTTCACGCGTCCGTCGCATCTCCTCTGGTACGGACTCTCGATCCTCCCGTTTCTGCTGTGGCTCGGCCGCTACGCGTCCTTGATCGCGGCGGGGGCCGGTCAGGCGCCGGAGGAGCTGATCCTCCGCGATCGCACGCTGCTGGCGCTCAGCGTGACGTGGGGCGTCCTGTTCCTCGGCGGCGTCTATGTCGGTCACTGAGCTGAGCGCCCCGCCCGCGATCGCGCCCGCGGTCGAGCGCTCGCTGTCGGGATGGGGGAGAAGCTCGTGGAGCCGCTGCGCGGTGAGGCGCCCGCGCGGGGCGGCGGAGGTCGTGGACGCTCTGGCTTCGAGCGCCCGCTCGGGTAGGCACGCGATCGCGCGGGGCGCCGGTCGCAGCTATGGCGACGCAGCCCAGAGCCAGGGGGGGGACGTGCTCGACATGACGGGTCTGAACCGGGTCCTCTCGATCGATCCGCAGCGGATGCTCGTCACAGCCGAGGCCGGCGCGACGGTGGGGCAGCTGATGGCGCGCCTGTCCGCCCACGGGCTTACCCTGCCGGTGGTTCCGGGAACGCGCCACGTGACCCTGGGGGGGGCGATCGCGAGCGACATCCACGGCAAGAACCATCACTGCGACGGCGCCTTCGCGCGCCACGTGACGGCGCTCACGCTCTGCACCCCCGGCGGTGAGATCCTCGAGCTGACCCCCGAGAGCGACGCGGATCTCTTCTATGGGACGCTCGGCGGCATGGGGCTCACGGGCGTCGTGGTCGAGGCGACGGTCCGCGCCGAGCCGCTGTCCAGCCCCTGGGTGACCGGCGATCTCGACCGGACCAACGGCCTGGTCGAGACGCTCGAGCTGTTGAGCGGACACGAGCGCCATCGCTACTCGGTGGCTTGGCTCGACCTGCTCGCCCCGGGCGCGAAGATGGGCCGGGCGATCGTCAGTCGCGCAGACCCGCTGGCGCCAGGCGACGCCCCACGGCCTGCACGGGGACGACGGGGCGTCGCGGGGTCCTACCCAGGGGCGCTGTCGCGACCGCCGCTGGCCGATGTTCCGCGCGCATTTCCAGGAGCGCTGCTGCGGCCCTCGAGCGTGCGCATGTTCAACGCGCTGCACTGGTGGGCGGCGCCCAGGCGCGAGCGCGGGCGCCCACTGGCGCTCGCCCCGTACTTCTTTCCGCTGGACGTCCTCGGTGAGTGGAATCGCCTCTACGGAGCGTCCGGGCTGGTGCAGTACCAGTTCGTGATCCCATCCGGTCGGGAGGGGGCGCTGGAGCGCTGCTTCGCGCTCATTGCCGAGCGGAAGGTGCCGGTGTACCTGGCGGTCTTCAAGCGCTTCGGCGCGGCATTCGGCGGAGCGCTGTCGTTCCCGCTCGAGGGCTGGACGCTCGCGATCGACATCCCGGCCTCGGCGCCGGGGCTGGGAGCGGCGTTGCGGGATCTCGACGAGATCGTGGCGGGCAGCGGCGGGCGCGTCTACCTGACCAAGGACAGCCGCATGCGCGGGGACGCGATAGAGGCCATGTATCCGCAGCTCGATCGCTTTCGCGAGCAGCAGGCTCAAATCGACCCCGAGGGCCTGCTGCGCTCCGACCTGGCGCGACGCCTCGGACTGTGCGGGGCAGGCGAATGAGCGGCTCCAGCGCGGGATCGGCCGGGCGGCGTGTGATCGTGCTCGGCGGAACCTCGGAGATCGCGCTGGCGTGCGTGCGCGAGCTGCAGTCACGGGAACCGCGTGAGGTAGCCCTCCTCGGCCGCGATCGGGAGGCCCTGGGCCTTGCAGGCGAGAAGCTGCGCGCTCAGGGCGTGGGGCGAGTGATCGAGCTGGAGCTCGACGCGCTCGACACGCAACGTCACGAGGAGGTGATCGGGCGGGCGTTCGAGGAGCTGGGGGGAGGCGAGATCGTGATCCTCGCGGTTGGCATGCTGGGCGAGCGGGGCGGTCTGCCCAGCGACGTCGCGGCGGCGGTGGAGCTGTTGCAGGTGAACGTGGTGGGCGCCGGCTCGCTGCTGATGCACGCTGCCCGGCGCCTTCGCGAGGGCGGCGGGGGAGCTCTGGTCGTGCTCTCCTCCGTGGCCGCAGAGCGCCCCCGGCGCGCCAATGCCGTCTATGGAGCCTCCAAGGCCGCCCTGGACTCGCTCGCCCAGGGCCTTGGGGACGATCTGCAGGGGACGGGCGTGCGTGTGCTGGTGGTGCGTCCCGGGTTCGTGCGCACACGGATGACCAGCGGCCTCGCGCCGGCGCCGCTTGCGACGACGCCGGAGGCTGTGGCGGAGGTGGTGCGCGGGGGTCTCGAGAGCGGTGCGCACACGGTGTGGGCTCCGCGCGCACTGCGCCTGCCTATGCTGTTCATGAGGATGCTTCCCCGCCCGATCTTTCGCCGGATAAAGCAATGAGCGCCACCCGCCCCTCCCAGCGTCGCCCCTCCGAGCCCAGGGCGCCGCGGCCGCCGCGTGACATCTCCCGCCTGCAGGCTCGCCGCCGCGCGGCCAACCGCCGGCGGCGCCTGTTTCGGCTCGATGTGGGGGTGGGAGTGTTCGCTGCGATCGTGCTGCTGATCGCCACCCCCGGCCTTGCCATCGCCGCCGTCATCGCCGTTCTGCTTCTGCTCGGGTGCGTCGCCTCCGTCGTGATCGGACGGCGCAGGCGGCGACGGCGCGAGCGCCTCTAGCAGCTAACGGCGCTCGAGCACGAACACGGCGATGTCGCGCGAGGTGCGCTCGTCGTAGGCGTCGAAGCCGGCGTACTGCTCGTTCATCTTGCGCCAGAGCTGCGCGCGCTCGTCCCCCTCGGCGACGCGGGCGCGCACCGGGCGGCGCTCGCCGCGGATCTGCACCTCGGCATCGGGGTTGGCCTTGAGGTTGTGCGACCAGGCCGGCGCTTTGGCGTTGCCGGCGTTCGAGCCGATCACGATCACGCGCTCGCCGTCGGCCAGGAACAGGACGGGAGCCGTGCGTGGCTGGCCCGAGCGCCGACCGGTGGAGGTGAGCAGCAGCACGGGGGCTTTGCCCACCGTGCCCATCAGGCGTCCGCGGGTGAGGCGGTAGATCGGAACGTTGAGCTTGCCGAGCGTGCGCAGCATCCCGGCGGGCATCGACATCGACAGGCGCGAGAGGGCGTGATCGCTTGGCATCGGCGGAGTATGTCACCGACGCGGGCTGCCCACACGGCTGTAGAGTGGCCGCGATGAGCGAGCGCGCGGTGGTTCGCTACGAGGTTGCCGACAGGGTGGCGCGGATCACGCTCGATCGTCCAGAGCGGGGCAATGGGATCACGCCCCAGCTGCTGAGCGAGCTGGTGGCCTGTGTGGAGCGGGCGGACCTCGATCCGGCCGTGCACGTGCTGCTGCTGGCCGGTGCGGGTCCGGGATTCTGCGGTGGCTATGACCTGGTGGAGAGCGCCGAGGGGATGGGCGTGGCGGCGGGTGCTGAGCAGCGACAGCGGCCGCCCGCGGGCTCGCCGTTGGACCCCGCGGTGATCGCCGCCAACCACGATCCCCGCGGCCCCTGGGATCCGACGATCGACTACGCGATGATGAGCCGCAACGTCAGGGCGTTCATGAGCCTGTTTCACTGCGGCAAGCCGGTGGTGTGCATGGTGCACGGGTTCTGCGTGGCGGGCGGCACCGACATGGCGCTCTGCTCTGATCTGCTGGTTATCGCCGCGGAGGCCAAGATCGGCTATCCGCCGGCGCGTGTGTGGGGCTCGCCGACGACGGCCCTGTGGGCGCACCGGATCGGAGCGCAGCGGGCCAAGCGGCTGCTCTTCACCGGCGACTCGCTGTCGGGCAGCGAGGCGCTCGATTGGGGCCTCGCGATCGAGGCTCCGCCGGCCGAGCGGCTGGTGGAGCGCACGGAGGTGCTCGTGGAGCGGATCGCGCGCATGCCCGTCAACCAGCTGATGCTGATGAAGCTGCTCGTCAACCAGACGCTCTACGCCCAGGGCCTGCACGCAACCCAGGTGCTGGGGACGGTCTTCGACGGGATCACGCGCCACACGGCCGAGGGGTACGGCTTTCAGCAGTGCGCCGCCGAGGTGGGCTTCCGTGAGGCCGTGCGCGAGCGCGACGAGCCGTTCGGGGATGCGGGCCGCTCGACCTTCAAGGGTTGAGCGCTTAAAGCCTCAGCGCTCATCTGCGATGGTGGGCGCGTGGCCCTGATTCGCGCCAGCTCCCCCCTCAGTCGCGAGCTGCAACGGGTGTTCCCCTCGCGGCCCTTCCAGGTGCGCTTCTGGGACGGCAACGTCGCCGCGGCGACCGAGGAGGGCGCCCCGACCTTCTACATCCGCAAGCCGACGGCGCTCGCGCACTTCCTCGCCGCGCCTGGCACGCTCGGTCTGGGGCGTGCCTACGTGGACGGCTCGCTGGCCGTGGACGATCTCGACGGGGCCTTCGTGGTGGTCGACGAATGGGAGCCGCCCGCGCTGGGCCTGGGCGACCGTGCGCGCCTGGGGCTGGCGATCGCCGCGGCGGCCGCGCCTGGCGGCCTGCCCAAGCGCCCCGGCCTGGAGCTGATCCTGCGCGGGGAGCGCCACAGCGCCGAGCGCGACGCGGCGGCGGTCCGCTACCACTATGACGTCGGCAACGAGTTCTTCGCGCTGTTCCTCGATGAGTCGATGACCTACAGCTGCGCGATCTTCTCGCGCGGCGCAAAGACGCTCGAGGAGGCCCAGCGGGCGAAACTCGAGCTGATCGCAGGCAAGCTCGAGCTCGAGCCGGGGATGCGCGTGCTGGACGTCGGCTGCGGCTGGGGGAGCTTCGCCATCCACGTTGCGCGCGAGCACGGCGTGAGCGTCCTCGGCATCACGCTTTCAGAGCAGCAGGCGGCGCTCGCACGCCGGCGTGTGGAGGAGGCCGGCCTCAGCGACAGCGTGGAGATCCGTGTGTCCGACTATCGCGCCCTGCCGCGGGCCTCCTTCGATGCGATCGCATCGATCGGCATGGCCGAGCACGTGGGGGACAGCCAGATCGACGTCTACGCAGGAACGCTCCTCGGGCTGCTGCGCCCGGGCGGGCTCCTGCTCAACCACGCGATCGCGGCGCTCGATCCAGACGCGGAACCGCTGGAGGACCTCTTCTCGACGCGCTACGTGTTCCCGGACGGCGAGCCCCTGCCGCTCTCGCGCATCCAGCTGGCGCTCGAGCGTGCGGGCTTTCACACCGAGCACGTGGAGGGCTTTCGCGAGGACTACGCAGAGACGCTGCGCCACTGGGCGCGCCGGCTCGACGAGCACATCGGGGAGGCCGAGGCGCTCGCCGGGGTGCAGCGCACGCGCGTGTGGCGGCTGTACCTGCGGGCCGCCCGACACGGCTTCACGACAGCGCTCACGGCCGTCTACCAGGTACGCGCCCGGCGTCCAGCCTGAACACCTGGTTGCGCGCCTGGACGCTTTCCCGCGGCGAGGGCTAGAATGACCGAGCCTTGCGGATGTAGCTCAGCTGGCTAGAGCGTCGCCTTGCCATGGCGAAGGTCGAGGGTTCGAATCCCTTCATCCGCTTCAGGCAAAACCCCCGGATTTCCGGGGGTTTTGTTATTTCCGGACCCAGCCACAGATCGTAAGGCATCCCGTGGGTACCACTCGTGGGTACCAACTGGCGTCATCCGCGCGCTCGTAAGGCACGTGCTTCGCGGTGGGGTGCCGCCGGAAATCGACAAGCGGATGAGCCGCGGTTCGCCACCGATTACGTCACCTGCCGCGGGCTCCGTGGTCTGCCCTCCCGGCTGGCAGCGAGGTGCACCGAGCGCGCTCGTGGCCGGGGGCGCTTCTTCCAGATGACCGAACGATGGCGACCGGCCGCGACGACCGGACGACTGGTCATGATGTCGCTCCATGTCGACGCCACCGCACACCTCGCCATTTGCTTCCGGCCGACGGTGCTCGCGATGACCGTCCGCCTTGAGTGGGACGGCAAGTCCGAGCACCTGGAGCGCCTGCGCCTCCCCTTTCAGACAGTTGAGACCATCAATGAGTCGAGAGCTACCCGAGAACGGGACTCCGGTGCGCTTTTCGGACTCTCCTGACGTTTCCGTGGGTCATGTGATGCGTCCGGGGAGTGGTGGGCAGAGGCCGGAGAGTCTGAGCTTGGCGAGGGCGATGAGCGCCTCTGG